>CAYONF010000042.1:0-33116 GCA_964405255.1 uncultured Limnohabitans sp. | reverse complement strand
AAATCAGACTGAGCAGCCAGCAACCAATAGGCGGAAAGCATGGCAGCTTCGGCAGAGGAAGGTTCATTTCCATGTACCCCATAGCCCAGGTGAACGATCGAGGGCATGGAGTTTACGTCTGGCTTGGGTTGGCTTGGATCTGCCAGTTGGACTTGCTTTTGTCGGATTTGCTCCAGATTACCCATGTTGGCAGTCGATGCAATGGTCAGAATAACCTTTGGACGATGCTCGTGAGTATAGCCGATGGTTTGGAGTTGGGCAAGCGGACTGATCTGATCCAGCTTTTCGAAGTATTTCACAATCAGGTCGTACCTGGTGTGCCAATCCCCGATTGGATAGCCCAGAAACTGGGAAGGAGAGGGGATGGAGGGGTCAAATTTTTCTCCGGGGAAATAGTATTCCTCTTGGGCAAAAGCCTGAAAGGAAAGTATCAAGCCGAAAATCAATCCAAGTAACGATTTTTTCATGGTGGTCTATTTTTACAGAAAAGTAGAAAAGGAAAAGGGCTTTTCCAGCAAAAATCCATCAGTGGCTTTCCGATTCACGCCTTTTTTCCTGTAATTTATTGCCTTAGTCAAGTATCCTAAAATAATCTATTGTACCATGAAAAAACTTTTGACCCTGGCATTGATTGCCTCTGGCCTCAGCCTTGGCCATTTATCTTTCGCCCAACAAAACCCAACTCCTCCGCCGTTGCCTCCACAGGCTACCGAGTTTTATACTCCAGTTCCTCCAAAAATCACCCCGGGTGCACAAAACAATCTTCCGCCTTCTGATGCCATCGTGCTGTTTGACGGAAGCAACCTGAATGGCTTTGTCAGTGCAAAAGACGGAAACAGTCCGGCAGAATGGAAAATCGAAAACGGGGAATTGGTCGTGGTCAAAGGGAAAGGCGATATCCAATCCAAGCTGCCTTTTGGTGACGCTCAATACCATGTGGAATGGTCTGCGCCTACTGAAATCGTAGGAGAAGGTCAGGGCCGTGGTAATTCCGGATTTTTCCTGATGGGCATGTATGAAGTCCAGATTTTGGATAGCTACGAAAGCAAGACCTACACCAACGGTCAGGCAGGAAGTATATACAAGCAGCATCCTCCTTTGGTCAATCCGCTGAGAGCGCCCGGAGAGTGGAACTACTACGACATTATTTTCAAAGCTCCGCGATTTGACAAAAACGGGATGGTAACTTCTCCGGCTACCGTGACCGTGTTGATTAATGGGGTTTTGGTGCAAAATAACGTCATCCTCAGAGGTCCTACCGAGTACATTGGGATCCCTAACTACAAGGCACACGCCGAGGCTTTGCCAATCAAACTGCAAGACCACGGCAATCCGGTGCGATTTAGGAATATCTGGGTCAGACCGCTTTAATCTTTCGTCAACAGTCCACTGACCACGGTCGACCGTCGTCTGTGGACAGTGGACAATTTTGAACCAATAACTCAATAACCCTCATGACTTCAAGAAGAAGATTTATACAAAATACCATGCTGCTGGGAGCGGGGCTGAGCATGCCCTCGATCCTGACAGCGGCAGATTTTGGGAAGTTTACCCGCACCATCGGACCCAATGATCAAATCAATTATGGCCTCATAGGCTGTAAAGGAATGGGCTGGTCCAATATGAATTCCCATTTGAAAAATGCTCAGGTCAACTGCGTTGCCCTTTGCGATGTGGACCAAAGTGTCCTCGACCAACGGACCGAGGATGTATTCAAGCTCCGCGGTACCCGTCCCAAGCAATACAAGGACTACCGTAAAATGCTCGAAGATAAGGATATCGATGTCGTCATCATCGGAACTCCGGATCACTGGCATTGCCTGAATATGGTGGATGCAGTGTCAGCCGGCAAGCATGTCTATGTTGAAAAGCCGATTGCAAACACGATCGAAGAATGTCAGATCATGGTCAAAGCCCAAGAACGCTACGGAAAAGTAGTCCAGGTAGGGCAGTGGCAGCGATCCGGTTCTCAATACGATCAGGCCATTCAGTACGTCAAGTCCGGCAAACTCGGCCAGATTCGTCTGGTCAAATGCTGGGCTTACCAGGGTTGGATGAAGCCTGTTCCCGTGGTGCCAAATGGCCCTGCTCCGGCTGGAGTGGATTACGATATGTGGCTCGGTCCTGCTCCGAAGCGGGAGTTCAATGCCAACCGTTTCCACTTTAACTTCCGTTGGTTTTGGGATTATGCAGGTGGTCTGATGACTGATTGGGGCGTACACGAAATAGACATCGCACTCTATGCGATGGGTGTGAGCGCACCAAAATCTGTAATGGCTTCCGGTGGAAAGTTCGCTTATCCCGATGATGCATCCGAAACGCCCGACACGCTTCAGACCGTGTATGAATACGAGGGATTCAATATGCTTTGGGAACATGCAACCGGAATTGATGGAGGAAACTACGGAACCACTGAAGGCATCGCTTTCATCGGAAATAATGCGACTTTGGTCGTGAACCGTGGTGGATGGAAAGTGATCCCTGAAACCGAAAACGTGGACGGTCAGCGAAAGCCAAAAGTGGAAGAAGTGCCTCATACCCGACCTGAAGGCCCAAGTGCCTTGGATCTCCATGCCGTCAACTTCATCGAAGCGGTCACTGCCAACGATCCTAAGTTGCTGAAATGTGCAATACAGACCGGTTCTGTCGCTGCGATCAATGCCCAAATGGGGAATATTGCCTACAAGACCGGCAAGAAAGTCTATTGGGATGCGGCGAAAAATATGTTTACAGATTCAGAAGCAAATCAGCTGATGAAAGCCAATTACCACAATGGCTGGAATGTGCCGAAGGTGTAAGGATTTGAAATTAGAAATTTGAAGTTTGAAATTGCCCTCTGGAGTGATCTGGAGGGCTTTTTATTATTTTGGAGAAACATTCACCACTCAAAAAAGCTTTTAGGGATTGGGCTATTAAGAGTCATCTACCGATTGGAAAAATTCTGTTACTCTTATTTTCTTTTAGTTTAAATTGGTTTTTGGCCTAACCAACCGACAAACTTGTTTTATCATGCCCTTCAGTATTAATAAGATCCTGATTTTCGTTTTTCTCTTTTGTATTTACCAGCCAGCAAATTCCCAGCATGCCGATTCTATACTTACCCAAATCGAAAAAAAACAATTTCAGAGCAATTTTGACCAGATAATCCCGCTGATCGAGCAGCTTTCTGCGGAATTTTCCGAAGGAAAAACCAATCTTTCTCCGAGTGAAAAACTTCGACTCGCTGCAGTTCAAATGGCTTATTTCAATGCACAAGGTGAAGGTGAAAAAGGTTTAGCACTCGCTGATTCTTTGGCAAAATTGCCCGAGTTGAAAAGTCTTCCCGAGGAGGCATGGGCCAGTATTTTCTTTCAAAAAGGCGACATCTACCTCTATCAGGAAAAAATGTTGGAATCAGGCAGAAACTATGAGAAAGCCATTCAGCTTTTTGAGCGACAGTCCAAGCCCAATTTCGCCGAAACGGCCCTTTGTCACAATAATCTCGGCTATGTGCAGGATGTTTTAGGTTTTCAAAACCGCTCTCAGGAAAGCTATTATCGTGCTTTTGAAATATGGAAAACGAGCTTTCTGGATGATTTTTCCAATATTTCCACCGTTCTAAACAATCTTATCTTTGCCGAAATCGAATATGGAAATTACGAGGCTGCGGAGGATTTGCTCCGATTTTTTGACAGCTATGTAAGGGAAATAAAACTTTCTTTCACCCTCAAGGAAGTCGAAGAGTTGGATTTAGAATTAAAACTTCTACTCAATTATTCCCGATTTTACGGCGCCACCAAAGCTGACCAAAAACTCGATCAAATCCTGAACCGGGCAGAAGTCTTGCTCCGAAATGCGCCCAAAGAACTCTACAATGATCAATGGGTGATTCTGGCTGCGATGCTGGAAGAAGCCGGATTTTTGCAAAAAGAGCTAAAAAACTTCCAAGCTGGGGCGGAATATTATGAGCGGATGAAAAATCTTCCGCTTTCCGGATTTTTTCAAATGAAGTACCAAGCCAATCTTGCTATTCTCTACTACGATGCAGAAGAAAATGAAAAGTCTCTGGCCTATGCCCGAAAAAGTCTTCAACTCTTGGAGCAGTTTGGGTTTGGTGGATCCAGTAGCTTTTCACTCAAAGTCCTCCAAGCCGACCTTTTGAATCGTATGGGAAAGGAAGTCGAAGCCGTTAACTTGCTGGAGGACATGCTGAGCGATTTGCTGGGAAAATCTCTAAAATCCAGCTCGATTCCTGAGCTTACTTATCAGGATTTTAAGCAGCTCAACAATGAACGCTACCTGACCGTCTTGATCAAGTCAGGGCAGATTTTTTATCGGATTGGCCAAAAAAACCGAACTGAAACTGACCTAAAATCCTCCCTGACGCTCTTCAGATTGGCGGCGGAGATGTTTCAGGAGTATTACCTCAAAGGGACCTATACCTCATCCCTGGAGGAAATTCACCGGCAGATACAGGAGGGAATTTATTCCCTTTGGCAAGAGAAAAATCTGTTGACCGAGAGCGAAAAGTACCAGCTGCTTGCCTTGTTGGAGCGCAACGAATCCCAACAAGGCTGGAAGAAATTCCTGAGTAAAAATGAGGAATATCTGGGCTCGACTTCTGAAATCCTCCGAGATCTCAATTATAAGAACCTGGAAATCAATCAACAGGATCCTGCTAGGAGTGAAGATAAAAGCCTTCAAGATGAACTGAAAGAAATCGAAAAGAGAATGGAAGAAGAGGCTTCTTACCGATTTTTTACAGGTGGAGATTTTGACCTGAGACAATTTCAGATCGGTCTTCCTTCAAATCTCACTGTGCTAAAGTTTGTGGTCACGGAGCGACAGGTTTTTGTCCTGCAAGTGGATCGGGATGGCATTCAGGTTGTTCCCTTAGCCGCCCGTGAAACTGTCAATTCCTGGGTGGGGGAATTTAGAGCTTCCCTGACTAAACTGGACGATTCTTATCGATTGCCAGCTCAGACCTTGTACCGTCTTCTGATTTCTCCGGTTGAAAATTCCCTCAGCGAAGCGCTGTTTATTTTACCGGATGATCTGCTTCATTCGCTGCCCTTTGAAGCGTTGATCGATGAAGATGGACGTTTTTTGGTTGAGAAGTATGTGGTCTCTTACCAGCAATCCTTTCGTCAGATGGGATTTGAAAGCCCAAAAAATGAAGCTGTGAAAACCGATTTTCTGATCGCTTTTGCTCCGGATTATCAAGGCACCACCTACCGTGCAATTCAAAACAATCGAGCCGAAGTAGATCGGTTGACTTCCGCATTTTCAGGAAAATCTTTGGTTGGCAAGGGGGCAACCAAAACTGCTTTTGTCAATAGCTTCACGGACTACCGGGTGCATCATCTTGCCATGCATGCAGAGCAAAATCCCTCCGATTTCGAGGAGTCTGCGTTGATTTTTTCAGGTGGAGAAAAGTTGCTCCTAAGGGAACTGTACCAAATGAATTTCCCTTCCGAGTTGGTGGTGCTGAGCGCATGCAACACCGGAATAGGGACGCTAAGGCCGGGGGAGGGGCTGATGAGTCTGTCTAAAGCGTTGAATTTGGCAGGAGTGAAAAGTACCGTTTACTCTCTTTGGGAGGTTCCTGATCGGGAAACAGCCGATCTGATGGTTGATTTTTATGATCAAATTCAAAAAGGTCAGCCCAAAAATGTAGCCTTGACACTTGCCAAGCGGAATTTTCTCCAAGGCAATCCATTAAAAAGACATCCGATCTTCTGGGCTGGATTTGTGCTCAATGGCAAAGCAGATGCGATGCAGGTGAACTCATCCTTACAAATTTGGATAGCTGGATTGGGACTGATTTTGTTGATTGCTTTTGGGATTGTTTTTTTTCTCAGAAAGACCCGGAACTGAATTATTTCAGAATTTTGGCTAATTCCTGTGCTTTTGCCTGCAGAGGATGTCCTTCAGCCCTAGCCACCTTGTTTACAGCCTGAGTACCTTCCTCAATTTTATTGAGTAGAAAATACCCCAAGGCTGCATACCAGATAGCGGTAATCCGGTCAGGGTTGTCTGCATCTTCTTTGACTTTTAGAAATGAGGGAATGGCTTTTTCCGGCCTGCCCAGTTCTAATTGACAAATTCCAAGGTAAAATACCGCATAGTCGGAATCGGGTTCGTGTTGAAGATTTTCGAAAAGGACGGCTGCTTTTTGATAGTCCTGATTGTCAAAAGCCAAAAAAGCATCTGATTTGAGATTGGCTTGGGTTTCTCCCCTCACGGTCGGTGCGATAAGATTTGGATAAGCCTCGTAATAGCTTTTATAGATTTTTTCACCCGGAGTCATGCTTAGGTTGGTCCAAAGAAACAATCCGGCTAAGACGATCAGACAGGCAGCAAAGCCTGAATAAATCCAAGACTTGATGCCTCCCTTTGGTTTGGGATTTTCTTTTTCCTTCTGATCTACTTCCACCAGAAAATCCTTGATTTTGGATCTTTCCTCCAGCGTAACTGCGATTTTCAGTTGGCGATGCTCCTCCAGTAACGTCTTGTATTCAGGCTGCTCCTTGAGAAGTTGTTCGAAAAGTTGCCGATCCTCAGGGCTGAGTTTGCCATCGAGGTAAGCATTGATGAGTTCTTCCTGATCCATTTTAACTTCGGTTTAGGTTGTCTTTGAGATTTTTAAGGCATCTCGACTTGGTGCTTTTGAGCACATCTTTGGATTCATACCCGAGGATTAGGGCGATTTCATCCAGGTTTTTGGATTCGTAATAGAAAAGCCGCAGGATTTCTTGGCATTTTGGGCCAAGTGCTTTCAACTTTTGCCTGAGTTGATAGATCGATTCTTCTTTCGATTCTTCTTCGAAGGTTTCGAATGGAATCGTGTCGATCAACTCCTCTGTGATTTCCAAATGCTGATTGTTTTCTTTTAAGCTTTTGAAAAGAAGGTATTTACCCACTGCAAAGAGGTAGGTGCCGATGCTGGAATTTAGCGTTTGAATTTTTCCTTTTTGGGCATTTTCCATCAAGGCAATAATAGCGTCCTGATAGGTATTTTGGATTCGATCTTCATCCGAAGTGTACCTCTTCGCAAAGAGTTTAAATCCATTCTTATGTTCGAGATAGATTTGTTTGAGCGTATCCCGATCACCTGCCATGAGCAGTTCCAGCTGCTTTTCTTTCACATTCCTTGGTTAAAAAAGTAAGGAAAAGTAAACATAATTTTTTTTTTCGGACAAGAGGAAAAGATGTTTGACGCTGGAATCAAACCACATGAGGCAAGACTATGGATAAGCGGATCACTTAAAAATCAAACATCGAATTCCAAACCCTGAACTTAGATACCCGACCGATTTATCAGAAGCCAATTAACCAAAAAAACTTCCTCCACATGTTTACTTTTTGGATTCGGATGCACCAACAGAGGAATTTAACCTCAATGCATCATGAAAAAGTTTTTATTCCTGGGATTTTGCTTTTGCTTTTTGGGGCAGGTGCAAGCCCAAAGTTTAGGAAAACGCATCGTCCTCAACACCAAAGCTCAGACGGAAGGAAAAGTAGAATCCAAAACCAGCGAAACAGTAGACAAGGCCTTCTACAAAATGGAGGAGGGAGTCAACAACCTCTTCAAAAAGAAGGATAAATCTCAGGAGGACCAAAATGAAGCTGGATCTGAGGGCCAAATACCCGAGCAAACCGGCGTGAATTCCGCTGATCCATCCAATGAAATGAATTCTAATTCCCCTTCATCTTCACGGTTGCAGACTTATTCCAATTTCGATTTTATCCCCGGTGAGCGGGTGATCGCTTTTGAGGATTTCTCACAGGATGCAGTCGGGGATTTTCCTGCCCGCTGGAATACCAATTCCTCCGGAGAGGTAGTCACGATCGATGGACTGGATGGGAAATGGTTGGTTTTTGCAGATGAGGGCGTGCTTTACCCTGAATTTGTCAAGGCACTTCCCGAAAACTGCACTATTGAGTTTGATCTGGCTGTGATCAAAGAAAATGCAGTCCTGACCAAGCTGATGTTTATCGATGAAAATCAAAGTCCAAATCTACTTGACGCCGGTACTGCAAATGCCACCTTCATTGAATTGGAACCAATCGTCGGAAATACGGTCATTTTCTCCTACAATGCCAATGGAGATGCAGTGGTGGAAAATACCAAGCCTCAAAAGCAATTTTTCATTCCTGAAGGAGAAGAGTATGCTTTAGTGAAAGTGTCCATTTGGAAGCAAAAATCAAGACTGAGGGTATATCTCAACGAATCTAAAGTCTGGGATATTCCGCGTGCATTTCAGGCGGAGGGCAATTATCGGTTTGCTTTGGGGACTGCCACTTTTTTCATAGAAAACAGGGAGTTTTTGATGTCCAATCTTCGCTTTGCCGTGGGGCAGCCTGACACACGGTCCAAGCTGATCACGGATGGGAAATTTATCACACAAGGGATTGTTTTTGACTCAGGCTCAGCTACCATCAAACCAGAATCTTTTGGGGTGTTGAAGGAAATTGCCACTGTACTATCTGAAAATCCTTCTGTACAGGTGCAAATCATCGGCCACACCGACAGCGACGGAGACCTCAGCTTGAATCTGTCTCTGTCTCAAAAACGTGCCGAATCAGTCAAATCAGTCCTTTCGGGTCAGTTTGGTATCGATGCCTCACGGATGAGTACCGATGGAAAAGGAGAGTCAGAGCCTATCGCCGATAATGGAAGTCCGGATGGCAAGGCCCAAAACCGCCGGGTAGAATTTATCAAAAAGTAAGCGATGAGAACTACGGTTTTTTACCTGATTATTCTTCTGGGAATGAATTCCTGTGGAGAAAAAAGCAAATCCAGCTCCCTGGAGGAGGCTGTAGAATTCGCTGAATCAAAGGGCTTGTTTGAAGCCGCCAAATCTTATGAAGGCAAACTCGATAAGCTGTTGACTTTGGAGATGGCCGCGAAGACGATGGGCTTTCCAGCCGAAGAAGCCGATGTGGATTACAATACCACTATGTCCAATCCATCTTTTCATGCGCTCAATTACACTTGGGATCGTGGCCGCACCCGTCCCATGACGGTGGCCAATATGACTGTGCAAGTGCCTGACCTGGATCGGCTTGAGTTGAGTGGCATTCAGGAAATCAGCCAAAAGGATTTTGAATTTCAGTACAGAGTGCTGACGCCTGAAGAAATTCAAGCATCCGGTCAGCTGATGAAAGATGCATTGCAGGAGCGCGTTTCTAAGGGGGAAATCACACAGGAACAAGCGGATTTGGCTGGTGGTCTGGGAGATGGATTAGCCGGAAATCAAGCGAGGGAAATTATATCCGGTTTGGGTCAAGCCGCAACTTGGGTTCCTGAGGAGGGTTCGCTCTTTGTCTATCAGGATGGACTGATGTTTCGGCTCACAATCAATCAGGGAGAGGAAGCTCAACTTCTCAGGGAAAAACTGATAAAACTTGCCGGTGAAATCATCCATAAACTCTAATTCTTTTCAACCATTCATTGCATTCAAATCTTACAAATGATGAAAAAGCTCCTTTTAATGTTTCTTATGCTATCCGGGTTGGTCTTTTCTTCCCATGGTCAAAATCTGAATTTTGTCAATATCAAGGCCACCCAAAATATCCCCCGTTTTGAAGTGAAAAACAACCAAACCACCCTCTACCACATGGTAGGAGGTAAACCTGTCGTAATGCAGACATGGAATCAAGTCCCTCAGTTTTTCAACGATGAAGATCGGATCAATCGCTACAAAATGACGGTATCAAGAGAAGATAAATTGGCTCGACGGACCTATGAAGTTTTCTATAGTTTTTCCCGGGATGCCCAGGCCTATGACGGATATGTCAAGACCACCATCCGATACAAAGATTCCAGACCAAGCAAAGTCATCGAAGATTACTTTATCAATCGACCATTGAATAATTGAGTTTCATAAAAATATGAAAATCAACAATCTATAAATTCTTGTATCAAAAAGCAGATCTAATCTACTGGTTATGAAAATCAAAATCTCTTTGGCTTTTCTCCTTGTATTGTTAGTGCATTGGGCTCAAGCCCAGATGTGGGAGGGAACCTACCAAACTCAATATGGTCAAGTGAAATTGGTCCATGAAAATGGGACCTACTATGGCGATTATGCCGGAGGAGGTACAGTGATTGCCTTTGAGTACTATAATGCAGGCAACTATGAGCTGCGTGGTCTTTTTTTCAATGGAAATGCAAGAGGCAAATTCTTTTGGAGATTGGCAGGACAGAGTCTTCAAGTTCAAGGGTTTAGAGGGAATTATGCCTATGATAATTCGATCTCACTCCAAGATATCAGGTCTAAAGCCCAGTACTTTGTCAATGATTTTGATGTTTCCAATACTGATTTTCAATGGACGGGAAAGAGGACTTCCTCTTCACAAGTGACTGATTTGCAAACTGCGGTCTGGTCAGGAAAGTGGACGACCAATTTCGCTGACTTGGTTTTGGAGCAAGTTGGAAATCAAGTCACTGGAGCCTACGGAAATGTGGGTGAGATCAAGGCGACTTTTGATAAATCCGGCAAAATTCTGAAAGGTACCTTTACCAATAATGGACGTACGGGATACCTGGAATTTTCCTTTGAAGGCAATGGATTTACAGGAAAATGGGGCTGGAACCAGCAAATGACCGAAAACCCAGCTTGGACAGGAACTAAATCCATCAAGTCCAATAAGTCCATGGCTGTGATAGCTGCTGCTTCTTCCTCCACAAAGAAAATTACGGTGAGATTGGCTTCTATTCTGGCTGAGGAAATTCCCAGTAATAGAAACCCTGAGATTTATGGTTTTGCCGGAGTTCGTGTTTATCGAGTTACCGCATCTGGAAGGGAAGAAATCCGCTCATTTGGAAATAAAAATGCCAATTATTTCGACCGAACCGAAAACAATCCCTTCCCCCGTGACTCACGCTATGCTTACCGGGTGGATTTGGCCAATTCACCTGATTTTTTGAGGGAGTTTACCATTTCCTCCAGTGACTTAAACAATCCGAATGTGGATATCGAAGTGGAAGTTTGGCATCACATCAAAGGCAAGGTTTTGGGGCCAAATTTCGATATGGGATATTTTAAAGAAGTGCTTAATATCGAGACCATCCGTTTCGAAAACGGCGGCTTGCTCCGCGTAGGTCAAGGTTATCGAAACGGGCAGCGACAAAGCAATCTGCCCTCCAAGTCCCAGGCGATGATTTATGTCACAGGTCTATAACAAGGGGTGAAACTTTTTAATGAAAAGCAGCTTTGGAAACATTGCTGCTTTTTTTATTCAAAAGAAAATCAACCTTTCTATCCTTCTGGACCCATTAAACCCAATTTTTCAACTGTTGTAACAAAGCCTTTGAAATTCCATTGGAATCGGGTTACATTTTGGATTCAGAATGAATAAACTAAACTATAAACTAACAAACCATTGAAGAGAAGAGATTTTATTCACCTTTCAGGGCTTGGTTTGGGGGCAATGATGATCCCAAGTTTGGTGGCATACAGCAAACCTGTAGCTGCGGAGCATTTGATGGCTCCCGGAATGGACGCTGCCGCCAAAAAGCTCTTGGCTGATGTAGCCCTCAACACGACCAAAGGTCTTGGGGCTACCTACACCGATGTCCGTATCGGCCGCTACCTTCAGCAGTACCTGTTTACCCGGGAGAAAAATGTGCAGGGCATCACCAATGCCGAGTCTTTCGGTGTCGGTATCCGGGTGATTGCCAACGGTACCTGGGGCTTTTCTGCCACTTCCGACGTCACTCCGGACGGAATCAAGAAGTGCGCTGAAACGGCTGTAGCTATCGCCAAAGCCAATTCCAAACTCCAAAAAGAACCCGTAGTACTTGCTCCGGTGAAAGCATACGGAGAAGTGAGCTGGAAAACTCCCATCAAGAAAAACGCGATGGAAGTGCCGGTCAAAGACAAAATTGACTTGCTGCTTTCCGTCAATAATGCCGCCTTGGATAATGGAGCTGCCTTTGTCAACTCGGCTCTTTTCATGATCAATGAGCAGAAGTATTTCGCGTCCACAGACGGCTCCTACATCGATCAGGACATTCACCGCATTTGGCCAAACTTCACTGTGACAGCGGTCAATCGTCAGGAAGGACTTTTCCGTTCCCGTCAAGCGCTCAGCGCACCTATGGGTATGGGGTATGAATACCTGGATGGATTGGCTTCCGAGAAATTCATGAATCCGGCTGGCTTCAATAGCTACAGAAATAGCTACGACATGGTGGAAGATGCGGTGACTGCGGCTAAGCATGCCAAAGAGAAATTGACTGCTAAATCTGTACTTCCAGGAAAATATGATCTGATGCTAGATCCAGACCATTTGGGATTGACCATTCACGAGTCTGTAGGTCACCCGCTGGAGTTGGATCGCGTGCTAGGCTACGAAGCCAATTATGCAGGAACCAGCTTCGCGACACTCGATAAATGGGAGACCAAAAACTTCAAGTACGGCTCTGACTTGGTCAATATCGTAGCTGACAAAATTCAGCCAAATTCCCTCGGAAATGTGGGTTGGGACGATGAAGGCGTGCAGGCCAAAGAATGGGATCTGATCAAAAACGGAGTTTTGGTCAACTATCAAGCCATTCGCGATCAGGCCAAAATCATCAACGAATCCGAATCTCATGGCTGTTGCTTTGCGGATAACTGGAGCTCGGTGCAGTTTCAGCGTATGCCAAACGTGTCCCTGAAGCCAGGTGAGGCTAAAATGAGTCCTCACGATATGATCAAGGACATCGAAAAGGGGATTTATATCCTCGGTCGCGGATCTTATTCCATTGATCAGCAGCGCTACAATTTCCAGTTTGGAGGTCAGCTTTTCTACGAAATTAAAAACGGAGAAATCGCCGGAATGCTGGAGGACGTGGCCTACCAGTCCAATACCCAGGAGTTTTGGAACAGCTGCTCAGCCCTTTGCGACAAGGACGATTACCGTTTGTTTGGATCTTTCTTTGACGGCAAAGGCCAGCCTTCCCAAGTTTCCGCAGTTTCCCACGGTAGTCCTACCACCCGTTTTGACGGAGTCAATGTCATCAACACCGGTAGATCTATTTAATCCTGAAAATTACTATGGCTATACTAACTCAAGAACAAGCTAAAGCGATCATAGATAAAGTGTTGTCTTATGCTAAAGCCGATGAAACCGAGGTGACCATCAGCGGTGGCCGTACCGGAAACATTCGCTATGCAAGAAACACAGTCAACACCAGTGGTGAAACCAACGAGCTGAGTCTCGCGATCACTTCCGTTTATGGTAAAAAATCAGGTACCACGACCATCAACGAATTCGATGATGAATCCCTGAAAAGAGCCGTGGCAAGAGCAGAGGAAATCGCCGCATTGGCTCCGGAAAACCCGGAATACATGCCCATGCTCGGTCCTCAAAACTATGCCCCGTCCAAGACTTTTGCGCCAGCAACTGACGGAATCAATCCGGATTATCGGGCTCAGTTGGCAGTGGACAGCATCAAGCCTTGCGTGGATAATAACCTGACTGCTGCAGGGTATTTGGAGGATTTCACAGGATTCATTGCGACAGGAAACAGCAAAGGCCTTTTTGGCTATAACCAAAGTACTTCAGTGGACTTTACCGTCACAGTAAGGACAGCTGATGGAACAGGTTCCGGCTATGCGGGCAAGGACTTCAATGATGCAAGTCTCCTCAAAGCCGGTCCCGTCACCAATATCGCCGTACAAAAAGCAAAAGCATCCGTCAATGCACAAGCCATCGAGCCTGGAAAATACACAGTAATTCTCGAGCCTATGGCGGCAAATGATCTCCTGCGATTATTGACTTTTGCCATGGATGCCCGAAGTGCAGATGAAGGCCGAAGTTTCCTCAGCAAGAAAGGCGGCGGTACCAAACTGGGTGAAAAGCTCTTCGATGAGCGGGTAAATATTTACTCAGATCCAAACCATCCGGATATTCCATCTGCTCCTTGGTCAGGTGATGGTCTGCCTCTGGAAAAAACCACTTGGGTAGAAAATGGAGTGGTTAAAAACATGTTTTATTCCCGCTATTGGGCTCAAAAACAGGGAGTAATTCCAGTTCCAAGACCAAGCGGGGTAATTTTCGAAGGGGGAGATCAATCTCTTGCAGACATGATCCGAAACACCGAGCGTGGAGTTTTGGTGACCCGATTCTGGTACATCCGTGCGGTTGACCCTCAAACTTTGCTCTACACCGGGTTGACCCGTGACGGTACCTTTTATATCGAAAACGGTCAGATCAAATTCCCGGTAAAAAACTTCCGCTTCAACGAAAGTCCGATCATCATGCTCAACAACATCGAGGCCATGGGCAAACCCGAGCGTACCGGTGGAAACATGGTGCCTCCGATGAAGATTAGGGACTTTACCTTTACTTCTTTGTCTGACGCAGTTTAAAAAATAGTCAACAGTCCACAGACCACAGTCCACGGATTTCTACTTCATAAGTGAATTCCCGAAATCTTGGTCTGTGGATTTGTTATTTGAAATGAAAATCAATCAGCTGTGGTCTGTTGACCGTGGACTGTTGACCAATGAAAGCAAGCAACTTCTTCTTCACCCGCCTCAAATACACCTCCGGCAATTGGGATACGGATCAGCGCATGCCTTCCAATATCCTACATAGCCTGGTGGAGTACACCACAATTCCGGTGGATGAGAAAGAGCGCGTGATCGAGTTGAGCAGCGAGGAGATTTACAAAAGTCCCTTTTGCTACCTCAGCGGGCACAAGTTGGTGGAGTTTACCCAGCAGGAGCGTCAGATTTTCAAAAACTACGTGGAGAGGGGAGGTTTTGTCTTTGTGGATGACTGCAATCATGACATTGATGGGCTTTTCGCCAAATCCTTTGAAAAAGAAATGGCCAGAACCTTTGGAGAGGAAGCCTTGCAAAAAATCCCCAACGACCATTGGCTTTACCGATGCTTCTTCGAGTTTGAGGACGGTCCTCCGACCACTTCCTTCGAGCTTAATGGCTGGGGGGATGATTTAGTCCATGATTACCTGAAAGCCATTCAAATCAACGGCCGAATCGGCGTACTGTATAGCAACAAAGACTATGGCTGCGAATGGGATTACGATTTTCGAAACAAACGATTCAATAAAATCGACAATACCCGCTTTGGGGTCAATATTGTCGTTTACGCCTTAACCTAAACCAACTTGGAGACCGAACTCATCAAATACCAACAGCTTGTGGAGAAGATTCCGCTGCTGAAAAAAGAAATTGCCAAGGTCATCGTCGGTCAGGAGGAAGTCCTGGACGAGGTGATTATCACCCTTTTGGCGGGAGGACATTGTTTGCTTGAGGGCGTTCCCGGTTTGGCAAAAACCCTGATGGTCAAAACCATCTCCGAAGTGATGGAACTGAGCTTCAAGCGAATTCAGTTTACGCCCGACCTGATGCCGGGAGACATTATCGGGACAGAGATTCTCGAAGAAGACCACAGCACGGGCAAGAAGTTTTTCCAGTTTAACCAAGGGCCAATCTTCGCCAATATGGTTTTGGCAGATGAGATCAACCGAACTCCTCCAAAGACTCAGGCGGCTTTGCTCGAAGCCATGCAGGAAAAACTGGTGACCTATGCCGGGAAAAACTATGCATTGCCTGATCCTTTTTTGATCATTGCTACCCAAAACCCGATTGAGCAAAGCGGTACCTATCCGCTTCCCGAAGCCCAATTGGACCGATTCCTTTTGTACATCAAACTAGGCTATCCTTCCGAGCAGGAGGAACTCGAAGTCCTTCAGAAGACCACAGGAACTTACAAAGCTTCTCCTCAAAAAGTCCTTTCCGGAGCCGAAGTCAAGCAACTACAGGAGCTTACCCGACAGGTGCATCTGGATTCTGGCTTGTTGGGCTATATCAACCGGCTGATTCGGGCGACGAGATTGGAAAATACCACCGTTGCCGAGGTGAAAAACTACGTAGAGTGGGGCGCTGGAACCCGGGCCGGACAGGCTTTGGTGCTTTGTGCAAAGGCAAGAGCCATCGTGAAAGGTCGTTTTTCAGTGATCCCGGAAGACATTCAGCAGTTGATTTATCCGGTCTTGAGGCATCGGATTTCCCTGCATTTCCGGGCTGAGGCTGAGCAGTTGGATACCGACTTTATCATCAAAAAGATCCTCGAGCAAGTACCTGTTCATGCCAAGTAATCTGGAGATCATCAAGCTCAATGACCTGCGTCTCGCCGCCAGACTGATCAGTCAGCAGCTGAGGCAAGGCATCCACTCGGGCATCCGGGTTGGGGTTGGCAGCGAGTTTGAGCAATACCGGCACTATCAGCCCGGAGATGATCTCAAGCGGATCGACTGGAAGTATTTTTCCCGGTCGGGCAAGTACATGATCAAGGAATCCACCACGGAAAGCAATCTTCAGATTCGCCTGATGCTGGATCTGTCCGGCTCGATGAATTATGTGGAAAATGGGGTTTCCAGGCTGGATTATTCCAAAAATCTGATCGCATCATTGGCTTACCTGGGTTTTTTGCAGGGCGATGGTCTGAGTTTTTTTTCGCTTTCGGAAGGGAAAATCGAGCAAAAAGTAGCACCAAGCCCAAAAAGCTTCCAACGCATTTTGTTGTTTCTGGAGCAGGCAAATGCGGCCGGCTCCTGGCCTTTGAAGCCGATTTCCGATTCTTTTTTTCAGGGAAAAGAAAGGGAATTGGTGATTTGGGTTTCGGACTTTTTGCAGAAAGAATCGGAATGGGAAAACCTGATCAAGGCTTTCAACCATCCCCGAAAAGAATTGATGCTCATCCAGATTTTGGGTGAGCAGGAGTTGGACTTCAAGCTGGAAGGGAATTTTGTTTTTCAAGACTTGGAATCCGGGCAAGAAGTAGTGCAAGATGCTCGGGCGATGCAGGCGGATTTTAGAAAAAAGTTTCAAGCTTACCTAGATCACTTGGATCAAACCTTCCAAGGGCCTAACGTTCAGCTGATTCGAGTGTTAATGAAGGAGCCTTTGGCTGCAGTGGTACGACAAATTTTGAACCGAAAAAAGCTAGCCTGATGGAGTGGATTCAGCCAACCTTGCTTTGGGGCCTTTTGGGTTTGACGATTCCTGTTTTGATCCATTTGTGGAATGGAAAAAAGGGGAAAGTAATCGCTTGGGCGGCTTTTCCTTGGTTGGATCCCAAAGAATCCCAATCCAGCCGCTCGGTCAAACTGGAGAATTGGATCTTGCTTTTGGTTCGAATTTTACTTTTGACTACTCTCGTTTTTCTCTTGGCTGGATGGATTTGGAAAGGGCTTGGAAGCGGTCGAGAATATGATGTCATGCACCTGATATGGCCGGATGAGCAAGTGGAGGCGGAGTTTCGGTTTGAGCTTGATCAGGCTGTTGAAAATGGTCAGCAAGTTCACTGGTTGGCTGAGGGCTTACCGGATTATCAAGCCAATCCCATTTCGAGCTTGGATTTCGCATCGGAGAGGATTCAGAGCTATATGGAGGAACTGCCAAGCGAAACGGATTCGATTTACCTCTACACGGGTTTGCAAGATTCATTTTTCCCAAAGAATAGCTATTGGATTCCTCAGAAACTTGTAGTTCGTTTAGCTGAGAATTACATTACCAAAACAAGCAGTCCAAGCATTTCTTTGGAATCCGGAGAGTTTTTGGAATTGAATTCGAAGGGGATTTTAATGAAAACTGATTCAAAAGCAACTTCAGTCCAAGCTATTCCAGGTCAGTTTTCCTTTGCTTTTGGAGACTTGTCTGAGGAAAGGAAAGCCAGTATCAAAGCTGCTTTAGATGCCATTGAGGAGGTTTATGGATTGAGCTTTAGGGAAAGTGATTTGGAAAGCGCTGAGTTTGTTTTTTCCGATTCTTTAATTTCAAATCTGAATGGAGATCAAGTTTTATTTTTAACTGAAAATCAATTGATTGAAAATAATGATCAAGTTTTTGATTTAAGTAAATCCATTTATCAAAACTGGGATGAAACGGTGGAAAATGGGCTCCTACCAGAGCTGATTTTGGAACAGATATTAACTCATTTGGGAGTTGGAAAAGCTGACTTGAAAATCAGCAAAACCCAACTCGAACAGAAGTTTTTGACCATCCCGAGTTCCAAATTAACCAAGACCGCCAATGGCAACGAAGTTCTCTTGGTTCTAATGCTAGTGCTCTTCGCTGTCGAACGCTTCCTCGCTTTCCGCGCCAAACTGTGAATAAACTCCAAGCTCATATCGCCTCCATCGAGCTTCAGCTTTCGGCCAATCTTTGGTTGAAGGCTTTATTGCTCAATGTGAGTATTGCTTTGATTTTGGGACTTTGGTGGGAAGATGCTACTTGGAAAATTGTGGTGACCGGTTCCGGGACAGTAATTCTTGCTGGTGCTTTGGGTGCTTTTCAAAGCCAACGAAAAAAGGCAGTTCAGCTCGTGCATCAGCAGGCTGGAAATATGGAGTTCAGCTTGGAACTCTTGGACAAAAAGGAACTGAACATTGCCGAACAGCTACAGATATCGCGGATTTTGAAACAGATTCCGCAAAAAATCTCTGTTTTGGGATCGGGTCTTTGGCCCTTTTTGGCGGGTTTTGCGGGCTCAGTTTTGCTCTCTTTTGCAATTCCTTTTCTAAATAACTCAACGCAAACTCCATTAATCGCTACCTCTAAGCCTAATGAATTAGCCCAACCAGTTTCCAATTCTCCAAAACTACCCATTCTCCAATCTGCCCAAGTTCAAATTCAGGCTCCAGCTTACACCGGAATTCCCTCCAAAACCGAATCCAATCTCAACATCAAAGCTTTGAAAGGCTCTCGATTAAACTGGGAATTGAGTTTCCAAAATGGAGGTGAGTTGGAAGTGTTTTTGGTGAATTCCGGGAATGAAAAGCTCCCATTTCAGGCTAGGTCCGGTATTTTTTCACTTCAGGAGCAATTACTTGGGTCGGGTATTTATTCCATTCAGGCTTTTCGGAATGGGGAGGCCGTTTTCCAATCGGAATTTTACACTTTGGAAGCTGTGGAGGATTTGAGTCCAGTGATTGATCCTCAGGAGAAGGAGACCTACAAGTTCTTTTTCCCCGGAAATAATCCCAAAATCCCGCTAAAAGCTCAGATTTACGATGATTTTCGAGTTCAGGAAGTGGTGATCGTGGCAACTTTGGCAAGGGGAAGAGGTGAAAATGTGAAGTTTCGGGAAACTCAAATCCCGGTGGAGAGCAGGCCTTTTCAGCGGAAATCCAGCGAATTGGTCTTGGACCTTTCCGGCATGGATTTCCAGCCTGGAGATGAGCTGTACTACTATTGGTCAGCTCGGGATAATAAGCATCCTGAATCCAATTTTTCCCGATCGGACACCTATTTCATTAAGTATTTTGATGAGAATGACGATAGCGAAGAGGCTTTTGCCGGCATGGCGATCAATGTGCTGCCGGATTATTTTCGAAGTCAGCGGCAGATAATTATCGATACCGAAAAGCTGATCGCTGAGCGAAAAAAGAAATCAGAAAAGGACTTCAATTTCACTTCCAATGAAATTGGATACGACCAAAAACTCCTTCGCTTACGCTATGGACAATACCTCGGTGAGGAATTTGAGTCAGATGCAGGAGGAGGTCAAATCGAAGGAGAGGAAGGCGATCTTTTGAGCGGCTATATGCACCTTCACGATCAGGAAGGCGAGCATGATCCGGATTTCAAAATCGAGGAAGAAGGCCACGAGGGCCATGCCCATGGGGAGGAGGAAACGACCACAAGTGGAGGAATCGAGAATCTGCTTGCGGACTACATGCACGCCCACGATTCGGAGGAGTTAAACAACTATTTTGAGAAAAGCACGCGAGGGGCACTGAAGTCGGCTTTGGAGCAAATGTGGCAGGCAGAGTTGTATTTGCGGCTTTTCGAGCCCGAGAAGTCGCTTCCCTATCAATACAAGGCTTTGGAAATGCTGAAGACTGTGCAGCAAAAATCCAGGGTTTACATCAAGCGGACGGGCTATGATCCGCCGCCGATCAAAGCGGATGAGATTCGATTGAGCGGGAAATTGGAGGAGTTGGGGAATCGTTTGGAAAAGGAGTTGGAAGAGCTGGAAGCCCAGATCGAACCGCTGGCTTCTGAAGTCTTGGGCTTTTTGCTGAAGCAAAAGCATTCGGTTTCAGAAAAGGAAAAGGTAAAGCAATTGGGTCAATTGTGGTCTGCCCGAATTCAAAACTCCGACTTGGAGGACTGGTCGGTTTTGTTGGCTTTGCAGGAATTGGAAGCCGGAAAACTGGATGAAAAGGGAAAAATTATTCTTCGCGAAAAGCTTTATCCCTTTGCCAAAAATTACAAGTCCACAGGCCCAAGTCAGCTATCCAATCAAGCTTTGAAAAATGCCTTTCTAAAGAAAAACCAATGAGTATTTCCTTTTCACCGATAGCTTCTGAACCACTCATTTTGACCATTCTGATTATGGTCTTGGTGATCGGATTGGCGTCTGTATTTTTTTATAGGAAAAAGGGAACTTCAATAATTCGACTTTGGGTCAAAACGGGTCTATTTCTTGGGTTTTGGGCTTTTTTGGCCTTATCCCTACTTCAACCTCAAGTTTCAAATCCCAAAGAATCTGAGCTTTGGTTGGTCTATGAGAAAGGCTTGGAAAGGTCTGAGGTTGAGTTTTGGAAGGATAGTTTGGGGTTAAAAAAAGCCATTGAAATTACTGATTTCGAACAGCAGTCCAGTCGGGTGATTTTGCTTGGAAAGCAGTTTTCGCAAGCAGATTTATATCCGCTACGCGGACTGGAGATGGACTGGCTTTTACCTAGGGAAAATGGTTTAATCCAAGAAATTGCTTGGAAAGGTTACCTTCGAAAAGGAGAGCCTCAGCGGGTTTCATTCTCGGTTTTTTCTTCCCAACCCGATCAAGTTCTCAAACTTGGAATTCCAATATCAGATTCGATTAGCCTGAATTCAGGTTGGAATCAAGGGACTCTTGAGTTTGCCGTCTCAGGTCAGGGAAGGGCGGAAGTTCCTTTGATTTTGGGAACCGACACCCTTGCCGTTTTGCGCTATTTTGTGGGTCCTTCCGTTCCCAAGAAGTATGATTTTCAATTGGGATTTCCGAGTGCGGAAAGCCGGACGCTATCTGCTTGGCTTAGGGAGAAAGGCGAAACCGTCACTGAGCAGATCCAGCTTTCTCGCGAGACATTTTTGGAAACCGCCGGAATTACCGATTCCCTTCAAGTTCGCATCATCGATCCTGCCCAACTCAATCAAAAGTCTGTTCAGGACTGGATGGAAGCCGGAAAAGGGAATCTGATCCTGATTCTGGTCAGTGATCCTGTTTCGCTCACACAACAGGTAAATCGGCTTTTCGGGACTGATTTTGAATTGGAAGCTGCCATAACCGAATTGGAAAACGGTTTGGTGGCCTTGCCTTTTTCCTGGAAAGAAAAGAGAGGTCAGGAATCATTTCTGGATCAGCGAATCGCCATTCAGCGAGCGGGTAGTGCCCAAATTGGCATCAGCTTACTGGAATCGAGTTATCCCCTGATTTTGGAAGGGAAAAAGGAGGCTTACGAAGGGATTTGGGGAGAGGTCTTTGGGGCGATGGAACCTGCCGAACCCAAATCGAAACGATTGGATGCGCCTATTTTTCAGGGATTGGAAACTCAGATTCAGCTTTTTGACCAAGATAGCTTGCCGGAATTTTGGAGGGTGGGCGAGGATACGCTTTGGTTGAAGCCCAATCCGGTCAATGCCTTTCAGGCAACTGGAGATTGGCTTCCTACGAAATCAGGCTGGATGGATGCAGGAGAGGATTTTTCGGTTTACAGTTATCCATCGGAGGATTTTCCGGCAGTAAGTACGGCAAGGTATATTTCAGAGATTCAGCAGGATTCTGTTAAGGCTGAAGAAGTACAGTTTAAGCAGATTTCTCCTTGGATTGGCTTGATTGGGATGTTGCTATTTTTGGGGGGGATGTGGCTGGAGCCGAAATTGAATTATTGACCTACCTACCTACCTATTTCTTCATTTTTTGGTAAATCTGGTATAGGCTTTACCAGATCCAAGTCCCTGTTGCTCCCGGATTTAATTCTGCGTAAAAGACTTTTTCCTTGTCCACAATCTGAAAGCTGATCGGTTTTTGAGAGTCATTCAAAGCTATCAACACCTTTATCCCATCGGGACGAAGAAAGGCCACGTTGGAAAGCCCCTCGAATGTATTGGAGTCAATCCGAACCGATCCCGGTTCGACAAACTTGCTGCCATGGGCAATCACATAATACGCTGGATTACGGGTCACTTGATCTCCGTCAATGGTCACCGCACCCAGACATTGATTGCAACCTCCCCGGTCAGTATGCGGGGTGAGTTCAGGATTGGAGCTGAGGTTCCACTCCAACACCGTTTTTGCCCAATTTCGAGGTGCACCGATCAGCAGATTTTTGACATGCCAGGGAATATCTCCCTCCAAACTCCCCGGTGCGCCCACCCACTGCTCGGTGAAGTAGATGTTTTTGTCAGGAAAAGCCTGATGAACTTCAGACAGTGCCTCAATTTGGCCCCCATACAAGTGAAAAGCAGAACCGTCGATAAAAGGATTGGCCAGTGAATCGCTCAAAACAGAGATAGGATAATCCGGCCTGTCTGCATTGTGATCGTAAATCAGGATTTTGGTCGTAATTCCGGCGGCCTGAAAAGCCGGACCCAAATGCTTGCCTAAAAAGCGAGCCTGTTGCTCGGGAAGCATGAGCAATGAAGGATTATTTCCGGGATGTAAGGGTTCATTTTGGATAGTCAGCGCATCGATTTTGAATCCCATCTTGTCCATTTCCTGAATGTATTTGACTAGATATTGGGCATAGACCGGCTCAAATTCCTCCAAAAGCGATCCACCCCGGGTATCTTTATTATCTTTCATCCACTTGGGTGGAGACCAGGGAGAAGCCATGAGTTTGATGTCAGGATTAATGGCTGTGATTTGCCTCAGGATAGGCAATACGTCAAGCGTGTCGTAACTCAGGCTGAATTGGCTCAACTCCGGATCTGTAGCCAGGGAATCTTCCAAGTCATTGTAAGAAAACGGAAACTCATTCAGATCCGAAGCTGCTACTGCCAATCGCAGGTATGAAATCCGGATGTCTTTTTCACTGTTTCCAAAGAGTTCATTCAGTAGGGTTGTTCTCGCTGAATCGCTCATTCCCAGCAGGTGCTTTGCACTACCCTGACTCAGGGTGAATCCAAAGCCATCCATGAATTGAAAGCTGGTTTCCGAATCGATGATTACTTTCAATTCGCTTTCCGGGAATTCCCTTGGTTCAATTTGCTTTTGAAAAAGGACATTGGCCTTTGGATCCGTGAGCCAAAACTCAATGGTTTCTTGAGGTTTTGAGCAGGAAAAACAAAGGGTGATGACAAGAAAGGAAAGGAGTCTTTTCATAGATTTTGGGCAAATAAAAAGCCTTGGAGAGCTTCCAAGGCTTGAAATTGAATCAAATGCCGTCAGAATGCAAGCGCGGCGAGTCCTAATTTCGATTTGAGCGGATTGATGGCACTCAGAATATTTCCGGAATATTTCTTGAAAAGATCACTTCCAAGGAGATCGGTAAGAAACTTGGTTCGCTTGTCCTTAAGTCCCAGAATGCTTTTCTTTTTCTCATCATCCGAACCTGTTCCATTGGTGATTTTGAAAAGCTGATCCACGAAAGTCTTGTTGTCGGCTTTCAGTTTGGTACTTTGATCTGCATTCAAATTCAGCCCGGAAGTGTTGTCCAAAATTCCCAATACCTGTTTGGAAATGTCTCCAACCGGCAACTTAGGAACTTGGGCATGAGCGGCAAAACCCACGAAGAGGAATAAAATCAGCGCTGAAAGAAATTTGGCTTTGTTCATAAAATTTTGAGTTAAAATGATCAATGAAATTTAAGGAAAATTGATGTAATCCGGATTTCATTCCGGGAAGATCCCGATCCAACTTGAAAAGATTTGTGAAAAATTGGAGAATCCTGTTCAGTTTGATTAGCTATTTGAACAACCCTTTTCCGAAATCCATTATTCCACCCAGATCAAGGCCTCCCTTGCCGGAGCCACCTCCCAAAACGGAGCCCAACAGATCATCCAAACCCGATCCGCCACCCGCTTTCATTGATTTGACCACTGAGTTCATGATTTCCTCATTGGGTTGGGGAGCATCATTTACCTGCTTATTGAAAAGATTAAGCAACATCGGAAGCGCTGCGGTTGCAATAGACATCGCTTTTTGGGAGTCAATTCCCAACTTTTGGCTTAATCCCGCAGTGAGGTCACCGGCCAGATGATCTACTGCCGGACTGTCCGGCTTGGTTTCTTTGCCTGAAAACATTTCCATCACTCCCTCAAAGTTTCCGGATTTGGCTTGGGACTGAATGACCTCCAAAAAAGATTCTTTCACTGCTCCTGCAGTGGACGGATTTCCTCCTGCCTGTGCCATTAAATCCTGCAACGGCCCGTCGGCGAGTTGTAATAATTTGTCTAACATGATTATAAAAGTTTGATTTACTTAAAGTTGCAAATAAAAAGCCTTGACTTCAAGCAAAAGCAAATCTTAAATGCCGATTCTCCGTTGAGGAGTGGGGCAATAAAATTGAGTTAGTCATTCGCTCGAACCGATTGGAAAGTTTATTTTCAGGGAAACGAAAAATGAGCAGAAGCGTATCGGAAAAAGACCTGAAAAAGCCTCCTAATTCTTGAATTGAACCTTGAAAACCACCATTCAAATTAGGGGAATCCGGGTTTTTGAAACCCGAATGCTCCTGTCAGGAACTGCGATTTGCCTGCCTGGAATCGGAATTTTCGTCCATGCTGGATTGTCTTCCCAAGCGAAAGAACGGGTAATCCAGCACGAATTCGGACATTATTTGGATTTCCAACAAGGGTATCTCGGGAACCGGAAAAAACTGTTGGGATCTTACTTGCTTGGATTTTATGTATTGATCGGATTGCCGAGCTTGCTCAATCTGACTCCGGGGTTTCGGTTGCTTTCCCCATTCAAAGGAGACCATCGTAGGTTTTGGACGGAGCTCAGGGCCAATCGTCTGGCAAAAGATTTTTTCGGAAAAGAGCTCGCGCCAAACTTCGAACGCTACTTTCCAGTTGAGTAGTTGGAACATTTCACAGGCTCCTGAACCCGATTATTTTTGAGTCGATTACTGAATGCCCTGCCAATTAGACTACCTTTGCGGGAACGAATCAACCCCATGAAACGGCGGCTTTTCTTCTTGATCTTACTTTCATCCTGGATCTGTGGAGTATCTCTGATTTGCCTGTTTCCTTCGGTTTCGGACTTTTCCAAAAAAGAATTAGAATCCGGTTGTATCAAAAAGGAATCGGTTCCTGAATTGAATTTGAAGAATTCTTCCAGAAACCGTGCTATACTTCAACTTGATGGCTTTTCGGAAATCCAAAGCCTGATTTCCGACCTTGGTGAAAGCGGTTTCTTTCCACTTGAAATCCTTCCTTTAGCCGGACATGCGGCAGAGTGGAGCGAATCATTTTTTGATGTAAAAATGATTTTCAGGCAGTTTTTTGAGAGCTTTTAGATTTCCCGGATTAGCTTCAGTTGCCTAAATAAATCTGACTCAATTGGCAGATTTACCCTGTTTTACCCTAATTACATTTAAATGGATTCCCTGATCAATCACCCCGGTATCATTATCGGATTTGCCCTGACAGTAGCTTTTATGCTTTTACTCGATTTGGGCGTTTTCAACAAAAAGAGTCACGTCATTTCCAATAAAGAGGCAGCCATCTGGTCCATTTTCTGGATTGGACTGTCCATGCTGTTCAGTATTTTCATCTACATCGCCACAAGTGAGGAAGTGGGGATGGAGAAGTTTTCCCAGTTCCAATCTGCCTATTGGATCGAAAAAGCCCTTTCGGTAGACAATCTTTTTGTCTTCATTTTGGTGTTCAGCTTTTTCAATGTTCCGAGAGAATACCATCATAAAGTGCTGTTTTGGGGAATCGTGGGAGCTTTAGTCATGAGGGCGATTTTTATTTTTGCCGGTGTGGGAATCATCGGAATGACCTATCTGCCACCGATGGATTTGCTGGGTCATTCAGTCAAAATCAACGTAGTGCTGACGTTGTTTGGGGCATTTCTGGTCTATGCCGGATACAAGTCCTGGTTTGCAAGTGAGGAACAGGAAGAGGATAAGGATTACACCAAAAATCCGGGAGCCAAATTGATTTACCGGTTTTTCAAAGTGACCCCAGAATACCATGGAGACAAGTTTTTTGTGGTGCAAAAAGGGGTAAAAATGGCTACTCCGCTGTTGGTGGTAGTTGCAGTGATAGAATTTACCGACTTGCTCTTTGCGGTGGATTCCATTCCGGCAATTTTTGCCATCGCCCCGGATGATCCATTTATTCTGTACACCTCCAATATTTTCGCGATTCTTGGCCTTCGTTCGCTTTATTTCCTCCTCGCCAATTTCATCCACATGTTTAGCCGATTGAAGTTTGGATTGGCGATCATTCTGGCATTTATCGGATTAAAGATGATAACTGCGCCATTTTACCACTTCAGTTCCACCCATTCCCTGGCGATTGTGGGAGGAATTTTGATCGTTTCGATGCTCGCCTCTGTCATTTGGCCTGAGAAAAGAAAGTAGGATGCATCGACAGCCTCAGCCTCAGTGCCGGATGACCGATGCTTCGCCAGCTTGGTATAAGGTGTATTGAGGAATATCTGACTTGGTAGTTCAGGAAGAAAGGTGATTCCGAAATGGGAGCCAGAATTTGTTTCCAGGAAGTGTTTTCTAGTCTTCGATCAGTTCGAAAACCAAACTTGCATCGGTCAGGTTTGCCGAGCTTAATCCGACTCGGTAGGTGTAAAACCCGTTTTTAAGCGGAATTTCTCCTACATAGTCAATCGGTATCAGGGAGAAATCCTTTCCACCAGCCTCCAGCCAAACGGCGCCGTAGCGAAAGGCATACTCGAACTCTTTGTACTCAGAGGAAGTTCGGGCAGGAAGCTCGCCAAACGCATGCTCCACATTTCCTGACTGGACCACCACACGGCTGAAATTGACATCTGAGTTGTTTTGCACCCGGATGAAAACGCCGTTTGGACTGCCATCCTGAATCCCGCAGGAACTCAGAACGAGTAAAAGAAGACCCAGAATTTCGCCGATTTTCATACTAAAATTTAGTGAAAATCTAAGGAGATAAAAAAATCCCTTTGCCATCGCTGACAAAGGGATTTACTTTTTCTGAGGAAATCAAAAATTGCTTTTCTGCAAGATCGGATCGAAATAAAGATCAATTTCCCTTAGGTCTGAAATAGCGGATTGGAGCTTTTGGCTCAGGTTTAAGTTCGATACCTTCGGTAGCCAATCGGTCCAAGGCTTCTTTTACTGCCCGCTCCAATTGCGGATCTCGGCCTTCGATCACGTCTTTTGGAGTTTGCTCCACTGCGATATCCGGAGAGATCCCCACACCCTCGACAGCCCATTCTCCATTGACATCATAGAATCCTCCGCGGGGAGCGACCATTCGGCCTCCGTCCACAAATGCCGGAGTATCCCAGGTTCCGACCAAGCCGCCCCAAGTTCTTGTTCCGATCAGCGGACCGATTTTCATCTTGTTGAACAGGTAGGGAAGGAGGTCACCACCCGAACCCGCGCGTTCATTGATCAGCATAACTTTTGGCCCCCAAATGCCTGACATGGGTGTGGTGAATGGCCGGTGGTCATTTGCCCGTGAATTGAAGTATCCATGCAGATCGCGGGCCATGATGTCCACCATGTAGTCTGCAGCCGATCCTCCGCCGTTGTTTCGCTCATCGATTACGGCCCCTTTCTTATCCTGCTGGGCAAAGTAATAGCGGTTGAAAGAAGTGTAACCCGGCTGACCGGTGTTGGGAATGTAGACGTAGGCGAGTTTTCCCCCGGAAAGCTGATCCACTTTTCTTCGGTTGCCTTCCACCCAATCGATGTTTCGGAGTTGGTTTTCATTCGCCACAGGGATTACCTGGATGACTCTCGATCCTTCCAATCCCGGTTTGGAATTCAGGTGAATTTTGGTCGGCTGATTGGCAGTGCCTTCGAAGTATTGGTAGAAGTTCGTGTTTGGTGCAATGGCTTTTCCATTGACCCCAACTACATATTCTCCGACTTTTGCCTGAGCGCCTGGCTGGGCCAATGGAGCCTTCAGGTTGGGATTCCAGCTTTCGCCGTTGTAGATTTTTTTGATTTTGTAGTGGCCATCCACGATTTCATAGTCTGCGCCAAGTAGGCCGATTGGAACGGAATTGACCTCCGGAAAATCTCCCCCTCGCGTGTAACTGTGACCTACTGCCACTTCCCCGCCGAGGATATCGATGATATAATTCATGTCGCTTCGGTGGCGGACATGCGCTACCCAAGGCTTGTACCATTCGTAAATCTCATTCCATGGAGCACCATGCACATTGTCCACATAGAGAAAATCCCGCTGATACCTCCAGCCTTCCCGGTAGATCTGCTGCCATTCGTCCATCGGGGTGACTTTCACCTTCATGGAAGAAATGGCTTTTAATGCTCCATCTCCTGACTTTTTACCCGAACCGGAAGTTTCCACGATGCCCCAAGTTCCGTTGCTTTGGTAGAGTAAAGACTTTCGGTCCTTTGAAACTACCATCTGGTTGATGCTTGGGAAAAAGACTTCTGACTTGCGCTTTTTGAGATCGTACTTGTGAAGCGTGGTTCCTTGGTTGGGTATAGCCTCCATGTAAAACACGAACCCATCAGGTGCTGGGGCCAGTCCGGTATAATTGCGTGCCGGAACGTCAATCGCCACGATCCGCTGCTGAAGGCCAGCTTCGTCGATTTTGACAGTGACCGGGCCTTCGGATTTCTTCTCTTCTTTTGCGGCAGCCTCTTCATCACTCAGAGGAAGGAGTGGAGAAGAATCCCCAGCGCTCAAAACCGCCAAATACAAACTTCTCGTAATCGGATGATCGTAGCTGCTCATGTCCAGCCAGCCGGTATTCAACCCGAAATCAGTGCTGGCCAGGAAGTAGAGGTACTTTCCGCTTTCGTCCCAAACCGGCGTAATCGCATCCGCCATGGCATCTCCGACCTGGATTTTTTTGCCGCTTTCCACATTCAGCACAAAGACCGATTTGAACTGATTGTCCATCAGCCGGACGTAGGCGATCCACTTCCCGTCAGGTGAAAAAACAGGATTCATGGTTCGGTTAGGATGAGCAAAGCGATCTGTTTCCACCACCTTGGCAGTACCCGAGGCCACATTGACCACCCAAATCTGATAGTCTGTATCCGTGAAAGCAATGTGTGCTCCATCAGGTGACCATTCGGGTTTGAAGAAAAAGCTGGGATCGGGAAGGCTGATTTTCTTCTGGACTCCTCCATCCTGATCGGCAATGACCAGTTCATATTCCCCTTTGGCATCGGAGAAATAGGCGATCTGCTTGCCGTCCGGAGACCAAACCGGTGCTCTTTCTGCTGATTTGGAGGAATTGGTTACATTCCTACCTGCGCCGTTTTCTTTGGGGACGGTGATGATTTCCCCGCGGAATTCAAAAATCGCACGCTGACCGGTTGGAGAAAGTTGAGGATTGCTCAGGTCATTGCCCCGCACATTCACCCAGCGCTCCCGTGCCCAATGGAAATCCCCGTTTACCGTGATGTTCAGCTGTTGGCTTTGACCCGTCTGAGGATTGAGCAGGTGCAAATAACCACCTTGCTCGTAGACAATTTCCGAAGCATTGGCATCCAGGCTTTTGATATCAAAGTCCTTCAGGAAAGTTTCCTGCTTTTCCTGTCCGGTTGCAGGATCGAAAGACCAGATATTTGCAAGGTAATCCCGCTCGGAGATGTAATACACTTTATTGCCCAACCAAACCGGATCGGTATGGCGCTCCTTGTCTATTTGTGGAGTCATTTTCAGGGAAAAATCCTTCAGGTCCACAATCCAGATCGGTTTGGCCTGACCGCCCCGGTGATTTCTCCACTCCGGATCCCAAAAGGAAATCTGCTGGTAAGCGATATGTTTTCCGTCCGGAGAGATTTCTCCGTTTACTGCCCGTGGAATCGGCAAGGGAGTGGGCATTCCTCCTTTTTTGGAGATTTGGAAAAACTTGGATTCCTGTGTCGCAAAACCTTCCCTGCCTGAGGTAAAGGTGATCGAATTCCCATCGGGAGTCCAACCGGTCACCAGATCTGCTCCCGGATGCCAGGTCAATCGCTGAGGTTCGCCTCCTTCAGATGGAATCAGGTACACGTCTACATTGCCGTCATATTCTCCGGTGAAAGCGATGAATTTCCCGTCAGGAGAAAAATGGGGTAGGGTCTCTTCTCCCTCATTGCTGGTGAGTCGAATAGCATTTCCTCCGGATTTGGAGACTTTCCAGAGGTCATTGGCATAGACAAAGACGATGTCGGTCTGGCTCAGAGTGGGTTGGCGCAGCAGTTGCGTGCCTTGTCCAAAGGCCGCACCAGCCAATCCCGTAGCCAAGAGTAGGGTAAATATTCTTTTCATGGAGTTGGATAAAATAGGGTTAGGTTAAAAATAGAAGAAAGGAGAGATGGAAGCTAACCGATGGTCAAATTCTTGTTTTCCCCTAAAACCTCTTCGCAAAGAGTATTGAAGACCTTACTGGCCAAACACCTCCCGGATCGCTTCCAGATAACTGAATCCATGACCTTCGGTGGGTTCAATGTAATTACCTTCCAGGTATTCATTCCAGCAGCAGATCATAACTGTGTTGCCGTTACTGGGTCTGTATTTTCTTGAAATCTGCTGGGCTTCTTTCAGTTTGGCGGCGAAGGATGCTTTGTCGCTGTGAACGTTGTCTTTGTAGGGCTCGGAAGGAAAGCCGGTCTGTTGTGGCCAGGTACCTCCGGCAGGACGCATGTCCCAGCCCATGGCTACCGGTACCTGATATTCAAAATTCGGATCGTCCTTAAACTGCTCGTTCCACTTGTTCCAATGTCCACGATAGGTTTCGCGCATGTCTGCATAGGAGCGGTTGTCTTTTTCCATAAAGTTGTGGTACACATAGGCAGTCATTCCTTCGAAGCCCATGGATTTCAGTCGGGGCACATATTCCTGCAAAAGTTGTCGCTTTTGGTATTGACCGCCTTCCCAAGGTCGGTTGGGGTTGCTCGCCTTCCAAAGGGTGGGAAGGCCATAAGCCCTTTCCCTTTCCAGCATGGGACCTGCTGTGACCGCGATGAACTTGATTCCCGGAAGTCCTGCCTTTTTGGCGGTCTCCTGAGAAAGATCTAGCAAATCTTTCAAAGTCAAGCCGTAGTAGGCAGCTCTGGATTCTGCATCCTGCGGAAAATAGAAATATACCACAGGCCTCCCATCGGAGCCTTTCAGGTAATCCTCCCGACTGAAGTATTGATCAATCCAGAGTTGGGTAATTTTCTCGTGGACCTTTAGGTAAAGCGTTTTATCGGGTTTTTCGCCCTCATAATTCGCGTTGCGGGTGAGCTCGTCCGGGGAACCGATCTTCAGCCAAAGCATCCACCGCTCATGACTGTCGTCGCACCAGTTGATGGCAAACTTCATCTGTTCTTCCTTGGGAAGTTTGGCGTTTTCTGCGAGCAGTACTTCCAATTGATCTCCCCATTCCACCAATCCCGGAACTGCCACCCGGCCGTCCCGATTGGGATCAATTTGCCAGCCTTGGGGATAATAGATTTTTGACTGTGGGCCAAAGTACAGGTGGTAGTAATAATGCCGTCCAAAAAACCAGTCATAGGCAAAGAAGTCAATTCCGTAGCTTTTCATGTACTGAAGCTGTTTTCGGGCAACTTCGGCGTCGGTTCGACTGTAGAATCCTTTCAGTTCAGGAATTGGCTTCCGCTCAAGATAAGGACCTTCGTATGGATAACGGGAATTGTAAATCCTGCCTTTTGGTCCCCAGATTCCCGGATTTTGAAGGCTGGCGCAGTTTTTCGGATCCTGAAGACAAGACCAAAAACTGTCCCGGTCCACATTGGGGTCGGGGGAGGTATTCCAAGAGGGCATAAAATAGACCCCGACCAACTCCTCATTTTGATCCTGAGCAGGTTTCGAAAAATTGGCAAAACCCGCTGTTTGGATTTCGACGGGTGATTTTACCTGGTTTGTGCAACTGCCAAGAACCAATAAAAAAGAGGCAGAGACCGAGTAGAATGAGCTTTTTATCATGGTCAGTTATTTCAGTAAAAATTAAGGAATTCAAAAGTAGAAAAGCAGCCACAGCTGCCAAGATTTCGTCAAATCACACTTTTCTTCCAGATTTCAATTCCCCGGTATTCGGGAAAGAGCATTTCAAAATCCAGTTCATACTTCATTAACTGTTCAAACCCCTGTTTGGCGTAGAATTTCTTTGCCTGAGGTTGGCAGGCCATTACCTCCAGCCAGATGGATTTTAACCCGTTTTCTTTTGCTACTTTTTCACAATGCTGAACCAAAGCCTGAGCAATTCCTTTTCCGTGAAAATCCCGGTGCAAATACAGCCGATGAAGTTTCATGGACTCAGGAATTTCTATTTCCCGGGGGGAAAAGGGGTAATCGTATTTCAGAATTCCGATTTTCCGATGGGCAACTTCCACGAAAAAATAGTGGCTCCGCCCGCGGCTAAGTTCTTTTTGGACCGTCTCGGGATTGTAAATCAAGTTTACGTACCAATCCCCCTGATCGAACCAAACATAACGGTAGGCATCGCGATAGACTTGATCCATCAGAGCATACAATTCAGCCTGGTCTTCAGTTCGAATGGGATTAAGAGCGACTTGGTTTTGGGGATCCAGAATTAGTTTCATCACTGAAAATTAGAAAAATCTATTTCAGTTTTTCCACCAATTCCTCGGTCATATCATCTGAATATACGCCGTAGGAATTGACCAAAACCCCTTTCATTGTTCCGTCCAGGGAAGAAATGGCATACAGAATGGCTTCATCGGATGGATTGGTGTTTCCCTCAAATCGATAGGTTTTATCCACTTCAAATTGGGAAGGAAGCAAACATACATCCCTGCAAATCAGGCTGTCAAACCGGATATTGAAATCTTCGGTATAGCCTTCTTTTCGAAGCTTTTCCAAAGTTTCGACGAGTGTGGGTTCGTAGTTGGGCATAGTTTTAAAATTTGGATTAGTTTCAATTTACGGATTTTCAGGGTCATTTCTGAACTGCTTTGCCGAAAGCAGGAAGGAACAAAAATATCCTGCTTCAGGAGATGGAGGATAATCGAGAAGACGATC
>CAYONF010000041.1:0-34771 GCA_964405255.1 uncultured Limnohabitans sp. | reverse complement strand
TGGAATTCGATTCTAAACAGCGGGGCAAAACTGGTGTTCAGTTCCGATTGGCCAGCCTGCATCAGTTTGGATCCCATTCGCGGTATCCACGTAGCTGTCAATCGACGTGATCCATCCGGATTTCCCGAAGGGGGCTGGATTCCTCAGGAAAAAATCAGCATCTACGAGGCCATGAAAGCTTATACCCAGATGGGCGCTTATTCTTCTTTTGAGGAAAATAAGAAAGGTCTGTTGAAAACAGGCTACCTCGCTGATTTGGTCGTGCTTTCGGAGGATGTGTTCACGCTTGATCCGATGAAAATTCACGAAGTAAACGTCGAAAAGACCCTGGTGGATGGAAAGGTGATTTTCGAACGAAAATGAGTGTAGCATTTTTTCAGCTCCTTCCGTTTAATACCAAAAAACATCCATGAAATGCACACAAAAATCTTCTTACTCGAAAGGATGATTTTTTGGGCATTCCAAATGAAAATAAAAATCAATTGTAACACATGAAACGGCTTTCTGTCCTTTTTGCGGTACTTATCTTTAATTCCTGTGAAGTATTCGAGGATAATTCCAAATCCTACAAACTGGAAGAAATCGAAGAACTCCACACTGAAATTATAGCACTTTCAGAATCCGTCTCCTGCACCAACTCTGCAGAGTGGAAATTCACTCCGATGGGAAGTAAAGCCTGTGGCGGTCCCCTTCGGCACATTGCCTATCACCAAAGTGTGGAGGTGGATTTTTTGGATTTAGTGGACCAATACACTACACTTCAGGCGGAATACAACAGAAAATACAATATCATCTCTGATTGCTCTTTGTTGATTGCTCCGAGGGGAGTGATTTGTGAAGGAGGCAAACCAATCTTTATTTCTTAAAAATAAAGGCCGGTTTCCCGGCCTTCTAGGTAAACAGACGCTGTGTTAAGTTTAAATCTGTTCAAATCTTGAGGTGATCAACAGCTCGATTTACTTGTCATTTTTATAATACTTGTCGTGAAAGACCTGCCGGGCGTCATGGCTTGCTTTTACTTCCTTGGATTCGGTATCGATCACCATCACCGGAGGAGTTGCGTCTCCAGCCTTGGCTGCTGACCAAGCGGGATTCGATCCACCATTGGGATTGCCGGTTTTTACAAAGTTGGTGAAGTAATCAAACATAGTCTTGGAAGCTTTGAAGTCTTCCGGAGTCCAGGCAAATTCCTTAACCAAGTGGAGATTTCCCATCGCATATTCGATCTCAGCGGCATGCCGGGCTCCGATCTGCTTGGGTGCAGGAGCGGGATTTTCACTGCGGACGGTGCCACCTGCCAGACCTGCTGTCAGGCTCTTATCCACCAAGGGCGGAGAAAGCTTACTGAACAAATACCGATAAACCGGCTGCTGACTGTGATTTCGATGCAGGTCAAACCACTTCCAAGTGCTGTAAACAATAAATCGATCAGATGCCAAATCCGTGGCGGAATATTCTACTTGCTCTGGAGTCTCGTGCGCATACAAAGCCAACACTTCGGCTGAATGCTCCGGATAGGCTTCCTTCACCTTTTCGACAAAAGCCTCCTGGGTATAAGGTTTGCCCTGCATAAATGCCGCCCCCGGAATTTCCGCAGAATTCCATCCCAAGAGCAAAGGAACCTGTGCCTGTTCTCCGGCACGGAAAATCTCGGGTAGTGTTTTGGGCAACAAATACCCGTCAATTACGACCGGGAAGCCAAAGCGTCCAGACTCTTGATAAATTTCAAAGGCATCTTTAGCCGACATTTTTCTCGCTTCAGCAATGGATTTGACACCAGCTTTTTCCAAAAACTCTTTTCCCGTTTGCTCGGCTTCTTTGAGTGAGACGGGTGCCAAAGTCGGGTTGATCCCGGCTCCGCTTTCCCCGATTGCTCCATGAATCAGATTCTTGGAAAGCGGTGAAGCCATCTGATACGATACCGAGATCGAACCGGCAGATTCCCCGGCAATCGTCACCTGATTAGGATTACCGCCGAAAGCAGCGATGTTGTCCCTGACCCATTGTAGCGCCAATGCCTGATCGAGCAGGCCGTAATTACCGGAAGCTTTGTAGGAAGCCTCAGCACTCAGCTCGGGATGAGCCAAAAACCCAAAAATCCCCAAACGGTAATTCACCGTCACGACGACCACGCCTTCTTTGGCCATGGATTCTCCGTTGTATCGGGGCTCAGATGCATCTCCTGCCACAAAACCACCCCCATAGAAATACACCAAAACAGGCAAATCCTTGGAATTCCGCTTGGCTGGGGTCCAGACATTTAAAGTCAGGCAATCTTCCGAAACTCCATCTGACCAGGAATTCATATCTCCAAATACCAATCCCTGCACAGGTCTCGGCCCAAATTTCTTGGTTTCTTTAACTCCGGACCAATTGGCAGCCGGCACAGGAGCTTTCCAGCGCAGATCCCCAACCGGCGGCTTGGCAAAAGGAATTCCGAAGTAGGTGGATATCCCGTTGGTTACATTGTAATTTCCCTCGATGACTCCGTTTTTTACCGTGGTTTGTACAGGCATGAAATTATTGCTTTGGGAAAAAGCAAAGGCTGAGCTGAACAAAATCAACATCCAGGCGAATGAAAAGATTTTCATAGATTCGGGTTGAAAGCATCTATTGTTTCAAGATGAGACAATATTAATTGCTTGAACCGAAAAATCCTATTTACTTAGACCAGAATTGCATCCCATATGCCGCTTCCCGAAGTTTCTCAATACATCCCTCACATCGCATACGACTCGGTAGTTTTTGGTTTTTCCAAGGGAAAACTCAAGATCCTGCTGATGGAATACCATGCGACAGGCTGGTTTGCCTTGCCGGGTGGTTTTGTGAGAAAAACAGAAAACCTTGAGGAAGCTGTCATGCGTGGACTTTTCGAGCGAACAGGTCTGAAAGAAATCTATCTGGATCAGTTCCATACTTTTGGAGATACGAGCCGCTTTCAGCCTGAGGTGATGAAGCGGATTCTGGAGGCCAATGGACACCTTGTCCCGGAGAATTATTGGATGCTGGACCGGTTTTTCTCCATCGCTTATTACGCTTTAATCGATCACGAAAAAGTCACCCTTCAGCCCGATTCCTTGTCGGATTCGATTGCTTGGTATGAGGTCGAAAAGCTGCCGGCATTGATCCTTGACCACGGCAAAATCGTCCAAAAAGCGCTTCAAACGCTACGGGAAAATCTTGACCGCAAACTCATCGGCGGAAATCTCCTTCCCGATCGCTTTACCATGAATGAACTTCAGGCGGTGTATGAGGCGATTCTGGGAGAAAAACTACGTCGCACGAGCTTTCAGCGGAAAATGCTGAGTATGGACATACTGGAAAGGCATGAAAAACTTTTCACAGGAAAAAGCCACAAAGCACCTTATCTCTACAGCTTCAAAACCCATTAACCTATGCCTAAAAGCCCCTTTCTGCTCATCGCTATGATGGGCTTTCTTTTTTTCTCCTGCGAAAACTCAGAAACCTCCACCGAAATTTCCATCCAATCGGTCGCTGTCGAAGGAGGTCTGATCTCCGGAAAAACAGATTCCAGTGGCCAGGTAAAAATCTTCAAGGGCATTCCCTTTGCGGCTCCTCCCGTCGGAGAACTCCGATGGAAAGCCCCTCAGGCTGTACTTCCATGGGAAGGGATCAAAGCCTGCACCGAAAATCCGGCTGCACCCATGCAAAATCCGCCAACACCATTTTTTGCCTGGTCGGAGGAGTTTTTGATCCCCAAAGAACCGATTTCGGAAGACTGTCTTTACCTCAACATTTGGACTGCGGCAGAAAAATCGGATGAAAAGCGACCCGTCATGGTATGGATTTACGGCGGAGGCTTCGGCTCAGGAGGAAACACCGTTCCGCTTTACGATGGGGAAGACTTAGCGAAAAAAGGAATCGTTGTCGTGGCTCTCAATTATCGTGTGGGCATGCTCGGCTTCCTTGCCCACCCAGAACTTACAGCTGAGAATCCCGAGCAGACTTCCGGAAATTATGGTCTCTTGGATCAGATCGCCGCTTTGGAATGGGTCAAAAAGAACATCGCGGCTTTTGGCGGAGATCCGGACAATGTGACCATCGCAGGTCAATCTGCCGGGGCTTTCAGCGTCAATGCTTTGGTGGTCTCTCCAAAAGCCAAAGGACTTTTCCACAAAGCCATCGCCCAAAGCGGGGGAATGTTTAACCGAGGTTCTGACTTGGTTTCCGGACTGCAAGGTGCGGAAGAACGGGGCAAACAATTGACTGATACACTCGGAATTACCTTGGCAGATCTCCGAAAAATCCCTGCCGACAGCCTCCTGAAATTGCCGGGAAGATTTGGTCCGGTAGTGGATGGGAAAGTCCTGCCCAGCGTAAGGCAAGCCTTCGAGGAAGGCACTTTTGCGGATATCCCACTCCTCACCGGCTGGAATGCAGATGACCGGGTTTCGGGAAATCAACCCCTGACGCCTGAGGAATTTAAAGCCAACGCAAAGAAACAATACGGTGGACGGGCCGGAGAATACCTGCAGCTTTTCCCTGCCGGAAATGAAGTGGAACTCGAAGAAACCCAGAAAACCATTGCGGTTTTGGGCTTTGGATTTCAGAATTACACCTGGGCAAGGTTGCAGACTGAAAAAGGCCAGAGGGATGCTTATTTGTATTATTTCACCCGCATTCCTCCCGGAGAACCCAACTATGGAGCATTTCATTCTGCAGAATTCAGCTATGCCCTTCACACCCTGAGAAACTGGAATCGCCCCTTTGAGCAGGTGGATTACGACTTGGAAAAAAACATGTCTGACTACTGGGTCAACTTTGTGAAAACCGGAAATCCGAATGGAGAAGGCTTACCGGAATGGCCTGTTTTTGATCCCGAAAATCCACTGGTGATCGAACTGGGATACAACATTAAAACCAGAGCCATGCCCAACTGGGAGCAGATGAAATTTATGGAAAGTCTGAACCGATAAGGCATGTTGGCATTTCTTGGATTACTTACCATTTTGGTGTTGCTCTTTTTGGTTATTACCAAAAAAGCTTCCCCAGTCATTGCGCTGATTCTAGTGCCTGTGCTTACCGGAATCGCAGCCGGAAAAATGACCGAACTTCCCGGAATGATTTCCGATGGATTGCAGGCAATCGCCCCTACCGGAGTGATGTTCGTGTTTGCTATCCTCTTTTTCGGAATCCTGTTGGACGCAGGCACCTTTCATCCGATCATCGACCGACTCCTTAAATTAGCCGGGAATGATCCGGTCAAGATTGCTTTGGCTACGGCAGTTTTAGCCATGCTGATCCATTTGGACGGTTCGGGAGCGGTGACCTTTCTTGTGGTCATTCCGGCCTTGGCGCCGATTTATGACCAAATGGGAATGAGGCGGATTACCTTGGCCTGCATCGTGGCTTTGGCTGCCGGCACCATGAATATTCTCCCTTGGGGAGGACCGACCATCCGGGCAGCCACGGCATTGAATGTCTCTGTAACAGAACTGTTTAATCCTATTCTAATACCTTTTCTTTTCGGATTACTCACAGTTTTGGGGATTGCGTTTTTTCTGGGAAAAGGAGAAAAAAACCGAACCGGAATCGCTATTCACCAAGCGGAATCCAGCAAACAGACGGAAGAAAATGAACTGACCCGACCCAAGCTTTTTTGGGTGAATATCCTCCTGATCCTTGCGGCTATCACCACGATGATTCTGGCTTGGGCTCCGCCTTTTGTCATTTTTATGCTAGCCTTTGCCCTCGCCCTGTTGATCAATTACCCCAAGGTCGAGGAACAGAAAAAACGTATTGATGCCCACGCCAAAGAAGCCATGCTGATGGCAAGTATTCTCTTTGCTGCGGGCTGCTTCACCGGGATTCTCAAAGGCACGGGAATGATGGAAGCCATGGCGGGAAATGTGCAGGGTATTCTTCCAGAACAAATGGGAAAACAACTTCCCTTGATCACCGGACTGTTGGCCATGCCAGCCAGCTTGCTCTTTGATCCGGACTCCTTCTATTTTGGGATATTGCCGCTTTTGGCCTCCACCGCGGCACATTTTGGAGTGAGCAGTTTGGAGGTGGGACAAGCCGCAATTATGGGACAGATGACCACCGGATTCCCGATCAGTCCACTGACCGGTTCGACTTTTCTCCTGATTGGTTTGGCCGGCGTGGATCTGGGAGAGCATCAGAAAAAGACCATTCCTCTGGCTTTTTTGGTCACATTGGTAATTTTGACCGTGTCGGTTTTGATGGGGATAATTTCAGTTTAGCATGAAAGAAAAAATCAGAATCGGTTGTGGTGCGGGCTTTTCGGGTGACCGATTGGAGCCTGCTTTGATCCTGACCGAAAAAGGCAAATTGGATTACCTGGTCTTGGAATGCCTTGCCGAGCGCACCATCGCTTTGGCACAAAAGCGCAAACAGCAAGATCCGAATGCCGGATACGATGTACTTCTCGAACGGAGAATCGAGAGTTTGCTCCCGCTTTTGCTACAGCACAAGACCCGGCTGATCACCAATATGGGCGCCGCCAATCCTGTAGCCGGAGCAAAAAAAATTCTGGAAATCGCCCAAAAACTCGGACTCAACGTAACAGTCGCGGTCGTTTTGGGCGATGATGTCTTTGACCAACTCAGCGGAGAAGAACTCAGCATGGAAGGCAATAAACCCCTGAATTCCTACGGTAAATTGGTTTCTGCCAATGCCTACCTTGGGGTGGATGCCATTCTTCCTGCCTTGGCAACCGACGCTCAAATCATCCTGACAGGTCGGGTAGCAGATCCTTCCCTTTTCTTGGCCCCGATGATATTTGAGTTAGGTTGGGACAGGGAAAATGCAGACCTCATGGGCAAAGGAACCGTGCTTGGCCACCTGATGGAATGCGCTGGTCAGATCACCGGAGGCTATTTCGCCGATCCCGTCACCAAGCCTGTTCCGGACATGGACATTCTTGGGCATCCGATTGTAGAAGTCAGTTCGGAGGGAATCGGAATCATTTCCAAGGTGGACGGCACCGGCGGATTGATCAATACCCGAACCGCCAAGGAGCAATTGCTTTACGAGGTATTGGATCCGGGCAATTACTTTACGCCCGACGTGGTGGCTGATTTTCGAAGTGTGCGATTGGAAGAGATCTACCCAAATCAACTGAAAGTCACTGGAGGAACAGGAAAGTCAAAACCCGACACGCTCAAGGTGAGTGTTGGCTATGAAGCAGGCTGGATCGGGGAAGGAGAGATCTCCTACGCCGGAGCACATGCCTTGGAGCGAGCAAAACTTGCCGGAGAAATCATCGAGAAGCGAATCGGAGATCGATTTGAAGAGTTTCGGGTGGATTTTATCGGGATGAGTTCCCTGCATGGAGAACAGCTTTCCCAAGGCTCTACCCCTTTTGAAATCCGACTTCGCATTGTCGGGAAATCCAAGTCCAAAGCCCTTGCCCAACTCGTAGGTGAGGAAGTCGAGGCGCTTTATACCAATGGTCCTGCCGGAGGCGGCGGAGCCAGAAAGCACCTCCACGAGGTCATCGGCGTAGTTTCCATCCTGATGAACCGAAATCAAATTCACCCTTCCATTCAGCTTTTTGAATCATGAGCCGAAAGCTTGCCGAAATCGCCCACAGCCGCGCAGGAGACAAAGGAAACACGCTGGTGCTTTCTCTTTTTCCCTTGGATGAAACGGATTTTCCCCTTTTGGCAGAAAAAGTCACTGCCGAAAAAGTCAAACAACACCTCTCCCATCAGTTGCTGGGAACCGTCACCCGACATGAAATCCCGGAATTGAAGGCTTTGCTTTTTACCTGCGAAAACGCGCTGGCAAGTGGGGTCACTACCTCTTTGGCGATGGATGCTCATGGCAAAAGCCTCAGCTATGCACTGCTGGAGATGAACATCTGACTTTTCCCAAAACCAAGAGAATCAAATACGGAAATTGGCGTATAGCGCTTCGCAAGGCGGTTGGGTACTTTTGAACAAAAACCCGATCCACCATGCGAAAAGCCCTGATCCTAGCTCTTTTGGTTCTTCCTTTTTTTGCCAAAAGCCAAGTCACCGACCACGAAGGACGAACCTACAAAACCGTCAAAATCGGCAACCAAACCTGGATGGCCGAAAATCTAAATGTAATCACCTACCGAAACGGAGACACCATTCCCGCTGCCTATGATGAAGAGGAGTGGGCTTTAGGTGGTGTGTTTTTGATGCCCGCACGAATGGATGTCCTATTTGATGAGGAAAACGGAAAGTTTTTTGGAAAGCTCTACAACTACCTGGCGATCTCCGATGAGCGTGGAATCGCCCCGGATGGCTGGAGAGTACCAACTGACGAGGATTGGAATATCTTAGCGGAAACGCTCGGAGGACCTTCCGCTGCTACCGCAAAACTCAAAAGTGCCGAAGGCTGGGTGGAAGAAAACGGAACCAATGAGAGCGGTTTTGAAGGATATCCTATTGGAATGATTGATGAATATGGGTTTTTTGAAGGTATGGGCTATTCAGGGTATTGGTGGAGCATTACCCAAGATGGGGATGGCTACGTTTTCAATCGAACTCTGGCCGAAAACAAGTATCCTTTTGAAAAAGCTTTAAGCAGTCCATTTAATGGCCTTTCACTGAGATTGATCAAGAATGACTAAACACAGGTGATTATGAAAAGAATCATTTCTACTTCATTCTTGCTGTTCCTCTTTCTCTACTCTTCCAGCGTTTTTTCCCAAAATGTCATGTTTACCTTGGCCGCTGACCTATACGAGAGCGATCCTTACTATGGATTAAAAGGAGAATACCTGGATATCGAAGAACTCTGTGTGAACCTGCGAGGCAGAACGAGCAACGACATGCCTTTCGAAACTGACGTATTCTATCGGATTGAACGGCTCACCTCATCCAATTCCAAATATGAGATCGCTGGTGGAATTTTTGTGAAAAAATTCGATTTCTCTAAATCCTCAGTTCGGTCAGTATGTCTTACGGAATCAGGTACTTACCGACTTACGCTTTATCAGCAATATGAGAATGCTATGCAAACACGCAACTTTACCGAGTTCGTGATTCATTCAGAAGACTTTGTGGTCAATATCAAGGGAAAACCTCAAGAAAAATTCCTTACCAGAGCTTCGGGAAGCCACTACTACGAGATAGCTACCCTGTACCTCTATGAAATCAAAGACGGGACACCCAAAGATTCCTATGACTGGACTTTCAGACTCAAGGACGGAGTAGCAATGATCAATTTTGTGGTCCGGATGAACGAACCGCTTAAACTCAGTGAGATTAAAGGTGTAATCACCCGATATGACTCCAAAGTATCTTCTAAGGGCGTTAGCGTTGAAAACGAGCGGGAATACAAACGTATTTCCTTTACCGTTCCCAGCCGAGACTGGAATGCCGTCTCAGCCAATTTCTCCATTGAGGACAAAGATCACTACTTCCTGGATCTTTACACCCAAGACGACCAATTCATCGAACGGGTAGCCTTTGAAGTAAGGTAGTTAAGAAATCCAATCACTCCTCGGAAATCAACTTTTCCAGAATTTTAATAGCTGCTTCTGAAAGTACCGTTCCCGGCCCAAAAACCTCTGCAACTCCCGCCTTTTCCAAAAACTCATAATCTTTGGCTGGAATCACCCCACCTGCGACGACCATGATGTCTGGTCGGCCGAGTTCTTTCAAAGCCTGGATGAGTTGAGGAATGAGCGTCTTATGCCCTGCGGCCAAAGAGGAAGCTCCGACGATATGCACGTCGTTTTCTACGGCTTGCTCGGCAACTTCCTGAGGAGTCTGGAATAGCGGCCCGATGTCCACATCAAATCCTAAATCAGCAAATCCGGTCGCAATCACTTTGGCTCCACGGTCATGCCCATCCTGACCCATTTTGGCCACGAGAATACGCGGACGGCGGCCTTCCATTTCTGCAAAACGATCGGAAAGGGCTTGGGCTTTTTTGAAGGTTTCCTGATTTTTCACTTCTGAAGCATAGACTCCTGAGATGGATTTGGTTTGAGCTTTGTGTCTTCCAAAAGCCTTTTCCATGGCATCGGAGATTTCACCTAAAGTAGCTCTTTTTCGTGCTGAATCTACTGCCAAAGCAAGCAAATTGCCTTTTCCGGATTGGGCTGCCTGGGTGATTTTCTCCAAGGCAGCATTCACCTCTCCTTGATTTCTCCTTGCTTTGACTTCCTGCAAGCGCCTGATCTGAGATTCCCTAACGGACTGATTGTCGACTTCGAGCAATTCGATCTCGGTGGACTCTTCCACCTGATAGCGGTTGACGCCTACGATGATGTCTTTTCCACTGTCGATTCGGGCTTGCTTTTTGGCGGCGGCTTCTTCGATTCGGAGTTTGGGAAGTCCGGCTTCGATGGCTTTGGCCATTCCGCCCATTTCTTCCACTTCCTGAATCAGTGACCAAGCTCGTTGCGCCAACTGATCAGTCAAATACTCCACATAATATGAACCTCCCCAAGGATCCACCACTTTAGTGATTCCGGTTTCTTCTTGGAGTACCAACTGGGTATTTCTGGCGATTCGAGCCGAGAAATCCGTAGGCAAAGCGATCGCTTCATCCAGAGAATTGGTGTGCAGAGATTGGGTATGTCCCATGGCCGCTCCGAGTGCTTCGACGGCGGTTCGGGTCACGTTGTTGAATGGGTCTTGCTCTGTCAGCGACCAGCCGGAAGTCTGACAATGCGTGCGCAAAGCCAAAGATTTCGGGTCTTTGGGATGGAATTGCTTCACGATTTTGGACCAAAGCAAGCGCCCCGCCCGCATCTTGGCGATTTCCATGAAGTAATTCATCCCGATGGCCCAGAAAAAGGACAATCTTGGCGCAAAATCATCGATATCGAGTCCGGCTTTGATTCCTGTTCTCAGGTATTCCAAGCCATCCGCTAAGGTGTACGCCAACTCCAAATCCGCCGTGGCACCGGCCTCCTGCATATGATAGCCAGAGATGGAAATGGAATTGAATTTCGGCATGTGCTTCGAGGTGAATTCAAAAATATCCCCGATAATCCGCATGCTGGGTTGGGGCGGATAGATGTAGGTATTCCGCACCATAAATTCCTTCAGAATGTCATTTTGGATTGTCCCGCTGAGTTTTTCTGGACCCACCCCCTGTTCCTCAGCCGCGACAATGTAAAAGGCCAAAATGGGAATTACTGCTCCGTTCATGGTCATGGAGACGGACATTTCGTCCAAGGGGATCTGGTCGAAAAGGATTTTCATATCCTCAACCGTATCAATTGCCACTCCTGCTTTCCCCACGTCGCCTTGGACTCGGGAATGATCAGAATCGTACCCGCGATGCGTTGCCAAATCAAAGGCTACCGAAAGTCCTTTTTGCCCGGCGGCTAGATTCCTTCGGTAAAAAGCATTCGATTCCTCCGCCGTGGAAAACCCAGCATATTGACGGATCGTCCAAGGTCGCTGCACATACATGGAGGCATATGGTCCACGGAGAAAAGGCGGGATTCCGGCCGAAAAGTGCAGTTGCTTTAATCCTAAAATGGTAGATGAATCAAAGACCTCCGGAACGGGTATTTGCTCGGGGGATTCCCAAAGATGGCCTGGCCTTGGCATTTCCCCCTGATTTTCCGGTGATTTCCAGTGGTTTAAATTGGGTCTCATGGCTGAAGGAGGGTTTGGAGTTCGAAAAGATAGCTTGCCCGGCTTGACTTAAGTTCGTACGGTTTTTCCTCAAAAACCTCAAAATCACTCGTTTCATCTGGTTTTTCCGGAGTGGGGTATTTATTGACTCCGATTTTTGGGAGCTTGGATTCGGCAAGGTCGGTTTGGATTCTTTCCCTGTAAGACCTGACCTGAGTATGGATTTCACCGGATTGCAAAGCCTGAAGCCATCCTCCCCGGGATTCCAAATCCTGAAGTTTTGATTTGATTTCCCCTGAAATTTTCTGAACCAGATTTCCGAGAAAAAAAGAGCCCGCAGCCGGATCCTTGACTTTATCCAGATAGGCCTCTTCTTTCAGTATACTGGAGACATTTCTGGCGATTCTACGTTCCATTTCTTTTTCCGAATTGTCCTGGATCGACTTTACCCAAATCAGATTTGCTCCTCCCAAAACCGAAGCCATCGCCTCATACGTCTGCCGAATCAGGTTGGTATGTGGGTCCAATACGGACTTGGACCAATCAGAAGTCTTGCAAAACATAACCAATTCTTCAACCGAAAATTGAATTCCATACAAGCCCGCCAATTCACAAACCAGCTTCCTCAGGGATTTTAATCGGGCAATTTCCCCAAAATGGGCATCGCCGACCGAAGCTTCGACGATCATTTTCCGGAAAATCAGCTCCGGATCCAAGCCAATTCGATCGAGAACTTCGATCAACTCCCCGATTCCAAATACAAGCGCATCCAAGGGATTGGCTCCCGTATCGGTGTAGCGGGAGGTATTGAGAGAAAACGATTTGAATTCTGGATACGGCTCCGACATTTCGACCAACTCCCGTAAGGATTCCATCCCAAGTTCAAAACTTTCATTTTGCTGGAAAACCAAATCTGAAGGTGACCAAAGGAGTCCCCCTTTCAGGGATTTGGGAGAGGCCCCGGTCCTGTCTACCCAATTAAAAAATGACTGCAAAGCCATAACCGGATTCCCCAACGGCTTCACCAAAATAGAAATGTATTGAGGCAAAACTCCGTTCAACAGCTGCTCCAAATTCTCCATGCCATACAGGTGGAGGATCAATCCCTCTGCCCCGTTGGACAGGGAATTCAGCACGTACCCGTTTGAATCGTCCGGATAAACAGAAACCAGATTGTCCCAGATTCTGGGTGGCAAGCCGGGAATTTCCGATTCCGGATGGAAGTTTAGTTGTTCTTCGGGTTGATGGGAGCTGACGTCTTCCAGACTGTAAAAAGGTTCTACTGCTATTCTTTCCCAAAGTCTGGAATGAAGAGTCTGGGCCACATTTTTCCCTTTCAACTCCTTAGTCACTTGGTCTAACCATTCTTGCTTTGACGAGGGAGAAAACTCATTGAAAAGATCCTTGGTCATATTTGGGTTGAGTTTGTACTCCGATTCGGAGTCATTCCAAAAATAAGGAAAGCCCGGCTATTTGTTTCTTGATCTTCGGGACGAAAAAATCTCATTTTTGAAGGTTTTGTTAATCAATTGATTATCAGAAACCATAGGAAAAAGAAGGTTTTACAGATACCCGGCAAAATGAAAAACAACTTGAATCGACAAACAGTGCACGAAGAATCCGGGTAATATTTCGAACTCAAAATTTATTTCGGAAGCAGGCTAAAATTCCTCAAGAAATGACTTTTTCAAGAAGTTTTCGATTTTTTATTTAAGTTAATTTTCCACAAATTTGACGCCCTTGCAATCGCCCGGGGATTTCAAAATTACCAGCAAAATTTTTCCTAATGAGTTTGGAAGCTAGCGCCGTATGGAATGAGTGTTTGCGTGTGATCGAACAACACGTCAACGAGCAGAGCTTTTCAACTTGGTTTAAACCCATCAATCCCGTCAAATTGGAAGGCTCCAGTTTGACCATTCAGGTTCCAAGTCAGTTCTTTTATGAGTGGCTGGAGGACAATTACGTCCAGGTCCTGAAGTTGGCGATCAAAAGTACCCTCGGGCAAAATGGTCGACTGGAATATGCAGTGGTAGTGGACAAGGGAAATTCCTCCAATCAGCCTTACGTGGTATCCTATCCTCAGGGAAATGCAGCCGGAAAAAAACCCGGTCCAGCCCAGGCTGATGTCAAGACTCCTTTTGAAATGCAATCTCTGGATGCAGATATGCTCACGCAAAGCAATCTGAATCCCAATTATACCTTTAGCACTTACATCGAGGGGGACTGCAACCGATTGGCCCGATCTGCGGGATTTGCTGTGGCCACCAAACCGGGGATCACCTCCTTCAATCCCCTGATGGTGTACGGTGGAGTGGGCTTGGGAAAAACCCACCTGGTGCAGGCCATCGGCAACGAAATCAAAAACGGTCCGGAAGACAAGTTTGTATTGTATGTTTCTTCGGAAAAGTTTGTGAACCAATTCATGGATTCCATCAAGGATGGAAATGTGAAAAGCTTCACCAACTTTTACATGCAGGTAGATGTACTGATCATTGATGACATCCAGTTTTTGGCTGGAAAGGACCGAACCCAGGAAATGTTTTTCCACATTTTCAACCACCTGCATCAAAACAAAAAGCAAATCATCATGACCTCGGATTGTCCTCCGAGAGATCTCAAGGGATTGGAAGAGCGACTGCTTTCCCGATTCAAATGGGGATTGACGGCAGATTTGCAAATGCCGGATTTTGAAACCCGGGTAGCAATCATCCGAAGAAAGATGCAGTCCGAAGGAATATTGATCCCGGACGATGTGGTTGAATACCTAGCCTACACGGTAGACACCAATGTGCGGGAACTGGAAGGGATTCTCATCTCCCTGATTGCCCATGCTTCCCTGAACCGGGTGGAAATCAGTCTGGAATTGGCAAAAACAGTCATCAAGAACTTCATCAAAGACATTGAGACGGAGGTTGGAATTGATTTCATCCAAAAGTCAGTTTCGGAATATTATGGCATTCATGCGGATGAATTGAAAGCAAAAACCCGCAAGAAGGAAATTGTGATCGCCAGACAAATGGCGATGTATTTTTCAAAAGAATTTACCAACCACTCCCTCAAATCCATCGGATATCATTTCGGCGGAAGGGACCACAGTACGGTCATTCACGCGGTGCAAACTGTAAATGACATGATCGAAACCGACTCCAGCTTCCGAAATGCGGTAAACGAACTGAAGAAGAAATTCAAAATGAGGTCTTATTGATTTTTTTGACCAACTCGCCAACCGATCTCCGGAAAAGGTTCCAAATAACCCACTCAAAAAATCAGCGCCTGCTTTTGTAGAAAAGCAGGCGCAGTTAATTTTAAATAAACCCGATCACCATCGGGATTGCATGCCTCGGCACTGGTTACAGACCATATTTTTGTCCCATCCCCTTGATGAGTTTGAAGCCATTTTCGGCCATATCCCAAGGTGCTGAAAACTCTCTCCACACCCCGATCGAGTTCGCAAAAGCGGGATCGTTTCGGGTGAAGCCTTCGATGGTCAACCAGCCGGAGTAGCCGACTTTTTTGAGCGTAGCAAAGGTCTCATCCCAAGGCACATGACCCGAACCCGGAGTTCCTCGGTCATTTTCAGAGATATGGAAATGGCCCAATCTGGGAGCTATTCGTTCGATCGCCGGACCCAATTTCTTTTCTTCCATATTGGCATGGTGCGTATCAAACATCGCCTGCACATTCGGATGGTTCACCTTGGCAAGCAAATAGTCCAGCTGATCCATCGTATTGGCCAGGTAGCATTCGAATCGGTTGAGCGCCTCGGGAGTCATCAATATCCCCAACTTTTGGGCGTGATCAGCTACAGAATGTAGGACTTCGGCAGACCAATTGTATTCGTCTTCGATGGGAGCTCGGCTGGCAAAAGTGGCAAAGGCGGAATGATAGGGTCCACAAAGAACTTGTGAATTCAGGTCAGCTGCTCGGTCGAGGATCCAAAGCAACTTCTCCTTTGCCTTTTCACGGATTTTGGAATCTGGGGAAATCGGATTTTCGTCCGGACCCATCACGGTAACCGTTGTGACTTCCAGCCCAATGTTTTTGCAGTGATTCCCCACGGCGCGACAGGCTTTTTCATCGGTACCTCCGATAAAAAACTCCGCTCCGTCATAGCCAATGGCTTTTAACCGATCGAGAATCGGAAAAAGATTTTCAGAAATCTCCGCTGACCAAGCCAGCACATTAAATCCTATTTTGTTCATGATTTATTTTGTCAACGGACCACAGACGACGGTCGACAGCTTCACATCGGTGGACTGTTGACCGTGGACTGTTGACCAAAGTTTATTTAAAATCAGCAACCTTCATCCCCTTTCTAAAAGTGTCAAAGCCAAACATGGTCGGCTGGTAGTCTCCCACAATATCCATCGGCATATCCGCAGTGATGCTTTCACCCATTCCCAATAGGAAAAAGGAAGCATTCACCACCATCCTTCTCAAGTCCTCGCTTTGGAATCCCATGGAGGACCCCATAGTCGAGGCGAAAGCCATTCCTTCTTTCCCCCCTTCGAGCTGATACGGCTTGGTCCAGGCGATGGGCATCACGGACTTTTCCCAGATCACAGGAGCCTTGTCATCCATGCCGGCGGTGGATTGTCCGTGGATCAGAATCTGTGCATCAGTAGGAAGCCCCTGAATCCCATAGACATCTTCCGGCACCCAGATGTCATTGACTCCTCTGAGGATCGGATGGTCGTTCATCTGCTGTACCCCATCGATCAAAGCCCGACATCCCTCTTTGGCGTGGATTCCGTGGTGATTGACCCATGTTTCACCGAAAATCCGCTTTCCAAAGCCCTTTTCCCAGCCTGCCTCCTTGCCGTTCCAAGTCCACTTGGCATAAGGAGATGTTTTGTTCTTTTGGTAGGCAAACGCGTGGGTGGAAGTCCGCAAACCGATAATGGGTTTTCCGGCTTTAAGGAAATTTTCAATGTATTTGGTTTGCTCGTCCGGAAGTTCACGGAATCGGGTCAGCATGATCATCAGATCAGCCGACTCCAAATGCTCCAGCCCGGGAATGTTGTTTTGGTAGTTTGGCACCACATTTCCTGTAGAGGGCTCAATGGGAAAAAGCACCGTGGTTTTGAATCCGTACTGAGTGGAAAGGATTTTGGCCAGCATGGGCATGGACTCCTCTGAGCGGTACTCGTCATCTCCGGCAACTAAGACAATGTGTTTGCCTTTCCCAGGGCCTTCTTTTCCTTCAAACTGCAGGTAAGTGACTCCATTTTGGGCACAAGCCAACAAGGGAAGTCCCAGTAAAATCAGAAAAACAATCTTCAGACGGTTCAGATCAAGTAGGCTCATGGGTTTGGTTTTGAGTGAGAAATTCTGAAAACTCAGGCAGTCTTTTTGGCTGCGATTTTTTTAAAAATAAGAATTGGTATCAAAACCACTATCCCGACACCCAATCCAATTAAGAATTCTTTGATTATTCCCGGCCAAGTTTCCATCAAATGATGGAAAAATTCAATGTTGTGAGCGAATATACCTCCCGCTACCAAGAGCAGGGCAATCGTCCCGACAAATGAAATGATCCGAATCAAAACGGGTAAAGCTTTGACCAAAAGCCTTCCGATCTTATCCGAAATGGTATTTTCTTCCGGATTGAGAGCAATGAGTTTGTAGCCAAATTCATCCATTCGGACTATCAAAGCCACCAAGCCGTATACTCCCACAGTGGCCAGCAAAGCGATGATCGAAACCACCAGAATCTGCGAGGTCAGCGGCTGCTCGACCACAGTTCCCAAGGCGATGATCACGATCTCTACCGAGAGGATAAAATCCGTAGTGATGGCCGATTTGATTTTCCTCTTTTCATGAGCCAATACCTGCTCCGGAGTAATCTCTTCAGACAAATCGACTTTTTCATGGTGTTGTCCATGTGGGACAAACCACTCCAGTATTTTCTCCGCTCCTTCGTAAGCCAGGTATAGCCCTCCCAACACCAAGATCACCGTGACAGCCACAGGAGCAAAAGCACTGAGCAAAAAAGCCACCGGCAAGATGATCAGCTTATTGACCAAGGAGCCTTTGGAGATCGCCCAAAGCACTGGCAACTCACGGTCGGGGACAAAACCGGAGGCCTTTTCGGCATTCACAGCCAAATCATCACCCAAGATCCCTGAGGTTTTTTTTGCCGCCACCTTTGTCATGGTAGCCACATCATCCATTAGAGTAGCGATATCATCAAACAGGGCAAATAATCCGGAAGCCATTTTTTAATTAAGAAATTTGAAGTTTGAAATTTGAAAATAGGAGGGTTTCAATCCTCATGTACGAAGTAAGGGAAATCGTCACAAACTACCTCCCAAGAAGTACAAGAAAGGGTTAGGAAAAATACCGAACATCGAATGATGAGTATCGGATTAGGAAGGTTCTTAGAACATGGAATTTTGAAAATATTAAATTTCCAAATTTTTCAATCATCCAACTTTACAATCTCTTCGGATCAAAAATCAACGGGAAAAACTTTCCCTGCATTTTTTCACCTTTAGGAATGACTGGAACTCCTTCAAGCAAAGGTTCATTGGTGTCAGAAACGGTCCCATCGGCAAAGACGTTCAGCACGAAGGCTTTTCTGGAGCGTGGAGAAAAGTTGGCAAAGCTGCCATGCACCAACAGCGGATGATGAAATGCGGCATGTCCGGCTTTCAATGGAATGGCCACCGGTTTGAAATTGGCTTTTTGCTCCTCAGTCATCATGGCCATCAAGCCGTCCATTTCTCCGGCAAGTGCAGGCTTCTCCAATAATCCCCAGCGATGCGAACCCGGCACATACTGCAGGCAGCCGTTTTCCTCTGTGGCATCATCCAGTCCACACCAGCAAGTCAGGTGCTGCATCTCGATCGTGCGCGTCCAATAGCTGTAATCCTGATGCCAGGCCACATTGCCTCCGTGATGGGCAGGCTTGCAAAACAGCTGGTCGTGCCAAAACCTCACCGGACGATCTCCCAGCAATTGGGAAGCGACCATGCGGAAAGCCGGATTCCAGATCACATCGTGAAAAGCCCCGGCTATTCGCCAATGTCCCAGGGAATGAAACAGGACTTTATTCGGATCACCGGATTCATTACTGTGAAACTCATGGAAAAGATGATGAAGCGGATGCTTCGGGTCCATGACCTCATCGAGCGCTTTTTTAAGGGCTTCGATTTGACGTTCATCGAGCAGCTTGATATCGGCGAGGTAGCCGTTTTCCTGAAAAAAGGCAATTTGCTCTGGGCTGAGACGGTATTGATCCCAGTCTGAGGCGGTTTTTGGCTGAGAAAATAAGTCTGTTATCGGATGGTGGAAATCGGCAAGGTCTTTCATGGGTTTGGGCTTAATTGAGCAACAAAAGATAGAGAAAAGTGAGAATAAAGGAATCTCAAAAGGGCAAAAATCGACTCCGCAATGGTTTCCGTTGATTTTTGCCTGAAAAACCAAAATTCTCAAGGGTGATGGGTAGATTAGGAAACTGAAAAATCCTTACCCAAAATCAACCCAATCATGTCCACCAACCGAAGAGACTTTCTGAAGACCGGAGCCACAGCGGCGCTGGGTCTTTCTGGATTCACTCTCATCTCTCCATCCGTCCTTGGCAAGTCCATGGGCTATATCGCCCCTTCTGACAAGGTCAATCTAGCCTGCATCGGCATCGGTAACAGAGGCAATGAAATCATCAAAGCCCTTCACAAAACGGGACTTTGCAACGTGGTAGCTCTCTGTGATGTAGACATGGGCGCCAAGCAGACCCTCGAGGTCATGAACATGTTTCCTCAGGCAAAAAAATATCAGGATTTCCGGAAAATGTTCGACGAAATCGGCGGTGAATTTGATGCGGTAAGCATCGCCACGCCTGACTTTTCACACTTTCCGTCGACCATGATGGCACTCGCTGAGGGCAAGCATGTCTATGTAGAGAAACCCATGGCACGCACCTTTCAGGAAGTCGATCTGATGATGGCTGCCGCCAAAAAATACCCCAAACTCGCAACCCAAATGGGTAATCAGGGGCACTCCGAGGGCAACTATTTTCAGTTTAAAGCTTGGAAAGAAGCCGGGATCATCAAAGACGTCACCGCTATGACGGCGCACATGAACAGTAGACGACGCTGGCATGGATGGGACACCAATATTTCCAAATTCCCGGCAAGCGAGCCCGTTCCCTCCACCTTGGATTGGGATGTGTGGACGAGTCAGGCCCGACCCCATCCGTTCAACAAGGATTACCACAATGGACAATGGAGATGCTGGTATGATTTCGGAATGGGTGCATTGGGTGACTGGGGTGCGCATATCATGGACACGGCGCATGAGTTTCTGGACCTGGGACTTCCTTACGAAATCAATCCTGTCAAGCTCAGCGGACACAATATGTTTTTCTTCCCCATGTCCACGACCTTGGAGTTCAAGTTCCCTGAGCGTGGCACCATGCCACCGATGACGATCACTTGGTATGATGGATTGGATAATATTCCGGCTGTTCCGGAGGGATACGGAGTCTCCGAGCTCGATCCCAATATTCCCCCACCAAGCAATGGGCAAATCCAGCCGGCAAAGCTCAACCCCGGAAAGATCATTTACAGCAAAGAGCTCACCTTCAAGGGCGGTTCCCACGGCAGTACGCTATCGATAATCCCTGAAGCAAAAGCCAAAGAATGGGAATCCAAACTTCCTGAAGTGCCTCAAAGCCCTTCTAACCACTTTGAGAATTTCCTAAAAGCCTGCAAAGGAGAGGAAAAAACCAGATCACCATTTGAAATTGCCGGACCACTGAGTCAGGTATTTTGCCTCGGCGTGATGGCGCAGCAGATGGGTGTAAAACTGGAGTTTGACCGGGAGACCCGACAGATCACCAATAATCCCTTGGCTAATCAGGTCCTGGCTGGCATGCCGCCGAGAAAAGGTTGGGAGGAGTTTTATAGAGTTTAGTATCTAGAATCAAATACATAAGATTCAAGACTATAGACAAATGACCGCAGGGATATTCTGGCGGTCTTTTCTCATTTAAGCCCGAAATCCGATATCTAAAATCCGAAAAATCACTTTTCCAACCGTTCCAATCTCTCCAATAAGGGCGGATGCGAATAATTCACATACACATACCAAGGGTGCGGATTGATATTGCTGAGCGTTTTGACTGACAAAGTTTTTAGCGCTTCCGCCAAAGGCTCGCCTGCATAGGTTTCTTTGGCAAAGGCATCTGCTTCGAATTCATTTTTCCGGCTGAGCCAGTTCATACCAATTCCCAAAATCATGGAAATCGGCGCAAAAAGCATGGTAAAACCGATGATGTTCAGTTCGGCAGACCAGGCATTCCCTCCCAAAGCCATGCTCATGGTCTCGGAGAAAATAAACTGAGCTAACAAAAACAACATCAAGCCGACTTGAAGCACGGAGGTGATCATTCCCCAGATGATGTGTTTTTTCTTGAAATGTCCCACCTCATGGGCCAATACGGCAACCAGTTCCTCCGGAGGATGCTGATCCATGAGTGTATCATACAGCACCACTTTTTTCCGCTTTCCAAATCCGGAGAAAAAAGCATTTGCCTTGGAAGAGCGCTTGCTTCCGTCCATGACAAAAATGTTATCCAGCGGAAAATCCACCGATCGGGCATAATCCAGAATTTTTTCCTTCAATTCCCCGTCCTCCAAAGGTGTGAGTTTGTTGAACAGGGGAAGAATCCACGCGGTATAAAACAAGTTGACCAAGACCATAAATACTGCCGTGATGATCCAAAACTGCCACCAGAAGTCTTTACCCATCTGATGAATCAGCCATAAAAAAACCAGCAACAAACCTCCACCGATGAGGATGGAAAGAAAATAGCCTTTGATTTTATCTAAAAAAAAGGTGCTTACACTCGTTTTATTGAACCCATATTTCTCCTCAATTACGAAGGTGCTGAAGAAATCGAATGGCAGACTAAGGATATCTGATCCGACAAATACCAGCCCAAAAAAGACGAGGGATTTGATCAACGGATTGAAACCAAAATCAGCGACCCAATTGTCGAGTGCTCCAAACCAACCCTGGGTAATGAAAAGAAAAGTCAGCGTGAACGAGAAAATTCCAGCGACAAGTTTGAACCGGAAATTTTCCCGCTGATAGGCTTTGGACTCCTCAAGTTTGGCTTGATTGAGGTATTCGGTGAGCGTTTCGGGAATCTTGGGCACCGGGTTTTTGACATTGAGGTACCCCAAGGTTTTTCTCACCAAAAATCCAAAAACCAACACCCCGACCAGCAGGTATTTCAAACTTTCAGCACTCATCGATCAAATCAGAATTTGGGGCAAGGCAAAATCGTGTCCCTCCGGGAGGGTTTACCCTGGTAACTGTTTGGCAAGGTCCAGGACAGACTCAATTCATGCGCACCGCCCGATTGAATGCCCAATTGAGAAACGGTGTAGTCAAAGCTGTAGCCGATGTTCAGACCGCTTAGCAGATTTACACCGACCATCATGACAATCGCATCCCGGTTGCTTTGCTGCTCTACAGGCTTATAGGGTAGTCCCCTGTACCAAAGTCCAAATACGATGGGTTCTACATAAAAATAGGCTCCGAGGTCCAACTGCTCAAATGGGCCTTGACGTTTGTAATTTATGGTAGGTGTGATAGACCGTTGCTTTCTGATGTGGGTAAAATCTCCCCGCATTCCCCCTTCGGCCAGTGCTATCCGGTATCCTGCATGAAAAGAAAGCTTCATCGGAAGCGGGCTGACTCCGTCGATAAACGACTGGTTGGGTTCATTGACGTGATGTGCTGATACACCGGCCCAGAGATTTTCGGTAAAAAACAAGCCGCCTACAGAAAGCGAAAGCATCCCAACCGGATCACCCAAACCCGGAATATCCGAGCCAGGTAGCGTTGGACCAAAGGGATCACTGGGGTTGATTTGATTGGCAAAAACCAAATTTTCGTAAAATCCGATTTCGCGTCGGATGTAACTGGCCTGAAAACCCGGACGGAAGTAGGTATTGTCACCGATTTTCAGCTCATAAGAGTAGAGGGCCGAGATGGTCGTAGATCTGAGTTTGGCCGCTCCTTCGGTGTCCTGCATGATGTGGATCCCGATCCCACTGTTGTAATCAGGCAGATAGGTGTCGTAATAGGCAGAGAATGTGGTGAATTGCGCATCGATCGAAGGCCACTGATTCCGGTAGTTGAAGCCAACCCGACCGGTAAGTTCACCTCCTGCCATGGCCGGATTCAGGTAGAGGGGGGCAGCGTAATACTGACTATACTGAGGATCCTGAGCATAGGAAGACATGGCTGCAAACAGCCAAAGTCCTGTAAAAAAAACAATACCGCGCAGAGACCGTAACAAGGATTTGTTCGTTTATTTGAATATTCAGTCAGCTTCTAAACGATTCAACCCTTTGGTTGTTTTAGTAAGCAGTTCGAAAAATATGAAAAGCAGGCCTATTTCCATAAGGTTCAATTTAATTTTTGCAAGCTTCATTTCCCTGAGCTTTTTTGTAATCAGTGGGTTAGGATACTCCCAAGGATTTAATGATAACGAGTGGATTTTTGGCTATTGTGGTGGAAATACGGCAAACAGCTACTTATCTTTTGGCAAAGGAGGTACCGCAAACGTTCAAACCCTGCCGGGTTCGGTCCTAATCGGAGCCAATAACAATGCCATCGCCATCGACCCGATCACGGGCCAGCCCTTGTTTTTGACCAATGGAGAGTTGGTCTATGACTACAGTTCCCAGCCTATTCAAGGCGTGGGATCAGGCTTAAATGGTGACATCAACGGTCATCAAAAAGTCGCCACCGGCTTTTTGGAATACGATCCGGAAGGTGACAAGCTTTTCTACATTTTTTACATCTCTCCGGGTGGACAACTCCAATATGCGGTAGTGGACATGAATGCTCCCGGCCAAGCCACCGGAAATGAGCGTCCCCTCGGTGAAGTGACCGAAAAAGACCAGGTAATTGGTCCTGCCTCGGGAGCGATCTTGGTGGTAAAAACGCCCGCTTCCCCATCCTACCTGATCAGTTTCACAGGAGGAGAATTGATTTCCAGAGAATTGGAATCGACTCAGGGAAGTTTTTCGCAGAAAGACTCCGAAGCAATTCCGTTTACCCCAAAGGCCATTGTATTTGATGAGGAGAGAAGTCAGTTGATTGTCATTTCGGAAAATCCCGGTGACGACATTCTGGTTATACCCTTTAATTCTGGAACGGGAAACTTTGGCTCTCCTACTCCTATTTCCGGATCGGGAGGAGCTGGTGAAATCGGCGGAGCGGACTATTCTCCAGATGGGTCTTTTATTTACTTCTCAAGAGGAAATCAATTGTTTCAGGTTCCCAGTGACAACCTGGGCGCTACTCCGGAAGAAATCTCACTTACTGCGGGGTTGCATCAGGTCTACGATGTAAAGTCGGGCCCAGACGGTCAATTGTACTACATCTATGAAGAAGTCCCAGGTGGGCCTCAACTCATGGGAAGAGTCACTAATCCGAATGAACCGGATTTATCACTGGTGGTAGTGGAGGAAGATCCTTTTGCGGGAACAGACTTCTGCGGAACGGTATTTCCGGTTTTCGCTCCAAATGCAGACATCAACCCAACTATAGATTTTACTTGGTCCCCGGAAGCTCCCTGCGCCAACAACCCTGTTCAACTCACCAGTGTAATCACTCCGGAGAATTATCAGCCTGTTTCGTTTAATTGGGAATTTAATCCTCCGCTTACCGATTCGGATGGAAATCCTCTTCCTGCTGATTTCTCCCAAGAGCATTTTTTGGTACCGACTGATGCGGCCCAAGGTACCAGTATCAATGTGACATTGACCGTGGAATTTGCTGACGGAACCACACAAAATGTCAACAAAACTATTCCCCTGACCGAGAATAATCTGGAAGCAAACTTCACCCCATCGGATACCACGCTTTGCGAAACCTGTATTGATCTGGATCCCTTGCTCCAAGCCCAAGCAGCCGGAAGTGACGGAGAAGCTCCACCAACAGGCGGAGGAGATACCTACGAATATTTTTGGTCAAACAAGCGGGATCGTGGCTGGATTGGAAAAGAAGCCAATGAGGTCTGCAAACCCGGATTGTATTGGGTTCTTGTAAGAGAACCCGGATCTCAGTGCTATGCCTATGCCGAAATCCGGGTAAAAATGTGGGACCTCCCCGACCAGAGCAACAACATCTGGTATTTTGGAGATGGAGCAGGTCTGGACTTCAATCCCGATCCAAATGATTCCACAGCTCCGACTCCAAGACCCATTGCGCAGCGTCATCCCCGAAATATTCCTGCGGGTACAACGACTATTTCAGACCAAGCGGGCCAAGTGTTGTTTTTCACGGATGGCCAGTCTGTTTGGGATCTGAACGGAGATCTGATGGCAAACGGAGACAGCATCGGAGGAGACAATTCCTCCAGCCAATCTGTCTTGGCAGTTGGACTTCCTCAGGAACCTACGCTTTTCTACCTGTTCACAACTCAGGCTTCTGCAAACGGCTCCAATACAGTCAGCTATTCGCTGGTTGACATCAAATCCGAGAATCAGACTGGAGTCGGAAATGTCGTGACCAAAAACAACTTCCTCTTTTCCCCTTCTACTGAACAATCTGCAGCCCTGAGCTCAGGAGACACCACCTGGGTGATGTTTCATGAGTTGGGAAATAATACGTTCAGAGCATACCCTGTTTCAACACAGGGAATCGGACAGCCGATTTTGAGTTCAGTTGGAAGCGCACACGGGTTTAATTCCGGTGTGGGAGCGATGAAATTCAGTCCTGACGGCACCAAACTCGCCGTGACGATTTCAGAAGGGGGTTGTAATAAAGTAGAAATCTTTGAGTTTAATCAAGACACCGGTGAACTCACGGAATACGCACGCCTAGATCTAGGCTGCAATGGAGACGTGTATGGACTGGAATTTTCTCAGGACTCGGATCGGGTACTGGTATCCTATCGAAACGGGGGCCCGGGAATCGAAGAATTCATCATCAAAGCCGTCGACAATGACGATCCCAATGCCGCATCCTGTCCGGCTTGCTTTGAATCAGCCACCACTCGGGCACAGCGTGAGGCTTGCATCCTTTCCAACAGATTTCAGGTAAGCGGCACGGCCGGATTGAACTTAGGGGCTTTGCAAATCGCCTCTGATGGACAAATCTATGCTGCCGTGGTGGGAGATAATCGAATCGGCCAAATCCAAGTTGGGACAGGTTGTACCGCAAGAAGTACTTTTAACCAAGATGCAGTAGAGCCAATGCCCGGCACATCCAATCTTGGACTTCCTTCATTTGTTCAGAATTCAGGAAGCTCTATCCCTGAGCCGGCTCTTTCGCTACCTCCAAGACTATGTCTGGATCCGGAATTGGGAGCAAGTGGCTTATTCGAAGGAGCCGGTGAGCCGGATATCGATTCCTATTTCTGGACGATTACCCATGAAGATGGTACCGTGATCCGCAATAATTATGGTGGCCCCGGAGATCAGTTCCAGAGTTTGGATCAGCTTTTCAACACTCCCGGAATTTATACCGTCGAACTGCGGGTGGATCGATGCGGAGATCCGGAGTATTTCAGAGCAGAGGGTGAAATCGAGGTAGTTGCCCCACCTACTTTAACCTTGGCTGCCGATGCCACACTCTGTGCCGGCAATCCGGTGACCCTCACCGCAATCGACGGGTATGATCCAGCCGAAGGATTATACGACTTTCAATGGACCAATGCTGCCGGACAGATTTTTGGAGATGAAAACTCCAACTCTATCGAAGTCACAGAAGAGAGCATCTATACAGTTCAGGTAAGCTATCGCCTGCCTGACGGTTTATCAGACGACGAGGCCCTGCTATTTGAAACCTGTCCTTCCACTGCCGAAGTATTCGTGGGACCAGCTTTTGAATTTGATTTGACTCAAACCGCGAATGAGGTTTGCTACGAAGATACCTCCCTGACTTTTGCTCCGAATACCCCGATCACAGGAGAGTGGTTTTATGAATTGAACGGAGATGGAAATCGGGTATCACTTGGAGAATTCTTTGAGCTTGAGTTGTTTATCAATACTCTTCCCGGTCCAGGACAATACGAGATTATTTTCGTGACCCAAGACCCCATTCTTGCGGGTTGTGTGGTCGAGAAAAAACTCGATTTGCTGGTGAATGAATTACCCCTGTTTACTGCCGCACAGACTACTCCAGCGACCAACTGTGCCTCTTTGGACGGGTCATTTGACATCACCATGCAGGCTAATGCTTTCGAGGTACGGATTACAGAATTAAGCCTGACCTTTTCCAATGTCAATGCCGGAGAAGTGATTCCGGTTACTGGATTGGCCCCTGGGGTTTATACCATCGAAGCTGAGAATGGCTCTGGTTGTTTTTACACTTCCTCGGTGACTGTGGAAAATCTGAATCCTCCAACGGAATTGGAATTTTCAGTCGCCATCACAGATGAAACGTGTAACGCCACAGGAATTGAACCGGGCAGCCTTACTATTTCCTTTGATGGTGGAGTCGCACAAATCGGAACCTACCGAATCGTAAGACAAGGCGATGGTCTTGAATTTACCGGACCTTTGCCAAACTCGGCAAGTTTTGAAGTGGAAGTTCCTTATGGAGATTATTTGGTAGAAGTGCTGGATCAGTTCGGATGTTCAATTCCTGATCCGACGGTGTATACCATTGCCCAAAAGTTCGAAGTGGTATTTTCAGTCCCAAGCGATGTGACCGCATGTGAAAGTTTGGTTTTTGCACCCCTTGGACCCGAACCACTATCCTATACTGCCAGGAATCAAGCGGGAACTGTACTGCTTCCTGGTACGGACGGAAACTTCACTTTCACCCAAAGTGGGACTTACGCGATTTTGGGCGTTGATCCCACCGGAGTGGATTGTCCTAAGGAAATCCAAATGGCGGTGACCATAACCGAGCCGCTTGACTATCAACTTTCCGGCCCGATCGTCGACTGTCAAACCGGAATCCGCTACGAGGCAGTGTTGAATAATGCCGATCCAGCTGATGTCATTTTCCTTTGGAAAGATGAATTAGGTGTGATCGTGGGAAGAAGACAGACGTTTGTCCCAAGCCGTGACGGCAATTATACCCTGGAGGTCCAGCCTGCAGCAGGTGGACTCTGCCCAACTTTTGAGATTCCGTTCTCCGCAGAAATATTGGATCAGGCGGTTTCGGTGGAATTGGAAGTGGTTCCGTTTTGCTTCGGACAAACGAGCACCACCTTGGCAGTTCAGGCCGACTTGACCGATGTAGCCGAAATCGAATGGTACACGGTCCAAGGAGGAACCCGAACCCGGATTTTCGCCTTTGATAATTTGCCCATTGTCGAAGTTTCTCAAGAGGGAACCTATGAAGTGCTCCTGAGAAGCCAGTTTGGATGTGAACTCGGAAGAGCAAACGGGGTAGTAGCTAAATCCACGATTATCCCTCCTGTGGTGCCATTGGAACCGATTACCATCTGTGCGATAGAGGGAGTGACGACCAGTATAGATCCGGGTATTTATGACAATTACAGCTGGATTTTAAATGGAGAGGAAGTCTCTCAGGATGCTATATTCACCCCTACCCTTCCCGGCACCTATGAGTTGGTTGTTTCAGACAATTTGGGCTGTGAGTATAGAGCTACTTTTGTGGTAAATGAAGATTGTAAGCTTCGTGTATCCTATCCCAACGGCGTGGTGCTGGGCGATCCCTCCCGAAATTTCATTCTTTATGCCAATGAATTCATCGATGAGGTGGAGGTCTTCATTTTCAACCGATGGGGAGAATTGATTTTCTTTTGCGAGCATGAAAATCTCGAACCCAAACAACCGTTCTGCCCTTGGGACGGAATTGTGAATGGAAAAACTGTTCCGAATGGAACATATGCCGTCATGGTGAAGTTTACCTCCCGAGAACAAAACCTCACCGAGACCGAAACCAAAGCGATTACGATTATTCAATAGTATGTTGATTCTGATTTCCCCCGCAAAAACCCTCGATTACAGCGCCCCGAATTTCAACCAATACACTCAGCCAGATTTTAAAACTGACATCCAGTCACTGGTCAGCGTGATGCGAAAGAAGTCAGCAAAGGAAATCTCTGACCTGATGCATGTGAGTGAAAATCTGGCTGTACTCAACGAGGAGCGCTATAAAACCTTCCAAAAAGAGTTTACCACCGACAATTCCAAGCAGGCACTGCTGGCTTTCAAAGGTGACGTGTACACCAAAATTGATGTGGATCATTATTCTCCGGCAGACTTTGAATTTGCCCAACAGCATCTGAGAATATTGTCCGGGCTCTATGGCTTACTGAAGCCTTTGGATTTGATCCAGCCCTATCGATTGGAAATGGGGACTCGGCTTGAAACCAAAAAGGGAAAGAACCTCTACGAATATTGGGATAAAAAAATCGCCAAAGCCATCAATGAGGCCGCTGCAGGAAGACCCATCGTCAACCTAGCCTCTCAGGAATACTTCAAAGCTGTGGATTTGAAAACTCTGAAAACCCCTTTGGTAAATATTCACTTTAAAGAATTCAAAAACGGAACCTACCAGATTATCGGGCTTTTTGCCAAGCAAGCTCGAGGGATGATGACCGATTTTGCCATCAAAAACCGGCTGACCCATCCTGCCGAACTGAAGACATTTCATCTGGAGGGATATGAGTTTTCTGCACAGATGAGCTCCGAGTCTGATTGGGTGTTTACTCGATAAACCGAACTTCTCGGGTCTATCCAGAAGGTTGATTGGCTCGAGATTTTTTTTGAAGGGTTAAAAAGCAGTAGTTTAGTAGCCTGATTGTAAGTTTTTTCTGTATTCAGTTGAAAAAAAAAATTCTACTTGGCCCGCTTGCTTTTTCCCTCTTTGCGCTCATCGCATTTTCAGGAGGGACAGACGGCCTTGTTCAGAAAAAACTGGGCCTTCAGACTTTATTTTCTGAAGACCGATTGGAAATAACTGATCCAGAACTTATCGGTCCTGATCGGCTTTGCAATGTTTTCGGGAGTGTTTTGGGAGATTTTTTTGGGGGTGGTGATCCGGAGACCGATGTGTATTACTGGAAAATTTTCAATCCAGGCGGTGATCTTGTATTTGATCGTTTCGGTGGGGCACTCCTGCAATCGATCACTTACACCTTTTCCGGATCAGGCGTTTTTCGGGTTACTTTGGAAGTAGAGCGTGCCGGTAAAGTGATCTATGAAGGCGAACAAAATGTTGCCTTAATTCTTGGCCCAATTGTCACACTCAAAGAATCCTATCTATTCTGCGAAAATGAGTTTGTAGAAATACATGCAATAGACCCTACAAGTCCTGATTTTGCAGACTATGTCTTTGAATGGAGGGATGATTCCGGAACAGTTTTGGGCACCCAAAACACCTTACAGGTAAGTACACCAGGTACTTATTCTGTTAGTCTTTTTCTCCTAGGATCGAGCGGTCAACAGGAATGCGAAATAAACTTGCAGACCCAGGTAGATCAAGTAAAGGACTACCAAATCATTGCGAGTGAGACCTCTGTTTGTCCAGATCTGCCCACGGTTTTTTCGACCACTCCTGCAACTTCCGGTACCTGGAAGTACCTGAAATCAACCGAAACTACTCCAGTCATCATCGGATTTGGCAACACTATTCAAATCTCCCCCAATCAAATTCTCAATGGCGAAGGAGATTATCAAATCATTTTTGAACCCGATCCCCAAGTCAATCCCAGCTGCTTAGTCACTAAAAGTATTGACTTGTTGTACAACCCCCAGCCTGAGTTTTTAGTCTTTTCCACTAACTCCGCCACAGATTGCGACAGTTTTGACGGAGAGCTCACCATCGAAGCAGTCACTCCCCTAGACCAGGTAGAAGTGGAAGGGTTGGGCATCAATTCTCCAGCTTTGGCACCGGGACAACAATTTACCTTCTCAGGCTTGAAAAGTGGAACTTACTCCCTGATCGGGATCTTAGGAAACTGTTCCAACACAGCCGGTTCTTTGGTACCACTTGCCAATCCTCCTCAGGAGCTAGTCTTTGACATAGTCGATATAGTTGGTGAAAAATGCCTTCCAAATGGAAAATCCAACGGAAGTTTTAAAGTTCAATTTCAGAATCCACCTTCCACGGGAAATTATAGGGTAATTAACCAGAAAGGCACCCTCGTCCAACAAAACAGTTTCACAGCTGTTTCAGAAATCGTGGTTTCCCTGCCAGGCGGAGTTTACTATGTGGAGGTATTTTCTGATCAGGATTGCAATGTCCCCGAGGCGGGTGAGGTGAGCATTCCGTCGCTCAATCAAACCAACTTCTCGGTCCCTTCCCAACTTTCTGTCTGCGAGTCATTCGATCTTGTGCCTCAGACTACGGAGTCCCTGATTTTCACCCTGACCCACTTCCCGAGTGGTGAAGTCACCGTAAAAAACGCCGGTGAAGCATTTACCTTGACAGAAGCCGGAGAGTATAGTCTGATAGGCACTGCCACCAGCTCAACTACCGTTTGCCCAACCGAAAGGAAGTTTACGGTGACCTTGGTAGATCCGGTAGAATTTGAACCTTTGCTCATCAAGCAGGACTGTTTCGGAAACCTCACCTATCAAGCCGAAATTGGAAATGCAGATCCTGCAACTGTAGTTTTTCGATGGATGAATGACCAAAACGAAGTCGTAGGAACAGGACAGATTTTTAATCCTACTTCTATCGGCTTGTTTAAACTGGATGTCCAGCCTGCCAACAGCGAAGCATGCCCAATCCCACCCAAAGAATTTGTCATTAAGGAGCCGATTCTTTCTGTTGATGTAAGTCTTGAGACTACAAAATTGTGCGAATTTGGTCCTCGGGCTGTGATCACTCTGAGTACCACTTTCCCTGAGGAAGTCACGGATATCGAATGGAGGAGATTTGATGAAGCAGGACAAATAACCGAATTGCCTGAATTTAAAGACCGAAAAGAAATTACCGTGGATGTGGCAGGAACCTATGAAGCATCGGTTTTCAGTATTATCCCTGCCATCCAAAAAAGCTGTGAACTTGGTAGGAAAACAGTCCAACTGGATCTCACTCCGAACAAGGTATCCTTCGAGGTGCCGGCAAGCCTTTCCATTTGTGATCCCTACTCCCTGATTCCTGAAAGCACCAAACCTTTGATCTTTTCACTTACCTATCCCGATGGCAAGGTAGAGATCAGAAATTGGAACGAGGAATTTATATTGGATCAAGCCGGAACTTACACTATTCTGGGATACGACGCTGATATCAAGGGCCCTCTCTGCCCAGAGCAAAAGACCGTTGTGGTGACTGTCAATCCACCGGTTCAATTTGAACCGATTTTGGGAACTCTTCTGTGTGATGGCACCTATGAGTATTTAGCCAAGGTAGAAAACTACCTCCCTGATGAGGTGGACTATTTTTGGAGAAACTCAGAAGGGGTTTTGGTTGGTAGTGAGGCGGTATTTTTTACTTCAGTCTATGGGACTTATAGCCTTGAAGTTCAACCCACGGGTTCGATCCCCTGCACTCTCCAACCGGTTACGTTTGAAATTCCACCTCCTGTTTTGAATGTCGACACCAGAATTGAGGCTGAAACCCTTTGCCCCGACCAGCCGGATGCGGCTTTGGCCGTGATTGCGGATTTTGATCCTGTGAAAACAATTGAATGGTGGTATACCGACCTGAGCAACAACCGGACACCACTGCTCACTGAGTCCGGAAAAACTGAGATTTTGGCAAAAAATGAAGGCACCTATGAAGTGCGGCTTATGAATGAATTTGGCTGCTTATTGGGTACAGACGAGACATTTGTAGTAAGAAGTACGGATCAGGTAAGACCTGAAGTCGAAGAAAGCTATCAAGTCTGTCCCCGATACGAAATCGGACCGGTCATTGATCCTGGCAATTTTGCCCAATACGAATGGTATTTTGATAACAATCTGGTCTCTACCTCACCTACGTTCAAACCTCTTCAAATTGGAATGTTCAGGTTGGTGGTGTACAGTGAAGAGGGATGCGCTTATGAAAGCTCTTTTGTGACCGAAGAAGAGTGTGAGCTCAGGGTACAATTCCCTAATGCAATCCAGCCCGGGAATCCAGAAAAGCCATTTTTGATCTACACCAACTACCTGATTGATGAACTGGAAATCTGGATTTTCAATAAATGGGGAAATCAAATCTTCCATTGCGCAAGTTCCAACTTGAAATCCGAGGAATCTACCTGTCTGTGGGACGGACTGTATGATGGCAAAAAAATTCCTCCTGGATCGTATGCCTATCGAATCCAGTACAAAAATCTGGAAAGGAATATCGAGAAACTGGAGATGGGAACCATTTTGGTAATCGATTAATTACCAATATTTTACATTTCGTGACGTTTCTGAGTCAAATTCGGTACGATTTTTTCGCATAAGAAAGGCATGCTTTATTTTTATAAAGCAGCGCCCCACTTAATCAATCTACCTCATGAATAAAGGCCAATTTTCGCTTTCGAAAATTGGAATCCTTGCTTGCCTGCTGATCGGATCCTTGGTTTGGTGGTCTAATGGTGGCACCCAATTCAGGCAAACACCTCTGCGGCAAGTCGACGATTCTGAACCCGCAATCACGGGTCCGGATGAGCTATGCATCATTTTTGGAGCGGTCGTTGGGACATTCGATGGTGGAGGCAATCCCTCCACGGATGTGTACTATTGGCAAATCACCGACCCTACAGGCGCGGTAGTATTGGATCGTACAGGAGGCAGTCAGTTTCGGCAACTTCAGTTTTCATTCCAAACCCCCGGTACCTATCGGATCCGGTTGAGAGTCAGGAGAAATTCGGACTTCATCTATGATCAACAAAAACCGGTTTTGATCAGAACAGGACCCTCCTTGGTCGTTTTACCCGACTACTTGATCTGCGATGAAAATCCGGCTGTCATTTCAGCCATGGAGCCGGGAGATCCAAGTGTCAATCAATACCGATTTAAATGGACTGATGCCCAAGGAAAAGTCATCGGCACTTCCAATACGATAGAGGTGAGCCAAGAGGGTAGATACTATTTTGAACTTTCTTCAGCTTCTGGGGGATGTCTGATCACCGGAAACACCTATGCGGGCCCTTCCTTGGATTTTAAGGTTCAGGTTTCAAATCCGGTGATCTGCAAAGGCTCAGAAATCACACTTTCGACAGACACTCCCCTTTCTGGAGAATGGTTTCTCATTCGGCCAGGGAGTCAGGAGAGAGAGTCTTTAGGCAATGCATTTCAAGTTCCTCTGAAGCGGGAGGACTTGGTAGAAGCTGGAATTTATACCGCTATTTTTAGAGCGGAGGACCCCAAATATCCCGGATGTCAATCCACACGAAGGGTTAGTTTTGAAGTCAATGATACTCCGATATTGGAAGTCACTGTGGTCGAAAAACCTGATAACTGTGGATTTCCAAATGGAATCTTACAATTGACCTCCTTAATCCAGCTGGACTCACTGGTCATCGAGGAGCTGGATCAAAAGTGGACCTCCATCGCAGTGGGAAGTAAATTCACGGTTTCAAATCTACTCCCTCAACTTTACACGATTGTTGCCTATTCAGAGGGTTGCCGATTAATCCGACTTTTTGATTTAGAACCAAAAGTTCCTCCCATTTCTTATCCGAATACTCCAGAAATCTTCCCTCCCACTATCCGTTTGACAGAGGAGTCCTGTGGAAGTGAGGGTGCTATACCCGGTAATCTCATCGTAGAATTTGCCCAGGGAAAAGTAAGCGGGGAATACCGGATTTTGGCAGAGGGCCAAGGTGAAATTCAAAGTGGCATGATCCAAGATCAACAAGTATTGTCATTGACTGTACCCGGTGGAATTTATTTTCTGGAACTAAAAATCGATGGCTGCACCTATCCGATTGAGTCTTTGGAAATAAAAAAAATCTCCTCGGTCGAATTCAATGTACCCTCCGAACTCTTGATTTGTGAGGAATTTGACTTTTTGCCTGAAACCTCCCAAAATCTGACTTTTACACTCATCTCCCCGGATCAAACTACACAAACTCTGGCCACAGGAGAAAGCTTTAAGCTGACTCTGGAGGGGGAATATACCCTATTGGGATTACCAAAAGACCCAAGCACGAATCTTTGCCCCAGGCAGGAGAAGTTCTTTGCCAGACTTTCAGATAGCTTCTCCTATACTGCAATATTGATAGAAGAGGACTGCTTTGGAAATCAGGTGTACGAGGCAGACCTCTCCGGCATCGGGGAAGATCAGGTGTCAATCAGGTGGATAAATGAGAATGGAACCATCGTAGGAAGAAG
>CAYONF010000040.1:0-36316 GCA_964405255.1 uncultured Limnohabitans sp. | reverse complement strand
CTATTCTTCCATTCAAGATCCTTCGGAGTGGTCGGCCTGTGAATGTGAAAAGTAAAAAGAATATAAAATAACCAAATCATTATTAAATAACCATTGTACAGACAAACGGTTTGAGCAGGTAGAAATAAACCACACCATCAAACTTAGATTTTTAACTTAAACCCCTTTTCAAAAAAATCCGGAGAATTAAAGTTTTCAAAATCACCCCCCAAAGACTGGTATCTGCCATTCGCTGAGCCCTTTTCCGAAATTTTATAATCAAATATTGTCTAAAAATAAAATTTCACATTCAATTTGAAGTTTCACATTATTTACATTTTTTTACAGTTAATTACCCTAGATGCAGCTCTTTAAACGGATAAATGAATTGAATTATGAAAGGATTAAATCTTGATTAAATACAAAACAGGAGTACTAAATATCAAGAAACATCCTAAAAAACTCATTTCATAAGTAGATAAATGCACACCCTTATTTCTACTAATGAAATTATTGAAGTTGGTTGAGTTGCTGAGTACACCCTGATTAATGATTAAAACTTTACACACGCTTTGTCATCTTCTGAAAATTAAACGCAGCCTGCTAGTCGGGCTTTTGGTGTTTTGGTGTGGGGTAAGTTGGGGGCAGACAACGAATGATTATCGAACTAGGCAGTCTGGAAATTGGAATTCAACTTCCACTTGGGAAAGGTATAGTGGGACTGCCTGGGTAGCAGCCACAGCCACACCAACTTCGACAGCAAACATTATTACAATTCAAAACACCCACACTGTAACTGTAACTGCGAGCGTCTCGGTCGATCAAGTAGTTGTCGCAACAGGTGGACAGATCACGATAAACACAGGAGTAACGCTAACTATTAACAATGGTACTGGAACAGACTTGTTAGTTTCAGGTACCATTCAGACAAATAGTACTTCAAGTAATGCAGGATTTACCATTGGTTTTGGTGGCCAAATTGCATTTTTGGCTGGAGGCACTTATATCCATAATGTAAACGGAGAAGCTATCCCAACCGCCACATGGGCTCCAACCTCTACGGTAAGAATAACAGGCACTTCAACCGCTGATCCATCAAATTTCACTCAAACCTTCGGGAATTTTATTTGGAATGCCACTAGTCTAGGAACCAATACTATAAACTTTAACCCAATCGCAATAGCTGGAAATCTGGAGATTAATAATGGATCGGCAACTGGTCAAATTAGACAAACTGCAAATTCCATTTCTGTAGGAGGAGATCTAGTAGTAAATGGAGGACAATATGTAATTGGATCCGGAGGTTCAAGAACATTAAATGTATCAGGCAGTGTCTTAGTTACAGGCGGGACGTTAAATATGAGCCGAACCAATGGAGCTATTGGAACTTTAAATGTAAATGGCAATTTTACCCATACAGCTGGTACAATAACGGAAACTGCCAATGCATCCGGTGCCATCAACTTCAACGGTTCTGGTGCACCTCAAATTTTTACCTCTGGAGGAACCGTCTCGAACACGATCAACTGGGCAATTGCTTCGAATTCATTTGTTCAAACCGCTGCTGCTGGTACTGTCTTCGGAGGCGCAGGTACATTTACAATAAATGCAAGTGCTACACTCGGAATCCGGGCAGCAGATGGAATCTCTACAGCTAATGATGGTACTGGGCATATCCGATCAACCGGAATCCGAACCTTTGCTTCAGGAGCCAATTACATCTTCAACGGATCTACCAATCAAAGCTCCAATGCAAATTTTCCCGCATCTGCGAATACCATCCGGATCGAAAATACCGGAGCATCCGGAGCAAACACAGTCACTTTACAACGTAATGTTGGGCTGAGTGGAGACTTGCTAGTCAACCAAGGAAACCTGGATTTATCCAATTTCACACTCAACCGAGGCTCTGCAGGAGGGACCCTTTCCCTCGCTGCCAACACCACGCTTTTGGTCGGTGGCGCCAGCAACTTCCCTTCAAACTATGCCACCAATACCCTGAATTGTAGCAGCACAGTAGATTATTATTTGGCAGGCAATCAAACCGTCGGTGCAGTAAACTACGGAAACTTAATTCTCCGTGGGTCCGGGACCAAAACCCTTCAAGCAGGCACCACTCAAATCTGTACCGATTTCACCCTTTCCGGAACGGCCCAAACTACCGGAGTAATTGGCCTGACCATTGGAAGAAACGTATCCATCGGAACAGGAACCACTTTTACTGCAGGAAACTTTACCCATAACGTGGGTGGCAACTGGACCCGGGCAGGTACATTTACCCCGGGCACTTCTACCATCAACTTCAACGGAACGAATCCCGGCAGCATCCAATCCAGCACCTTCAATAACCTCACATTTTCTGGTTCGGGAGCAAAAACTGCCACAGGAAACTTGACCATCAATGGAAATGTGTTGATTTCCAACAATTTCAGCGGAGATAGCTTCCAGCACTCCGTGGCAGGCAATTGGACCAATAATGGCACTTTTTCGCCGGGAACCAGCACCATTACCTTTTCAGGAACAGTGGCCCGGACTATTTCGGGTACAGCTCCCACCGCCTTTCAGGCTTTGACAGTCTCCAATTCCGGTGGGGTGACGGTCAATAGCCCAATTTCTGTCTCGGCAACACTTACCCTTTCTGCAGGAAATTTAACCACTAACTCCAATCTCACCATGGGAGATGATTCTTCCATTCTCCTGACTGCAGTGACCGCATCGATGAGTGGTGCCATTCAGGGAGTTGGGGAATACGATGTCACCTATCAGGGAGGAAGTAGAAGTACTGGTTCAGAACTCTCCGGAGCTGAACTCCGAAATGTGGTTTTGACTTCGACCTCAGGAAGTACTTTGACTGCCGCGGCAGATTTTACCATGAAGGGGCAACTGACGATCCCCACCGGGGTCACCTTGCAAATGGGCACTTTTTCGATTGGTCCCAGACTAATCACCACCACCGGAGCGGGTCAGCTCTTGACCCAAAGTACCTCCTCCACTCCGCTTCCTTCTGACGTCACCTGGAGCTTTCCGGTTAGATTCAACCGCTCCACCGGTGGGCAGACCGTACCATTTGGCAGCTTCGAAATTCTGGAGGTACTTTCTACCAGTGGGACAACAAGTCTGGCAAACGAAAACGATGGAGATTTGGTCATTCGAAATCAGTTCAATGTCACAACTCCAGGCTCGGTGGATGCCAGCTCTTCCAGGGTAATTTTTAGCGGAACTACCGCACAAAGTATTCCCGGATTGGCCTTCAGGAAACTTTCTCTCAGTGGAAGCGGGAATAAAACCCTGGCCACGGGTACAACTATCGAAAAGGAGTTTGCCATTTCTACCAGTGCAGTAGCACTTTTGGGAAATACCAACCGCTCAGTGGAAACCCTGCTGCTCAATGGAGTGGCCCAAGCCGTCGGTTCCTATGGGAGTACCGCTTCCTCAGCAACTAACAGACCTATTGCTTTTTTTGGATCCGCAGGGACAGGGATTTTGTTTGTAACCAATGTTTGCTTGGATGGCAAATGGGAAGGGGCTATAAGTACAGACTGGTTTAATCCGGCAAACTGGTGCAGTGGGAGTGTTCCGACCGCCACGACGGACGTCACGATTCCCGCTACCGTCAACCAGCCGGTGATCAATGCTACCGGTGCGGTAGTTCGTACAATTACTATTGAATCTGGGGCCACCTTATCCATGACTGGTACATCAGATCTTTCAGTAAGAGGCAATTGGGTAAACAACGGTACATTCACGGCGGGCACAGGAACAGTCACTTTCCAAGGAACTACTGCCCAATCTACCTCAGGATCAAGTTCGAACAGCTTCCGAAACCTTATCATAGCCAACACTTCTACCGGAGTTACCCTTGGGTCTACCACAAGTGTCGGGGGAATCTTGACCTTGACTCAGGGAGTATTGGCTTCAGGAACAAACCTGAGCATGGGGCTGGGTTCTGAGATTCTCCGAACCGCCGGTTCGCTTACAGGAACACTTCAAGGAACCAATGCATTTGATGTTTCTTACACCGGCAACTCCAAAACTTCCGGCCCAGAGTTGACCAATACCGGTTTGAGAAACCTTACGGTAAACCTGACTTCTGGACAAACTTTGTCCCTGGGAACAACACCTGCACTGCCCGACGGAAACCTCACCCTAAGCGGGGGAATACTAGCCACAGGAAATAATTCAATTGACCGGTCGTCTGCAGGAGGCACATTGACTTTAGCCGCAGGAACCACCTTCCGGACCACTGCCAATGGCACTGCGGCTTTCCCGACCAACTATACCACAAGAACCATCAATGCGAGCAGTACGGTTGAATTTATCGGAACCAATCAAACCTTACCAGCCTATACTTTTGGAAATGTAACCTTGGGAGGTGCAAGCGGCCTGAAAACCTTCTCAGGAGCGACTACCATCGCAGGCAACTTATCCATTTTGGCAACTACTTCTGCTAGTTTGGGCTCGTCAAATTCCTCCGCAAACACCCTGACTTTGGGAGGAACCGGCCAGCCTAACGGCTCCTACGGCAGTACGGCCTCTACGGCTTTATATAAAAACTCGACTTACTTCGGAACTACCGCTACGGGCATCTTGAATGTCCCGACAAGCACCTTAGTCTGCGTCAACGGATACTGGATTGGAGGAACGTCAACCGACTGGTTTGACACAGCCAACTGGTGTAATGGAATCCTGCCTACAGCTACCACCGATGTGCAGATTCCTGCAGTGGCACCATTCAAACCTATCATCAACGCTGCAGGTGCTGTAGCCAGAAATATATCGATTGAAAGCGGCGCCACGCTGGAAATCTCCGGAACGCAAACCCTTACCCTAAGCGGCAACTGGGCAAACAGCGGCTCATTTACTCCCGGAACAGGAACTGTGGCATTCAATGGTACGACAACACAAACTATTTCTGGATCTGGCAGCAACACCTTCAACAATCTTTCGCTAAGCAATACCTCTGGGTTAACGATTAGTTCTGCCTCTTCGGTTGCCGGAACTTTGACATTGAGTTCTGGAAACTTGGCCTCAGGTACAAATTTGACCATGAATGTCAGTTCAGCCATTCTGAGAACTGACGGCTCCATGAGCGGTACAATTCAAGGCAGTAATACTTACAATCTTACTTATCAAGGGAGTACCAAAACAACTGGAGGAGAAGTTTCCGGAGCTGGGCTGAACAATGTTTCGGTGACACTCAATGCCAGTCAAACCCTTACCGCTGGTGGATCCTTTACTGTAAGAGGATTATTGAATATTCCGACCAATGTCAGTCTGAATATGGCTGGATTTCAGCTTTCAGGAAACACTTTGACAACAACAGGAGGAGGTACACTCAGTACTCAAAATACCTCTGCCACTCCCCTTCCTTTAAATCGATCCTGGAGCTTTTTGGTACTTTACAATAGCCTTACTGGAGGTCAAACTGTGGTAAGTGGCGTGTATCAAAACCTAACTGTCCAGCTGAATTCAGGCACCACGACCCTTAGTCCAAATTCCGATGGCCCAATAGAAATTGCTTCAGGAAACTTCACCCGAACGGGATCAGGCGGAACCCTTGCTCCGGGAACATCCTTGGTGATTTTCAGTGGACCAAGCGCTCAGAATATTCCTGCCATCAATTTCAACAACCTGGAGTTGAAAGGCGGAGGAGATAAAACCTTTACCGGAAGCGGAAACATCGGTGGCAATCTTACGATTAGCGGAACAGCCATTGCGAGATTAGGAGCAGTTAACCGAACTGCGAATTCACTGACCCTGTTGGGGATTGGTCAGCCAGCAGGCACCTTCGGAAGTTCAGCTTCTTCTGCAGCATTCAAGAGGCCCGTATTCTTTGGTACCGCAGATATCGGGATCTTGACCGTCGCCACAAGTTCAGCTGTCTGCGACCCAGATATCTTTACCTGGACGGGAGGTACCAGTACCAACTGGTTTACCGCCTCCAACTGGTGTAACAATGCGGTTCCCACGCTGACCACCGATGTATTTATTTCTTCGACAGCTCCAAACCAACCCGTAATCGGGGCCAATGGTGCTGCCGCCCAAAACGTGCAGATTGAGTCTGGGGCCACACTCACCATCAGTGGGGCTTTTACCCTGACTGTTGGCGGAAACTGGGAAAACAACGGAACATTTGTCCCGGGTACCACCAGCACGGTGGCTTTCGGAGGGACCGAAGACGGGGTGATTTCCGGTGGAAATTTTGCCAACGTTTCCTTTACCGGAGCGGGATTAAAATCCGCTTTCGGTGACCTTGCCATATCGGGTAGTGTTTTGATCTCCGATAATTTCAATGCAGGCGATGGAGCGCATACGGTCGGTGGAAACTGGACCACAAACGGAGATTTTACATCAGGCTCTGGGACGATCACATTCAGCGGTGGTAGTGCACAAACTATTTCCGGAACTTCTCCAAGCGACTTCAACAACCTCACACTAAACAATTCGACAGGTTTGACACTGAGTTCGGCAGGATCAGTTGGAGGAATTCTGACATTAAGTTCAGGAACATTGGCTGGAGGCACCAACCTCACCATGGGAGACAATGCCGAAATCATTCGAAATAATGGGGCGATGTCCGGCACCCTCCAAGGCTCAAACGCTTACCGTGTGACCTTCCTCGGTACAACCAAAACTACCGGTGCGGAAGTATCAGGTTCAGGACTCACAGATGTCAATGTTACCCTCAATTCCGGACAGGCACTCACTGCAGCAAGCAATATTGCCGTGGGAGGAGACTTAAACATTCCTGCCGATGTGACCCTGAACATGGTTGGTTTCCAATTGTCCGGAGATAATCTGACCACTTCCGGATTAGGAACACTCCGAACTCAAAACACTTCTTCCACGCCTCTTCCTTTGAATCGCACCTATAGCTTCGCTGTGTTTTACGATAACCTGTCAGGAGGCCAAAAAGTAGTAAGCGGAGTGTATCAAAACCTCACTGTTCAACTGAATTCAGGCACATCCACCCTAGGTCCGGAGTCTGAAGGACCGATCGAAATCTTGGATGTTTTTGAAAAATCCGGTGCCGGAACAATAGCTCCGGGCACTTCCCTTGTCATTTTCAGCGGACCTAGTTCCCAAAATATTCCTGCGATCGCTTTCAACAATCTGGAATTGAACGGAGGAGGCGATAAATTCTTCACCGGAGCAGGAAATATCGGAGGAAACCTGTCCATCAGTGGAAGTGCTATCGCCAGATTGGGTGGCACTAATCGTACGGCCAACACACTGACACTTGGAGGCGCTGGTCAACCCATCGGGTCCTACGGAAGTACAGCTTCATCCGCCTCCTTTAAAAATGCCACCTTCTTTGGAACTGCTGATCTTGGAATCCTAACTGTCACCACCAGCACTTTAGTCTGTGTGAATGGAACTTGGATCGGTGGGGTTTCCACAGATTGGTTTGATCCGGCTAACTGGTGTGGTGGATTGCCAACAGCTAGCACCGATGTGTTGATCGTATCGACGGCACCTTTCCAACCAGAAATCAATTTAAATGGAGCAGAAGCCAGAAATGTCACCATCCAAACTGGGGCAAGTCTAGCAATCACCGGTGCCTTTACGCTTTCCGTCACCGGAGACTGGACCAATTCGGGCACGTTCACTCCGGCCACTACCAGCACCGTTGATTTTAGAGGCACTCCCGATGCGAGTATTGGCGCAGGAAGCTTCGCGAATATTTCCTTTACCGGCACCGGCACCAAAACCATCAACGCCACCTTGACGGTATCCGGAGACATCACACCGATTTCCACTGCTGTAGTCTTGAGCGGAGCAAATACCCTGACACTCAACAGTGAAAAGACGATGGAAATCACAGTAGCCGGATCGGTAAGCACTCCGGGAAGCGGAAGAATCATCTTGGAACCTGGCTCGAAATACATTAACCGAGGCACTTCCAATCCAATGCTGGAAATAAAGCAAACCTTCACCGGAGCAAAAGGCTGGAGAATGATCGGAAGTCCGGTCAACTCTACCTATGCTTCATTGACTAGCGGATTGGAAACACAAGGATTCCCAGGCTCTATCAATCCAACATTGCAACCCAACCTGCTCTGGTGGGATGAGACCGACAAAGGCACAACCCTTCAGGGATGGAGACAACCAGCCAACCTAAGCAATGCTGTTCCTGCCGGAAGAGGACATTACCTCTACATTTTCGATGGGGCTAGCAAGCCAGCTCCGGCAACAGGCAATTACACCGATGACCTCCCGATCACCGTCAGCGTCACCGGAACGGAAGTCAATCTGGCCTCAGGAAACTTTGATTTCGGAGTGACATTCACCCAAAGAGATACTGCCCTAATTGCTCAGGGAGACTCATTAATCGAGGTAAACAAGGTAGACCAAGGCTTCAATCTAGTGGCTAATCCTACTGCAAGTATCATTGATTTCCATGCTTCAAGCGGCTGGACCAAAACAAATATCGATCAGGTCATCTACGTATGGGATCCGGCTACGGCAAGCTTCCTGACTTGGAACGGAACCACCGGAACACTTGGAAACGGCAGAATTGCACCGTTCCAAGCATTCTGGGTCAAAACCAATGCGGCCAGCCCAATCCTGCGACTCAATGGAAATGGACCAAAATCCTTGGTTTCGACTGATTTCTTCGGAAGAAAGCTGGAAGAAAAACCGCTGTCTATTTCCCTTCACGTGGCGGGTGAAGGATTGGAAGCGGAATCATTCATCTCATTTGAAAAGGATGGCCAATTCGGAGCCGACCCTAAAGACGCCTATCAATTGGAATCCCTGGCTGAAGACTGGTTGCTTCTTTACACCTATGGCTCTCTGAAAACTCAAAGTCCACTCGTTATCAACAACCAACCAGAACTTAACGGGGAGGAAAAGGTCATTCCACTCCATCTCGCAGCCTCCAAAGGAGGTCAGGCGATCACCGGGACCTACCTGATGGATTGGAACATACCGACTGAATGGCCTGCTGATGTGAAGGTAGTCTTGATGGACCATATCAATCAGAAAGCGATCGATATGCAACAGGAATCCATGCACACCTTTACATTCCAAGGACCAAAAGTTCCATCCTCAAATGCCCGTAAATCGGTTGGGGCCTTCCAGGTTCCTCAAGCAGTAGTATTCCAGTCTCCTTTCGAAAGCGGCGAGGTAAATGCACGGGTGTCCAATTCAGGAAAACCTCAGCGGCCGTTTACGATTTACATCGGTGCATTCCCGAATGACCGGATCGAGTACTTGCCTGACTTCCCCAAACTCTTTGCCCCGGTACCGAATCCATTCAGCGAGCAGACCAAAATCCGGTTCTATCTGCCGGTTGGCGAGCGGGCCGAAGTCGGCATTTACGATATGCTAGGCAATCAGGTTGGTATTTTCCCTGCCCAAGATTACGGAGCGGGAATCCAGGAACTGGATTGGATTCCTTCGGGAATCGACCTTTCATCTGGCATGTATGTCATCCGGCTGAGCACTTCTACCGGACAATTCACCCAAAAACTGATTAAAAACTAATGCAAAAACAGCTTCTGCTTTTATTCTTTTTCATTTCCGGCTTTTGGAGTCAAACTGCTTTTTCCCAAGTGGATGACACCCGAAGTGCTACCCTTTCCGTCCGTGCGACAGCCACAGTCACGGATAATCTTCAGATGCTGACCATCCGCAATTTGGACTTGATCAATCCGATAGTAACAGATAATCAAGTGGTGGTCTCACCCATTACCAGCAGCTTTGCGGGAATGTTCAGGATCAATGGTAACCCCGGAGCAAGAGTGCGGATTACTTTTTTGCAAAATGAGCTGATCAAAGAACAAAATGAACAGGTGGGCGAAGTTGCCGCCCAGTATTTCGTATCCGGGGCTTCGGAGGAATTGCAATTACAGAGTACCCTTCTGGACGTTGGGGAGGGGAATTTCAGATTAAGTGACAAGGGTCAATACTTCATTTGGCTTGGGGCAAATCTGGATCTAAACAAAGCTACCCCGGGAATATACCTCTCTGAATTTATTATCGAACTGGAATACATCTGATGGCAATCGATCGGACATATCGCATGTGGATAGGGATACTGATGGTAGCCATGGGATGTCTATATCTCCCCGGAAAAGGATTTGCCCAGCGAATCAATTTCAGCACTTGGACCGGAAGTGACGACATCACCATTACTCCGGTAATGGCAAGTCCCGCGCTGAATTTTAACCTCAAACAGGCCAATATCTCCGCCAACAGCCCTGCTGTTCCGATCAATCTTCCCGACAATCAAACGGTTGCGTTCCGGATAGAGGCTCCGGAGGGATTTGACTTGACTGTAGAGGTGGATGCACCTACAGTGTTGAGTTTGGACGGAACAGGTACAGAACCTGAAGAGCAAGTTCCTTTTCGGGTTGGCATCGCTTACAGCAATCTCCTCGCAGGGGATGAAATGACAGCCAAGAATGGAGCAATTCAGTTACCCCTCGGGTTTTACAACGTCACATTCCCTGTGAACCGCAGGACAGCCGGTGCCCCCGGTCCACCTCCCACCCCGGAATCTGGCGGAACAGCACGTCCCAAGGCTACTGCATGGCTATTTATCTATGGAGAACTGGGCCCCATCGGTGCAGTCAACGCCGGACAGTATTCAGGTGATATCACGATCAATGTCTACTTCAGCAGCAATGACTAAGGCAATCCGAAATATCGCCCTGATCACCTTCCTCCTGGGATGGAGTACACTGGCCAATGCGCAGTTTGTCTCCTTCCGGCTGGAAATTCCCGCGGGGATGAACTACTCCGGCCAAGTGATGGAAAGCATGGAAGGAGGAACCTGGGTGAACAGCAAATCCAAAATCTGGATCAAACTGGAAACCTTCGAAAACCTGAGCTTATTGGTGGATGTGGATTTTCCGGAAGGGGAAATCCTGCCGCTCCCCGAAGCTTATTTCCTGAACGACGGAAGTGCGGATTTTGAAAAAGCCGGAAAATTGAAACCCGGGAATCAAGAACTGCAGATGATCTCTCCGCCCAAACTGATCCGGAATATGAACCCCAGACCGAGCAATTTTCAATCCTGGTTGGGATTGCCCGTGCTGAATGGAATCAGAATCAAAATAGAATACCCTTAAACAAATCGAAAAATCATAATCCTGAATTCATGCCTATGAAAAAAATCTTCAAGTAAATCCGCCCAGGATATCGGTGATATCCGAAGCAAGTACACGAGTAATCCAATCGAGTAAATCAATTTATTAGTATCAAAAACAAACAAAACAACAAACAAATGAAAACAATCTTTAAATCAGTACTTACCCTTGGCTTGGTAGTAGGCCTAGGTTTTGCGGCGAAAGCACAATCCACAGTAATCAACACTAACGTTACGGCTAACGCAACAATTCTCGATGCATTAACCCTTACAAAGAATACAGATATCAATTTTGGAAATCTTTCTTCTAGTACTCCAGGTGCTGTTTTCTTGGATCCACAGGGTGTTGCAAACGCAAATACCGGGGTCACCACAACCGTAGGTAAATTTACCCTACTTGGTAGTCCGGGTGCTTCTGTAAAAGTATCATGGCCAGCTACAATCGTATTGACTGGCGATCAATTACCAACTGCATCTACAATCACCTATGAACTGTTGGTGTTTGGCTTTGACCTTGATGAGCCACTTAATTCGACATCTTTGGGCGCTCAGGGGGTGGCAACAACTGCTAATGTCGACTTGGAGGCCACAACAGGGAACTATTTCCTTTATGTAGGCGGGGGTTTTCCAGCATTAGCAGCTCAAGCTACTGGTGAATACGAAGGCACTGCCAACTTTACCGTTGAATACAATTAATTCCAATGAAAGCCGACAGAAAATTCTGTCGGCTTTCTTTACTTTAGCAGTATGAAAAATCATGTACTAGCTATTTTCGCGCTTTTCCTTTGCTTGGTTTCCTTTTCGGCTCTGGCACAGGTTTCCCTTGCCCCTACCACGGTCTTTATTGATCAGAATGGGATAGGAACCCTCTTTGTCACTAATCCGGGTGATACACCCCAGGAGATTACGGTAAGCTTTCTCTTTGGCTACCCGGGGAATGACGAATTGGGCAACCTGACCATGGTCTATGGAGACAGCATCAGCGAAAAGCAATTTGGAATGGGCGATCGGCTTCGGGCTTTTCCCCGAACCTTTATTCTGGCTCCTCAGCAGCAGCAAACTATACGCCTCCAGGTCCGTCCTGACCGCTCTTTGGCAGAGGGCACTTACTTCACCCGAATCAAAGTAACTTCCAATGCACAGACTGCAGATGTGGAGCAGACGGCCACTGAAGGGGTATCGACTCAGGTCAATTTCAAGTTTGATCAGGTCATAGCAGCCTTTCAGAAGGTTGGAAATGTCAGTACAGGGCTGGAGTTTGGGCAAGTGACTACTGAGATTAAGGAGGGTATCCTACGGGTCACACCGGAATTCAAAGTCACTGGCAACTCACCGTATTTGGGAAGTGTGATTGCTACTCTGAAGAATGAGGCCAAGGAATTGTTGGCTGAACAGCAGCAAACGGTTGCTTTGTATTTCTCAGGAAAGCGAACAGTAGAGATGAAGCTTCCGGAAAATCTTCCTTCAGGATCCTACGAAATAGTCCTCACCTACGAGACCCGAAGGTCAGACATTCCATCGTCCGATTTGGTTCAAGCTCCTGCAGTGAGCAAGTCAGCTATTGTCTTTATCAACTAATTACAGCACCCTGTAATACTCTGTAATTACCTGAGCACTTGCCATCCTTACATCGGTTAGTATGTGGTCTTCTGCTGCTGTGTGCAGTGGGAGCTTATACCCCTGTTTTTGCCCAGCAAGAACCGGAAGGAGAGGTATTGCTTAATTTTAATTATCCCGCTGTAGGGAATGTTTACCTTACAGGAGTATTTTTCGGCGATGTAGCCTATCTCCCGGTTGGGGAGGTTTTGAGCTTGCTGTATATCCCTTCACAGCGGACAGAAAGCGGAAAGGGGCTTCAAGGGGCCTATCCGACCAAAAACGACAACTGGTCCATAGACCCTGTAACCAACCAACTGATCATCAAAGGGAAATCCGAAACCCTGGAAGCGGACAAATACTACTTGGGTGAACTTGATCTTTTTCTTCACCCGGATTACTTCAAAAAGATTTTTGGGATTTCATTTACCATCAATACTTACGCCTTGAGCGTCAGCATGAAGTCTGACTATGTCCTCCCCATAGAGGAGCGGCAAAAACGGGAAAGTATCCGAAAGCAACTGCAACAACGAAACAGTCAAGACAGTACTGTAGCTCCTCTGCTGTTTGAAAGAGAACGAAAAGCCCTCAGTCTGGGCGTTTTGGATTACAATCTCAATTATACTGCCACGGATGGAGGAAACAATTTGGGTTTGTTTTTAAATGCCGGAATGGAATTATTGGGAGGAGATCTCCAGGGAAGCTTCAATGGAAATATCAACAATGGCAATCTGCTGAACAGTTTTTCAGGTCTTCGTTGGAGATATGTATTACCCGGAGGAATGAGGCCTGAGAAAAATGTCGGCTTGGCCAGTTTCTATATCGGTCAGGTCAATACAACGAGTTTTTCAAATGCAGCCAATCTGGTGGGGGTATCCGTGACCAACAATCCTGTCATTCCGCGACTGGATCTGGATGTGTTTGTGATTGATGGGACGACGGTTCCAGACTCGGAAGTTGAATTATTGATCGGGGGACAATTAGTGGATTTTACCCGCGCAGATGAAGTGGGGTATTACCGATTCAATGCTCCCGTGACCTATGGAACCGTCCGACTGAGTACCCGGATTTATACCCCACAGGGAGAAGTGATCGTACAGGATCGGCAGATCCAAGTTCCGTTCAGCTTTTTACCCAAAGGTTTTGTGGGGTACAACTTTCAGGCAGGATTACCCCAATTCACCTTTGACAGCTTGGGGACCACCCTGGCCACCCATGCCGACATCTCCTATGGCATCACCAATGCTCTCACAGTCCGGGCTGGTGCAGATCAGGGAGAAATCTTCGGAGACCAGGCCATTTATCCGGTTTTCGGGCTTTCAGCCAGACTTTTACAACAGTACCTTCTCAACATTGACGCACTTCCGGATCGCTACTACCGCGCCAATGCCAGCGTTTTTTATGCGGATAATACCAGCATCAATGCCCAGTTTACAGAATATAATCCCAACTCAGCCTTCAATTTCAGAGGACAAACCCGCGATGCAAACCTCAATGTGTTCTATCCTTTCAAAATCCTGGGCAAATTTTCAGGCTTTCGGGTGACGGGCGAACGAATCTGGTTTGATACGGGACTTGGGGTCAATAATTACCAGCTCGATTTCAATACCCAAATCAACCGGGTAGTCCTCCGACTCAACTATCGGGGAGGTGCACGGGGATTGGTGAATGATCCGGAAAACCCAACTCAAAATCAATTTGGCCTCCTCACGAGCTCTTTGACCTACACGTTGCCAAGGTCTCCCGGTATTCCGGTATATGTACGGGGCTTATTTTTACGCGGTCAGTTCAGATATTCTACCCTTTTTGATCAGGGAGAATCTGTCAGTTTTCTGCTTTCCCAGACCCTCTTTAAAAATGGCCGCTTTACCTTAGGCTATGATCGGGAATTGATTCGGGATGTTTCCCAATTCCAGATCGGCTTCCTGTATGATTTCAATTCGCTGAGGAGTTCTACGCAATATAGCAAACGAAGCAACGGCTATGCTTTCCAGCAGGGTTTCAGTGGCTCTTTGGCCTATGATCCGGCAGGCAAATCGATCCTTCCAAGCAATCGGGACCAAATCACCCGCTCCGGGGCGACTGTCCGATTATTTGTGGATACGAATGAAAACGAAATTTACGATCAAGGGGAAGAAATCGTTTCTGCTAAAGCAGTCCGGCTTGATCGATCGGCAAATATCCTGATCGGTTCTGACGGTATTCTTAGAATCACCCAGCTGCAGAGCTACTGGAAATACCGATTGGACATCGATATTGCGGCTCTCCCAAATCCGAATTTGGCTCCAAAACTGAAAAGCTTTTCTTTCATCGCTGAACCGAACCGATACCGGCAAATCGACATCCCGCTCTACCAAACCGGAATCATAGACGGATCAGTGCTGGTGGAAAGAGACGGAAAACAGGTCGGACAGGGAGGACTCCGACTGGAACTGATGCGGACGGGAGAGACGGAACCGATAGAAATCATCCGAACTTTCTCAGATGGAAGCTTCTATTCCTATGGGCTATTACCCGGAAAATACAAGTTGCGGGTAGATGCCAAACAGCTGGAATTCATGCAGGTTGAGTCCCAGCCTGCGGAATTGGAATTTGAAATCAAAGCCTTGGCTGACGGGGACTACCTGGAAGGTTTGACCCTCGTTTTGGTCAAAAAGCCTACCCCCTGATCAGCTCAAAAACCGCTCAACCAACTCCTTCCATTCTTCCTCCAGACTGAGATTTGGCCGTTTTTCTCCTGCTTTGGAATACCAATAATCCGCATTCCAAAGGTCTCCCTCTTTCCGGTGAAGGTAAGCATGTACCCTGGCTGCTGATTTACCTGACAGGTGATCGACTTGGTCATGAGCCTTTTTCCAATCGCCCTTTCCATCGTACCACAGCGCCAAGAGTACGGGGTTCCAGGTAGGATCAGGAATCTGGCGGTCTCTAAATTCTTGAAGAGTCATTATTCTAATTCGATAAATTTTTCACTCTGGAGGAGTAAAAATAAAGGTTTAAAGTTTCGTGACCATTTTGTGATAGTCTAAGGGGACTTTTGATTCATTCATGAACCAAAAACTTTAATCACAATGAAAAAGGTAATCCTTTTATTTTATGTAGCCTTTTTAGGCTTGATCTCCTGTACAGATGATTCCGATCCGGTTGTGATCGACCCTACTCGTCCCACTGGTAGCCTGACAGTCAGTCGGACCGGCTCGTTTGTCGATCAAAATGGAGCTGGCTCTGCAGGCACAGCCAATCTGGGTGTAGATACTCAGGGCAAAGAATTTCTTTCTTTTGGAAGTAACTTCAAAACCGCCTTGGCCACAGGTACGGTCACGGTTTTCTTGTCCACCTCAGCCACGTTTACCCCTGATCCTGCCAATGGCAATCCCAATTTGCTAGCCTTGGGCCCTGTAAGGAGCGCAGGCGAAAACTTCTTCGCCATCCCTGCCGGAGCGTCTACCGATAAATATACCCACGTGATCCTGTGGTGCGGCTCGGTAGGAGTTCCTTTTGGTAACGCAAGAATTCAATAAATGAACAAGCAAACAACCCTAAACCAATGGTCTAAGATTGCACTTGGACTGTTGGTTTTTCTCCTCAGTCAAACTGCTTTCGGACAAAGCGGATGGACCAAAGCCAATACGGAAGGTTTTTATCAACTTTCCTTCAACCGTTTTTCATCAGAGGACTATTTCACTTTGGATGGGGAGCAGTTGAAAACCAACCAATTCACTCAGAATTCACTGGTTTTCTATGGGGAATATGGAATCACCGACAAATTCACCGTGATCGCCAACTGGCCACTTCAGGTGTGGAATGGATTTTCTTCAACCGAAACAGTCAGCGGATTGGGGGATCTGCGTCTGGAATTTAAGCATGCCCTGCTCAAAAAATATTTACCCTTAGCCATTTCGGTAGCGCCAGAACTTCCCATTGGTAAAGCCAATAATTTTGCCCAGAGTAAGCTAAATGATTTTGAGTCCATCAACCTTCCCTCGGGTGATGGGGAATTTAATTTATGGACCACTCTGGCCACTTCCTTTTCCCTCCCCAATGCTCCCTTGTATGGCAATCTATTCGGTTCGTACAACTACCGGACGGAATACGATGGCATTTCCTTTTCCGACCAAATCGGACTGGGAATCGAATTTGGCTATAAAATAGCAGATTTAGTCTGGGTCAATTCCCGAATCAATGCCCTGACTTCCGTGGATGACATCGAGGTTATCACGGACTTTGTTCGAGGTGATGGATCGGAATATACCAGCTATAGTTTTGGTGCCGCCATGCCGATATATAAAGGAATCAACCTTTCGCTCAATTACAGAAACTACGCGGATTTCTTGTTTGAAAGAAGAAACATCTATTCAGCCGGAACCTTTTCGATAGGTGTTTACTACGAAAGAAAACCGAAAACTCCATGAATAAGCCAGATTTTGAGTCCAATCTCAGACCCTTTCCCAGCTTGAAGACCCTTCAAAAAGACGAGCCCATTTTCTTCCAAAATCAGGAGTTCAAAGGGTATTACCTCATCAAGTCCGGATTGGTCAAAACAAGCCGAATGCATGAATCAGGGGCCAAAACGATTCTGTCTTTCAAAATTCCCGGAGAATATTTGGGAGAAATCGTCGAATCTGACCTTGGAAAAAAACACTCGTATTCTGCGACGGCCTTGGAAGACCGGACAGTGGTGGAGCTCATTCCCTGGGAAGATCCCAATCTCGCCCGTCTTCAAAGAATTCTCGATGATCTCCAATCTGAAATTCTTCAAACAAGGATTCGATTGGAGCGATTTATCCATCAGGATTCTGAGGAGCGAATCAGACTTACATTAAAAGATCTGGCAAGGCGGTTGGGACGAAAATTCGGTTCGGAAACGCTGCTGAAACTACCCATTACCCACGAGGAGTTGGCTACCCTGACCAATACGAGCAGACAGACAGTAACCATGGTCTTGTCTGGACTCAAAGCACAAAACAAAATCTCCTACTCCAGAGGGAGATTCCTATTTAGAAATTTGGATAACCTATAACTACTACTATGAAAAATTACCTAAAAACCCTCTTTGCAGCTTGTTTGGTATTGGCCATTACCAGCTGTAGCGATAGCGATGGAAATCCATCTGCTCCTGATGATAATACCCAAGTGATGGGCCAGATAGATGTACTTAGGTCCGGCACGCTGACGGCACAAAGTTCTACCAATACCAGAGGAACCGTTTCCATCGTAAAGGATATGGATGGAAAACATTTCGTCAGATTGTCAGACAACTTCACCACAAAGTTTAGCACCGGGACGGTGACTGTTTACCTGTCCAATTCACAAGCATTGAATCTGAATTCAGCGGCAAGTTTCCAACTGGTATCCATCGTTGGGAAGCCGGGGGAACAGTTTTTTACGCTACCTGGATTACCTGATTCAAAATTTACACATTGCATCATCTGGTGCGGAGCAGCAGCAATACCATTTGGCTTTGCAAAGCTTGACTAAAGAGAAAATCAACAAAAAAAAGCCACTTCAAAAGTGGCTTTTTTTATCTCAATCTGAAGTTATTTTGCCGGAAGGACAAACTGAAACTCCGTAAAGGTTTCTGAATCAGAGGATAATTTGATTTGAGTACCATGGATTTCCAAAATCTTTTTGACAATGGCCAGCCCCAGTCCTGAACCTTCAATCCCCTTAAATTCCTTATCCACTTTGTAATAGCGATCAAAAATCGATTCCAAATCCTCTTTCGGAATACCCTTTCCGGAGTTTCTGACCCGTACCATTACTCCCTGAGGAACACTGCAAGCTTCCAGTTCTATCTCCCCTTCTGACGGAGTGTATTTTACCGCATTATCCAAAAGGTTTTGAATCACCCGATCCATCAGGAACAGGTCAGCATTTACAGGAGGCAAATCCGGGCAAATGCTGGATTTGATCTGGATGGACTTGGTCTCCGCCAATAGTTCATACTTCAGACTCGAATCATAGATGAGCTCCTGGATCTTCATTTGTTCTTTTTTCACAGGCATCTGACCGGATTCCAGCTTAGATAGATCAAAAAGATCAGCTACCAACTTGGTCAACTTGTCTACAGAATCCAATATGATTTTGTAATACTTGGCCTTCTCCTCCTTGGTCAGCTTGTCTTCCCGAATCTGTATGGTCTCGACGTATCCATTGATGATGGCGAGTGGATTTCTCAAATCATGGGAAACATTGGCGATGAGTTCTCTCCGGAGCATGTCTACTTTCTTCAGCTCCTCGATATTGCTCAATATCCGGTCTGCCATGGAATTGAAGGTCTTTCCCAGCAAGGCCAAGTCAGAGTCCGAATTAGACTCAGGAACACGGGCTTGAAGGTTTCCGTTTTTGAATTGTTCTACTGCGACCAGGACTTTTCTCAGATGGCGGGTCATCCAGGCAGTTAATACCAGCGCAATCAAAATCCCCAAAACCAAGGTAATCAGTACGGTATTGGCAGAAACTCTCAACCAATACGAACTCAGGATACTGGCGCTGACCGTCTCAAATTTTTCACTTTCGAGCGTGATATAGACGTAGCCAAGGAGCTTTTCTCCTTCATACACCGGCGCAGCTGAAAAAACAGACTCTTGGCCCGGATTCCTGGGATCGTCTCCCAATACAAATTTTTCACCTCCAGATCGGACAAAATCTTCCACCGGTAGGATATCCACCGCCTTCAACTTGACCAGCTGATCCAATACCACAAACGATACGATTTCACCTTTCGGATCTAACAAATAAACCTCAATGCTTGGATTGACCGCCATCATGGAGTGCATGATGATCCCCAAAGCCTCTTCGTTTACCTGACCATCAGCAAAGGGATTAACTTCCTTGATCAAATAGGTAGCCACCTCGGAATTGAGTCGTTGAGTAGTTTCTTGAAAATACCTCTGGGCATTGATCGCTGTCATCCAGATGTAGGTCCCTCCTACCAACAGCAATATCAGGAAAAAGGAGAATGAGATTCTCCAATAAAGACTTTTCATAGGTTTAAATTAGAGTTCGTCATTAAATCGGTACCCTACTCCCCAAGTAGTCAGGATATAAGAAGGATTGTTGGGGTCAGTTTCGACTTTGGCTCTCAACCGATTGATATGCGCATTGACCGTATGTTCATAACCGCTGAAGTCATATCCCCAGACCAGTTCCAGAAGTTCCCCACGGGAATAGCTTCTGCCGGGATTCTTTGCCAAGAGAAAAAGTAAGTCAAATTCTTTGGGAGTCAGTTCCAATCGTTGGTCGGAAAGGAGGACTTTCCTTTTTTCCAGATCAATTTCCAAAGAGCCCTGTCGAAGTACTTTCTTTTCTTTTTTGGTGGATTGGAGGAGCAGCTCTTGCCTCCTCAAAATGGCCTTGACTCTTGCCAGGAATTCCCGGATTTTAAACGGTTTGGTCAGATAATCATCTGCACCAGACTCCAGCCCCATTACTTTGTCGATCTCTTCTGACTTGGCAGTCAGCATCAAAATGGGAGTAAAAATCTCCAATGCCCGGAGCTTTTGACAGATAGAAATCCCATCCATCTCCGGAAGCATGACATCCAAAATCAATAAATCAAAATCTCCGGTAAGTGCTTTCTCAAATCCTTTTCTCCCATGATCAAAGACTTCTACGGCATATCCGGAATCCTGAAGATGAAGGGAAAGAAGCTGGTTGATATTGGGATCATCTTCTACGACGAGAATTCTTTTCATAGTTTACATTTTTCCGATTCTAAACTAATCCGAATTGTTCACGAAAGTATCACAGCGGGAATTACTTCTTTCGAAGGTAAAATTCCCGACCTCCCCAATTCCAACTTGGTCAAAAAGGGAATAATCCTATCTTTGCCCGATTATTTATCAAAAACCCAAATCGAATCAAAATATAGTATGGAACAAGCGCTGATTTACCTGGTCCCGGCTTTGGGAGTGGTAGGCCTGCTGGTAATGGCAGTCAAATCCGCCTGGGTCACCAAACAGGCCACAGGGGATAAAAACATGGTAGAACTCTCCGGCTATATCGCCGACGGAGCCATGGCATTCTTGAAAGCTGAGTGGAAAATCCTCTCCTATTTTGCAGTCATTGCCGGCATCTTACTGGCTTGGTCTGGAACATTGGTAGAAACCTCCAGCCCGGTCATTGCCATTTCATTTTTGATCGGAGCGTTTTTCTCTGCCTTGGCAGGATACATCGGCATGAAGATCGCCACCAAAGCCAACGTAAGAACTACTCAGGCTGCGAGAACCAGCTTGAAACAAGCGCTTAAAGTTTCCTTCACCGGAGGATCAGTGATGGGTCTGGGTGTAGCAGGTTTGGCAGTTTTGGGCCTTGGATCCTTGTTTATCATTTTCTACCAACTCTATGTAGTCAGCACCGGTGCCGGTGTGAATGGCGTGGAGATGGAAAAAGCCCTCGAGGTTCTAGCCGGATTTTCATTGGGAGCTGAGTCGATTGCGCTTTTTGCCCGTGTGGGCGGTGGTATCTACACAAAAGCTGCTGACGTAGGAGCTGACTTGGTAGGTAAAGTAGAAGCAGGAATTCCTGAAGACGACGTGCGTAACCCAGCGACCATCGCAGATAACGTGGGTGACAACGTAGGTGACGTGGCCGGTATGGGTGCCGATTTGTTCGGTTCGTATGTAGCGACCATTTTGGCTACCATGGTATTGGGCCGTGAGATCGTATCGGTTGACAATTTTGGAGGTATCGCTCCTATCCTTCTTCCAATGGTATTGGCAGGTTTGGGGATTATCTTCTCTATCATGGGTATGGCTTTCGTGACCATCAAGGACGACAAAGGCGATGTGCAGAAAGCATTGAACATGGGTAACTGGTCTTCGATCATTTTCACCGGTATTGCTTCTTTCTTCATCGTGAAGTATATGCTTCCTGAGAGCCTTTCCATCAGAGGTTATGAATTCACAAACATGGACGTGTTTTATGCGATCATCCTTGGCTTGGTGGTAGGCACATTGATGTCCATCATCACTGAATACTACACTGCGATGGGCAAGCGGCCTGTTTTGTCAATCATCAAGCAGTCAGCGACCGGTCACGCTACGAATATCATCGGAGGTCTTTCCGTAGGTATGGAATCTACCGTATTGCCAATTTTGGTTTTGGCTGGAGGTATTTACGGTTCGTATGAATTTGCAGGTCTGTACGGTGTGGCCATTGCTGCCGCAGGTATGATGGCGACTACTGCCATGCAGTTGGCAATCGATGCCTTCGGCCCAATCGCAGATAACGCCGGTGGTATCGCTGAAATGAGCCAGCTTCCTGAGGAAGTTCGTGGCAGAACCGACATCTTGGATGCTGTAGGAAACACCACCGCTGCTACCGGTAAAGGCTTTGCGATCGCTTCTGCGGCTTTGACCTCTTTGGCATTGTTTGCTGCATTCGTTGGAATCGCCGGAATCGACGCCATTGACATTTACAAGGCGGATGTACTTGCTGGTCTATTTGTCGGCGGGATGATTCCGTTTATTTTCTCTTCACTAGCCATTGCGGCGGTAGGTCGCGCTGCCATGGACATGGTGAATGAAGTAAGACGTCAGTTCAGAGAGATTCCAGGCATCATGGAGTACAAGGCTAAGCCTGAATACGAAAAGTGCGTGGAAATCTCTACCAAAGCTTCCATCCGTGAAATGATTATGCCGGGTGCCATTGCTTTGATCTCTCCGATCATCGTTGGATTTGCTTTTGGACCTGAAGTACTGGGAGGTATGCTTGCCGGTGTGACCGTATCGGGCGTATTGATGGGTATGTTCCAGTCCAATGCCGGTGGTGCATGGGACAACGCGAAGAAATCCTTCGAAAAAGGAGTGGAAATCAACGGCGAAATCTACTACAAGAAATCAGAGCCTCACAAGGCTTCCGTAACCGGTGACACCGTAGGTGATCCGTTCAAAGACACTTCCGGTCCATCTATGAACATCCTGATCAAATTGATGTCCATCGTGGCCTTGGTAATCGCGCCTCACATCTCTGAAGGAACTCACGGAGAAGTAGTCGGAGAAAAAGTAGAAGTGAAAAAGGAAATCAAAATCGTAGACGGTAAAAAAGTCGAAACCGAAACGATAACAGTAACCAAATAATCAACCCACCTTCCTTTACAGAAAGCCACTCAATTTGGGTGGCTTTTCTTATTTTAGGGAATGAAGAAAATCCTTCTCGGTCTGTTGATCGCCTTCAGTTCCTGCACCGTCCAAAAGATCAACCAATCCCTCAAAAAGTCGGAAGTCTTTGACAAAGGCCACCTCGGATTTATGCTCGTTGATCCGGAGAAAGATAAGCCCTTGGTGGAAATCAATTCGGACAGGTACTTCATCCCGGCTTCCAATACCAAGCTATTTACCTTTTACACCTCCTACGCTATCCTTGGAGATGGATTGGTCAATGGAATCAATTATTTGGAGCGGGGAGATTCCCTGATTTTCTGGGGTACCGGTGATCCGAGCTTGCTTCATCCGGATCTGAAAAATGACCACGTGATTGAGTTTTTAAAGAACTCCGACAAAAAGCTTTACCTCCTGAACAACTTCAACCAAGTAGAAGCCTTCGGCCCGGGCTGGTCCTGGGATTGGTTTCCATATTATTATGCTGCAGAGCGATCTGCTTTTCCTGTTTATGGAAATATTGTCCGATTCAGCAAATCCAAAGGAGAAAGCAGTTTCAGGACCTATCCCTCCCGATTTGAATTCAATTTGGTTAACACTCCTCCGACAGGGGCATGGGATTACAGCTTCAACCGAAATCAGGATAAAAATGAATTTCCCTATTTCCTAAAATCGGAGGCAAACCTGAAGGAATTCGAAGTAGATATTCCCTACATCACATCTCCGGAATTGACGGCGGAGATGCTGACAGAGGCTGTTGGAAAAAATGTAACGCTGATTTCGACTTCTTCCTACTTTTCCCAAGATCCCAAAAAGCTTCAAACAGCACCAGCCGACAGCATCTACGCTCAAATGATGAAAATGAGCGACAATTTCCTCGCCGAGCAGCTCATGTTGTTGGTTTCAGACCAACTGAATAACACCCTGAGTACCGAAGACGCCATCGACTATGCCAAAGAAAATCTATTGAAGGATCTGCCTGATGAACCGATTTGGGTTGACGGCTCAGGGCTTTCTACGAGAAATATGTTCACCCCCAGGTCAATCATTGCCTTATTGGGGAAGATCAGGGAAGAAGTGCCTCTGGAAAAAATCAAAGCCTATTTCCCGGCTGGAGGAGAATCCGGCACGATCCGAAATTGGTACAAGGCCGACGAAGGTCAAGCCCCCTACATCTACGCCAAAACCGGTTCGCTCAGCATGGCCACTTCCCTCAGCGGGTATCTGATCACCAAAAGCGGGAAAATCCTCCACTTTTCCTGTCTGATGAACAACTACGCGATCTCCTCCAATGACCTGAAGACCGAACTTCAAAAGGTGCTTTACTACATTCATGACCGATACTGAATAATGAAAAGGACAGAAGAAAATAACTCCTATTCCGGCCTGAAAACTCAAATTTCAGCGCTTCTTTTATTGGGCAGAGAGCAAGCTGGAAGAGCGGTCAATACCATTTTAGTTCAAACCTATTGGCAAATTGGCAGGCATATAGTTGAATTCGAGCAAAGTGGGAAAGACAAAGCCGAATACGGGTCTGAGTTGCTTGATCGTCTTTCTAGAGATCTTTCTTTGGAATTTGGAAAGGGATTTAGTCGTACAAATCTTTTTCAGATAAGACAGTTTTATCTAAAATTTCCAAAAATCCAGACACTGTCTGGACAATTGAGTTGGAGTCACTACGTAGAATTAATTAAGTCAGATCAAGAATTGGAGATCGGGTTTTACACCAAGCAATGTGAAAAAGAAAACTGGAGCGTAAGGGAGTTGAAGCGTCAAATGAAAAGCATGCTTTTTCACCGGATTGCTGTCGGTAAGGATAGGGTTGCCATCTTAAGCCTTTCCGAAAAAGGAGCTGAAATCCAAAATCCTTCTGACATCATCAAAGATCCTTTTGTTTTTGAATTCCTTGGAATCCCAAATCCCATAAATTACTCTGAAAGTGAACTTGAAACTAGATTGATTCAAAACCTTCAGGATTTCCTCCTTGAACTAGGTAAAGGGTTCGCATTTATCGGGAGACAGTACAAAATAAGCTTGGCCGGTAGACACTTTTTTGTTGATCTGGTTTTTTACCATAGAATTCTCAAGTGCTTTGTCTTGATTGATTTGAAGCGTGGGGAAATCGATCATCAGGATATTGGTCAAATGAACCTCTATCTTAATTATTTCCGAAAAGAAGAAAATACTGAAGGAGACAATCCGCCAATTGGAATCGTACTGGGGGCATACAAAGACCATATCCTGGTGGAGTACGCTACTGATAATATTAGCAATCAGCTTTTTGTAAGCAAGTACCAACTCTTTCTCCCAGATAAAAAACAATTAGCTCAAGAGTTGGAAAAGTTATTAGACCTAAACAATCCATGATAAAAAGAAAAGCGCTTCTACTCCTCTCCTTTCTCCTTTTCTCCCAGTCTCTTTTCTCCCAATCCTTCACTCTGGAGCAGGTGGGGAAATTCACTTTTCCCTCCGAACTTGTCTCCTCGCCAACCGAGGAGGCCATCGCTTGGGCCATGAATGAACAGGGAAAGCGTAATGTCTATTGGGCAAAATCAGCTGTCTTTTCACCCGAAAAACTCACCCAATTCAACGAGGACGACGGGCAGGAAATCAGCAGTCTTCAGTTTTCCCCTGACGGAAAATGGCTGGTTTTCGTACGGGGAGGAGATCATGGCGGCGGCAATGCTTCCTCCACGGTCAATGCGCTGAACCTCCCCCAGCTTCCAAAAGTCGAGATCTGGAAAATCAATCTGGAAACCAAAAAAGCAGAAATCCTGACCGAAGGTGACGACATCGCCTTGGGCTATCCACACCAATTGGTTTTCCTCAAAGGCGGACAAGTATGGAAAGCTGATCTGGAGGGCACTGAAAAACCCACTCAACTCTTCCAGATCAAAGGAACTGTGAATTCAGGGGCATTTTCTCCAGACGGAAAGCATTTGGCATTTACAGTCAACCGAGGTGGACACCAATTGATCGGAATATTCCGGGACGGAAATACCCCGATTCAGTTTTTGGCGGCTTCTTTTCACCGTGACTCCAATCCGAAATGGTCTCCTGATGGAAAGCAAATTGCCTTTATCCGAACTCGGGGTGGTCAGGGAGCCGCTTTCCCCCTACTCGAACCCCGCCATATTCCCTGGGAAATCTGGATTGCAGACCTGGAAACCGGAACAGGAAAAAAGCTCTGGAAAGCTCCCGAAACGCTCAGAGGTTCCTATTCTCCCGGATTCTTTGACTTTTCCTCTACCTCAGAATTGATCTTTCAATCTTACGAAGACGGCTGGCAACACTTGTATTCCATGGACATTTCGAGTGGAAAAACTCAAATTCTGACTCCCGGAAATTACATAGTCGAGCAGGTGAAGCTAAGTTCGGATCGGAAAAAAGTGATTTTTTCAGCCAATTCAGGTCCTGAAAAAGAAGACATAGATCGGAGGCATATTGGTTCGGTTGATTTGACCTCCAAAAAATTGAAATGGGAGACTTCAGGAAATGGAATCGAGGCTTATCCCATTTTTGTCGGAACAGCCGGAAAAATGGCCTTTTTCTCCGCAACCCCTCAACGACCCCATTTGGTCACAGTCAATGATGGCAAGGAAACCGGCGTGATCCAGCAAGATTTGATTCCTTCTGACTTTCCCCAAGCCAAATTGGTTACGCCCAAACAGGTCAGCTTCAAAGCCCCGGATGGTACAATGGTTTATGCACAGCTTTTCGAAAAGGAAGGCGGTTCGACCAAAAAGCCGGGAGTGGTCTTTGTCCATGGCGGTCCTCAGCGGCAGATGCTGCTGGGCTGGAGTTACATGGACTATTATTCCAATACCTATGCTTATAATCAATACCTGGCCGAACTCGGCTTTGTCGTGCTTTCGGTCAATTACCGCCTCGGGATTGGCTATGGGTATGAATTTCACCGGCCGGCTTATGGCTATTACCAAGGCGCAGTGGAATACCAGGACATCAAAGCCGGAGGGGAATTTCTGGCAGCATTGCCTCAGGTAAATCCTGAGAAAATCGGGATTTACGGAGGCAGCTACGGAGGCTACTTGACAGCCTTGGCGCTGGCCAGAGATTCTAAGCTTTTCAAAGTGGGCGTGGATATCCACGGAGTTCACGATTTGGATAGTCGCTATGAATTGCCGGATGGCTATGAAATCGCTCCGGACTATGAAAAAGCAAAAGAAGTGGCATGGAAATCCTCCCCAATTGCAGATTTGGCCACTTGGACCAGCCCGGTACTTTTTATCCATTCCGATGACGACCGCAATGTGAACATCAGCCAAACCACCGATTTGATCCGAAGATTCGAGGAGTTGGGAATGCCTTACGAATCGGTTTTAATTCCTGGCGATACCCATCATTGGATGAAATGGAGCAACATGGTCAAGGTCGGAAACCTGACAGCGGATTTCCTCCAAAATCATTTGATGGAAAAATAGCCGGAAGACGGGAGACCGAAGACGGAAGCAACCTTCGGTCTCCCGTCTTCGGTCTATTTTCCAATCTTTCAAATATTCAATCAAAAAATGTCGATACTCCACTCCCTTCACCACATCGCGGTCATCTGTTCCGATTATGAGCAGTCCAAAAAATTCTATACCGAAGTCCTGGGATTGAAGGTAATTCGAGAAGTATATCGCGCTGAGCGCCAATCTTACAAACTGGATTTGGAACTCAACGGCCAGTATGTGATCGAGCTTTTTTCTTTTCCCGATCCTCCAAAAAGAGTCTCCAGACCCGAAGCCTGCGGCCTGAGACATTTGGCTTTTTGCGTGAAAGACATTGGGAAAGCAGCGGAAGAATTGAGTAAATTGGGAATTCAGGCAGAGCCGGTGCGGGTGGATGAACACACAGGAAAGCAGTTTACCTTCTTCTCCGACCCGGACGGTTTGCCGATTGAACTATATCAGGAATAGCCATGGCCGAAACCAAAACCAAACCCACTGAGGTCTCCGTAGACGATTTCATCAACGCGGTAGAAAGCCCAAAAAAACGCGAGGACGCTTTCGCACTCAAGAAAATGATGGAAGAAATGACAGGTGAGAAAGCCAAGATGTGGGGCCCTTCCATCATCGGATTTGGCTCCTATCACTACAAATATGCTACCGGCCATGAGGGTGACGCGCCGATTGTCGGTTTCTCTCCAAGAAAAGCGGCCATCTCCCTTTACCTCTTGGGCTGTTTCGAACAGGATGCCACACCACTTCTCAACAAATTGGGCAAATACAAAAAAAGCGTGGCCTGCATCTATGCCAACAAGCTCTCAGACCTCAACGAACCCGTACTCCGGGAACTTATTGTCTTTGCCTATTCTGCCATGAAAGCAAAATACCCAAGTTCATGATCTACCATATTCTGAACGGGGATGCAATGGCGGAAATTTTCCCTGAATCTATTCCCGGCCAAAGAATCATCTTCCGTGAATGCCTGCTGGATGGCCCGGTAAATCCCACTCCAACTCAGGAATTGTGGCAGGTTAGGGAAGAATTCATCCGAAAAAATTACCCTGAGGCCTCAGAAATTGATTATCGGACGCACTCCTACGAGGAAATCCTGAAAATCAAATCCATTCCTGGCGATGCCAAGATTTACTGCTGGTTTGAAGAAGATCTTTTCTGTCAGGTCAACCTTTGGTTTATTCTGAATTACCTCAAAACCCATCCTGCAGAAGTCTATTTGGTCTTGCCCTACCCGAATTCGCCCTATCATTTTTCTACGCTTGACGAAAAAGATTTAATCCAAGCCTTTCAGACCAAGGCCCATCCCCTCTCAAATCGGGAACAGGAAGTGTTGGGCGAATTGTGGATTCATTTCCAAGAGGAAAATGTCTTTGAAGCCATGAAAATCGCCCAATCGTTTACCGAGCGTTTTCCATTTATCAAACCTGCAGTGGAGGCTTGGAGAGATATGATTCCGGTTGGAAATTTCCAGGGAAAACCCAAAGCTACGCTTTTGGAAATCAGCCAAAACCTCCGAACAAATGACTTTACCACTATTTTCCGGGAATTTCAAAAGCTGCTTCCGGAATACGGATTTGGAGATTTGCAGGTGAAAAGAATGGGTAAGGAATTGGGGATATTTTGAAAATCCACTTGCTAAAATCCAGTCCTAAAACATAAATTTGATTCACAAAAGCGGGTGTAGTTCATCCCGATTTTCATCGGGAGGTAGTCCGCCAAGGCAGATCCCAAGCTGAAGGTTCCCGAAATTCTTCGGGACAGGCTGTGCTTTCGAGACTCAATACCCGCTCCGCAGGCATCCAGTCGGATGTCTTTATTTTTTATTAGTAACTTCACCTTATGCGTTGGTCCATCGATTTTCCAATCCCTTTCTCCCCTGCTCCGATCACCCACCAAAGTAAAATCCTGAGTTTGGGTTCCTGCTTTGCCCAGACGATCGGGCAAAAAATGGCCGATTCCAAGTTCGATGTCGTGATCAATCCCTTTGGGACGATTTTTCATCCCCAGAACTTAGCGGACCTGCTGGATCATGCGCTGTTCTTAGATCCTCTCGATCCGGAAGGGATTTTGGAGCGGGATGGACTCTTTCTCCATTACGCTACCCACTCCGACCTGAGCGGAAAAACACCGGAAGAATTGACGAAAATCTATGCAGCGCAACTTCAGCAGACCCGAAATTATCTGGAAAATGGCACGCATCTGATTCTGACTTTGGGCACCGCATGGATTTATGAGCATGAGTCTTATGGCCGGGTGGCCAATTGCCATAAGCAAGCCCAAAAGTTTTTTCAGAAAAAGTTATCCACTCTGGAGGAAATGGAAATGGGGCTTGGTCATGTTTTCGGCAATTTTTCCCGGGTCTATCCCGACTTAAAAATCATCCTGACTGTGAGCCCGGTCCGCCATATCAAGGACGGAATTGCGGAAAATCAACTGAGCAAAAGCTTATTGCGGGTACTTTGCGCCAATCTAGAGCGAAGGATGGATTCCGTTAGTTATTTCCCCGCTTATGAGATTATGATGGATGAATTGCGGGATTACCGCTTTTACAAAAGCGATCTGATCCATCCTACTGAGGAAGCCGAAGACTACATCTGGCAGAAGTGGCAAAAGGCCATTCTCCCGGAATCTACGAGGGAAAAAGTTGCTGAAATCCAAAAAATCCGGCTCGAACTTGCTCATCGCCCATTCAACCCAGAAACTGCTGCGCACCGAAAATTTCTCCAAAACTTACTTGCCAAACTGGAACGATTGAACGCTGAATTCGATTTTTCCAAAGATATCCATGCCATAAAAAGTCAATTGAAAATCATAGAGGAATGATCCGCGATCACTCCTATTTTTCATTTTCAATTCTCAATTCATAATTCTCCATTATGTCCAATCGCCTCATCCACTCCCAATCTCCCTACCTCCTTCAGCATGCCCACAATCCCGTGGATTGGTATCCGTGGGGACCGGAAGCGCTGCGAAAAGCTGAGGTGGAAAACAAACCCATTCTCGTGTCCATCGGCTATTCTGCCTGCCATTGGTGCCATGTGATGGAGCGGGAAAGTTTTGAGGATCAGGTGACGGCCGACCTGATGAACGAGCACTTTGTCTGCATCAAAATCGACCGGGAGGAGCGACCCGATATCGACAATATCTACATGGATGCGGTGCAGGCCATGGGGATTCATGGCGGATGGCCGCTTAATGTCTTCCTGATGCCCAACCAAAAGCCATTTTACGGAGGCACCTATTTCCCGAATCATAAATGGAAACAACTGCTGGCCAATATTGCGGATGCTTTTGCGAAGCACGAGGATCAGCTGGCCGAAAGTGCAGAAGGTTTTGGCCGAAGTCTCAACCGACGGGAAACCGAGAAATACGGAATAGCTGCTGGAGATGCTGAGCTGGACGCAGACGATCTAGCAGAAATCATCACCAAACTCACCAGTCAGTTTGATCCGGAATGGGGCGGAATGAACCGCATCCCAAAGTTCCCCATGCCTGCCATTTGGCTCTTTGTGCTGGACTATGCCCTCCTTAGCCGGAATTCAGACCTGAAAGAAAAGGTATTCTTCACCTTGAAAAAGATCGGAATGGGAGGAATCTACGATCAGTTGCGTGGTGGATTTGCCCGCTATTCGGTCGATGGAGAATGGTTTGCTCCTCACTTCGAAAAAATGGGCTATGACAATGGACAGCTCCTCGAACTCTTCGCCAAAGCCTATCAGGTCAGCAGAGATCCGTTTTTTCTTGAAAAAGTAACCGAAACCGTCAATTGGCTGGAGGCCGAAATGCTTCAGGAACAAGGCGGTTTCCATGCGGCCCAAGATGCCGACAGCGAGGGCGTGGAAGGGAAATTCTATACCTGGACTTATGCCGAACTGGCCTCCCTAGTTCCGGACGAAATGCCCTGGCTGAGCAAACTCTACAACCTCAAACCGCAAGGTAACTGGGAAGAGGAAGTGAATATTCTTTTCCAAACTTCAAGCTATGCTGCCATAGCTGCCGAGTTTGGAATGAGCGAGGAAGAGTTGGTGGAAAAGCTCAATCAGGTCAAATCCACCCTGCTGAACGTCAGAAATCAGCGGATTTATCCCGGCAAAGACGACAAAGTTTTGGCCGGATGGAATGGACTGATCAGCGCCGGATTGATTCAGGCGCATTATGCCACGGGAGAAAAGCGAATGCTTGATTTAGCGCTTCGAAACCTGGAATTCATTCAGAAAAAGATGATCGTGGGCGGGATTTTGCACCGCTCCTATAAAAACGGTACGGCCTACACTCCGGGGTTTTTGGAAGATTATGCAGCTGTGATACGGGCAAGTTTAATGGGCTTTGAAGCCAGTGGGAATGCAGCTTGGCTAAACTTTGCAAAGCAGTTGGCCGACTTCTGTATCGATCAATTTTACGATGAAAGCGATGGTTTTTTCTTTTTCAACAACCCGAAAGCAGAAAAACTGATTGCCAACAAAAAGGAGCTTTTTGACAATGTAATCCCGGCTTCCAACTCGGTGATGGCTCGGAATCTCCATTGCCTTTCCCTTTTCACTTATGAAGAAAAGTATGGGGAAATCGCCTCCAAAATGCTGGGAGGAATGAAAGAACTGATCCTGAAAGAACCTGGTTTCCTTTGCAATTGGGCCCATTTTCTGTTGGAATCGGTTGTCCCGACTGCAGAAATCTCACTAGTCGGAACTGGCGCTGAATCCTTGGCCAAAGAATTTCAGCAGGCCTATTTCCCAAATCAGGTCATCGCCTGGTCCGAAAATTCGACAGAAACTGCCCCGATTCTTCAAGACAAAACACCCGATGCGACCGGAAATGCCTTAATTTATGTCTGCTTTGACCGGGCCTGCCGAAAACCGGTAAGTACCCTTGAGGAAGCGGCAGCTCAATTACCTTATTTGGCCTGAATTGGTGGACAGTCTATTTGGAGAACAGGATTTTTTAGGAAAGGAAAGCGGAAACAACTTCGCCGATATCATCCTGCCCGTCCCCATTCCCAGGATGTTTACGTATAAAATCCCTTCTATCCTAAAGCCTCAGATTCAGATAGGATCCCGGGTGATTGTGCAGTTTGGGAAAAAGAAAGTGCTTACCGGGATTATCGGTAAGGTCCACAACAAACCTCCCCAAGCCTACGAAGCCAAGCCGATTTTGGATGTCCTGGATGTCCAACCCAGTGTCAATCCGCTTCAGATTCGCTTTTGGGTTTGGATGGCAGAATATTACTGCTGTCACATCGGCGAGGTGATGCACGCGGCTTTGCCTTCCGGATTGCGACTTTCCAGTGAAAGCAAAATCCAGCTCAACCCGAATTTTGACCGGGAAGAAAGCAAGTACCCTTTGGATTTTCGTGAGGAAAAAATCTTGGAGGCCTTGGAAAAAACCGAGGAAATCAGCTACGAAGACTGCGAAAAAATCCTGGGAGTGAAGACCATTCACCCGATTTTGAAAAGCCTGGTGGCCAAAGAAGCCATCCTGATTTTTGAAAAAGTACAGGAAAAATACACGCCCAAAGTCGAGACCCGAATTCGGTTGGTCAAAGAAATAGCGGAAAGCAAATCTGCACTGGAGGCTGTCTTTGAAGGGATTGCCGGCAAAGCCAAACAGGAGTCCATTCTTCTGAAATACCTTCGAGATGTTCCGGTCTTTCAAAAGCCCCAACTCAATGAAAAAGGGGTGGACAAGGCCTCGCTATTGGAAGAAGGCGATTCGGAAAGTTCTCTGAAAACGCTGATCAAAAACGGGATTTTTGAATCCTTCAAGGTGGTAGTCAACCGACTCGGTGAGGAAGAACCTGAAAAAGAAGCCTCTGAGCTTTCCACCACTCAGCAAGCTTCTTTGGAGGAAGTCAAATCACACTTCGAGACTAAGCAAACCGTTTTACTTCACGGCGTCACAGGAAGCGGGAAGACCGAAATCTACATCAAACTGATTCAGGAAGTGATGGAAAGCGGTTCTCAGGTGCTTATGCTTTTGCCTGAAATCGCACTTACGACTCAGATCGTAAGCAGGCTAAAGAAGGTCTTTGGATCTCAGATGGGAGTCTATCATTCCAAATACTCCGACAACGAGCGGGTGGAAGTTTGGAATGGGGTGTTGAGTGGAAGGTTTTCTTTTGTTGTCGGCGTTCGCTCCTCGATTTTTCTGCCTTTTGACAGCTTGGGTCTGATCATCGTGGACGAAGAGCATGAACCCAGCTACAAGCAGTTTGATCCGGCACCGAGATTCCATGCGCGCGACGCTGCGACGATGTTGGCATATTTCCATCAAGCCAAAACCTTACTGGGATCAGCCACGCCGTCTTTTGAGTCTTACTTCAATGCCAATCAGGGCAAATATGGCTACGTGGAGATCAACCATCGCTTCGGAGACGCCACTCTCCCACACTACCATCTGGCAGACCTGGCGGGAGACCGAAAGAAAAACCTGCTCAAACTGGACTCCACACGTCTGATGCGGGAGAAAATCCAAGGCGCTCTGGATAGGCAGGAGCAAGTGCTGATTTTCCAAAACCGACGCGGCTACTCGCCTTACTTACAATGCGAGGACTGCGGCTGGACAGGACAGTGTGTACAGTGCGATGTGAGCCTGACCTACCATCAGTTTGCCGAAGAATTGCGATGTCACTACTGCGGCTACAAGGAAAAGGTCCCCAAATCTTGCCCGGCCTGCGGAAGCACGCAGCTGACTACGATGGGGATGGGCACAGAGCGGATTGAGGAGTCACTGAGTCTACTCTTTCCGGAAGCCCGAATGGGCAGAATGGACCTCGATACCACCCGAAACAAATATGGCTATCAGCGTCTCTTGGATGAGTTTGCTGCAGGACAGATAGATATCCTTGTGGGCACGCAGATGATCACCAAAGGACTTGACTTTGGACGGGTTACGGTAGTTGGGATTTGGGATGGAGATCGGATTTTGAATTTCCCTGATTTCAGAGCCGGAGAGCGAGCGTATCAGCAGATTACTCAGGTGGCAGGCCGAGCTGGCCGACGTGCAGTACAGGGAGAGGTGGTGATCCAAACTCGCAATCTCGATCAGGAACTCTTTCAGCAGGTGATCCTTGGGAATTATTTTGACTTTTTCAGGCAGGAAATGATTGACCGCAAGAAGTTTTACTATCCGCCCTACGTCAAGCTGGTCAAAATCACTACCCGTCATACTGACTTCAAAACGGCCGAAAAAGCCGCCAATGCCCTGCACTGGGAGATGGCAGGTATCGCTGTGAAAAAAATTGTCCTGGGACCGGAAAAAGGAATTATTGCCAGGATCAAAAACCAATTTCAGATGGAAAGCTTGATCAAGCTGGACAAGAGCGGAAACACCCAGGCTGATTTTAAAGAAAGCCTTTCCAAAATCCTCGAAGAGCTTCAGTCCAGATCGGAATTCCGCTCAGTGAGGTGGATTGTGGATGTGGATCCGAGTTGAAGATTGGGGACTAAGCTTTCAGCCACCATAACCCCGGTTTGTGTCCCCACAAACCCGAATTCAATCTTTCAGCGCTTCCCAAAGAATCTCCACCGGATGCTTGGCTTTCCGACCCGTGCCATCGGCGATCTGATGACGGCAGGAAGTACCCGGTGCAGCGATGAGGATATCTGGTTCAGCTTTTCTTACCGCAGGAAAAAGTACCAACTCCCCCACTTGCTGGGAAACTTCGTAATGTTCCGCTTCATATCCGAACGAACCCGCCATCCCACAGCAACCACTCGGAATAGTTTCCACAGTGTAATTGGTAGGAAGGGAAAGAATCTTCTGCGTCCAACTCAAAGAGGAAAGTGCCTTTTGATGACAATGCCCGTGCAGCTTGATCTTTTGGGATTTGGAGGTAAAGGACTCCGCTTTGATGTTGCCGGCAGCTACTTCCTGACCGAGAAACTCATCGATCAACTTCACATGAAACTTCAGTTTTTTCGCAGCAGGGACCAACTCAGGACTCACAATTCGTGGATATTCATCCCGGAAACCCAAAATCGCGGATGGCTCCAAGCCAATCAACGACGTATTTCCATCGATCAGCTTTTCGAAGATTTTCACATTGGCTTCTGCATGTTTTTTGGCTTTGAGCAACAATCCTTTGGAAAGTGCCGAACGCCCGCTTTCCTCGTGATTAATCACCTTGACTTCGTAGCCCAGTTTTTTCAACAGGGAAATAGCCTTAATTCCTATTTGGGTATCGTTGTGATTGGTAAACTCATCGACGAAAAAGTACACGGACTTGATAGGCTTTGCAGGTCCAGAGAGGGAAGAATAATTCTTTTTGTACCACTTTCTGAGACTGATCGGACTGATTTCAGGCAGATTTCGGCTTGGAGCCACGTTTAAAGCCTTCTTCATTAGACCTCCGGTCAGGGAGTTGCTGAGGAAAAAATTAGCGATTCCCGGAACTATTGAACCCAATTCATTAAGCTCGTTGATGTAAGCAAAAGCCTTAGATCGAAGCGGAATCCCATTGGTTTTTTGGTATTGGTAGAGAAATTCTGCCTTCATGCTTGCCATATCCACTCCGGATGGACACTCTGCCGTACAGCCTTTGCAACTCAAACAGAGATCCAGAGCCTCTTTGATCTCAGGATGATCAAAGGCATTTTCTTTTTTGTCCAAGGTCAAAAACTCCCGAAGCGTATTGGCTCGGCCCCTTACGGTGTCCCGTTCGTTTCGGGTAGCCATAAAGCTTGGACACATCGTTCCCCCCGAACCCGGAAGCTTACGACAATCTCCGGATCCATTACATTTCTCAGCTAAGCGAAGTATACCCCCATCAGCTGAGTAGTCAAAAACAGTCTTATGCTCCGGAGTGACCATTCCCGGCTCATAGCGCAGGAATTTATTCATCGGAGCGGCATCCACGATTTTGCCGGGATTGAAGATGTTTTTCGGATCCCAAGTGTATTTGATCCTTCGGAAAAGCTCGTAATTCTTTTCCCCCACCATCAGCGGGATAAATGCGGCTCGCACGCGTCCGTCTCCATGTTCTCCGGAAAGAGAACCTTGATATTTCTTCACCAATTTGGCGGAGGCCAGAGAAATCTGGTAAAACTCCTCCACATCCTCGGCCTTTTTCAAATCCAAAATCGGAC
>CAYONF010000039.1:0-37382 GCA_964405255.1 uncultured Limnohabitans sp. | reverse complement strand
AAAGAGTCTCTGCTCCCAATTGCTTAGCGCTTCTTACCTTAAAGCCCATGACGCCTCACGAAAAGCTCCTCACCTACATTCGTTCCCTTGTTCCGATCAGCGAGGAGGAGTTTGAGCGATTCAGGGACCGCTTTGTCCCTCTGAGACTGAAGCGGAACGACTACCTCCTTCGCGCCGGAGAGGTCTGCACGTACAATTATTTTGTGGTCAAAGGGGCCTTCCGAATGTTTCACATCAATGCGGAGGGGCAGGAACTCACCCGGTATTTTGCTTTTGAAAATAAGTTTGGAACCAACCTCACCAGTCTGATCGAAGGAAGCCCTTCCCTGGAAAATCTTCAGGCCATGGAGCCCTTGGAAGTCCTGAGAATTTCAAAAACCGATTTTTTTCAGTTGGTGGAGACCGTGCCCCAAGTCAATAAAGTGTACCTCAACATCCTTCAAAACGCCTACATCACGTCCCAAAAGCGGATCTATGACCTGCAGGGCATGAGTGCTTTGGATCGCTTGAAATGGCTGCTCGGACAATATCCCGGCATTCTCAATCGGCTTCCCAGCAGGTTGATCGCTTCCTATCTGGGAATAACCCCCTTCACGCTCAGCCGCTTAAAGGCCGAACTCTAGCCTGAAAGTCTTGCGCTAGAGCAAGAATCCGAAAAACCGCTTGGACTACTTTTGGATCGAATTCAAATCCGATCTCCATGCGTTCCCTGACCGACATTTTCAAGCCTCGAGTCCAAGTTCTTGCCCTTCTTTTGGTGTTGTTTACCTCCCTTTCTGCAAAAGCCCAAGAGCAAGCGGGCAGCATTCCGGGTAAATCACCCAGCTCCGGCCCTCCTATTCCCCTGGAGCTTTTTCTGGGACATGAGCAACTCAATTTCCAGCTGATCGTCAAGAAAAAATTCACACCCACGAGCAAGTTAGACCTCTTGGTGATTTCGGTTTTTTCCGAAAACTGGGACAAGGACGACCAAATTGGCAATTCGGTGGTAATCCCCTTTCAGTTTAACTACAACATCGGGAAGAAAGGATTTGCTGTGGCGGCCGGTGGGGAAGGAAATTCCGTGGTCGGCTTCAGTCCCCTTGTCGGGGTAGAGCACAGCTTTGCCAACCGAAAGTTTCTCGCCATCACCGTACTCAATTACCTGATCAATGAGCAGCAGGATCTGAAACTGTTCGGGTTGTATGAATTCAAACCCCCGATCAACGAAACCTGGTCTTGGTATAGCCGCGTGCAGTTTGTCTACAACCACGGTCTGGCAGAGAATCAGCACAACCGGAGTTTTCTTTACCTGAGAGCGGGACTGAAAAAAGGGCCCCTGGGATTTGGCTTGGGTGCCAACTGGGATCAATATGGCCCCAACAAAATCACCAAGGACAACTTTGGAATATTCACCCGCTGGGAGTTTTGAGGCTGGGCTGGATGGGAATGAAGGATGGATATCCGCAATTCTGTCGGAAATCTAAGTTCCGGGATTCATTCCCGAAGCCGGTCCAAAATTCAGATGACCTTGCCAGGAATATCCAACAAGCCCTGGATTCATCCGGTGGATGAGGGTTCAATTCCCTTATTTCAGAAACAAAGGCGGGTGTTTTTCATCGAAATCGGTCGCAAGCTGAAAGGCTTTGGCAAGTGCCAAAATACTTCCTTCGTCATAAAGATTGCCCAGCAAGGTGATGCTCGTCGGACGGCCTTTTTTGTCAAATCCATTGGGGACGCTGAGGGCCGGATGACCTGTCAGATTGGTGATCAGCAACTGCCTGCCGGTGTTTGGCGCAATGATCACGTCGTACTCCTTAAAGAGTCCATGCATGGTTTCAATCAAAAGCCGGCGTTGTCGGTTGGCTTGGAGGTACTCCACCGCAGGAATAAAGCGGGATTGGCGCAGGGAATTGGCTCGGGAGGATTTCCCCTGTTCGGTAAGCAAATCCACCTCACCGGATCGAACCAAATCATCAAAAAATGCCCCGGCTTCCGCTCTTAAAATGATGTCAAATCCATTATAAGGAAAATTGACCGGCAATTCGATGGGGACTGGCTCTATTCCCATCGTCCTGAAAGTTTCCAAAGAGGCCCGGATATTGTCTCCGGCTGCTGTGGTATCCCGGTCGATGTCCTTTTTGAGGTAGGCCACTTTCAGCTCGGAAGGAGATTTCTGAATCCGGTTGAAAGGGACCTCATTGGTACTGGGGTCATTGGGATCCAACCCGTAGATCAGGCTAAATACCAGTTCGCAATCTTCCGCAGATCGACAGAACGGTCCGATTTTGTCCATCGACCAACTCAAACTCATGACTCCTTGCCTGCTGATTCGGCCGTAAGTGGGCCGCAATCCGGTGATGCCTGTCCGGGAAGCAGGAGCGGTGATGGAGCCTAAAGTCTCCGTGCCGATCGCAAATGGAACCAAACCTGCTGAGGTGGCTGCGGCGGATCCCGCAGAGGAACCGCTGGCACCTTGACTCAAGTCCCAGGGGTTTTTGGTCTTTCCCCCAAACCAGACATCGCCGCGGGCCAATTCCCCGGAGACCAATTTTGCCACCAAAACTGCTCCCAGCCCTTCCAATCGCCTCACAATCCACGCGGAGGAATTGATGACCTGATTTTTGTAGGGCGCCGCACCCCAAGTGGTAGGGTATCCGGGAACTGCCATGAGATCCTTGACTCCGTAGGGAATTCCGTGCAAAATTCCCTTGTAATTTCCTGAAGCCAGGTCGATATCCGCCTGCTTCGCCTGCTTGATCGCCAAGTCCTCCGTTAAGGTGATGACACTTTCCAGTTGCCTGTCGTATTTTTTGATCCGGTCCAAAAACAGCCGGGTTAACTGCTCTGAACTGATTTTCTTATTCTTGATCAAAGAAGCCAACTGGGGAATGGTATAAAAGGCAAGATCCTCCAACTTATCCGGAAGGCTGACGGTATCGGACAGGATGAATTCCGGGGAAGTTTGCTTTTCAGGAAATTGGAACCCGATGGGATGCAGATCAAATACCATCGCCGGCAGGGTCTCATCCGGAATCGGATACTTCCGTAGGCTGTCATACCCCGCCTTGTTTTCTTTCAGGTAGTCATACAGCGTATCGATTTTTTCTTTGTCAAACTCCAAACCCAGTAGTTTTTGGGAATGAAGGATGTCTTTCTTGGTAAAACCGGATTCGGCAGGCTTACAGGCCCAGAAAATCAGAAAACCAAAGAGGATAAAGAGTGGAAATGAAAGGTGCTTCACAAATAAGGAGTTACAGAATTCCCCAATTAACTGAAAAGAAACCTAATTAGGACAGATTTTCTACGGATGGAAGAAGATTCGGAGGAAGTTGACCCATGTTTAGGAAATGGAATTTTTCCAAAGGATGGAAATCGAAACAGCTTCCGAAAAATGAAAGTAGAATCCGTTTCCAAAGTCAATAAAATCAGGAAATCCAAAAGGTTGTTTTCCAATAACCCAAGAATTGAATCCAGAATACAGCATTTATTTCGATGATTTGATTATCTTCTCACTTACTACCCCATTTTCACAAAACCAACTCAATCTATGAAGCTCTACTCCATTTCGGCAATCTTCCTATTCTCTGTTTTTGGGATTTCCTGCACTTCAAACAACAACTCCGGGTCTGACAATCGGGTAAGCGATGAGCGAAGCATCGACGAGGTAAACCGGGTAAGAGTAGAAGGCGTAATCAACCTGATTCTTTCCCAAAGCGACAACCCAACCCTGAGAATTGAGGGTGACGAGGCTATGGTTTCCAAACTCATAATTTCCCAAACTGGAGATTTGCTGGAGTTGAATTTTGACGAGGATGCCAAAGATCTTTTTGAGAATTCCACCTTGGACGTCTACCTCAGCGTGGGCGATTTGACGGAGTTTGAATTTGACGGTGTCGGAAACATCAAAACCGAATCCCCTCTGAAATTGAATGAACTGATTCTGAAAGGAAGCGGAGTGGGCAATATTTTTTTACAGGTGGAAGCCAAAAAGATAGAATCTGAATTTGACCTCTTGGGAAACCTCAAACTGGAAGGAAGTGTGGAGGAAATTTCGCTTTCGAATGAAGGAATCGGCAACGTGGACGCATCGGGACTCCAGTCCAAGAAAATGAACCTGAACAGTTCCGGAATCGGAAAAGTGGATGTCTTCTGCGATGGAGAATTGACCCTAGAAGTGAACGGAATCGGCAGCGTCAGCTATACCGGAAATCCAACGGTGGTTTCAGAAAACATTTCCGGAATCGGGAAAGTCCACCGAAACTGAACGTCGAATCAGATGGGTTGCCCAAACGTGATCAGCGTATGGTTTGGATCCAAAACGGCAAATTCCTTCAGTCCCCAAGGTTTCGTTTCCAAGGCTCCATTGGGATGAATGGGCACCGCTCGCTTTAGATAATCGGCGTAGAGGTCTTCAATTCCCTGCTCCATTCTCAAGTAAACCATCGCATAATTAGTCAGCGGATCCAACTCCGCAAAGCTAAAAAAGTGGAGTTCCGAGTTACCTTTTTTCAGGACGAGGTAGTCCGGATATCGGCTTTGGGTGGAAAATTGCAGGTGGGTTTCAAAAAAGATTCGCGTTTCTTCCAAGTCTTTTGCAGGGAGGCGTGGTATTACTTGAAAAATAGGTTCCATAATTTTACAGGGATTGAAATTGAACACCAGCCAAATTAAGTCTATTCAGCGACTTATTACCAATAAGGAAATCAATTCGTAGGACAGGCCAATGCTCAATTTTGTTTTCTCCTAAATTCCCTTGATTTTCGGGAAATGACCCCCGACCCACTCGATTCCATCCGGCTGAATTTTTCCCAAGGTGATTTGCTTTTGCTCAATTTAGCTCTTGCCCTGATTATGTACGGGGTGGCCTTGGACTTGAGATGGGAAGATTTTCGCTATTTGATCAAAAACCCCAAAAGCTTTTTTCTCGGAGTTTTTTCCCAATTTCTAGTACTGCCTTTTTTGACCTGGGTGATGATTTCCCTGATCCATCCTCCGCCCAGTGTGGCCTTGGGGATGTTTTTGGTTGCAGCCTGCCCGGGAGGCAATGTTTCCAATTTTCTTACCAATCTCGCCAAAGGTAACACAGCCCTTTCGGTAAGTTTGACCGCATTTTCGAGCGTCTCGGCCATTGTCATTACTCCTCTGAACTTTGCCCTTTGGGCGGGGTTTTACGGGCCAACCTCTCTCCTGCTTCGTGAAATCAGCCTGGATATCCGTGAGGTTTTTTTTACAGTAGGGATCATTTTGGGCATTCCTTTGATTTTGGGAATTATCACCCGCCAATATGCAGCTGGATTTGCTGCCAAAGCTTCCAAAATCCTCAAACCGCTCAGTATTCTCATCTTCGCGGCTTTTGTGGTGTTGGCCTTTGCCGGAAACTTTGACCTTTTCCTTCAGTACATCGGGATGATTTTTCTTTGGGTATTGGCCCATAATTTCATCGCTTTGTCTGCGGGTTATTTGACTGGAAAGCTTGGCAAACTAGCCCTTGCGGATGTAAAAACGATCACGATTGAAACGGGAATCCAAAATTCAGGCTTGGGGCTGGTATTGATTTTTACTTACTTTGAAGGCCTCGGTGGCATGGCCATCATCACCGCTTGGTGGGGAATCTGGCATTTGATCTCAGGGATGACCCTGGCTAGCATTTGGAAAAATAACCCATGAAAGACCTCTTCAACGCTGTTCTCAGACTGCTTGTCAAAGTGGCGCTCCATGGTTATTTCCGAAAAATCATTGTTGAAGGAAAGGAAAATCTCCCCAAAAACCGGCCGGTAATTTTGGTAGCAAACCATCAAAATGCCCTGATTGACCCGCTTCTCCTGGCTACTCACACCCGGCTGAATCCCTGGTTTTTGACCCGGGCTGCTGTTTTTGTCAATCCCTTTATTTCCAAAGTGCTGCATTATATCCGCATGCTTCCGGTGTATCGGGTACGGGATGGATTTTCCACCATCCAACAAAATCAGCAGACTTTCGATGAGACGTTCGAAGTGCTTCGCAAAAACGGAACGGTAGTCATTTTTGCTGAGGGAAGCCATAGTTTGGTCAGGAACCTTCGCCCGCTGAGCAAAGGCTTTACCCGGATGGCTTTTGGCCTGAAGGAAAAATATCCAAATCTGGAACCTGTGATTTTACCGGTAGGAATTGGATTCAGCGCGCACATGCGGAGTGGAAGTACGGTCAGGATTACCTTCGGAAAAATCATCCCGGTAGATATGCCCCCAAGCCAATCCGGTAAGCTTACAAAAGCGGTGGAAAATGCGCTGAAGGCACTGATTGTCCATATTCCCGATGAGGGTTATCCTCAGACTTTGGAGAAATTGATTGAGCATGAAGTAGACCTGACTTCAAAAACTGAGGTGGAGATCTATCTGGAGTCAGGCAAAGCACTTAACCCAATAGGGACAGTGAGCGGCCTTGGCAATAAACTGATGAAGATCTTTCACTTTCCGCTTTATTGGATTTGGCTTTGGATGAAGCCCAAAGTCAAGGATGAAGTGTTCAGCTCGACCTGGAAATTTCTGATCGGATTTGGGTTGGCAATCCCCTATTATTTTTTCCTGCTATGGCTGGCGATGGATACTCCGGTTGGGAGTTGGGGACTCACGTTCTTGATTTTGGCCTGGATTACGCTTTGGAGGAATAAGAATCCACAGGAGTAGGTCGCCAATTTTGCTACCTGGAAATTACGATTTCAACGACTGATGGAGAAAGGGAAACCGGGGCTCCATACCCTCTGGATGACAAGCCTTGTTTGATCAAATTTTCCTTTCTTTTTCCGGAAAAAAGATTGATTTCAAACCAAATAATATTTGGCTTTGTTTCTACCTTTGAAAAAAGAATTCAACCCAAATATAACTGAGCCATGACTGAAGATTTTCTTCCCATCAATGGGACCGATTACATCGAATTGTATGTCGGCAATGCCAAGCAAAGCGCCCTGTATTACCAATATGCATTTGGTTTTGAACTCATAGCCTATTCGGGACCGGAGACGGGAGTTCGGGATAGGGCCTCCTACGTTCTAAAGCAGGACAAAATCCGACTGGTACTTACCTCTCCTTTGAATTCAACTCATCCGATCGCTGCCCATATCCAATCCCATGGTGACGGTGTGAAGGTGTTGGCCCTTTGGGTGGATGATGCCGAAAAATCCTGGTGGGAAACTACTTCCCGCGGTGCAGAATCCGTGTCCAAGCCTGAAATAATCAGGGATGAATTCGGCGAGGTGAAAGTTGCCTCCATCAAAACCTACGGAGAGACCATCCACACTTTTGTGGAGCGCAAAAATTACAAGGGTATTTTCCTTCCCGGGTATGTTCCGAAGAAAAGTACGTTCAAATCTGAAGGAATCGGGCTGAAATACATCGACCACTGCGTGGGAAATGTGGAATTGGGAGAAATGAACCGCTGGGTGGATTTCTACGAGAACGTGATGGGATTCAAGTTGCTTTTGACCTTTGACGACAAAGACATCTCGACAGAATACTCCGCCCTGATGTCAAAAGTCGTTTCCAACGGAAACGGTTACATCAAATTCCCGATCAACGAACCCGCAGAGGGTAAAAAGAAATCCCAAATCGAGGAATACCTGGATTTCTATGGAGGCCCAGGAGTGCAGCACATGGCAATTGCCACGGATGACATTTGCCATACCGTAAGCGAATTGAGAAAAAGAGGTGTTGAATTCTTGGAAGTGCCGTCTTCCTATTATGATGATTTGTTGGATCGGGTAGGCAAAATCGATGAAGATCTCCAGCCACTCAAAGACTTAAACATTTTGGTGGACAGAGATGAGGAAGGTTATCTGTTACAGATTTTCACCAAACCTGTGCAGGACCGCCCAACGCTTTTCTTTGAAATCATTCAGCGGAAAGGAGCCAAATCCTTTGGAAAAGGGAATTTCAAGGCGCTTTTTGAAGCTATCGAGCGAGAGCAAGCCCTGAGAGGAAATTTGTAGGAATAGACTTTAGCTATAAGAATCAAGATTTTAGACTTAAGTGAAATAAATTAAGGTCTGCTTGATACTCAAAAGCCGGGTTTTGCCCGGCTTTTGGTTTTTATTACCTACCAATTGAGTTTCTATTCTGGACTATCTGAGTAATTGGCTAAATGACGGTTTTTAGGGGTCGGTTTTAATTGTTCAGAGTTCGAGACAGCAACTTTTCCAAAATTTGGAACTTTGGAAAAGTTTTGGAGTCTAAAGCATTCTTATTTCTTGCATCTTTCTTCTTGTTTCTACCATCCCGGGGTCGCCAAGGTCTTGCGTCTAATGTCTTAAATCTAACTTCTACTTATACAGTTTTTCGTGCATCTTTTTGAGCTCTTCCGCTGCTATTTTGATGATTTGGCGATCATAGGTCATCAGCCCGTTGGTTTCAATTTCCACATCCGTAGTTTGAGTATAGACTGCCGCAGCCAATCCTTTCGGAATCATCTTGGCCAAGTCTTCCAGCAGAATGGCATAACGGGCTTTTAGTTCTTCCTGAGTTTTGAAGCTCTGATAGCCCCAGTTGTCTTTTTGCTGCCAGGTATGTCCCTCAAGTGGCAAGCCCAAGCCTCCGTATTCACCCAAAACCAAAATGTTCTGGGCACCGAAAATCCCGGGATCGGGCATGACTGGATCGGGGTAATTGTGCAAGTCCATGATATCTCCCATGACTTTGGTTCCCTGCATTTCAAAATTCCCCCCGCTGGCGCTGTTGATCAGACGGCTGTCGTCTTGCTCCTTGGTGAAATTCACGATTTCCGTAGTCTTGAATTGTCCCCATGCTTCATTGAATGGAACCCACACAACAATGGATGGGAAAAACTTGAATTCACGGATGATTTCTTTCCACTCAGTTTTGAAGATCTGTTCCGATTCCGGTGTCCGGTCTTTGTTCATTCCTTCTCGGATGATGCCCGGACGGACTTCCCATCGATTGCCCATGTCGCCGCTGGGCATATCCTGCCATACCAACATTCCCAACTTGTCGGCATGATAATACCAGCGCGCCGGTTCGACTTTTACATGTTTGCGAACCATATTAAAGCCCATTTCCTTGGTTTTGGCGATGTCGAAAAGAAGAGCTTCATCCGTAGGCGCGGTATATAAACCATCCGGCCACCAGCCCTGGTCTAGCGGACCAAAGTGAAAGAGCGGTTTTCCGTTGAGAAACATCCGCTGATGTCCATCCGATGCTTTGGCCATTCGGATATCCCGATAGGCTGCATACGATTTGACTTCCTCGATCAATTTTTTGCCTTGGAAAAGCTTGACCGAAACCTCATATAAAAACGGAGAATCCGGAGACCAAGCTTTGGGATTGGAGATCTTTACCGGTGCGGGTTGGTTAGGTTGGGCCTTAAATGAAGCCACCACATTTCCTTCGGCAATCAGACTGACTTCCACTTCCTGGCCTGCAATGGGATTGGTAATCTCCGGATAAAAGGCCTGGACTGAATTTTCCCAATCCGTTTTGGAAAAAACCGAAGAGATATAAGATTCAGGAACTGTCTCAAGCCAAACCGTCTGCCAGATTCCGGTCACAGGAGTATACCAAATCCCTCTGGGTTCTTTGACTTGCTTTCCTCTGGGTTGTGGGCCTGAATCACTGGGATCCCAAACCCGCACGCGTATTTTTTGGGTCTTTCCTTTGGCCAGGTGATCGGTGATATCAAAACTGAATCCGTCAAATCCTCCCTGGTGGGTTCCGATTGAGGTTCCGTTAATCCACACTTCGGCTTCCCAGTCCACCGCACCCAAATGAATCAATACCCGCTTTCCTTTTCGGTCCAAATTCAAGTCAAAGTCCCGCTCATACCACAATTCATTTTCCGGACCGACAGTTTGCTGCACTCCTGACAGGTAGGACTCCACGGCAAAAGGAACGGTAATTTTGCCGGCAAAACCGGTTTCAGGAAGACTTCCTTTTGGCAAAATGGCAAAATCCCATTTTCCGTTCAGGTTTTGCCAGGCAGTCCGAACTAACTGGGGACGGGGGTATTCGGGAAGCGGAGCATCAGCATTGACTTGATCAGTCCAGGGAGTTTTGAGTCGGGATGTTTGTGAAATCCCTACCTGGGAAATCGAAAAAAGAATAAGAAAGAAAATCCATCTCATAGTCAGCGGTATAAGTGATCGCTGAACTTATTGAAAATGAAACCAAAGAACAAGAGGATTTAGAGAAACAATAGGTTCCAGAACTGTCATTTCAGAGGGAGTCTGAGTTGGGGTATTGGGTTTGGATACTTGTGAATTAAACAGCAAAGCAAGGTCAGAATTGAATTTTGGGAAATTATCGTCCTGATTTTCAGGCTGACCCAGACCCAAAAATACGCCGGGGGTTTCGCTGCGGATTTCAACAGTCACCGATTCAAACTCCAATTTTGCTTTTTGAATCAACTGAAAAAAACCATTGGCTTCGGCAGACATTTCGAGTTCAGGATCGGCCATTTCGATGAAATTCGAATTTTTCCAGAATCCACCGGGATTTGCGGAACCGGAATTTCCTGCCTCCCAGGAGACTTGGTTCAATGCTTTGTCGGGAATATTAAAACCCAAACCCAACCATCCATTCGTTGAGAAATCCCCCGATGGCGCAGATGCTTCCATTTTCAACTGTCCGTTGGCAAACACAGTCCAGGTCAATGTAACTGGCCAAGGCTGATAAGAGGATTGAATTTGGATGGAGCCGTCTTTGAGTTTTTTCCAGCTCACTTTGCTGAAATTACTGGGGCTACTTTCCGGCGCAGGAACTTGGGCAAAGGGCAAAACATGCATTCCTACCTTGACTTTATCCAGCGTCCCCTTTGATTTTCCAAAAACAAAAATGGACCCTCCTACCGAAATCTGAAGCTCTGTGGTTGACTCCCGAACTGAGATTTTGTAATCGTTTTGTGGAGCTGAATTTCCTTTATCGGATGGTGAAGAGATACTGTAGTCTGTTGTGGAAGCCGCTTTGATCCCAAAAGACCATGCAAAAACCAACAAAACCAAAGACAAACAAAAGGGCATAAACTGAAGGAATCGAAGCATTGAGGGTTCTAAAGTAGCTCAATTCCAAAGAAATAAAAATCACGCCAATTCTGAATCCTATGGGTAAGGTTCATCATTTTTTTTGCCAGCGTGGCATTTTTTGACATTTTACATAACTTAGAACCACACTGAAATTTTTAAACAGAAATGAGTTCAATCGACCCTGCTATTCTAAGCAAAGCCCAAAGCTGGCTGGATGGAAATGTAGATGCTGAAACCAAGGCATCCATCAAAAAATTAATGACCGATAACCCTACTGAATTGGTAGATTCCTTTTATCAGGACCTTGAATTTGGAACGGGTGGATTGAGAGGCCTCATGGGGGTTGGTACCAACCGGATGAATGTCTACACGGTAGGAATGGCAACCCAAGGACTTGCCAATTACCTGATACAGTGCTTTCCCGGTCAGGAGATAAAAGTGGCAATCACCCACGACAGCCGAATCAACAACACGCTTTTTGCAAAAACCACTGCTGACGTGTTTACAGCCAACGGCATCCACGTCCTATATTTCAGGGAAATGCGGCCAACACCCATGCTTTCTTTTGCAGTGCGGCATTTTGGCTGTAAAAGCGGGGTGATGATCACGGCTTCCCACAACCCCAAAGAGTACAATGGTTACAAAGCCTATTGGGAAGACGGCGCCCAGGTTGTAGCTCCACATGACAACAACATCATCAAGGAAGTACAAAAAATCACCTCCTTTGATCAGGTAAACTGGAACAAAAATGAAGACTTACTGCACTACATCGAGTCAGACTTTGATGCCATTTACCTGGATTTGGTTAAAGGGTTGAGCTTGGCAAAAGCTGAAATTCAAGCTCAGAAGTCAATGCCGATCGTTTTCTCCCCGATCCATGGCGCATCGGGAAAGATGGTTCCGGCAGCCTTGAAGGCATTTGGTTTTGATAATGTGCATGTCGTCAAAGAGCAAATCGAACCAGACGGTACATTTCCGACAGTGATCTATCCAAACCCTGAAGAAGCAGAGGCCCTGACTTTATCGGTGGAGTTGGGTAAAAAAGTCGGTGCAGAGCTGGTTCTTGCCTGTGACCCGGATGGAGACCGGTATGCTGCTGTAGTTCCAAATGAAAAAGGGGAATATGAGCTTTTGAACGGAAACCAAACCGGAACCCTCCTCACCTACTACCTGCTGAGCCGCTGGAAAGAAGCCGGAAAACTTGACGGAAAACAGTTCATGGTCAACACCATTGTGACCACCGAACTTATCAATGAAATGGCAGCGGGATTTGGAGTCAAATGCTTCAATGTGCTGACCGGATTCAAAAATATTGCAGCGATTATCCGTGATTTGGAAGGAAAAGAGACGTTTATCGGAGGGGGTGAGGAATCGTACGGTTATTTAGTCGGCGATTTTGTCCGGGACAAAGACGGCGTCAGTGCCTGTGCCATGGTGGCGGAATTGATCGCCTACTACAAAACAAAAGGCAAAAACGTCTTCCAGGTTTTGGCGGAGATTTACAGTCAGTTTGAATTCTACAAAGAATCCTTGATTTCGGTAACCAAAAAAGGAAAAGACGGAGCCGAGCAAATCCAAAAGCTAATGGCTGACTTCCGTACCAATCCTCCGGCAGAAATGAACGGGATTGCCGTGGAGCGAATCGTCGATGTGAAAAACTCCACCATTACCCATGTAAAAACCGGAGCGGTGGAAAAACTGGATATGGACAAGTCCAATGTGATGCAGTTTTATCTCGCGGACGGAAGCAAGATATCCGCCCGACCATCCGGAACAGAGCCTAAAATCAAGTACTATTTCTCAGTTCATGCACCGCTTTCTGACCCGAAGAATTATCGAAAGGTGGAATCAGAACTGGTAGCCAGATTGGAAGGATTGCGAAACTACTTCAGCTAATCCAAGGAGTTTTCAAATACAAAAGCACCGGGAAATCGGTGCTTTTGTATTTTCTTTAAAAACTGAAATGCCTTTTCAAAAAACCTTTTTTAAGAATCCTCACTCCTTTCCAATATGGACTAAAGCATCGCCTACATTGATAACGGGGTTATTGTTCAAGCCAATCACATGTCCATTGGTTCCGGCCTTCACGGGTACGATCACTTGCCCATAGGGATCTGAAATTCGGGCAATGATTTGTCCTTTTTTAACCTCATCACCCAGCTTCACAGAAGAATAGAAAATTCCGGATGCCTTTGCCCTTGTCCATTCTGAGTCTTTCAGAATCAGGGTATTTTGTGGAAGTTGAGGAGCATTGATCATTTCCAGATGATTCAGTAAGCGCTTGGTTCCAGTGATTCCTTCCTCGATTGCATAATTATCCAAACGCATGGATTCCCCTCCCTCATAAACCAACAGGTGCTTTCGGGCTTTATAGGCTGTTTTACGGAATGATTTTTCAATATGCTTCGAGTTCACCACAAAGTGAGTCCCAAATGCCTTTGCCAATTCCACCCCGACCTTGTCCTTAAAATCCACACGAATTTGGGGATGATTGGATAGCATCCTTCCCCCTGTGTGAAAATCTATCCCAAAATCAATCTGTGGAATGATTTCTTCATTGATGATGTATGCAATTCGGGAAGCAAGCGATCCTTTTTTACTTCCCGGAAAACTTCGGTTCAAATCCCTCCCATCCGGGAAAGTCCGGCTGTTGGACAGAAATCCATAAATGTTTACCAAAGGAATAATAATCAAAGTCCCTTTCAGCAATTCTAAACCTTGGTCAAATTCTTCCAGGATTTTTTTTGCAGTGACTACTCCATTGATTTCATCCCCATGAACCCCACCGGAAATCAGTACAACCGGGCCTTGATTTTTTGAGGATCGGATAAAAATGGGCAAATCAATCAGTGTATGGGTGGGAAGCTTTGCAATGGGTAATTCAATATTGACAGATTGGCCGGCTCGAACCCGGACCCCGTTGATCTGAACTTCTTTCATGAAATGGTGCTGTGGATTGGGATTTGCATTTCACATTGGCTCAAAATCTTGCTTATTTCGCAAGACAAGCCCGAATTCATGAATATACAAGAAAACATTTCGCTGAAGCCCTTCAATACCTTTGGAATCGCTAAAAATGCCCGATTTTTTACGGTAGCGAGCACATTGGAAAGTTTGAAAGAAGCGTTAATCTGGGCCAAGAAAAACAATCAAAAGGTATTGATCCTAGGCGGGGGAAGCAATATCCTGCTGACGGCTGACTTCGATGGCTTGGTCATAAAAGTCGAGTTATTGGGAATTGAAGCGGTCAAAGAGGATACAAACCACATTTGGGTAAAGGTTGGTGCGGGAGAAATCTGGCATGAATGGGTTCAGTTTGCCATCAGTCAAAATTGGGCTGGGATCGAAAACCTATCCTTGATTCCCGGAACCGTGGGTGCCTCTCCCATGCAAAACATCGGGGCATATGGAGTTGAAGTAAAAGAGGTGTTTGAAAGTCTTGAAGCCCTGGATCGCAATTCCTTGGATGTGAAAGTTTTTACAGTCGAGGATTGTAGGTTTGGATATCGGGAAAGTGTTTTTAAGCACGAGTTGAAAGACCAATTTGTGATTTGCTCGGTGACCTTCAAACTCCGAAAACATCCAGATTTTCAGGTGGACTATGGGGCAATTCAAGAGGTTCTCCAAGCAAAAGGAACCAAGGAGTTAACCATTCAGGCCGTGAGTGAAGCGGTAATCGAAATCCGGAAATCGAAACTTCCAGACCCCAAAGACATCGGAAATGCGGGATCATTTTTTAAAAATCCCACTATCACTCTCCAACATTTTGAAAAACTGAAGGAGGATTTCCCTTCCATTCCCGGATATCCCAATGAGGAAGGGATGAAAGTACCTGCTGGCTGGCTAATCGAACAAGCAGGCTGGAAAGGAAAGCGGTTTGGAGAAGTGGGTGTCCATGCCAAGCAGGCATTGGTCTTGGTCAACTATGGGGATGGTGATGGCCTTGCGATTAAAGAGCTTTCAGAAAAGGTTCAGCAATCGGTTAAAGAAAAATTCGGAATTGAATTAAGCCCGGAGGTCAATTTTATCTAGATCAACTGGTCGTGAACTTCCAGGTCTTTGGAATATCGCTCTACGTTAACTCCGAATTTTTTTAAAAAATCTACCCCCTCATCCGACCCGATTCCCTTGTATTCCGCATAGGAAAACAAGTAGACTACTTTGGAAATACCCATAGAAAAAATGATTCTGGCGCATGCAAGACAGGGTGCCAATGTAACGTATAGAGTCGATCCTTCCACCGAAGTGTTATTTTTCACGGCGTAAAGAATAGCATTTTGCTCAGCATGCAAAGCTAAGGAGCAACTTCCCTTACTATCCCGGGCGCAACCTGATTCTGGAAATTCCACGTCGCAATTGTGCGTACCCGCGGGAGGACCATTGTACCCAATAGAAATAATCCGGGTATCCTTAGTCAATACTGCGCCCACGTGTTTTTTGATGCAATGGGAACGCTTGGCGAGATTTACCGCCAATTCCATAAAAATATCGTCAAAATCAGGTCTACTCATAAAATCAATTTGCCAAAAATAACAAACCTGACTTTAGCCGGGAAGGTATTTGGAATAAAGCAGGGAGTTTTTTCGTTACAGAAGAAAAATTAACTTTCCACAACGCGAACGAAATCCAGAAACTCAGCTGTAAAAATGAATCGAGAAATCTCAGGTGTTCTTCTAATCCTTAGTTTATTCCTTATTTCGGCCTGTAGCTCCATTGAAATATTTAAAGAAAATACAGAGATACCAATTTCTAAACGATACCAAACCTTTGTGATCATCAATAAGGAGGTTGGGATGCGTGGTTTTTCCTCCCAATTTTTGGACGAATTGGTCCAGATTCAACTTCAGGAAACATTGGAAGAAGCTGGATTAACTTACGATTCCAAGCAGCCAGATTTGGTGATTCGGTACCATTCGAATGAAGATCCCCGTCAGCGGGAGGTAGTCAATAATGCCAATCCGTATCCATTTTGGGGTTATCGTGTGTATGATCCTTGGATGTACAACCCCTACAACCCAGGTTTCAATCGAGTGACAACAGACAACTACGAGTTGCTTCAGGTGATTGTCGATTTTATTGACCCGAGCAAAGATCAGTTTCTGATGACTTTAACTGGCGTAACTGAAGTTAGCAGTCCCAAATCCAAGGAGAAAAAGGTCGAAAAAACACTCGATGCGGTATTGCAATCATTTATAAACCAAAACAATCAAACCCAAAAATAAGATGGAAAAGAAATACAAAACCCTCAAGGAATTTTATCCTTACTACCTCGAAGAGCATCAAAACCCCACTTGTCGGGTTTTACATTTTATCGGGACAGGATTAGTTTTCCTGATTTTGGCAGCTTCATTGGCTTTGGGAAACTTTCTTTGGTTGATTTTAATTCCGTTTGTGGGCTACGGATTTGCCTGGATCGGTCATTTTTTCTTTGAAAAAAACAAACCTGCCACATTTCAATACCCAGGTTTTAGCCTTGCATCAGATTTCATTTTATTTTTCGATTTGTTGACTGGTAAGGAAAAGTTCAAATGAGAGTCCAGATTTCTTAGAAAAGTTAAAACTTTGTGGCAAACTATTTGCTTATCTCATTATAGCTTGTACTTTTGTATAAGTTATAATGTATTTCACTCCTACGTTTTTGCATTTCAATGCTAACTATTGTACTTATAGACGACGATCCAATCAGCACTTTTGTGACTGAGAAGCTGATTTCCAAGAATGTCAAGGAGCCTTGTCAGTTTTTCAAGTATCACAGTGCCAAAAGAGCATTGGAAGAAATAGATAGCATAAAACCTAATTTTCTTTTTTTGGATTTGAACATGCCTGAAATGAATGGCTGGGATTTTTTGGATCAGTTTCAACCGACAGACAATGTGGCCCAGATTTATATCCTGAGCAGCTCAGTAGATCAAAGGGACATCAATAAAGCAAGTCAATATCAATTGGTGAAGGATTACTTATCCAAGCCACTGATAAAAAAGTACATCAAAACCATCTTTAACTGACCTTTAAAACGGTCAGTTTTTTTTTGATTGTTTGATTCAAAACCTACTTTTCCGAAATTGGTTATAGTCAAAAATAAACAAGGCTATGGCTAAAGCAAATCCAAGACTTATTGCAGCAATTGAAAAAACAGTCGCAAAACTTTCCAATGGAGCGGCTTATCAGTGGGGACATATGGGGGCCTGCAATTGCGGAAATCTAGCACAAGAGTTAACCCATTTTTCAAAAGCAGAAATCCATCAATACGCCATGCAAAGGCATGGAGATTGGAATGAGCAACTTACAGACTACTGTCCAACGAGCGGTTATCCCATGGATATGATGATTTCCAGGATGCTGGAGCACGGATTGACTCTTGATGATCTGGCTCATTTGGAAAGGCTTTCTGATCCGCTGATTTTGTCTCAAATTCCTAAGGAGCGACGAGATCCGATGAATAAAAACAACAGGGAGGATGTGATCCTCTATATGGAAACTTGGTCTAATCTCCTGAGAGAAAAGTGGGTAGTCGAGAATCAACCTAAACTGAATTTTGAAGAAGAAAAAAAATTAAAGTTGGCAGTATTGGTGTGATTAAAATTTTGGCTTATTTCGTACCGTTTAAATCACTAAAACCCTTTAAAGAAAGCTATGGAGGATTTTGAAGAAGATTTCGATGAAATTGATGACTTCGAGGAAGAGGAGGATGAGTTCGAAGATGATTTTGAGGATGAATACGATCTTGATGAAGAGACCGAGTTCCTCGATGACAACATTGTAGACTTCGACGAGGAAGATGAGTTCGAAGACGAGGATGATCTTGAAGACGAGGACTTCGAGGACGACTTGGATTAATCTTCACCCAATTACAGGAACTCAGAATTTGCTTTGGTTAAATCAGCTTCTGGCTTTATCTTCGTCCATTCGTTAAGACTTCAACTTTAATCATATGATCCTATTAGATGTATTCAGCTCGCCACTTATGCCAGGAGCACAGACTTTCCTGCTAATTGTGTGTACGCTTATTGGAATTGGTGCAGGGCTGTCTGCAATGGACGCCAGAAGCACTTTCTCCAAGAAAAAGAAAGCTGATCATTAACTCTTACCAAATATTTTAAAGGAGGCTTTGCCTCCTTTTTTTTTACCCAAAAGAACATGAAAACACAAAACTACCAAAACCACACCCGGTACTACCCTTTCCATCATTTCATAGTGACCCCGCTCACTGTGATTTATTTGGCTTGGACAATCGCACGGATGGACTTTAGTACTTCTGAGTCTACCGATTCCAGCATTTACATGCTAATCGGAGCATCCATCTTGGTTCTTCTGCCTCTTTTAGCAAGGATTTACGCACTAAAAAATCAGAATAGAATCATCCTGATGGAAATGAGGCTTAGATATTTCCATCTAACCGGATTACCTTTTTACGAGAAGGAAAACCAGCTCAAATTAGGACAGATTATCGCCTTAAGATTTGCAGGAGATGAAGAATTGCTTCCATTGATGGAAAAGGCAATTTCAGAAAAATTAAGCCCTAAAGAGATCAAACTTAAGATCAAAAATTGGAATGGCGACTACCGAAGGGTATGATCAATTCAATAGTCCTTCCGTCATTGCCATTTGAATGAGCCCGAAAAGATTTTTCCGGGCTTTTTCTTTGTAATCCTTGGCAGAAAAATCCAATCCCGGAAGCTCCAAAACCAAATCAAATGCAGCATCCTTTCCTCCTGAACCTGAGGTAATTAATGCGATTTTTTTTCCATGCTTCTTAGCCAATTCCAGCAAATGGTAACTGGCTTTTCCCTGGACACTTTGTGAATCATACTGCCCCTCACCTGTGATAATCCAATCCGATTGAAGCACTTTGTTTTCAAGATCCACCTGTTCAAAAAAATACTCCGCCCCAAACCTGATTTCCGTATCAAAAAAGCAATCAAGCCCCAAACCTATTCCCCCTGCAGCCCCATAGCCGGGAAGATCTTCCCAGTCTTTTTTGGATTTCCGGATAAACAGCTTCAAGACTTCTGAACAAACTTCTTCAAAGGGAACCAGTTGATTGGGCATCAGTCCTTTTTGAGGACCAAAAACAGGAATTGCCCCCATTTGGCCAAAAAAAGGATTTCTGACGTCACAAAGGCAAGTAAATCGGACTTTTGGAGTAAGTGTGGATTTCTGAATATGGCTGATTTTTGATAGATATCCCGGGGAAAAAAGCGGAATTTCCCTTCCGTCTTTATCCAAAAAAATAAGTCCCAACGCGCTCAAAATTCCCGTTCCCATATCCACAGTCGCACTTCCCCCCAATCCAAGAATGATCTCTTCAGCCCCCAATTGGAGGGCATTTCTGATCAAAAGCCCAGTCCCAAAGGTAGAGGTGACGAATGGATCCTTCTGATATACCTCTAGATTTCCTATTCCTGAAGCAGTAGACACGTCCAGGTAGGCTTTTTTTGTACCGATATCCCATCCAAAATATCCGGGAATAGGCCTACCAATCGAATCCAAGGTCATACAAGACACTTTTTCCAGCCCAAGTGAACCAATAAGCAACTTGCAGGTACCGTCTCCCCCGTCTGCTACAGGCTGAATCAGAACTTGATTTTCTGATTTGTACCTGATTTCATCGGCAATGAGTCTAGCAGCTTCATCGGCTGCTATCGTTCCTTTGAAAGCATTGGGAGCAATCAGAAAGCGCATGGTTAGCCTTTTTTCATCCGGGCAAAATAATCCTTACTGGCAGCCCTAACTTTTGGAGATAGGTAAATCGCCGATATCATCGTAGGAAATGCCATCACCGCATACATGGCATCTACCAAACTTACCACCACACTCAGGGATGCTACGGAACCCAAAACAATGGTAATCAGATAGAGGTAATTGTAATAATTTGCCTTGTCTGCCCCGAAGAGATAATTGGTACACTTATGCCCATAATAGGAGTAAGTGAAAATGGTTGAAAGCGCAAAAACCAAAACCGAAATCATCAATAGGTACTTTCCGTAGACAGGAATGCCCATTTCAAAAGCCTCTAGGGTCAGCCTAACCCCGTCATTTTCGCTATCCTTCCACACGCCAGTCAATAAAATCACCAATGCTGTAAGCGTACAAACGACAATGGTGTCAATGAAAGGACCCAGCATTGCTATCAGTCCTTCCCGGATAGGTTCATTGGTTTTTGATGCACCATGCACCATCGGAGCCGTGCCGATACCGGCTTCATTGGAAAAAGCGGCTCTCCTAGCCCCGGTAATAATGACTGCACCCACTGCGCCACCCATCACTGCGTTTCCTGTAAAAGCATCTACCACAATCAATTCAAGCATGGCAGGCACTTGTCCAATATATCTGAATACAATAATCAGGACTGTACAAAAGTAGACTCCAACCATAAACGGAACCATCTTTGAAGCCACTTCGGCGATTCGCTCAAGCCCTCCCAAAATCACCACAGCAGTCAAAACCATAGTTCCGATTCCGATAATCCATCGGTTCCTTTGCTCATCTTGCAAAGTTTCAGGTTCGATCAAAATAGCCTGAATCACCGCTGTAAGTTGGTTTGAGGTGAAAATGGCAAACAATCCAATCATTCCCGCCACACTGAAAATTACCGCGAGGAACTTCCATTTTTTTCCCATCCCTTCCTCGATGACATACATCGGACCTCCCTGGACAACACCTGCACTGTCTTTACCCCGGTACATGATGGACAAACTGCAGGTATAAAACTTGGTGGCCATTCCCACAAAAGCTGCGACCCACATCCAAAATAGTGCCCCGGGCCCACCCATATTAATGGCTATGGCTACCCCTGAAATATTTCCCAAACCCACGGTGGCTGCAATTGCTGCCGAAAGCGCCTGAACAGAGGTAATCTGCCCCGGAGCCAAAGAGTTATCGTATTTGCCTCTGAGCAAACTGATTGCGTGCCCAATTTTTAGAACAGGGATAAATCCAGAATGGAAAAAAAAGTAGGTGCCACCCCCAAGCAACAAAACCAAAAGTGGCGGACCCCAAATCCAATTACTAAACGCAACGATGATATCTCCCATGAGGAATACGGATAATTTGATTTTTTGCCCTAAATAAACTGATCTTCGATAATAGACCCAATTTCTCCAAAAACAAAAAAATAACGCTTGGGATAAAAAAAGCCCGAAACCATGGCGGATTTCGGGCCTCCTTCTTATGATGACTTACCAGGTGATTTTGGGTGACTTGTAGAATCCTACACCTTGGATCTCCCATCTTTTTCCATGAATGGGAATTCGCTTGCTGAAACTATCCCAGCTTCTTCTTTCTTTTTTGGTCCAAGCTACTTCGGCGATAGCGGCAAGTCTTGGAAAAACAAGGTAATCAATATCCGCTCTGTTGGTCACCGTTTCGGTCCAAAGCGGAGCTTCGACACCCAGGATATTTTCTGCTGAAAGTCCTGGAATGTACTCTGTTGGCTCCCATAGGTATGCAGAATCCAATTCAATATATGCAGCCCAATGCAGGCCAATTCTACTGGTGCTGTCATATTGCATATCTAAGTAGGCCTTTTTGGAAGGAGACATAAGGATTTGATTTCCCTGGCCGACAGCCAAATTTGCATTCTCCTCCACAGCCCAAAACTGGGCCACGTTACCCGGAAGCAATTTGGCAGTAGCGATTTCATCCCAACCGATGCTGGTTTTCCCATATTTGGAAACGATGTCCTGAACCCGTTCCACAAAGTAGATGTAATCATCTTTTTCGGTCACATGGGACTCGTCTCCTCCGATATGAAAATAAGGTCCTGGAGTAATCTCAGAGATTTCTCTCACCACACTGTCAACGAATGCATAGGTCAATTCCAACTTCGGAGCAAACGTACTCCAACCCACCTCGATACCCGTGTAAAGTTCAGAAGCCTGGGGATTTTTCAACGGCATTTCATAATCCAGAGGAGCCTTGTTCACTGAATCCAGCTTACCATTGGGCAAATTCACTCCGGGGTTCAATTCCGCGTAGGAAGCTAAAGCAGAGTTGGTGTGTCCCGGCATATCGATTTCGGGTACAATGGTGATAAATCGATCGGCGGCATAGGCCACGATATCTTTGTATTGCTCTTGGGTATAAAAACCTCCCTCGCCTCCCCCTACTTCGGTACTTCCACCGATCTCGGTCAACTTAGGCCAGGATTTGATTTCAATTCTCCAACCCTGATCATCGCTAAGGTGAAGGTGCAGGTAATTCAGTTTGTAAACTGCCATCTGATCGATGTAATATTTGACATCTTCCACTGAAAAGAAATGCCTTGCCACATCCAGCATCGAACCTCGATATTTATAAGTCGGAGCGTCTTTTATGGTACCGCCGGGGATTTCCCAGTTTGAGGTTTGAACAGAAGCATGGGTAATTTCCTGAGGAAAAAGCTGAAGCAGAGTCTGAACTCCATAAAATAGCCCGGCTTCTCCGGCAGAGGTGATTTTCACACCGGAATCAGAAATTTCCATTTCATATGCTTCTGCATTTCCATTTCCAGCCAATTCAAGGACAATTTGACCGGAATCAAAGGATACAGGAATGTCGAATCCAGTTGCCGGCCGAAGTTTACCTGCGAGATATTCTCCCACTTTTGTGACTTGTTCACCATTTCCCACCAGTTTGATCCCGGTTTCGGCAGTTAAGGTAAAAGTTCCACCTCTGTCAGTGATTTCTTGGGGAAAGGGAATAATGGCTGATTCAGATAATGGGGCTGATTTTTTACATGCACCCAGAGCGAGCGTTCCGGCAACAAATAAGACCCAGATTGATTTTTTCATAAAAAGGGATTTTGGCTAAACTTAATTGAATTTTTTAAAAATCTACTTTCCACTAATCAGATAAAATTTAAAAATTAAAAAAGACAGCCTAAATCAAAAATCTGAATCTCAGAAATGTACCAGCCAAAAAGAAAAAGAGAAGGTCCTTCTCAGAATTTTTATAAAAAAACCGAGGAATAATTTCCTGCTTTTGATAATTTCAGCGGTATCAGTTTTTAATCAACCTAAAAAACCATGGAAAATAAAAATTCCAAGCCTGAGCAATCCTCAAGGAGGACTTTCATCAAAGGCTCAGCCTTGGCCTTAGCCGGATTTTACATTGTACCCAGACACGTCTTGGGAGGGCAAGGATTTGTTGCTCCCAGTGATCGACTGCGGGTAGCCAGCATCGGTGTGGGCGGTATGGGCGCAAGTGATGTCAGTGGAGTCTTCAGGAGCGGAAAAGTGGATATGATTGCGCTTTGTGATGTGGATGACACGCGCGCTAAAAAAAGTCGCGAAGATCATCCCAAAGCCGCCTATTATAAAGATTACCGCATCATGTTGGAGAAAGAGGAAAAAAACATCGATGCAGTGACCGTATCAACTCCAGACCACATGCATGCCGTCCAAGCCATGATGGCGATGAAAATGGGCAAACACGTATACGTCCAAAAACCGATGTCACACGACATTTATGAAGCCCGAATGCTTACTGAGGCAGCTGAAAAATATAAAGTAGTAACTCAGATGGGCAACCAGGGTTCATCTGGAGATGGAGTCCGTCAAATGGTCGAGTGGTATAATGCAGGACTAATTGGCGAAGCAACCAAGGTATATTCCTGGACCAACAGACCGGTGTGGCCTCAGGGCATTGAATGGCCAAAAACACCTATGACTCCTCCATCCGATTTGGATTGGGATCTTTGGCTGGGAACGGCTCCCTACAAGGATTACGTTGGAAATCTTGTTCCCTTTAACTGGAGAGGCTGGTGGGATTATGGAACAGGAGCATTGGGTGACATGGCCTGCCACATCATGGAGCCTCCTTTCCGGGTATTGGGATTGGGATATCCCAAGTCAGCGGAATGCTCTGTAGGATCTGTCTATGTCGGGGAGTTTCAAAGAGGATATTTTCCTGAGAGTTGCCCTCCATCATCGCATATAACTCTGCGATTTGATCAACCCGGAAAATCGGATCTGGAGTTTCATTGGATGGACGGCGGTATCCAACCTACCCGACCGGAAGAACTCGAACCGAACGAAGTCATGGGCGATGGAGGAAACGGAGTGATAATCGAAGGGACAAAAGGCAAAATGATGTGCTCTACCTATGGCGCCAATCCAAAATTGCTGCCTACCAAGCGGACTCAGGAGGTAAGCGTACCGCAAACCGAATACAGAGTGCCGGAAGGTGACCGAGGACACTACAACAACTGGGTGGAAGCTTGCATCGGGGGTTATGGTTCGGAGCAATTTAAAAAGTTGAGCTCTCCATTCTCAGTTGCTGGACCTTTGACTGAATCTGTCCTGATGGGAAATCTGGCGATCAGAAGCTACGATTACCGGATCCCCAGAGCTGGTTCAAACAACCAATTTGATTATCCAGGCAGAGGTATCAAACTGGTTTGGGATGGAGCCAATATGAAAATCACCAATTTTGAGCCGGCAAATCAGTTTGTGAAGCGTGAATATCGAGGAGACTACTCCCTCTGATTTTTGAATCGACAAACTAAAAAAAGGCTTCCAAAGATTTGGAAGCCTTTTTTTTAGTTTTCTACCGCCAGTTCAACTCTTCGGTTTTTGGCTCTTCCTTCTTCTGTTGAATTGGAAGCAATCGGACGGGTTCCCCCCCAGCCTGAAATCCGGAGATTCTCAAAATTCACCCCCTTGCTGACCAAGAAGTCCCGAACACTTCCAGCCCGATCAAGGGAAAGTTTTTTATTCAAGCCTGGATCTCCCACATTGTCTGTGTGTCCGTTGATCCGAATTTTAATTTGTGGGTTTCCGATGAGAAATGCAGCCAGGTCACTTAAAAAGGCCTCTGTGTTCTCGCCTTCCAGTTCTGCCGTTCCGCGCTTGAAATTGACATTTTCCAGCAAAAGAGTGCTTCCGGCTTCGGCCTTAATTAACAGCACCACTGTTTTTTCTTCAGGATTCAAAGATTCAAGAGCAAGCATTTTTGGAAAATAGCCTGAGGAAGAAACATTAATGGCAGTGATCCCCAATTCTGCTAAATCGGAAGACACTAAAGATCTTTGAAAATCAATGGCTTCTGATCCTTTAAAGAAAGTCAAAGTATAAGTCAATTCCACCATACTTTTACTATCCAGTACAGATAAGGATAAAGGAATGGTAGGGTCATTTGGTTGAATGACCACTTTAGGAGCAGGCAAAGTTTGAGAAGGAATCGAATCAATAAGTTGGGTTTCTTTTGGCTTTATTTCCTCTCCCTTTTTCGACTCGACCTTGATTTCTTCCACTTTCGCAGTATCCAGTTTTGTCTGGACCTCAGCTTTTACTGGTGCAACTGGCTTAACTTCAACTGCCTGGACATTTGGAATTTTTAGGTAAACATTGGTAGAATCTGACAAGGGAACTGTCAAGGTTTTTTGAGGTTCAGTCGGTGGAGCAGGTTTTGGTAAGGAACTCGGCTTCTCAGATTTTACCTCAGGGGCCACGGGAGGAACAAATTCAGTGGGAATAATCAATGGAACCGGAGTAGAAAAGGTCATCAAATCCGCAAACCCATCGCTGTTTTGCGTACTCGTCCAGACCACTTCTTCCTTACTGATGAAAGTAATCGAAGCCTCAGAACCCCGCGAACTGATTTGTTCCCACTTTTCGGGTTTGCTCCAACTGTCCCATGATTCTCCGAGACGCTTCGCAATCAAGATGTCTTTTCCGCTGGCACCGGGATGGGAATTGGATGAAAAATAAAGTTGGTTGGTCTCCCGATCAAAGTAAGGCCCTATTTCCTGTCCAAATCCATTGACAGCGGGTCCAATATTCTGGGGCTCTGACCAATTCACCAAACCTGTCTTTTCACTGAAGTAAATGTCTTCATTCCCAAATCCCCCTTGCCTTTTCCCAGCCAGAAAAATCACCTTTCCTCCAGAAGCAATCCGACCAGAAACCGTCCCTTCAAAGGACTCCAAACCCGGAAAATTGACCGCTCTCAGGTAATTCCACTCCTGTCCAAACTTTGAATACTGATGCAGCGTGCTTTTTCCTCCTTCTGTTCTCAATATCACCAGAGTCAAAATATCCTCTAAGCCTAGGGCAAGATCATATCCCTTTGAACTCAGGTCAGGACGATGAGTTGCTTCTTCCCACTCGCCTGCTGCATTTTTTCTGGTCATCCAAATGTCTCCCGAGTCTGTCACTCCTCCCAGATTCGAGGGATGAAAGGCTCTGGTAAACAACAAGGTGTTATTACCAATCCAAACGGGATTGGTGTCATCATTGGGACTGTTGGCCCCGGAAAGCGAACGAAGCTGTTGGGCTTCAGATTGGAAGAAAACAGAAAAAGCAAGCAGCACGAGGCCACTTGCTTTCCATACTACTCGGTTTATTTTTTTCATACTTATTGATCCAGCACAATGGCAAATACCAGTGGTGCTACGATCGTTGCATCAGATTCAATGATGTACTTTGGTGTATCCTGACCCAGTTTTCCCCAAGTGATCTTTTCATTAGGAACTGCTCCTGAATAAGATCCATAGGAAGTGGTCGAATCAGAAATCTGGCAGAAGTACCCCCAAAGAGGAACATTGGTGCGCTGTAAGTCCTGATGCAACATCGGTACCACACAGATTGGAAAATCACCTGCAATTCCCCCGCCAATCTGGAAAAATCCTACTGTACTTTTTTCGCTTGCATTTTGGGTATACCACTCAGCCAAGAAAATCATGTATTCGATTCCTGACCGTACGGTGTGAACATTTTTTACATCTCCTGAGATCACATGTCCTGAATACATATTTCCAAGGGTAGAATCTTCCCAACCCGGAACGATAATCGGAAGGTTCTTTTTGGCCGCCTCCAAGAGCCAGCTGTTTTTAGGATCAATCTGGAAAGAAGCATCCAATTTGCCAGAGAGAAGGATTTTATAGAAAAACTCATGCGGGAAATAGCGCTCACCAGCCGCGTCCGCTTTCATCCATTCTTCAAGGATCACATTTTCGATCCGACGCATCGCTTCCATTTCCGGAATACAGGTATCAGTTACCCTGTTCATATGGCGCTCCAAAAGCGCCTGCTCATCCGCCGGGGTCAATTCACGGTAATTTGGAACGCGCTCATAGTAATCATGAGCCACTAGGTTAAACACATCTTCCTCCAGGTTAGCTCCGGTACAGGAAATGATCTGAACCTTATCTTGGCGGATCATTTCTGCCAGAGAAATTCCCAATTCAGCAGTGGACATAGCACCTGCCAAAGTAACCATCATTTTTCCGCCGTTATCCAAATGGGTTTTATAACCTTCCGCTGCATCGATCAAGGCTGCTGCGTTGAAGTGGCGGTAGTTGTGTTTTAAAAATTCCGTGATTTTCATGTTTTTATGATTGGTTTTTAAATATCGCTTGGATTCTCGCAAGATCTAAAGTCATCTCAACAGTTGACATACAAGTCATGCTTGGATTCAATTGGTTCATGTTTTCAATAGAGCCGCAAAAATACCCAATTTTTACCCACAAAAAAACCCGGACAAAATCCGGGTTTGAAAGTAAACGGAGAATTCTCGCTTATTTCTTTGCTGTGGAATCAGCGGGAGTGGCAGTAACTCCTGAAGGATTGGCAGCATATTTCTTATTCAAGCCTTCAATTACAGAAGCGGTCACATCGATCGCATCGGTAGCATACCACATCGCTCCGCCACGGGTGTAGCTCATGATAATGTCATAGCCGTTTTCTTTTGCATAGTCTTTAATAAAAGCCTGTACTTGCTCATACACATCATTCATCAACTTGGCTTCGTCTGCAGACAATTCCTGCATTAAGTTATTGCGGTAAGTCAGCAGGTTTTGCTCTTTTTGCATCAATTCGTCCTGCTTGGCACGGGCTTGATTTGGGGTCATACCTCCTCCTGTTTGCTGGAAAGTGGCAACCTCCTGTTCAAATCCTCTTGCACGAGACTGAAGGTCAGAATCAAATCTTTTCCCTTTTTCAGTAATTTCTCCTGACATTTTTTTGAAGTACTCATACTTATTGATCACTGAGTCTGTATAGACAAAAGCCACTTTCATGTCTCCTGCAGCCACTCGTTCTTCAGAAGTAGCGCCCTCAGCAGTAGAAGCGGTTTTTTGATCACAGGAATAGAAAAGTACTGCAGCTAGTCCCAGTACCCCGAAGAATTTAAATCCTTTTTTCACTTTTAAATCGTTATGGTTGACAGGCCGCAAATATATAGAAAGTATTGATTTTGCAAGAAACGCGATGGATACCTCGAGTTAAATTCAGTTAAGCCCCTAAAAATAAAGCTCTTGGGCAAGACGAAAAACATGGGAATGGCCATCTAAGATGTCTTTGATCCGCTTGGAGTACCCCCCGCCCATGCAACACATGATTGGAATTTTGTTTTTTTTGGCCATTGTCAAAACCGTTTTATCCCGCTCCCTCACTCCCTCCTGGGTCAGATTCATCCTTCCCAGTTGATCGGAAGCCAGTACATCCACACCGGATTGATAAATCAAAAAGTCCGGTAAAAACCGATCTATGACTTCCGGCAAAGTATCAGATAGAGCCTTCAAATAGGCTTCGTCTCCGGTTCCGTCAGGCAGGGCGAGATCCAAATGGGATCGTTCTTTTCGATGGGGGTAATTTTTTTCTCCATGAATACTCAAAGTAAAGACATCGGTTCTACCGCTGAAAATCTGTGCTGTACCATTGCCTTGGTGTACGTCCAAATCCACCACAAGAACACGGGATGCCAATTGGTTTTCTAACAAATAATTGGCGGTGATCGCAATATCATTGAGCAAACAAAACCCCTCTCCCCGATCCGAAAAAGCATGATGGGTGCCTCCGGCAATGTTCATCCCTATTCCATGCTCCAAAGCAAAAACGGCTGCCTGCACCGAACCTCCTGCAATCTGAATTTCCCGCTTGACCAATTCCGGAGAAAGGGGAAATCCTGTGGCCCTGATTTCTGACCTGCTTAGATTCTGTGATTTGAGTCGTTCAAGGTAAGTGGCATCATGGGTATTGATAATCCATTTTTCATCCAAGACCTCCGGTACAAAAAAATTACCTGGAGCCAAAGTTCCTTCATAAAGCAATTGCTCGGGAAGGAGGGTATACTTTTCCATCGGAAACCGATGACCCGAAGGAAGCGGATGAGCGTAGGAATCTGACCAAGCTACTTTAAGCATAAAAAAAACGCTGATTGATTAACCAGCGCCGCAAAGGTATGTTTTGAATATCACTGAAATCAAATCTCGTCCTCTTCCGTCTGAAAAGTGTAAAGGGTGTCATCCAAAACAATCGTATCTTCATTGAACTCCTGAACAAATTTGGATATCACTAATTCTGAAATTGTTTCCACATTCAGCGCAGCGTCCAACCCAATTCCATAATCGTGGTTAGTGTCGATATCGATGAATTCCTGCACTTTAACCGTTTCTTCTTCTTCAATTTCCATGATGATTTCGGTGATGAACCAGCCAACTTCTTCCTCTTCACTACTCAGGGGCTTCATGTTTCCGTTTTCATCCTCTTCATAGTTGATCCCCTTGAAGTTTGGAAATTTTTTAGCTGCTTCATGCTCAGCCAATTCATACACTTCACTGGCATGATGCAATCGAAGGGTATAAAGGGCTGCATCATAAATCACTTCCCGACCTTCATGCATTCCGACAAAATAGAAATTGACAAACTCATCCGAATTCTCATCATCAGGAATTATTTTGAAGTTTTTTCCTGATTTTTTCAATTCAGCTTTGAGGTTCTCGATATTTTTCGGGTCAAAACCCGGATTGGTAAAAGGCATGATTAAAAATGTTAAGTTCTTTAAAGTGTTTGTTGATGATAACTCATAATGCCGATTTATGGTATTAAGATAGTCGAAGAAAGTAAATCAATAAAATGAAACCAACAAAATTTGATCATGATTTTGTAAATAAATTGATCAAGGAGAAAGAGGGTAAAACTCTGGATTTCAAGCAAAAAATCACCTCAAAGGAAAAAATTGCCAAAACCATGGCGGCCTTGGCAAATACTGATGGTGGACTCATTGTGATCGGATTATCGGACAAAAAGAAAATAACCGGAATCGATCCCGATGAGGAGCGGTATATGATCGAGGCTGCAAATGATGAATTTTGTGTGCCAAGAGTATCCCTTTCCATCCATGAAATTAAAGTTCATGACGGAAAACTCTTTTTGGAATCTGATGAAGACGAGAAATCACTACTTATTGTCCAAATCGAAAAATCCCGAGGTCCGATGATTTATTGCCAAGCAAAATCAGGAATAATGAAAGCGTACCGAAGGGAAAATGACCAGACTTTAGCGATTTGAATTCAGGTCATTTCCAAATACCCCATTGATCAGGGACAGTACCAGGGCAAATCCCAATGCCCACCAAAATCCATCCACCGTAAAACCTGGAATGAAATAATCTGCCAATAGGATAACCAAGGCATTGATTACCAGAAGGAATAAACCAAAAGTAATCAGGGTAATCGGAAAAGTCAGGATAATCATCAGCGGCTTAAGCGTGAAATTGATAAGGACTATAACTCCCGCAAGCACAAATCCTGTTATCCAAGTATCAATGCTTACCCCGGAGAGTAAAAAGTTCGCAATCAGAACTGAAATTCCTCCCAAAAGAATCTTTGTAAGAACCTTATTTGCTTTGAATTGATTTTCCATAGGCTTTCAAGATAGCAATTCCGTTTTTGAACTACTTAAAAACTGACATTTATCAGCCCCTTTTTTAAATTCAACTTTTTGAGTGGTAAATGAATGTTTCCCTGAAGGGTTTATATTTGCAGGGTTAATAAATTAAATTCTGAGTGATCATTATTATCTTCTTCCTGCTTCACTGGTATTTCTCCCTGTTTTGCCAGAGTTTCTTCCTACACCGATATGCCGCTCATCAGATGTTTGTGATGAGTAAGTTTTGGGAAAAGTTCTTCTATTTCTTTACCTGGATTTGGCAGGGAAGTTCTTATCTCTCTCCCCGGGCTTATGCCATTCTTCACCGAATGCACCACGCCTACTCAGACACTCCCAAAGATCCGCATAGTCCCCATCATACCGAAAATCTCTTCACCATGATGTGGAAAACAAAAAACATTTACAATGACTACTTCAGCTTCAAACTAAAGCCAGAGGAGCGTTTTTCCAAAGACATTCCGGATTGGAATTCTTTCGACAGATTCGCCGACAACATGGCAATCAGACTGGCTTGGGGAGTTTTCTATGTCCTGGTTTATGTGCTCTGCATTTCAGTATTTGAATTGCCAGGTACCCATTGGTGGATGTATTTTTTGCTTCCAATTCACTTCCTGATGGGACCAGTTCACGGTGCTATTGTCAACTGGAGTGGACACAAATATGGATATGCAAATTTTGACAACAACGATAAATCCAAAAACAGCCTGCTATTGGATGTCTTGATGCTAGGTGAGCTCTTCCAAAACAACCACCACAAGCTTCCCAACCGACCAAACTTTGCAGTTAAGTGGTATGAGTTTGATCCAACCTATCCGATCGTGAAGCTTTTGCATACTACCGGAATAATCAAATTACGGGCAGCTTAATCGTAGCAGTAGAAAAAGTTAAGACCTCCTTCTGGAGGTCTTTTTTTTATTTCGCTATTAATCAATTTGTTAGATTCTTTATTCAACTAAATAGTAAAACTAATTTTCAGATTTCTTTGCATTTAAGAAACTAAACGAATAATTTTCTATGGATTTAAAACTTAACACCTTATGAAACCATTAACCAGAGCAGAAGAGGAAATCATGCAAATTCTCTGGGATATCGAACGCGGCTTCGTTAAAGATATCCTTACTCCAATGACAGAGCCAAAACCAGCTTACAACACGGTATCTACGATTGTAAGGATTTTGGAAAGAAAGGGCTTTGTAAGCCATAAGTCTTACGGAAAAAGTCATGAGTATTTTCCAATTGTATCCAAAGACGAGTACAGGACATTCATCATCAAAAGAATGCTTGAAGGTTACTTCGACAGTTCATTTGCGAAGATGACCCAGTTCTTCAAGAACGACGAGTCCCTTAACACTAAAACTTACCAGTAAGCGAAATTAAAAGTGGATAAGAATAAAAAAACCCGGCCTAATAGGACCGGGTTTTTTCGTTTTGGGTTTTATTGGACATCCTTCAGCAATTCTTCGACGGCCTTTTCCAGTTGCTGATCAATTCCCCGGTCAATTTTACCGGGCATATTCTTGACTTCAAACTGTGGTTTGGTTTCATTATTCTCAAGCCATTCACCTGCTTTATTTTTGGCAGAGATAGGTACAGCCCCCCAACGGGTACCATCCGGCAATCCTTCCCACCCTGCAAACGAACAGGTACCCGGAGTAGGCATGCCCACCGTTTTTCCGATTTTCAAATCAGTATACCCACAGGCAAAGCAATGTCCATCTGAATAATTGGCCTCGTTAAACATCGCCAAGGTCGGCTTAGTCCATCTGGCAGTAGGCTCTCCTCCCACTACTTTATCGGCAGTAGCGTAAGTCAGGAAGGGCTCCCCGGTAAAGAACATCGCCAGGTCCGCCACCAAATCTCCTCCTCCGTTGAATCGGGTGTCAACAATTACCCCTTCTTTTTCGAAGTATTTACCCATCATATCCTCGTAGACATTTCGGTAAGGACCGTCACTCATTCCGGGAATGTGCACATAGCCCAACTTTCCTCCGCTCAATTTTTCAACTTCTTCCTGATTCTTTTTCACCCAACGCTTATAGAGCAGTTGGTTTTCGGCAGCCAAGGAAATCGGCTTGATCGTAAATTGTTTTCGGGTTTGATTGCTCGGATCCAGTACTTCGATCAGCGTGAATTTTTCAGCCTTTCTGTTGAGTAGCTTGGCAAAATCCACTTCGGGAGTGATCAGTTCCCCATCGATCCGCTCGATGATCATGCCTGGGGTCACATTCACCTCTGCTTTGTCCAAGGGCCCACCTTTGAGCACTTCAGTCACTTTGAGGCCCATTCCATCAAACTTGTAATCCCAGAAAATCCCCAAGGAACTGGTCGCATCTGCCATCGGAACAGACCGGGAAAATCTCGCTCCGGCATGCGAAACATTCAATTCCCCGATCATCTCGGAGAGCAGCTCTGCAAACTCATAGCTGTTGCCAATGTGTGGAAGGTATTTTTGATATTCAGGCTTAATCGCATTCCAATCGATTCCATGCATATCAGGGGTATAAAAAATCCCCTTGGTCCTTAACCAGACATGCTCAAAAAGATGGGCAATCTCCGCATTTCGGTCAAAGCTCATCTCCCCTGCAATTTTGATGGACTCGCGCTTCAATGTCTCCCCGTTGATCTTGGAAATACTGCCATCAGCGAGAAGGAATAGGTTTTTTTGATCTTTGTCCCAAACCAAGCGGCCGGAGTTTGCATCCAAAGCGATTTCCTGTTTGGTTTCTTTGGTTCTCAGATTGGTGCTCCAGAGATTCATCCCTTTTTCAAATCGGGCAAGGTAAAACAGCTTCTCTCCGTCTTTTGAAAGGACTGCATCACCCATAATCGATGAATGAATGGTGAGCCGTGCTTTTCGTTCCTCAAATCCATCCCAATCAAAAATGATCGGCTTCACTTCTTTGGAATCCGTTTTTTCTGTTTTGGACTTATCTTCTCCGCTTTCTGGCTTTTTGGCTTTCTCGATTTCCTTGAGCAAATCAAATTCTTCTTTGCTCAATCTGAATTTATCCCAAGCTGCCTGATCGAAGAACAACGCATACACATCTTCTTCCATTCTTCCGCTCGTAGCGTACGATCTCAAGCCGTCTCGATTGGAAAACCAAATCATCTGTTTGCCTTCATTCACCCATTTGGCATTATCATCGGAATAGCCGCTTTGGGTTAGCTTCCTCATTTTTTCTTTTCCGGAGGCATCCAAGAGCACCACCTCTGAATTGGTCATAGTCGGGCGAAGGCTAGCCAGCAACCACTTGCTATCGGGACTCCAGGTGAAATACTGATCCCCATCACTCATATGAAAAAGCAAATCAGGCCCCATCAGTGTCACACTGGTTTTGGTAGCCAAATCCAATACTTTCAGACTTCTTCGTCCTTCCACATAGGCTAGCTTTTTTCCGTCAGGAGAAAATTTTGGCAGATAGGCATCCGTCGCCGCACTGACCAGGGGCTCTTCTTTGAGCAAAGTAGAAGCAAAGAAAAACGGTTCCTCTGCTCTCAATTTGGAGCTTTTGAAAATCTGCCACTTTCCCTCCCGCTCAGAGGCATAGACCACGGATTTTCCATCAGGGGCAAATTCCACGAATCGCTCCTGCTCTGGCGTATTGGTAATCCGTTTGGTCAATGAACCATCTACTGAGGTAACAAAAACTTCTCCCCGGGCAATAAAGGCTATTTCTTTTCCGTCAGGTGAAATGGACATTTCACGTACTCCCCCATTGACTGTGATGTAATTATCGGGATTGGTAATCGACTGGGTGGCGATAGTAACTTCCAGTTTCTTGGGTTGCTCTCCTTTTTTCAGGGTATAGAGTTGCCCATCGTAACTGAAGCTCATCAGGCCGCTGCTGGCTATGGAAAGAAACCGAACCGGAAAACCTGAAAAACTGGTTAAAGCCTGAGTCTGGCTTGGATTGGATACAGGCATACTGTACACATTGAAGCTTCCGCTCGCTTCACTCAGGTAATAGATCTCCGACTCGTCCGCGGAAAATACCGGATTACGATCCTCTCCATAGAACTTCGTGAGCATCGTATGCTCATTTTTCTTGGCATCGTACATCCAGATGTCCCGGGCGATACCGGATTGATGGTGCTTTCTCCACTCATTTTCACCACCCTTTTTGTCGTGGTAGATCATCTTTGATCCGTCTTTGCTGCTCTGCACATATTCTGCCGGGATAGTCCAGATTTGGTCTATCCTGCCACCTGTTTTGGCTACCTGATAAAGCTCGGGCTGCGAACCTGTCGGATATTGCCGATGCTCCGCAAGGTCCATTCTGGCAGCGCCAAAAACCACTTTTTGATCGTCTGCGCTGAAATCAAAAGGCATTTCATCTGTGGAATGATAGGTAAGGCGCGTGGCTTCTCCACCGGCCGCATTCATGATGAATACATCAAAATTGCCGTATCGGTCAGACGCAAAAGCAATCTGCTTTCCGTCAGCACTCCAGACTGGCTTAAAGTCATGAGCCTCATGAAAGGTTAATTGCGTAGCTTTTCCACCTTCGCTGGAAACCAGAAAAAGGTCCCCCTTGTAGGTAAAAGCTATTTGGCTTCCATCAGGAGAAATCGCCGGATAGCGAAGCCAGTTGGGTGCAGTCTGCGCAAAAACCTGCCCGCCAAGAAGCAGACCAAGTCCAATCGCAAAAAGGAAGAATCGGGTTTTCATAGGGTAATTTTAGTTTGGTTCCAAAGTAAGCAAAAAACAAAGTGGAGTTTATGGGGATTTTAAGAGCGGAAAAGGATTCTTTTGGAAAGGCAAAACATCCTTTCGATACTCCGCACCGAAGGCCTATATTTGCACGCGAATAAAACGACCCTTTTTCAATGAATTCATTTATAGAAGAGCTGAAATGGAGAGGAATGCTCCAGGATATGACCCCGGAAATCGAAGAACACCTGAGCAAAGGCATGGCTTCAGCTTATCTGGGATTTGATCCGACGGCAGATTCCCTTCATATCGGACACCTGGTCGGAGTGATGACTTTACTGCACTTCCAGCGATCGGGACACAAACCTTTCGCTTTGGTCGGGGGTGCAACGGGAATGATCGGTGATCCTTCCTTCAAATCCGCCGAGCGAAATCTTCTGGACAAGGCTACCCTGGACCACAATGTCGCCTGCATCCAAGGCCAACTTTCTAAGTTTCTCGATTTTTCGGGAAGTACCCCAAACAAGGCTGAACTGGTCAACAACTACGACTGGATGTCTCAATTCTCCTTTTTGGAATTTATCCGGGATGTGGGAAAACATATCACGGTCAATTACATGATGTCCAAAGACAGTGTAAAACGCCGTCTCGAAGACGGAAACGGACTTTCCTTTACCGAATTCAGCTACCAACTGATTCAGGGCTATGACTTCTACCACCTGTGGAAAAACAACAATTGCTCGATTCAACTTGGCGGTTCGGACCAATGGGGGAACATCGTCACCGGGACTGAATTAATCCGCAGAATGGGCGGAGGAAGTGCCTATGCCCTGACCGTTCCGTTGATTACCAAGGCAGACGGCACCAAGTTTGGGAAAACCGAAAGCGGCTCCGTGTGGCTGGATCCCGAGAAGACTTCTCCTTATGCTTTCTACCAATTCTGGTTGAATGTCTCCGATGATGACGCATCCAAATACATTCGGATTTTTACCGTTTTGGAAAGAGAAACCATCGAAAAACTGGAGGCTGACCATGCCCAAGCCCCTCACCTGAGAATTCTTCAAAAGGAAATTGCCAAAGAGGTGACTACTATGGTGCACAGCCAAGAAGACTATGAAATGGCAGTAAAAGCTTCTGAAATTCTCTTCGGAAAATCATCAACAGAAGATCTTGCTTCTCTGGACGAGCGGACGTTCCTTGCGGTTTTCGAAGGAGTTCCTCAGGTTCAGATCAGCAAAGAAGAGTTTGCCGGAATTGAAAATATCCTGGATTTGTTTGGTGAAAAAACCCAAGCCATGATCTTCCCATCCAAGGGAGAGGCACGCAAAATGATTCAAGGAGGCGGGGTCAGTATCAACAAAGAAAAGGTAGCGGATCCCAATGCTCCGTTGACTTTCAGCCTGCTCCAAAACAAATACCTGCTGATCCAAAAGGGCAAAAAAAATTATTTCATTCTGGAGGTAAAATAAAGACCTGACATCCAGTCAAAAGGGCCTTGGAATAGATTCTAAGGCCCTTTTTTATTTTCCCTCAAGTAAAATTTAATCCGCTTTTTGACTCAGATTTAATACCTTTGTAGCTCACTTTTCAGACCTATCTTTTCACTCATGGCAGGAGAAAAAAACAAGGAAAAACTTATTCTGGATTCGGCGGTCGCGCTTTTCACCACCAAAGGCTATCAATCCACCCGCATGGAGGACGTGGCCAAACGGGCAGGAATCAGCAAAGGTCTGACTTACTTTTATTATAAAAACAAAGAGGATCTGTTCATGGCTTTGACCAAAAAGGCTTTTGATCAGTTCAAAGAAGAATTTCGCGAAGTGCTTCGCTCCAAAGGCAAGAGCGGATTGGAAATGGTAACCGATCTGGTTGGGAAAATCGTCCTTTTTGCGAAAGAACACCCGGTCTATTACCAGGCGATTTTGCATTTTCTGGATGTACTGAAGCGATACAATGAGCCCGCTCTGAGAAGGGAAATAGATCCATTGATCCTTGATTCCATTCACTTTCACAAACTTCTGGAAATCCACCACGAGCCTGTCAAGTTGGGAATTCAGATGGTTTCGCAGGGAATCAAGGATGGCAGTATCCG
>CAYONF010000038.1:31485-37801 GCA_964405255.1 uncultured Limnohabitans sp. | reverse complement strand
TCAATCAAACAAATACCAAGTAATCCCAAGGTCAAGAAACGATCGGTAACCGGTGTAATCCGGTGTGACAAAGTAGCCTTCCTGCGACATAAAACCGGCGTTGAGGTGATTGTATTTGAAAAGCACCCGGGTTCGATTAATTCTGAAATCCAAAAACAAATCGGCCACGGGATAGGCATAGACATCAAAGGTGTTTTGGAGGTAAAACTGCTGAAAAGAAGGATTGTATGCTTCTGCAAAGTAAGAAGACTTGTACCTCAGATCGATTCCCAGTTGGACAAATATATTCTCGTCAAACATCGGGCTATCGAAGTAAAATCGGGTGTTGGCATAAAACTGTGGAATCCTGAAGTTGTCCGCCCCCTCACCTGAGATTTCAGTGAAAATAAGTTCGGTATCCCAACGGAACTTCTTCCCTACCTGAATATTGGCAATCAAGCCGGGCATGATCATAAATGCTTCTCCGCTGGCCTGAGTTGAAATTCGCTCTTCATTGAAGAAAACGTAATTATTGACTCGATTCAGGGTCAGGTTGGGTCGAAGGCTGATCTTATTAAAATCCAGTTTGATCCTGCCTTTGATCTGATCTACACCGATGTTATCAAAGTCATTGTCCCACTGAAAATGATTCCCATAATAAATCTGCTGCATGGAAGTGGGCTTGTAGAGGGCTTTAGTGTACTCCAATTCCAGCCAGGGCGACACAAACAACCCGTGAATCCGAAAAGCCCCCGGAATCAAATACTCCCCATCTGCACTGATCGACCATTTTTCGGAGATTTTCCCGATTAGTTCCCCACCGATGTAGAGTTCGTCAAAGGGCTGTCTTTCTTCAGGAAAAAAAGGACTGATCATCCGTCCATTTCGAAGTCGCGTGAACGCATTGTAGTAAAATCCTTTGTAAGAACCCTTTATCCCAAACTCATTTCTCCACTCTTCAAAATCGCTTTGGTTTTGGGTAGTGTCGGGTTGATTGTACCGGTTTTTGTTGAAAAAGAGTGAGTCTGAGGTAGTCAGGTCAGATTCAAAAACCAAGTTTTGATTCTTTTGATCAAACGTGTGATAAATCTGAAGGCCATTACCCAGTTTGTATTCATGGTAAAGGTGGTAATCCTGCCTCAGATCTCTGGCTCTTGAATTTTGCAGCCAAACTTTCGCATCCTCGTATGTGAAATAAAGTGAGGTCGGATCCACTTCGGGAGGAATAATTCCTCCGATTTCATTGACCACATGATTCATTCTGGAAAAGGATCCCAACAACCAATACCTCCCATTCTCAGAGCGGTAATTGGTATGCAGGCTGTAGGCATTTTGCACGGTCATGTGATCATCCCGATCCGCAGGATTGAGAGTTTTCCTAATCCTCTGGGTATGGAAGTCAAGACCCAAATTCCAACGGGGATTAACATTTCGCGCAAATTCAATATCCAGCATATTGCGGTTTCCTCCTCCAAAAAAGGCTGACATCTCCGTGAAAGGGGACTTGGTGTCAAAATACCTTCGCTTGGAGGGATCACGGAAATACAAATCGTACCCATGAAATCCGGAAGTCAAGCCGATCAATTCCGGGACTTCATAAAAAACCGGCTTTGCTGCCGTTCCGATATTTCCCAAATCCTGGTACTTCCAAGCACTCTTGGCCACCGGATCATAGTTATGAAAATTATTCAGTAAGGTATCCTGCTCAAAGAGCTTCAATCTGTTTCGCTTAAGATCCTTTTCGAAAAAAAACAGGGAGGTTTTTGGGCCGTAGACTTGTCGGGTACTGTCATCAAGCAGCGCTCTCCTGCCTTCCTGATCTTCTGTTTCCTGAGGATTTGCTAACTCTCTGCCGGGTCGGGCAGTTTGGCCCATCGGAGGAAACTGCTGGGACTGGGGTACAGGCCGCTGTCCAAAAAGTGACTGAAAGGCCAACAAACCGAACAAAATCCCAAAGACTAAACCCTTTCTGATCACTTCTTTCTGAATTTTTCCCGGATACAACTCAACAGCATTTGCCTGTCTTCTGACTCAAATTTAGCCTCCATCGGCAGCACAAAAATCGGAATTTCCCCCAAAAATCCCCGTTTTGCCAAAGATTTAAGTTTTACGGCGTCTTTCTCTGTGGTGAGTAAAACGGGTTTATACCCGGGATGTTTGGCTGCCCGGGAAACCATATCCTTTACATCCTTATCCTTGTACTTGTGGTGATCCGGATAGGACAAAACTTCCAATACCTTAAATTTTTCCCTGCAATACGAAACCAATGGTCTTTCGTCGGCAAGTCCCGACACCAAGATCACTGAGGTGGAAAATGTTGCCTGTCCCTCAAGCGGATATGGAGTTCCATAGCCGATTTTGGAGAAAATCACCGGAACACCGGGATTGAGAAAGGGCTTAAACTGACTTATCAGAACCTCTTTTTGGGAGGGGGAAAGCGTTTCGGGACACTTCGTCACCACGATCATGTCTGCCCGTTTTGCCCCGGACCGACTTTCCCTCAATCGCCCTGATGGCAACAGAAAATCACTGGAAAAAGGCCTTGAAAACGGAGTGAGCAAGCAGTAAAAATCCCCTTTTAGCCTCCGATGCTGAAATGCGTCATCCAAAATCATCAGTCTGGTTTCGGGAGTTTTTTGCGAAATAATCTCCAATGCCCTGACTCTGTCCTCCCCGACAAAGACCGGAATTTCTCCATTAAAGTTTCGGTAAATCTGAAGTGGCTCATCCCCGATCTCCTCCGGCGTACTTTCCAATTTTGCTTCCAGAAACCCCTTGCTTTTTCTTCCATATCCCCGGCTGAGAACCGCAATTTTCAGTTCTTTTTGAAGATTCCGGATCAAAAATTCCACCATGGGGGTCTTGCCTGTGCCCCCCACACTCAGGTTCCCGACAACCAAAGTGGGGATGGGTGATTGGAAGCTTTTCAGGATTTCGAAATCATATAAAAAATTTCGTACGCCGGTGATTACCCGAAAAATCAGAGCGAAAGGAGCGAGCAAGTAGGCATACCACGGCATTGGCAGGAATTGCTATTTTTGACCAAAGAAAAAGAAATTTTATGGGATACAGGATTCAGGAGGTGATTTCTTACTTGGAGGCATTGGCTCCTCCTGCCTATCAGGAAAGTTACGATAACGCGACCCTGATTTGCGGAGACCGAAAAGCGGAATTAAAGGGAGTCCTATGCACCTTGGACTGCACTGAGGAAGTGGTGGAGGAAGCGATCAGCCTCGGTGCAAATCTGATTGTGGCACACCACCCGATTGTTTTCAAAGGACTGAAAAGCCTGACCGGAAAAAACTACGTGGAGCGTACAATCCTCAAAGCCATCAAAAACGACATCGCGATTTATGCCATCCACACCAATTTGGATCATGTCTCAATGGGTGTCAACAAGCGGATCTGCGACCGGCTTGGCCTGCTACAAACCAAAATCCTCCAACCTAAAAAACAATTGTTGAACAAGCTGGTGTTTTTCGTCCCCCCGGCGGCCAAGGATCAAGTTCTTGACGCAGTTTTTGAGGCAGGTGCCGGGCAAATCGGAGAATACAAAGATTGTTCATTTCAAGTGGAAGGTATGGGAACCTACACCCCAAGCGAACTGGCCAATCCCCATATCGGACAGCGGGGAATTCCTCAGTTTGAAAAAGAAGTGCGGGTCGAGGTGATTTTACCGGCTTTTCAGAGTAACCGGATTATTTCAGCGATGAAAAAGGCCCATCCCTACGAGGAAGTAGCCTACTATCTGTCAGTTTTGGAAAATGAACACCAAGAAGTAGGGGCCGGCATGGTTGGAAACTTACCCGAACCCATGAATGAGTCCGAATTCCTGGATTACCTAAAAGACAAAATGAACCTTAAGGTACTCAAGCACACCGTTTTGGTCCATAAACCGGTAAAACGAATTGCAGTCTGTGGCGGTGCGGGGATTTTTCTTCTTTCTGAAGCCAAGCGATCCGGTGCAGAGGTATTTGTGACCTCGGATGTGAAATACCATGAATTTTTCGACGCTGAAGGACAATTAATCCTTTGCGATATCGGCCACTACGAGAGCGAAATTTTCACAAAAGAATTACTGGGGGAGCTATTGTCACAAAATTTTCCTAATATTGCACTCTATTTGACAAAAGTAGTTACTAATCCCACATCCTACCGATAGTACATGGAAAGTACAGTAGCACAAAAACTAGAAGCTATCTACAACCTTCAACTTATAGATTCAAGACTAGATGCCATCGTAAAAGTAAGAGGAGCACTTCCTGAGGAAGTCCAAGACCTTGAAGATGAGATAGCTGGCTACGAAACGCGGCTCGAAAAATTTCAGAATGACATCGAAGCTTTCGAAGACGACATCAAGCGGTACAAGGAAAACATCAAGGAGTCCGAGAAACTGATCAAAAAGTATCAGGACCAGCAGATGAACGTACGAAACAACCGTGAGTACGATGCCATCACCAAAGAATTGGAACTTCAGGATCTTGAAATTCAGGTTTCCAAAAAGAAAATTGCTGAAGCTGGAGTAAAAATCGAGCAGAAAAAGGCTGATTTGGAAGAGTTGAGCAATCTGATGAAAGACCGTCAGAAAGATCTTGATCTCAAAAAGGAAGAGTTGGATACGATTGTAGCTGAGAGCGAGTCAGAGGAGTCCAAGCTTCAGACTGAGCGAGACAAAGCAGCCAAAAAAGTAGAAGATAGACTGATCAAGTCATACACCAAAATCAGAGCAAACGCGAAAAATGGCCTTGCGGTGGTTATGGTAAAAAGAGGTGCATGTGGGGGATGTTTCAATACCGTGCCTCCTCAGCGTCAGGCAGATATCCGAGAAAAGAAAAAACTCATCGTATGTGAACACTGTGGAAGAATCCTAGCCGGTGTGGAAGATGAGATCGAAGAGGAAAGTTCAAAAGCAAAAAGAAAAGCGGTTAAAGCTTAAGAAAAAAATAGCTTACATAAAAAACCCGAAGGCTACTCTTCGGGTTTTTTATTTTCCTAATGCTTGCCAATAAGAAGTAAATAATAGTATCTTACACCCCATGAAAAAGTTTGCAACACTTCTGATTTGTATGATTTGCTGCGCCTCGGTATCCGCAAATGATCCCGAATCCAAAACTTTTTTAATCCTTTTCAAAAGCAAAGAATTAAAGGAAATCAAAACCAGCCTGAGAGAAATCGAGTCCCAATTTTCAGTTGGCTTTGCCACCAAATTATACGAGGGAAATTCTGATCCCGCACTTTTGATTGAGATACCCTCAGGTGATTTTGATGAGTGCTTCTTGGGTGAGTTTCTAGTGGATTTAAAAGGTGGTCAGAAAGTCCAGCTTCAGCAGATTGCTTTTCGACTTTTTGACCTCAGCGAAAACCAAACCCTCCACCAACAATACATGGCCTTGTATGAGGAGAGTTTAACTCCCAGAAAAAAGGCAGCAAAATCCTCTAAAGCAGCTTCAAATCCCTGAGGTGTTCTTGGTCATTGAATTTTCTGACCACAAATGTCCCATCAGTCAGTTGCTCCAGCAGGTATAGGCACAGATTATTGTGCTCAAACTGGTCCATGTACCTCAAATCATAATTCAAAAGCAAGCTGAGGAAGATGCGCATGGCCCGACCGTGCATACAGACGAGAATCGTTTCACCGGGACCGTTCAAAATGATTTCTATGCCTCTATTCATCCGAATTGCCACTGTATTGGGACTTTCTCCTCCTGCAATGGCATAATCCAGATTGCCTTGCTGCCACTGATGAAGCATATGGCGGTAATATTCTCCTTCCTCTGGAGTCATGGGAGTCCCCTCATAGTCTCCCCATGAAATCTCATTCAGCTCCGGTAATGACCGTGCCGGAATTCCCAAATCGATAAACTGCTGAATAGATTGTTTAGTCCGGATAAGAGCTGTGTGATAAATCTGATCAAATGGAATATCACAGTAAGCTTCAAAAAATGCCCGGGCTTGTGCCTGACCTGTAGCATTGATCGGAGCATCGATTCCACTTCCCTGAACCACCCCCTGCAGATTGAAGTCCGTTTGCCCGTGTCTTACCAGGTAAATTTTTTTTCGATTCAAGTTTCTTTATTTTTGTCCAAAGCCCAAATAAACTTCATTTAGCCCACATTTTAATGGTTTTTCTTTCCAGACCTTCCCTTGACCAACTCAATTTCACCCGAGAAGAAACAATGGTCAATCACCTGGGAATTGTGTTTACAGGAATTGGAGACGATTTCCTAGAAGCCACTATGCCTGTAGATCATCGAACCAAGCAGCCCATGGGCTTGTTACATGGAGGAGCGAATGTAGCTTTGGCAGAAACACTGGGAAGTGTCGCCTCATCGCTTAC
>CAYONF010000038.1:0-31385 GCA_964405255.1 uncultured Limnohabitans sp. | reverse complement strand
TTGGACCTTTTGTTTTTAAAAGGTCTTGAATCAGGTGGTTCTTTTGCTGTTTGGAGAAAACCAAAATCAAGCAAGCTTGAATTCCTGATGGACAAGTGTGATCAGCCTGAAAAAGTATCCCTGAGTTTAGAAGAGTTGCCCGCAGGATTTATTGTCCACCCTTTTGCCGATCAAGAGGATAAAAAGGCCTTTTTCATCAAATCAAGCCACTATTTCAGTTTCCAATTGGAGCAGGAGCTCGATCCAGAAGAATTTCCATACTGGACTAACCCAGTCCATTTGGCTGAAAAAAATCTCATCAAATCTGAAATAAGCCGATTGCTGAGAGTCAAATCAAAATCATTTCAGCCTGACTCCATTTCAGGTGATCAGAAAACTCAATTTATCCGTCTTGTCCAGCATGGAATCGAAGCGATTGAACGGGGAACATTGGAAAAAGTAGTCCCGGCGCGAGTTCGCTTAATCCCACTTTCGGAAGGATTTGATCTGGGAAAAACATTCATCGAGTTGCTGGAATCCTACCCCAACTCGTTTGTGAATTTTTTTCATATTCCTCAAATCGGCACCTGGATCGGTGCTACTCCGGAAGTCTTGATTGAAACCAAGGGAGATTTTTTCTATACCATGGCACTAGCAGGCACCCAGCCTGCTGTGGGAGAAAACCCACTTAAAACTGCAGCTTGGACCCAAAAGGAAATCGAAGAACAAGCCTTGGTTTGTAGGTATATCGTGGATTGCTTCAAAAAAATCCGTTTGAGAGAATATGAGGAGCATGGGCCCAAAACGGCTATGGCAGGAAATCTCCTTCATCTTCGTACTGATTTCAAGGTAGACATGAAAGCCACAGGGTTTCCTCAACTCGGCTCGGTGATGCTTGATCTGCTTCATCCGACCTCTGCAGTATGTGGAATGCCACGAAAGGAAGCCCATGAGTTTCTGAAGGAAAACGAAGGATTTGACCGTTCGTTTTTTGCAGGATTCCTAGGACCAGTCAACATTCAGAATGAAACATCCATTTATGTCAATCTTCGTACAGCGGAGATCTGTGGGGAAAAGGCTTTGCTTTATGCCGGTGCGGGAGTAACAGAGGAATCTGACCCTGAAAAAGAATGGGAAGAAACCGAACTCAAATGCCAGATCATCGGTAAATTCATTCAAAAACCAAGCACTTGATCATCCAACCTATCCTCGATTTGGTGGCCATTTGCGCCAAAAAAGGCATTGAGCAGGCTATCCTCTCTCCCGGCTCCCGGTGCGCTCCATTGACTTTGGCTTTTGCCAGGCATCCTGACATTCATGCACGGACTATTTCCGATGAACGGTCCGCAGCTTTTATAGCTTTGGGAATAGCCCAGCAATTAGGCCAGCCGGTAGCTTTGGTCTGCACCTCGGGTTCGGCTGCCTTAAATTACTATCCGGCGATTGCTGAGGCTTTTTTTCAGCAAATCCCCCTGCTCATCCTGACTGCCGACCGACCCCCGGAGTGGATCGATCAATGGGACGGACAAACGATCTACCAGCAGGAAGTATTTGGCAAGCATGTCAAAAAAAGCTTCGAGTTTCCCAATTCATTTGACCATCAAGAACAAGTCTGGCATGCCGGAAGGATGGTCAATGAAGCGATCAACCTAGCCAAACAATTTCCCGCTGGACCGGTCCACATCAACATTCCGCTTCGCGAGCCCTTTTATCCCTCCGAAGGGGAAAAGTTTGAATTCCCTGCTCATCCGAGAGAATTTACGCCTGTTTCCAGCCAAGTCCAACTCAGCGAAGAAAGTCTCAAGCACATCAAAAACCGGCTGAATGAGGTAAAGAGGCTGTTGATTGTACCAGGTCAACAGAAACCAAATCCTCAGATTCAAGGCTTTTTGGATCAGCTTTCCAAAAACAAAAACACAGTCGTCGTCACAGACACCATCTCAAACCTTCAGGGAACTCACACCATTACTCTTCACGATCATTGGCTGAGCGATGAATCACACGTTGACCAACTTCAGCCAGATTTGGTGATCAGTTTCGGGAAATCCGTGATCTCCAAATCTCTGAAGCAATTTTTGAGAAAATCGGAAGCCTCACATTGGCATATTCAGCCGGGCGGACAAACTCGGGATACCTATCAGCATCTTACCCGAATTCTGCCATGCTCCCCTCAGGGATTTCTAAATTGGCTGATGGAAAATCTGCCTGTACAGGATTTTGGGTACGCCAAGGCTTGGATGAGCCTGGAACATGCCGCAAACCGTACTCTTTTGGAGGCATTTTCCGGCTTGGAGTTCTGCGAATTTGCCGCGATAAATACCGTTTTGAAGAAGGTACCCCATCAATCCAAAATCCACCTGGCCAATTCTATGGCTGTACGGTATGTAAATTTTCTGGGGAAAAGAACCCAGGAAATCTATTGTAATCGGGGAACAAGCGGAATTGATGGATCCAACAGTACGGCGGTGGGATGCGCCCTCACCACCAAAGAACCCGTGACCTTGATCACAGGAGACATGGCCTTTTTCTACGATCGAAATGCCTTCTGGCACAATTACCGTACACCGAATCTCCGCATCATTTTGCTGAACAATCATGCTGGGGGGATTTTCAGACTCATCGACGGACCTTCCCGACAGCCGGAACTGGAAGAATACTTTGAAACACGGCAAGCGTTAAATGCCTCCCACCTAGCAGCAGAATATGGATTTGATTACATCAAAACAGGGAGTGAGGCAGAGTTAGAGCATGCACTGGTATCTTTCTACGATCCGGGATTAAGGCCCAAAATTCTTGAGATTGAAACCTCCAGCCCGGTAAATGCACAAGCATTTCGCGCATTCAAATCCAGAATGACTGCCGCATTAGTCTTGTCAAAGGACCGGAACTAATCTGCTTAGTTTTTCTGAAATACCCGGATATAGTCCACCTTCATTTCCTGAGGGAAAACGGTACTAGCATCCGGACTTCCCGGCCAATTGCCTCCTACTGCCACATTAAACACAAAGAAGTGGGGCTTGTGAAATTCATCCAGACCAGCAGGTCGAATGTCAATGACATGAAACTGGACATTGTCCAACAGCCAAACGATCTTCTCCGTATCCCAAATGATAGAAAAGACGTGAAACTCGTCATTGAAAATGCCAAACGGAAGTGAGGTTTTCCCTCCATAGTTGGCGTAGCTTCCCCCATTGTCCCAATGGACTGTCCCATGAATGGTGCCGTCTTTGTTTTCAGCACTGCCTCCCACCAACTCCATGATGTCGATTTCGCCACATTTTGGCCAGCCCACCTCGGTAATATTTTCACCCAACATCCAAAGCGCAGGCCACATTCCCTGGCCCTTGGGAAGCTTTGCCCGAATGTCTATTCTGCCATAAGTGAAGGATTTTTTTCCTTTTGTGATTAGTCTGGAGGAGGTGTAGCTTCTCGAACCCGCATTTTCCTTTTTGGCAGTGATGATCAAGTTTCCATCCTGAACCCTTGTATTTTCCTTTTTGTAAAACTCCAATTCATTGTTTCCCCAGCCACAAAGATCCGGACATCCATCTCCCAACTCAAAAGTCCAGTCTTCAGAAAGAGTGGAAGTAGTGAACTCGTCAGACCAAGCCAACTTATAACCCTCGTAGCTTTCCGGACTGGTGTAACCTGCATTAGGCCCCAAACCCAAAGCTTCAGCATTCATACTGATCGTTTGGGATGAGACTACATAGTCTGTTTCGGTGGCATGGGCCTGCACATTGAGTTGAAAGTTTCCTTTTTCGGTGTATTTCCGAATAGCAGAATTCCCATCTACCCGTACAGTTGCCTCACCGGGTGTACCAAAATTTACCTTAAAAAATTTTGCATTCTCAGCAGTGAAATTAGCTCTGACTTCTCCATTTCCGAGGTAGTCGACTGTTACCAAAAGATTATCCGGGAGTTTGACCGGATCAGTTCCTGAATCATCACTACAGGAAAAACATAAAACCAGTACAAGGAAAAGGCAAGAAATTCGAAGAAGGCTAGTCATAGGGTAAATTGTATACCTTAAGTTAACCTGAAATTGCGGTTAAAAAAATCAGTCTTGGTAATTCCCAACAGGAAAATCGGGAGAAGGACCTCTCCCGATTTTTTGTATGAAATAAATCATTAACCCTAACTGACCAATCTCGAAGAAAGTCAGCGGTACGAGTCCAAATACCACTCCAAATCCTGAAAAAATCAGGATACCCGCGATCAGACCCAAGGCCCCGATCACTTGGGTAATTCCAAATTTGACTTTCCTATAAGCAAAATAGCTAGCTCCCAAAAAGGCATACCCAATCCCAAATACCTCCATTTTGATCCAATAATAATCCTGAATGTCAAGCAGTCCAAAATGCAGGGATAAAAGATCAAGTGAGTACATCCCCACATTGAATCCGATCATCACCCATAGCGAGATTTTTAGGATTCGGTTGGGGAAAAATCGTTCCAAGGCTATCAGGCCACCTAAAAACCCCACATAAGTCAAGAAAGTGGAAAGTTTGACGACAGTAAAAGCCATTTTGTTTTCCACAAATCCACCCTCAATCCATTCGTATTCCATTCCGATTTCATAGAAAGCCAAAAAGAAATAGACCAATCCGGCAGCAAAAGCCAGGTAGAGGTAAATGGGTACTTTCTCCAAGGGAGTTTCCTGGTTTTCCAAATGGGAAGAAGTTTCCACTTCCAATGCATCAAGGATAGCCTTGATGGTGTAGCTTCTGGGGGTGACCTCCCCTGCCTCGATCCGCTGAATGGTGCGGACATTCAGGTTGCATTTTTCGACGAGCTCCTCTTGCGTGAGCCCTTTGGCCTTTCTCCATTCTGAGATTTTCTTGCCCAATTCTGGTTGCTTCATTGTGATGTGTGCGTTTGATTTAACCATGGCAAGTTGATTTAATTGGAAAATTTATTAGGCGAAAATTGGGCGGAATTGACCCGACATTTAGACGGCATTTGATTTTGAGATTGAAAATAGGCGAATCTCCAGGGATTTGAAGATTGGAAAATTGAAAAATTGGAAGGTTTCGAAAACCAGGAGATTGAAAACAAGCCCACCACTCAACTTAACAAGGGGAGAACTTTGCTCAAGGCAGGGTTTCGATTTTCCGGTTTCCAGATTACGGAAAGCTCGGTAAACCGGGAAATTCCCGGGATTTCCAAAAACCGAACTTTCAACTCATACCCTTCTTTCAGGGAACTGGGAACGATGGCAACTCCCAGTCCATTTTCCACTAAGCGAAAAATGGTCAAGGCATGCACGGACTTGTGTTTGATCTTAGGCATAAAACCCGCTTCCCGACATATCCCCAAGATCTGCTCGTAGTAGTAATTGGAGTAATCTGAGGAGAAAAGGATGAAAGACTCCTTAGCAAACTGCCCCACACTTTTGAAATCATGGGATGAAATTGGGTGATCTTCGGGAACCACCAAAGAAAAAGTATCCCGATAAACCGCTTTCTTCTCCAAGTCCTCAGGCACGGAAGCCAAACGGACAAATCCCAAATCCAGCTTATCCTTTTGGATCATTTCCACTTGGGTCTGATTGCTCAATTCCTCTAGACTGGTAGTGATTTTCGGAAAATTCAGGCTGAGCTTTTTCAACAAATCAGGAAGCACCTGATTGGATGCCGAACCCAAAAAACCGATCCGCAGCTCGCCTTCCCTTCCCTCGGCAATCTCCAGTAACTGCAGTTTGGTCGTCTGCAAATGATTCAATACAAAATCCACTTCCTCTTTCAGATAAGTCCCTGCAACAGTCAACTCCACATGTTTTTTGTCCCGCTCAAAAAGCTGAACCCCCAACTCCTCCTCCAACTGCTTGATCTGCCGACTAAGACCCGGTTGGGAAATAAACAGTCGCTCGGCAGCCTTTCGGTAATTCAGTTCCTCTGCCACTGCCTGGAAATAGGAAAGATGTCTAAGTTCCATTGATGCTTTTCAGTTATCATATATTGACAATAATAGTATCAAAAAGCATCAATCCCAAGGGGTAATTTTACATAACCTTTGAGGTCTCAGAGACCTCGAAGGTTTGACTAAAAAACGCCCCGGCCTGTGCCTGCCTGCAGAAGGCAGGTCACCACAGATCGGAACAAAATGAAATCTAAAACTAAACCTTCGAGGTTTAAAGAAACCTCAAAGGTTGTACAGCCCATGAAAACCTTCCACTACGGACAAGATACCCTTACCGCTTCCATCGCCTTGGGATTGGCAAGAAAAGAACTGACAGGAATCCTCAGTCCTGAAACTGTCCAAAAAATCCGGCAGTCCGCTGAGGCGGTAGAAAAAATCGCCCAAGGAGAGGCCATTGTCTATGGAATAAACACAGGTTTTGGTCCGCTTTGTACGACCAAAATCTCTGCTGCCGACACCAAAACCCTTCAAGAAAATCTCCTGAAAAGCCATGCTGTCGGCGTGGGTGAACCTGTTGATCAGGAGATCTCCAAACTGATGATGGTGCTGAAAATCCATGCCTTGGCACAGGGATTTTCGGGAATCCGATTGGAAACTGTGGAACGGATCATCTGGATGCTGGAAAATGACATTATTCCTTTGGTACCGATTCAGGGTTCGGTCGGTGCCTCGGGAGATTTGGCACCTCTCTCCCATTTGTTTTTGCCCTTGATTGGTTTGGGAAAAGTCTTTTTCAATGGAAAAGCGGAACGAATGGACTCGGTCCTAGACCAATTTGGCAAAAAGCCGCTTCAACTTGGCCCTAAGGAAGGATTGGCCCTGATCAATGGAACCCAGTTTATGGGCGCTCATGGTGTCAAGATTTTGGAGCGACTTCACAACCTGCTTACTCATGCCAGCATCACGGGTGCGATGATGATTGAGGGATTGATGGGCTCGGTCAAGCCTTTTTCTGCGGAACTTCATCAACTCAGGCCCTACTCCGGAAGCCGGCATGTCGCACAAACCATCCTGAATCTGCTAAAAGACTCTGAAATCGTCGCCTCACATTTGCACTGTGCCAGAGTGCAGGACCCCTATTCCCTTCGATGCATGCCACAGGTCCACGGGGCAAGCTGGAATGCGTATTTACACCTGAAAGAAACCCTGGAAATAGAAATCAATTCCGTGACGGACAATCCGGTGGTTTTTGATGAAACACACACTATTTCCGGAGGTCATTTTCACGGACAACCGATCGCCATGCCTTTGGACTATGCGACCTTGGCAGCTTCGGAGATCGGGAATATTGCCGACCGAAGAATCTACCTTTCCATCGAAGGAGATACGCCCGGAGTCCCAAAACTTTTACTCAAAGAAACCGGACTCAATTCGGGGTTGATGATTCCCCAATACACTACGGCAGCTTTAGCTTCCGAAAATAAAGGACTTTGTTTTCCCGCTTCTGCGGATTCCATTCCCACTTCCTTGGGTCAGGAGGATCACGTGAGCATGGGAAGCATCAGTGCCAGAAAGGCCTTGAGAGTAATTGAAAACGTGGAGAAAATCCTCGGAATCGAATTATTCTATGCAGCTCAAGCCATGGATTACCATGCACCGTTGAAGTCAGGAAAAATCATGACAGCGATTTATGAGCGGGTAAGAAAGGACATTGATCCGGTAGTCTCTGATCGGATTCTGAATGAGGATATGGAGATTGCCATTGATTTGGTGAAAAGTGGGGAGTTGGTGGCTTTGGCAAAAAAGGTGGCCGATCAGGAAGGATTGGCTTTCGAAACAGAGTGGAGTAAACTATTTAGTTATTAAAAAAAGCTCCCGCAGATTAACGCAGAAAACTCCGCTGATCTGCGCCGATCTGCGAATTTATCAGCGGTGATCAGCGGGAAATCTAAAAATGAAAAAGCTAAAACTAATAGGCCCGATTACCCAAGTTTTGACCATGGATCACCTGCCTCTCAAAGGAGCGCTGAAAGATGATCAATTGGAAATCATCGAGCATGCGGGAATCCTGATTGAGGGGGATAAAATCTTGATGGTTGGAAAGTGGGAAAAACTCCGCAAGGATTCTCCTGAGGCAGAAATCCATGAATTGATTGGGGATTTTGTGGTCCTACCCGGCATGGTCGATTGCCATACCCATATCTGTTTTGGGGGATCGAGAGCGAAAGATTTTGCGATGCGGAACGCAGGAAAAACCTACCTCGAAATCGCCCAAGCCGGAGGAGGAATTTGGGACACAGTCACTCAAACCCGAAAACTGAGTCAAAGCGATTTGGCACAAATCACCGCCAATCATGCCAATCGACACCTTTCCGAAGGAGTCACCACCATCGAAGTAAAAAGTGGTTATGGTCTTTCAATTGAAGAAGAGCTGAAAATGCTGCGGGCCATCGATGAGGCAAATCAATCCACCCAGGCAGATTTGATCCCGACTTGCTTGGCAGCCCATATGAAGCCCAAGGATTTTGTGGGTTCAAATTCGGAGTATTTGAACCTGATTTCCCATGAACTTTTCCCCCTCCTAAAAAAAGAAAAGCTAACCCATCGCATCGATGCCTTTGTGGAGAAAAGTGCTTTTTCACCCGAAGAAATCAAATCCTACTTCCAAAAAGCCAAGGAAATGGGCTTTGAAATCACGGTTCATGCCGATCAGTTTTCGGTGGGTGGATCGAAAATCGCGGTAGAATTCGGGGCACTTTCGGCTGACCATTTGGAAGCTTCCGGAGACTCAGAAATTCAGCTATTTGCCCAATCAAATACCATCGCAGTAGCTCTTCCCGGTGCATCGTTGGGACTGGGTTGTGCTTTTTCTCCTGCCCGAAAACTGCTAGACAACGGAGCTGCATTGGCCATTGCGTCGGACTGGAATCCGGGTTCGGCGCCGATGGGAGATCTGCTGACTCAGGCTTCGATTTTGGCGACTTTCGAAAAACTCAGCACCGCAGAAGTGCTGGCAGGAATCACATTCCGGGCGGCGGCAGTCTTAGGATTGAGTGATCGGGGCAAATTAACCTCAGGTCAATTGGCTGATTTCATCCTGTTCCCGACTTCTGACTACCGGGAGATTTTGTACCAACAAGGCAAATTAAAACCGCTAAAAGTATGGAAAAATGGAAAGCGGATTTAGGACTCAGAAACGTAATTCAACCCATGAGGAGCTAAATGTCCTCGTATTTCGTACTTCGTAAATCGTATATCCCATGTCTTTTCAAGATCAAATCATACAAGGTATTCCTACCGTTTTACCTCCAAAAAAGGAAAGAAATCCGACGATTTCTCATGCCCCTAAGCGTAAGGATATCCTAACACCTGAAGAGAAAAAACTGGCCTTGCGTAATGCATTGCGCTATTTCCCAAAGGAATGGCATCGAGGGTTGGCTATTGAATTTTTAGAAGAGTTAAAGGAATACGGGCGAATCTACATGTACCGATTTAAGCCGGACTACGCGATGTATGCCCGAGCGATTTCGGAATATCCTGCCAAATCCAAACAGGCTGCTGCCATCATGCTGATGATCCAAAACAACCTCGATCCTGCCGTGGCCCAGCATCCAGAGGAATTGATTACGTATGGAGGAAATGGTGCTGTTTTTCAAAATTGGGCGCAATACCTCCTGACCATGAAGTACCTCGCTGAGATGAGCGATGAGCAAACGCTGCACATGTACTCCGGGCATCCCATGGGGGTTTTTCCTTCCTCTCCAGAGGCTCCACGAGTCATCGTCACCAATGGGATGATGATTCCGAATTATTCAAAGCCGGACGATTGGGAGCGATTCAACGCGCTTGGGGTCACCCAATACGGACAAATGACTGCGGGTTCGTACATGTACATCGGTCCGCAGGGAATCGTCCATGGTACGACCATCACGGTGATGAATGCCTTTAGGAAAAAACTCATGGCTGGAGAAAGTCCAAAAGGTAAGATTTTCCTGACTGCCGGACTCGGGGGAATGAGTGGAGCCCAGCCCAAAGCCGGGAATATTGCAGGTTGTGTGACGGTCTGTGCGGAGGTAAACCCTGCAGCAGCTCGAAAGCGCCACGAGCAGGGTTGGGTAGACGAGTTAGTAGAGGATTTGGATCGATTGGTTGAGCGGGTGAAAAAGGCAAAATCAGGCCAAGAGGTGGTTTCAATCGCCTATCTCGGAAATGTGGTGGACGTTTGGGAACGGTTTGATCAGGAAAACATCTTCGTCGAACTCGGATCTGACCAAACTTCATTGCACAATCCATGGGCTGGAGGCTACTATCCGGTTGGGCTTTCTTTCGAAGAATCCAATCAACTGATGGCCGAAAATCCAGAATCTTTCAAAGATAGAGTTCAGGAATCCCTTCGTCGACAAGCTGCTGCTATCAATCGGCATGCAGCTAAGGGAACCTACTTTTTCGACTATGGAAATGCCTTTTTGCTGGAAGCATCACGCGCCGGTGCTGAGGTAATGGCAGAAAACGGAATCGACTTCCGCTACCCGAGCTATGTGCAGGATATTTTGGGGCCGATGTGCTTTGATTATGGTTTTGGGCCATTCCGATGGGTTTGTACTTCTGGAAAAGCGGAGGACTTAAGAAAAACCGATCAGATTGCCGCTTCAGTTTTGAAGGAAATCATAAAAAGTGCTCCTGCTTCCATCTCTCAACAGATGCAGGACAACATCACCTGGATCGAAGAGGCTGAAAAAAACAAGTTGGTCGTAGGTTCCCAAGCCCGAATTCTATACGCTGATGCGGAAGGCCGGGCTAAAATTGCAGCTGCTTTCAATCGAGCCATAGCCAATGGAGAAATCTCTGCTCCGATTGTCCTCGGCCGGGATCATCATGACGTGAGCGGTACAGATTCCCCTTATCGGGAAACCAGCAATATTTACGATGGCAGCCGATTTACGGCCGATATGGCCATTCACAATGTGATCGGTGACAGCTTTCGGGGAGCTACCTGGGTTTCTATTCACAACGGTGGCGGAGTCGGCTGGGGAGAGGTGATCAACGGGGGATTTGGATTGGTTTTGGATGGAAGTCAGGAAGCAGAAAGACGGTTAAAATCCATGCTTTTCTATGATGTGAACAATGGGATTGCACGCAGGGCTTGGGCGAGAAATTCGGGTTCTATGGAGGCCATTCAGCGCGAAATGGACAGAACTCCGGGCTTGAAAGTGACGGTGCCGAGTTTGGTGGATGAAGAGATCTTTAAAAATCTGATGTGATAAGATCAAACTTTTCCAAAGTTTTGAACTTTGGAAATGATCTTTCAACACATTCTCAACTTTCCACAAAAATCTCCTCCAAATCCAATTCAAATGCAGGAAGTACAGTCGATGTTACTTTTTGACCGGAAGTAAAAAGCCGTGAAGGCTGATAGACTCCATCTATCAATACATTGATTTGAAGGGTATTTTCCACTGGATGAATGATCCAATATTCCTTCACTCCATACTCTTGATAGAGGTCGTATTTGTTTTGAAGTTCGACTTGGCTATTGCTTGGAGAAAGAATTTCCACAATCAAATCCGGGGCACCTAAACAACCAACTTCATCCAGTTTGGTAAGGTCACAAATCACCGAAATATCCGGCTGTACTACTGAATCAATGATTTTAAAATCAGGATCTTTTGAAAACCTGACATCAAAAGGGGCTGAGTAAACCTGGCATGGACTATCTTTCAAAAATGCATGAAAATGCACAAAAACATTTCCTGAAACAGCTTGATGTCTCCTACTTGGAGCAGCCGCCTTTTTAAAAACTTTTCCCTTGATCAGCTCTACGATTTCCTCAAAGTTCCATTTCAAGTAATCAGCATAAGTATATCCGGAAAAAGTTGAATCAGGCTCTCTGAATGTCTCCAAATCAATATTCTCTTTTTCAGGAACTCGGTAGGACTTCATGACTTTCTTATTTTAGTTAACAAAATTAACAAACTACTCTCCTTAAGTTAGAGTAAAAACCAATAGACTCAAATCTAAAACCTATGAATCTCCATCAAAACCCTTCCCCCTATCATTGGTCAGGCCGCAAATCCGAAGAATTAGACTATTGGCACCAAGCGGTAAAGACCGTTTCAAACTTAAACCTGGTTCAGAATGCTGAAAAAAAGGTAGGGATATTAGGCTATGCCGGAGAGGAAGGCGTGATCCGAAATCAAGGGCGCCTTGGGACCCTAGAAGGACCCGCCGCCATCCGAAAAATGTTGGGTTCGGTCGCGTATCACCTTCCTGAAAATCTCCCTTTGCTGGACTACGGAGATATTTTTACCATCAATCAGGACTTGGAAGCTTCCCATGATGCAATATCCAAAATCACCTATGATTTACTGAAAACCAACCACTTCCCTGTTTTACTTGGAGGAGGACATGATTTGGCTTATGCTCATGGACGCGGAGTTCAGCAATTCATTTCTGAGAAAGAAGAAAAGCTGGGGATAATCAATCTCGACGCACACTTTGACCTGAGAGCGTTAGTCGATGGAAAAGCCCACTCAGGTTCTCCTTTCCTGCAATTGGCTCAGGAGTTTCCGAACAATTTCCATTACCTCGCTTTGGGCATCCAAAGGGCAGCAAATCCCAAATCACTTTTTCAAACCGCAGAGAGACTCAAGGCCCGATACCTGGTCATGGAGGCCTTCCGTCTCAATAACTGGGAATACATCGAGGAGCAGATCATCTGGTTTTTGGATTCGGTAAACAAGGTCTACCTAAGCATCGATTTGGATGGGTTTTCTTCAGCATTTGCCCATGGGGTTTCCGCACCTTCGCCGATGGGATTTGATCCTCAGATTGCTTTCAAAGTATTGGAACTCATCGCCTCAAGCAAAAAATTGATCAGTCTGGATGTGGTTGAACTTAACCCCAAATACGATCAGGACAATGCCACCGCTCGATTGGCTGGCCGCACCATCGAGTATTTAGTCAGAAAAGTGTTTTCCTAATTCTAAATCAAAAGCCTGATTTCTCGAAATCAGGCTTTTGTTAGATTAAGGAATCCACTTGATGTGTTTAAAATTCGGCTTTCGCTTCTCCAAAAAGGCATTTCTACCCTCTTTTGCCTCTTCGGTCATGTATGCCAAACGGGTAGCTTCTCCGGCAAAAACCTGCTGCCCCACCATTCCATCATCAGTCAGGTTCATAGCAAACTTCAGCATTTTGATAGAGGTAGGTGACTTGGCCAAAATCTCCTGCGCCCATTCGTAAGCTGTAGCTTCCAGTTCGGCATGCGGAATTACGGCATTGACCATTCCCATGTCAAAGGCTTCCTGAGCGGAGTAATTTCTTCCCAGAAAAAAGATCTCTCGGGCTTTCTTTTGACCGACCATCTTGGCCAAATAGGCCGAACCGTATCCTCCGTCAAAGCTGGTGACATCGGCATCCGTCTGCTTGAAAATTGCGTGTTCTTTGCTGGCTAGCGTCAAGTCGCACACCACATGAAGGCTATGTCCACCTCCAACAGCCCAACCTGGTACCACAGCAATCACGACCTTTGGCATAAATCGGATCAAGCGCTGGACTTCCAAAATATTCAGTCGATGGTAGCCATCTTCGCCGACATAGCCTTGATGACCCCGGGCTCGCTGATCACCTCCTGAGCAAAACGCCCAGCCACCATCCTTGGGTGAAGGACCCTCTCCACTCAGCAAAACCACACCAATTGAGGTATCCTCTTGTGCATCATAAAAAGCATCGTACAATTCAGCCGTGGTTTTTGGCCGAAATGCATTCCTTACTTCCGGTCGGTTGAAGGCAATCCGGGCGACACCATTGCACTTTTTATAGGTAATGTCCTCGTATTCTTTGGCAGTAATCCACTCCATGGTTTTCGTTTTGGGTAAAAATCTGATTTTTTTGCAAGATAACCGACTGGCCTGAAATTTTGTTGATCGCTCAGATCAGGGAAATCACCCATAAATCCTCATGTTTCAACTCACATTTGAAAATCAATTAGTTAGAAATCTTTCTGATTTTGAGTTGAATCTCAGTGACCTTCCGCCATTCACCAGAGCCGCATTTTCGTTTTGCAGGGAATGGCAGTCCGGAAAGGAGGATTTTGCCCAATACACCTCAGGTTCGACGGGTCAGCCCAAAGCCATTCAACTCAGCCGAATCCAATTGATTGAAAGCGCAAAAGCTACGGGAGCCTTTTTTCACACCAACTCCGACACCAAACTACTCTGTTGCCTAAACCCGGAGTACATAGCAGGCAAAATGATGCTGGTCAGAGCATTAGTTTGGGATTGTCCGATCTGGCTGGTCGAGCCTTCGTCCAATCCTTTGAAAGAGCTTGATTTTGTCCCGGACTTGGTTGCCATGGTTCCCCTACAAGTTGAAAAAAGCCTTCAGGATCCTGATTCTCTTTCTAAATTGAAGCAAATTCCCCATCTCCTGATCGGCGGGGCTGCGATTTCAGAAAAGCTAAAACAAGACTTGCATGAAGCTGGAATTCAGGCCTGGCAGACCTATGGAATGACGGAAACCGTCTCCCACATTGCCTTGGCGAAAATCCACCTAGGGAATTTAAACTATCAGCTGCTTCCCGGAGTACAAATCGGAACAGATGATCGCGGGACGCTTTGGGTCAAATCCCCCATGAGTGGCCCCGACAAAATCCAAACGAATGATCTGATTGAACTGAATTCCGAAAATAGTTTTTACTGGCTTGGCCGGATCGATTTCATGGTCAATTCCGGAGGAGTCAAACTTCACCCCGAACTTATAGAGCAAAAAGCCGAAAAAGCCATCCAAGACCTATTCCAGAGTAGCCGATTTTTCTTTTTTGGAGAAAAAGACACGCTGCTGGGTGAGCGCTTAGTATTGATAATCGAACATTCGCCAGATCCGGAAGCGGCCCAAAAATTGATGCAGAAGCTTAGCACAGTCTTGGGAAAATATGAAGTTCCAAAAGCCATTTATTTCAACCCAACGTTTGCCCTGACTCCAAATGGAAAGGTCAATCGACGTGAAACCTATCAAAACCTATGATCTCTATTCTGGTGTCCATCTTGATGCTGCTTCCGATAAGCATGACGGAAAGCAAGTTGTCCAATACGCTTCATGTCCACGTGCATCAGGCTAATTCCGACAGAGGACAAATCCGAATCCTGATTTTTGCCAAAGCTGATGGCTTCCCCGATCGGATGGAAAAGGCGGTGAAAAATTACTCTGTTTCTCCCGAAAACAACAAATGCGAACTGCCCATCGATGGTTTGCCAGCCGGAGTGTATGCAATTTCGGTTATCCATGATGAGGACGGCAACGGGAAATTAAACACCAATCCGGTAGGATATCCGACAGAGAAGTTTGGATTTTCGAATAATCCGAAGATCTATTTTGGACCTCCAAGCTTTGAAAAAGCCTCATTTGAGCTAAAAAATGCCCCACATACTGTTCGGATCAATCTCCGCTAGTCGATATTCCTCAGCCACCCGGTGATGCTGATTCGCTCTTTTTTGGTCGGCAATACTTCATGCGGAATTTCTCCGCTGAGAAAAACCACCAGTCTCCCTCCGATGGGCAAAACATCTTCTATGCGCTCAGTACCATCCCCCTGAGGAAAATACATCCGTAACGCACCCTCATCCTCAGGTGTCCATGAGTCATTGAGGTAGAGAATCACCGTAACTACCCGATGAGGAACAGCCTGAAACTGATCCAAATGTCGCTTGTAAAAAGACCCGATCGGATACCGGGCAAAATGCCCTTCAAATGACTTCAACCCCAAAAAACAACGTCGGTTGAGGGCTTGACGGATTTCATCAATTTTATCCCAATAAGCAGCCTGAAGCGGGCTCAAGTCATCAGCATCAATCCAGAGAACTTCATCGCTGCGGATTTCTGTTCGGACTTGCTTTTGCCCACCTTTTCCCACAGCAGCATGTCGGAATTTCCCCTGGTTGACCAGATTGATTTGTTCATCAAGCAGGGCTTTTCTAAAATCCTCATTGATAAAATCATCCACAATGACATAGGAATTTTGGTAAATCTCTGAGGAAATATGATCGAGCAAGTCTTCCATGTATCTGGGTTTAGGGCTGCAAAATAACCACTTAATTGCCCGAAAAACCATACTTTTGCGCAAAGCTTACGCAAATGACCTTCACAAAGAGCACCTTCACCGGATTGGTTTTAGAATACGATTCAGGGATTGTCCCGCCTCCTTACAGCCATGTTTTTCGCCTGGCACTCGACTGGTCCAAGGATGATTTGAACGCCGATTTGGTGCTTCATTACACTGACCGCGAAGAGTTGAGCGAGGAGGAGATTTTGGATGAGGGCTTTACGCTCCAGGACGATTACAGCTACAAAGGGCATTTGAATTCCGTTTGGGTCAAACCTATGAAGCAGCTTTTTGAAAAAACAAAATGGACCAACAAGGACATTGAAGAAGGCGGAATCACAGTAAAACCTCTGGAAAAGGGAAAGGATGAAGGCATTAAGGTTCCTTCAAATCAGGAAGAATGGCAACTGATGGCCCAAGACCTGATTCAGGCAATTTATGAAACGGTGAAAAAAGAAGCTCCGCTCAAGGTGAATTACCGACAAGTGCAGGGAGACGATATCACCGATTGCAGCCTGACGGTTCATTTTTCAAACCGGGAAGTGATTTTTGAGAAAGGCGGAAAATCACGTGTAATTAACTGGGAATATGCCATTCAGTTGATGAAGATTGTCTTCACCCCGGATTACCACTATGAACTTGCCAAAGAGGAAGCCAGTAAAAAGCGCGGCTCCTACATCGACTGCGGCGATGGCTATTGGCATGAGTTGGGAAAAGGCGTAGTGAACATCGATCCTTCTTTTGATGCCGTCAGCAAAATCAGAAAAGGGTTTGACGAGCTGATCTCAGAATAAAATTCCGCTTTATTGTAAAAAGGTGCCTGATTTACTTAACTTTAATAAGTTTAAATCAGGTTTTTTTATGTCAAACGGAAAAATTTTCATCAGTTATCGAAGAGAAGACACTTCAGGAGAGTCAGGTAGACTTAAGGATAAATTGGAGCAGGTCTTTGGACAAGAGTGTATTTTTTATGATGTGGAGACACTCGAGGCGGGTCTTAATTTTGATCAATCCATTTCCAAAGCTCTCAGCGAAAGTAAAGTACTCCTAGCCATGATAGGACCCCACTGGCTCAAGGTAACGGATGCCAATGGAAAGCCTCGAATCATGAAATCACAGGATTGGGTGAGGAAGGAGATTTCCCTAGCTCTCCAGAAAAATCTGAGGGTTATTCCAATCCTGGTAAACGGGGCACGGATGCCAGACTCCGCCGATTTACCGGAAGATCTTCAGGAGCTGTCGCTCAAACATGCACAAGAACTGAGCAGCAGCCGTTGGAACTATGATGTGGGTGAATTGATCAAGGTTTTGGAAAAGATCATCGACAAAAAACCTGAACCTAAACCCCAGCCGGCACCCGAACCCAGACCCAATCCGCGACCCTTTGTGGCTCCAAATCCTCAGCCGAAAAGTTGGTGGGCAAAAAACTTCCTTTGGGTTCTGGGAGGATTTGTAGGATTTCTCTTGCTAATTGGAATGTGCATGCCGAATGAAACAGAAACTTTTCCGGTGGATGACACCCAAACATCCTCTGATGAAAACTCTGTATACAATTCCTTAGCGCTCGACGAAAATCCGACTAACGCAGAAGAATCCGAAAGTCAAAATTCAGAACAGTCCATCCCGAACATGGCGGGTGAGTGGGTTTTGACCATGAATGGAGAGAGGATCAGCATTTTTGCTTTTGGACAAACAGAGGCAGATGTTGCCTACTATGAATACGATGTCAACAACACCCGGACTGGTGAAGGTTCCGGTCAAATAACCGGAACTGAATTAGTATTGAATTACACCAGTTCTGTAAACAACATGATCGGAACAATCTCCCTGAGCACCACCAACTCAGGCCAAACTTGGGTTGGAACGATCTATTTCCCGGCAAACTCCTACTCAGCACCTGTAATGCTCACAAGGAATTAACCCCTAATCCGCTTCAGGTCCAACTGAATATCCCGAATCATTTCCCCTAGGTCTTCCAGACTTAGGGGTTTCTTTTTGTCACCCGGATTGGGAAAATCGGTGCTGATAAATGCCTTGGCTTCCCAGATTTCCAATACATCCTCACCCCTCACCTCATAGGGTTTGTAATGTTCGTTGTCGGAAACCAGAAACAGCTTTCCGTTTTCCTCCAGGTAATTAAAAACTCGTTTGTAGACCACTCCTTCGGTTTGGGTTACCAAGACGTAAGTCCGTCCACTCTTGATTTGCTTGAGCTGCTCCACATAGGCACCGATCACAATCGTACCCGGGATCAGTGGAAGCATGGAATCTCCCGAAAGTTCAAATGCCCGATAGGTTGCCTGTCGGGACAAGTTGGGCAGGTGAAACTGTGGCAAAGTCTCCATGTATTCCGGATCCGCATAGCCGTTCAGATAGCCAGCTGAAGCTTTTTGGCCCACCAAGGTGATGTTTTCCTTGTCATTTTCATCAGCAGCAATGGTCAGGATATTGATCCCACGCTTTTGGATGGCTTTTCTCCCCAACTTCTCGATATCATGCTCCAACAACTCCTCAACTCCTACTTCGAGAATATCACACAGCTTCTGCAAAGTGGCTAGCTTGGGTTCAGACCTTCCATCCTCATAGGCTGAAATCATCGTACGCTGCACATCCAACTGATCTGCCAGATCGTTTTGGGTGATGCCCTTTTGCTTGCGCAAAAAACGGAGGTTAGAAGCCAAGAAACTCATGCAGAAAAGAGGTAAAAATGATGATCCTCAGGGGAAGGTGGCAAGGGAAAAAACGGATTCAGATTCATAGTCTCCAGCCTTCTTCGCTCGAGCCGGTTTTTGATCTCCTCGATGATGTCTCCTACGGGCTTGGGCTCTGTGACCAACAGGTATCCATATTTGGGCTGTTGATCATCTTCCACGAAGAATTTGACCTGACAATTGCCTGAAGCCAAGGTTTTGGTCGTGATGCTGATTTTCTCTGTCTTTTCCATAACGCTTTCAAATAACGTGAGCTAAGTTAAAAATGTTACTTTTTTAAACATATCCATGACTGAAAAATAAACATATTTTATTGACAAAATCTGTCGCTCTTTGAAATCCTCCCACAAGTATCTAATTATCAGGATACCACAGGACAGGATCTCCTGATTTTCCATGAAAGGCAACTATTCAATCGGTTTTATTACCGCTCAACTAATTACCCCCTGACTTAAATACTTTATCTACTTTTCTTTGTTAGAATACCCCGGGATTATGGATCTGCCACATTCAAATTTGAATAGTTCTCGGGAAGAAAATTAAACCACGAAATGAAATACTTACTGTTAGCACTTTTTTTTACCGGAACACTACTTTCCGGATTTTCCCAAACTTACAGCCTCAAGGGAAAGATTCAGGATACGGGAACTCGCCAAGGAATCCCTTATGCTAATATCCTCTTGCTGACCTTAACTGATTCTGCCCAGGTTTCGGGGATGATTTCTGACCAGGAGGGTGTTTTCGAAATTTCCAACATCCGAGAAGGCGACTATCTCCTGAAGGTCCAATATCTCGGTTACCAGAATGTATTCAAAACCTTACAAATCTCAGGCGATCTAGACCTTGGAATCATAGGAATCAGTGAAGAAGCTACCGCACTCAGCGAAGTGGTCGTGGCTGCAAGAAGATCCACCGGTTCACAGCGAAGCGACACTACCCTGTACAACGCAGACGCCTTCAAGACCATGAAGGATGCCAGTGCGCAGGTGTTGATCGAAAAGCTACCCGGTGTCACCTCTGACAACGGTGCGCTCCAGGCTCAGGGAGAAAATATCGCCCAGATCTTGGTAGACGGGAAACCCTTCTTCGGGACAGATGTCCGTACCGCCCTTCAAAACTTGCCCGCAGAAGTAATTCAAAGCATTGAAATTTTTGATCAGAAAAGTGAAAAAGCCCAACTGAGCGGATTTGATGACGGAGAACGACTGAAAACCATCAACATCATCACCAAACCCAACCGTAGAAAAGGCCAGTTTGGCAAAACCACAGCTGGCTATGGAACCGACGAACGGTACCTTGTGGGAGCGAGTATCAATGCGTTTGATGAGGATCAGCGCATCACGTTTACCGGACTGACCAACAACGTCAACATGCTCAATTACTCGAGCGACCCCAATGCCCAGGACAATTCCAACCCTCAAGAAGGAATCATCACGACCAACATTCTCGGCCTCAACTACACCGATCTTTGGGGTGAAAAAATCAAAGTCACAGGAAGCTATGTGTACTCCAACCGGGAAAATGTGGGCATTGTAAATCGCTTCCGGGATTTTGTAACTACCGACGAATCCAATCAGTTTTACACCGAAACCAGTAGAGATGTCCGGGTCAACAATCAGCATCAGGCCAACCTGAGACTGGAATACAACATCGATGAGAAAAACCGAATTCTTTACATTCCCAGATTCTCGGCACGGTTTGAAACTGAGAACTCTGCCTTTTTCGGAGAGACGGAAGATGGAGTCAATCTGATCAACCAAGTCGATAACCTAAAAACAGGAAACTATCAGGATTACGACCTGTTCAACCGCCTACTTTACAGCCACAAGTTCAATAAGCCGGGAAGGACGTTTACCTGGAGAAGCAATTTTTCAAGAGGCTGGAATCAGGATGAATCCGATCGGAAAGCCAGAAACACCTATTACGAGGCAGAAGGAGAACGGCTGGAAAACATCGACCAACGAACCACCCGGGAGCGTACCGGTAACTCTTGGGAAACGGGCATTTCATTTACCGAAGCAATCGGCAAAAAAGGCCAGATGGAACTGGAATATGAAATCGGCAACCGGATGAATGATTCGGATAAACTCACCTTTAATGTGGAAGGAGGAGACTTTGAAACCGGCAACTTATTGTTGGATACTGCACTGAGCAATACATTTGAAAGCGCCTACCTGACTCAGGAACTGGAAGCCGGCTATCAGTACACTGCTGAGAATTTCAAAATGCAGACTGAGGTCCAATACCAAGATGCCCAATTGGACAACAGCCAGGAATTCCCGGAAGCATTTGAGCTCAAAAGAAGGTTTACAGCTTTCCTTCCGACCGTTCGGATGGAGTATAAGTTTTCTCCCAACACTAATATCCAGCTGGATTACGACACCTATACCAACGAACCGCAGATCAACCAACTGCAGGCCGTAATCGACAATACCAACCCCCTACAACTCCGCACTGGCAATCCCGAACTGGATCAGGCCTACAGCAACCAGTTCCGGATAAGATTCCGCAGCAACAATCCGGACACAGATAAAAATTGGTTCATTTTTGCCCAGTCCACCCTTACAGACAATTTTATTACCAACAATTCCTTTATCGCCCAGGAACCTACCGAAATTCAGGATGGAATTATCCTGGAAAAGGGTTCTCAGCTCAACTCCCCGGTCAATATGAACGGGTATTTTGAAATGAGATCCTGGATGAGCTATGGGATGCCACTGGGCTTTATCAAGTCAAATTTCAACATCAACCTAGGCGGTGGTATCACCAAAAGACCAGGGATCGTAAATAATGAAGCCGGATTCAACAATTCAAGAAGGATCAGTACCGGATTTTCACTCAACTCCAGCATCAGTGATCAGATTGATTTCAACATTTGGTCCAGATCTTCCTTTAACGAGGTGGAAAACACCCTAAACCCCAGTCTGAACGACAACTTCTTCCAGCAGCGCTTCCGGGTCAATTTCAACTGGATCTTCTGGGAAGGATTCGTCTACCGACTGGATCTCAATCACCAGATCAATGCCGGGCTTTCAGAAGGATTTGACACCAATTTCTCCCTGATCAATATGAGTCTGGGTAAAAAAATCTTCAAAAATCAGCGGGGAGAAGTCAGCATCATGGTCTATGACCTCCTCGGCCAAAATGCCAACGTCAACCGAAACATCAACTCGACCTACATCGAAGACGTGCAGACCAATGTGCTTCAGCAATATGTGATGCTGTCATTTACCTACAACCTAAGGAGATTCAGCAAAGGAATGGATGAAAATTCCTACAACGAATTGTACCAAGACAGCGAGAATTAATCTAAACTATACATCCAAAAGCTCCGAAACCGGGGCTTTTTTTGTTTTTCTTCTTTTTGATTTAAAAGGGAATTTTTGAAATAAACTTATCTTCGATCCGAATTATTCTTTGGTAAACGGTGGATTTACCAGAATAACTTACCCTGAGCATATCACCCTTTACCCAATCACAAAAATGTCTGGCAAGCTGTTGGTTTCAAGAGTCCTTTTGGTGCTTATGCTGCTAGGCTTTGGACAAAATGCAAACGCCCAAGAACTCAATCCCCTTCTCCGAAAGGCCATTACTTCGGCCGACTCCTCGGAGTTTTATTTTTCTAAAGCAAAATCTCTGGTTCAATCCCCTGCTGATCAGGCGGAATTTGACTTTGCGAAAAACGCCTATTATTCCAATCTGGGAAACCTGGACAGCTGCATCATCTATGGAAAAAAGGCCCTACCCTTTTTTGAAAAAAGCAAGGATCTAACCAAGCAGATCTACGTCCGGCACAACTTGGGAAAAGCCTTCCGGAGTTCGGGACAGTATGAGCAAGCCATAGAAGTCTTGTTTGAAGCCTTGCCTTTGGCTGAAGAGCTAAAAAGTATTTCTTGGCAAGGATGGCTGCTCCAAGGGATTTCCAACAATTACCACGACTTCTCCGGGTATGAAAAGGGAGTGTACTACGGAAAAAAATCCTACGAAGTCCTGCATCAAAACCTCGAACAGGACCCCATGAGTGTGGTTTTGGCATTGAATACAATCGCGATCAACTACGACGACTGGGGCAAATACGACAGTGCACTTTTTTTTCATTCCAAAGTAATGGACTTGAAAAATTCACTCGACACCCTTCAGATCGGGTTTACCTACAATAACATCGGCAACACCCTGATCAAACTCAACCGGCTCGAGGAAGCCAGGCCCTGGATCCAGACTGCCATCCAAATCAGTGAAATCAATGCCGAGTCCGGTAATTCTGAGGATTACAACCTGGCCACTTACTACACCAATCTGGGAAGGATCAACTCCAAAACCGGAAATCTGAAAGAGGCAGGAGAAGCCTTAAACAGGGGAAAATTCTACTCCATCCGAAGCCAAAGTCAGGAAAAAATCGGCGACAATTACGAGGCACTTTATGAGTATTTCAAAACTATCCAACGCCCCGATTCTGCTCTTTTTTATCATGAACTCCTCACCCGGATCAACGACAGCATTTTCAATGAGAAAAATGCCCAGCTGATCACTGAGACTGAAACCAAATATCAGGTCGCCGAAAAGGAACGAATCTTAGCCGAAGAAAAGCTCAAAAACCAGCGAATCAGGTTTGGAGCGGCCGTCATGGGACTATTTTTGATGGCCTCCATCGGGATCGGTTTTTTGACCGTAAAGCAGCAAAAACTTAAAAACCGACAGCAGCAACAAGAGATTGAATTCCAGAAAATCAAAGCTCAAGTGGATATACAAAACCGGCTCCAGGAGCAGCGCTTTGCCATTTCCAGAGACTTGCATGACAACATCGGTGTGCAGCTCACCTTTATCATTCTTTCGGTCGATCAGTTGAAAAAAAGCTTTCAACCCATGGGCGAAAAAGCCATTCAGCGTCTGGATTTGATCAAGTCCTTTACCCAATCCACGATTATTGAACTGAGGGATACGATTTGGGCGATGAACAAGACGGAAATGATTTTTGGCGATTTGAAAGAACGATTATGGAGTTTTATCGAAAAGGCCAGGTTTTCAGACGAAGTGAGATTCAGCTTCGAGATGGACGAATCCCTGGAGGAAATGAAGCTGAGTTCATTCGAAGGAATCACCATTTACCGGATCATTCAGGAAAGCGTGCACAATGCCTTCAAGCATGCAGAAGCAGAAAATATTTCCATTTCCATTCAAAAGGTTGTCCATTCAGGTATTGAAATCCGGATCGAGGACGACGGAAAAGGCTTTATAATGGAGAAAGCAGAATTTGGAAACGGAATATTAAATCTACAAAAGCGTGTTTCGGATTTGAAGGGAAAAATAGATATTGAATCCACGATCCGCAAAGGCACCAAAATCAGAATTGAATTACCCGACCACTTCCATGATTCGACTCGGAATAGCTGAAGACAGCCCTTCGATTTTGAAAATCTTAAGTGAAAAGCTTTGCTCCATTGCGGACGTCCAACTGAAAATCAAGGCCCTGAACGGCAAAGATTTGGTAGAAAAACTCCAGCAAGACTCCAATGTGGACCTGATCTTCATGGATATAGAAATGCCCGAACTCAACGGGATCGAGGCCACTTATCAAATCAAGCAGCGCTGGCCACAGATCAAGGTAGTCATGCTGACGGTATTTGATTCGGATGACAAAATTTTTAATTCAATCTGCGCCGGTGCAGATGGCTATTTACTCAAGGAAGCTGAAAATCAGGATTTGGAAAAAGCCATCCACGACACGCTCGAAGGAGGTGCAGCCATGACTCCCTCCATTGCGCTGAAAACCCTCAAACTGCTGCGAAATCCCCAACTTCCCGAAGAAATTAAGGAATCAGAGGAAGTACGCCTTTCCAAGCGGGAAATCGAAATCCTGGAGCAACTCAGCAAAGGATTGAAATATAAGATGATCGCCGACAACCTTTTCCTTTCAGTAGGAACAGTCAAAAAACACGTGGATAACGTGTACTCCAAACTGCAGGCACATAATAAGCTCGAAGCTATCCAAAAAGCCAAATCCAATCGTCTGATCGGTTAGAATACTGAAAATGGCGTATTTCGGAGCCTGAATTCTCCTCCTACTTTCGACAATAATTTTAATCGAAAGCAGGTATGAATTTCAAACATCTTTTTCTTTTTGTAGCACTGATTGCAAGCTTGGCCTCCTGTGATCTGATCAGCGGAGGTGATGATAATCCGGACGATACCGGAGGAACTTCCGGGGGTGATCAGCTGGCCAAAGAAGTCGCCGATGCCAAGGCGTTTTACTCCAAGGCCGGAGCCCAATTCAAGTTTCGGGCCTTCGCATTCAATGGCGACCTCAACAACCGCCACGAAATGTATCTCCGAAAAATCATCGAAAAAAACGGCCAACTCTCCTTTATATCAGAGTCTTGGACCAGCTTTGGAGGAACCAGTTTTGCCTACAAGGTAAACGCAACCGGAGACTTGGTATTGGATGCCGCGGTCAGTGGCAATTTTCTTCATTACAAATTCGAAAATGAGGTCAATTCGGACAATCATCTGATTTCCTTCAATTATGGAACTGATGGCACATCACATGGAGGATATGGAAACACCAAAGGAATCCTTCATAACCACAGCCTACAGAAGTACCAGATACTTTACATGAACAATTCGGATATGGGGTATATGACCCAACTGAAGGGAAAAACATTTGTGTTGAGTATGGGATTGAATTCGAATTCAGGCAGGCCCTCACTGTATACCCACGTGCCGGGGGTGACTCCGGCACAAGACAGATGGGAACTCAAAGACTTGGACTTTATCCGAAATACCGGAATCTACTTTACCAACGATGCCTCCAAAGCCGGGAATCCAAACAAAATCTTCTGGACCTGGATCAGCTATGATGGATTGACCACAACCCAGGGAAAACTCCATGTGGTAACTTTTGACGGAACCAACTTCAGTACCATTACTTCCAGATCAATGGGTCAAGTTGGGGAAACGCTTTCTATGGAGAAAAAACACATGCCGATCCTATACAAAAATCCAAATAATCTGGATCAACCCTACATCGTGGTCAGAAGGTATAATAACCTCAACGTCTTTGATGTCTACAAATACACAGGAAGCGCGATCGAAACCGTGGTCGAAGGGGTAAATCTTCCGTCCACCCTTCCTTCCACCAATGGTACCGTTCGGGACTTTAAAGAAATGGCCTTTACCGGCTCCAATCTTTACCTCATCAATGGTTTCGACAACAAACTCTACAGGCTGAAAGGCAAGGAATGGGAAGATGTAGGGAAAAATCTGGCGGTGGGAGAAAACAGATTCACCGCCATCGAAGGAGGTGCGGATGGTCTGTATCTCGGGGTTTCTTATCTCCTTCAAAATGGAAATCTGATCCGAATTGCAGGAGACTTGGTGTTTTTGAAGAATTGATTTTTTGCTGGGGGAGCGCTAGGCTCGGACGAAAGTCCGGGCCTTTTTTCTTTTTGCCCGATCCAATCAGTGACATCAAAAAAGCGAAGGCTAATTCAAATTGGGAGGTTCACCCATCAATGAAATGGTGTGGAGTTCTCCAAACCGCACCATTGCCCGAAAACTACCCTCATTCCCAATAGAACACCTCAGTTGAGCAGAGTTGGACTGGCAATACGAATGAACCAAAAACAAGCCCAAACCCAGTCCATTCAGGTCCTGATTTTCCCGGATGGGTTTGCAAAAAGGCACAATCTTTACAACTGTTTCCGAACCAAAATACCTCCCCATATTTTTGATCGAAAATTCATCTTTTGACCATTCCACTTCGATCAGTTGGGATTCTTGATTGAATTTCAAGGCATTTTCAATTAATTCCCGCAAGACAAACCTCAATTGATCCCGATCAAAAATAGGCTGGCACTTGGCCTGTGTCCTCACCGAGAATTTTTCCCGGCCTACTTCCTCCATTTTTTCCAGGACTAATTCGTCAAGGGATACTCCACAGGGATTTGGGAGGGAATTTTCCAGATTTTTATACCGGGAGAGTTTTCCAAAACTGGATTGCAACCAATGGGAAGATTTTAGGGCCAGGCCATTCAGTTTGCCCAGTTCGGCCAAATCTCCGTTTTCTACAGCCGACTTTTGGAGTTCCAGCAGTCGGATCAATCCAGAGACAGGCGTAACCGCTTCCTGAAATTCTGGCACATGGTCCAAAAAGCGGAAAGCAGCCGGTGAAGAAGGTCGAGTTGATTTACTTTTTTGCTTTCCTAATGCCGCAAAAACCGCGTTGAGTAAAATCCTGGCCGAAATGGGCTTGACTAAGTAATCGTCTGCACCTTCGGCAATTCCCTTCTCCCGGTCTTCTTTTCTCGCCTTTGCACTCAAAAAGATGAATGGAAGGTGATGAAATCTTTCCTGAGTTCTGACCGATTTCAAAAACTCAAATCCATCCATGACCGGCATCATGATGTCACACAGGATAAGATCCACGTTTTGGGTCTCAAGCTTTTTCCACCCCTCAAGGCCATGTTCTGCCGTCACCAGGGAAAATCCATTATACTCCAATATCTCCTTGAGGTTTTGCTGGAGTTCGATTTCGTCTTCAATCAACAAGATGGTATCCTTCATAGGGCAGGGAGATGGTAAAGGTTGAACCCAGGTTTTCTTTGCTGGTGAAAGTCAGTTTTCCACCCAGCTTCTTCACCAGATCGTTGACGATACTGAGTCCCAATCCGGTTCCTTTGATGTTTTTGACGTTTGAGGCCCGAAAGAACGTCTCAAACACAAACTTGGCCTCCTCCTCAGGGATTCCGATTCCAAAATCCCGGACTTGAATTTCAATCCAACTTGCTTGGGGTAAAATTTTCAAAATCGGCCTCGGAGCCCCTTCCAGTGTATATTTCAAGGCATTTTCGATCAGATTTCGAAGGATGTGAAATAACAATGAAGGATCTGATTTGACCGTAACCGGCTCCTGTCCCAATTCCAGAGCGATTTTGGATTCCCGTTCGTTCAAGGCAAACTGATTGAATACCAATTGGACCACGAAGCTTTTTAGCTCCACTTCGGTCTGATTTAAAATCAACTTACCCTCGTTGTTTTTCTCAAACAGCATCACATCTGAGATGATTTGGTTAAGGCGACTTAGTTGGACATGAATCTTCCGGATCTGCTTGACCAAGCCCTCATGAGCCTTCTTTTCATTCACCATATCCGTGAAAATTTCCATAAGATCCGCCGAACTCTGGATGGTTGCCAGAGGGGTTCGGAGCTCATGAGAGGTCATGGAAATGAATTTTGATTTCAGTTGGTTGAGTTCAATTTCTTTGTCCAGGGTCTTCTTCAGTTCCTCCAAAACCAATTCACGCTCAGTGACATCCCTCGAGGCTGCAAGGAAGGAGCTTAATTCACCGTTTTCATTGTAAATGGGTTTCCAAAGCATTTCAAGCTTTACTTCTTTCCCCGACACCGCATGCTTCAGCGGAATAATAAACCTAGGAAACGCAGTAAAGTCAACTTTCTCTTGGGGCTTGAAATCGAAGCAATGGAAAAAGTCCTTTCCCAGAAATTGCTCCGGATTTAATCCGGTCACTTTTTGAAGGGACGGAGAGGCATAGACCGTCTTCAACTCCAAGTCGTGAAGGGTCACCATATCGTCGATATTCTCAGAGAGCAACCGGTAAAGGCTTTCGGATTCTTTTTGAAGCAGCTCCGCCTTCCTTTTTTCCCTACTGACATGAAGGGAGGCGATGAGGTTGGCATAGCTGGAAAGAAACGGATTTAAAAAGTCAATGTCTTCTTGGGTATAAGCCTTTTCTTTATTGGCAAGGCCCACCATACCCACAAAGCGATCGCCCTTGAAAATAGGAATCCCCAGAAACCGATGGAGTGTAGGATGACCTTCGGGAGTAGCATGGTGACTTCTTCTGGGATCCTTTGAAACTTCATTGGAAATCATGGTCTCTTTGTTTACCAACACCCATCCAAACAGGGAATTGAGATTTCTAAACTCCATGCCCACCTGGAAGTTTCTTTGGTAGTAAGCCTCCACCTCTTCGTTCCAAGAGATATTGGTGACTGCGTTGGATTTCAAATAAGGCAGTCCATTCTCATCATACAATACCTCTCCAAGAAACCCAAATGAGCTTTTGGTAAATCCGATCAGACTCTCCAGCAGCATGTAGAATGTATCCTGAATCTCATTGTCCATGGAAAAATCCATCTGAGTCTGATTGATTGCCTGGATGACATCATTCATGCGGATCAACTCAAGTTCACTGAGCTTCCTTTTATTGATGTTGTAAAAAACAATTGCGCGGGCAAATCCCGTTTTGTAGGGAATGGACTGACTACTGATACTGTACCACTGCTGACCCTCTTTTGAATTGAGCAGTGCTTCATAGCCGGTGAAATTGGTATTGGAGCGGAAAAAGTCGAGGAATGCCTCCCTGGATTCTGAAGGGAATACCTGATCTATCCATAAATTCCCAAAAGGGGCCCGCTCTCCTTGTCTTACATGGAAATTTTCGTGAAAAGCAAAGTTGTAATAGTCAATCTTACAATCTTCCTCTCTGCTGATAAGAAATGGAAACGGAAGGTTTTCTGTAATGATCCTAAACCTGTTTTCGGTTTGCTCCAATTGGACTTCCTTATTTCTTTGTTCGGTGATGTCGGAGATCCTACCATGGATCCGGATGGGCCTTTTTTGGTCATCGTATTCCAAGCCAGACTTATCATAAATCCAAACGATGCTTCCATTGGGCTTCTTGATCCGATACTCATTTTCATAGAACGGCAGCTTGAATTGGACAAAATTGGTAAACGAGCGCTGAACTTCTTCCCGATCTTCCGGCACGATCTGCTTCCACCAAAATTGGGGATCAGCCAAAAAATCCTCCTCTTTAAATCCAAATCGCTCGATTTTATCCGAAATGATCAACAGACGACCGGTCGCAGCATCCAGGGAGTACAGGACATCCTCGACTGTCTCAAACAAGGCTTTGAACTTGGATTCACTTTCCTTCAACAGGTCAAAATTGACCTGACTTTGGTGAATGTCATTGATCGTCCCGAAATACTCAATCCGGGATCCTTTTTTAATCATTTTGAGATTGACCCGAATGAAATGGGGCTTACCGTTCTGCTTCAGGAAGGCAGTCCGAAAGGAAAAGCTACGCTCTCCGGTACGAGCTAGATTTTGAACCTCCCCCAAGAGCTTTTTAGCCCCATCCCGTACAATAAACCGATCCAAGGACTGCCCAATGCAAGAGGCGATCTCCCGATCTGTCATTTTGGTCCAGGCTCCGTTTAAATAGGTGATTTTCAACTCATCATCTAATTTGAAGACGATGTCCTGGATATTTGAAATGATCTGCTTGTACTTTCTCTTATTTTTTAGAGCCCGGTGATAGCTTCTTTTTGCGAAAATCAAATTTCCCAAAGTAGTGGCAAAGGCGTGTAGCGCACTCACCTGCTCAGGGGTAAACAATTCCTCTCGGGTGCAATTGTCAAACCCGATAAATCCCCAGAATTCATTGTGAACCAAAATCGGAATAAACAGGTAAGCCACAATGTCCTGCTCGGTCATCACCTGGACAAACGTCTCGTTCTCTGATTCTCGGACGAGTTTGTTCTGTACCTGATTGTTCCTTAATTCCGGCTCAAGTTCAGGAAACAAACTCCAAGGTGCCTCAAACAGGTTCTCGTTATCCATTTGGACACTGATCCCTTCACGGCACCATTCTTCCAAATAGGTCAGACAGAATACCCCCTCCTTATTGTAGTAGTTTCGGAAAACATAAACTCGATCTACCGAAGAAGCTTCTCCCAATTTCGGCAAAATCCGTCTGATTGCACTTTTCAGATTTTTTGATCCCTCCAACAGAGCATAGGACTCACCAATAGCAGATAAGATTTTAACACTTAAATGGGTTTTATCACTCATTATTTATGAATTGTGAAAAACACAAATATAGATGACATAAAAATGGCGGGTTTACACATAATATATATTTTTATACTTTTCATATCATCAGCTTACAGGCAATATGAGAAAATAAGTGAAATTTAGCCATGAGTTTAAAAGTGTTGATTATTGAGGACGAATTGGATTTGGCTGAAAACACAGCAGAATATCTAATTCAACACGGGTACAATGTGGTCGGAGTAGTTCAGAGTGCAGAAGTCATTCCTGAGTTTATTGAGGAAAAAGAAATCGACCTTTTTCTGGTAGACATCATGCTCAAGGGAACGGTAAGGGGAATTGACATTGCTAGCTATATCAGAGAGAAGTTCCCAAAAAGCGGAATACTATTCACTACCGCCTTGTCCGGAAAAGACATCCTGGATAAAATATCGGCAACCCTTTATGACGGATATCTTTTAAAGCCATTCAGTCTCAAGTCCTTGGAATCCACGCTTTATCTGATTGCAAGAAAAATTGAAAATCCGGAGGAAAATCAAAAATCCAGTCCAAACCGACACCTGATTCCGATTCGGGACAAGGGGAAAATTACCCTTTTGGACGAAAATGAAATTCACTTCATTAAGGCTGAAGGGCTATACCTGAAAATTTTCACCGAAAACAAAGTATACCTGATTCGGGATTTGCTCAAAACTTTTTTACCTAAACTTGGCCCTGACAAATTCCTTCGGATTCATAAAACCTACGTGGTTAACTTAAAAAAAGTAAAAGATCTCAACTCAAAAGAGTGTAATGTTCTTAACCAAACTATCCCAATCCGCCGGGGATTTTCCAAAGATTTCTTGGAAATATTGAAGAAAAGTAAAAATTGACTCCTCAC
>CAYONF010000037.1:0-38650 GCA_964405255.1 uncultured Limnohabitans sp. | reverse complement strand
CTTCTGTCACTCCCGGAAGTGCCAGGCAATGGTTGCGAAAGTACTCGAGGGTCATGAGACTTTTTAAACTAGAATTTAGAGGATGAATTTCAAAGTAACCCAAAAAATCTTAGGCAATTAATGAAAAGTCTTCCATCAGAATCTACGAAGTAGATTTTTTCAACACTTTTTTTTGGATAAAATTTTTGATAACCAAATTGTAGCGCATCTGATTACAGCCTCGTCTGGATTGAAGTTGGGATTATTCATTGTACCTTAAACCTCCCCTTCTATGAAAATTTCCAGAATTCACCTCGTTATTTTGATTTTGATGGTATCCGGGATTTTTATTTCCTGTGAAGACCAAGTGACAACTACCTACACATACCGGACGATGGTACCTGTGTATCTGGAAATGAGCGATATCCGGGCAAGGATGATCACCGTTGAACCTGCCCAACCACTGGACAATCCCGGGAAAATTTACCTCTATGGAGATTTCCTTCTCATCAATGAACCCCAGAAAGGAATCCACATTTTGGACAATTCCAATCCAGCCAACCCCATCAATAAAAGCTTTATTCCCATCGAGGGAAATGTGGACTTGGCAGTAAATGACAATAAGCTTTATGCCGATTCTTATGTCGATCTTCTGGTATTTGACATCAGCTCGATCAACAACATCAAGCTGATCAACCGGGTCAAAGATGTATTTATCAACCAATATTCCCATGAGACAGGTGTAGTACTTACTTTCAAGGATTCGGTCATTTCAGCGGATTCAGAATATTGGTTTACCGATCGGGGTATTTTCCTGGCAGATGCTTCTGCCTCCTTTGCGTCAAACTTTTCCGAAGCATCCAAAAGCTATGGCCAGGGAGGTTCCATGGCCCGGTTCACCCTGATGAGTGATCATCTTTTTGCAGTGGATGCAAATAGCCTGAGGGTTTTTGACGTGAAAAACTCCTCCGAACCAAAATACCTGAAGAACATCGATTTGGGTTGGGGAATCGAAACCATTTTCCCTTTTCAGGAAAAACTCTTCATCGGTTCCAATCGGGGCATGCACATTTACAATGCAAAGAATCCTGCATCTCCAACAAAAATGTCGGTTTATGAGCATGTATTGGCCTGTGATCCGGTAGTGGTCAATGAAGAAAACGCCTTTGTCACCCTCAGAAGCGGTACTTTTTGCTTCAACGGAGTCAACGAACTCCATGTCATCGACATCAAAAATCCCTTTGATCCCAAGTTAAAAAAGGCCTATTCGATGCTGAATCCCCACGGTTTGGGGCTAGCCGGTGACTACCTCTATCTGGCTGAAGGCACACATGGACTAAAAAGCTTCAAGGTCAATGATGTGATGGCAATCGACCAAAACCAACTTGAATTTCTTACTTCCATGAAATCCGTGGACTTGATCCCGGGGCCAAAATCTCTGATCGTCATCGGACCGGATGGGGTGTGTCAGTTTGATTACAGCACACCAAACAAGTTGAAAAAACTGAGCTGCATCGATGTGAAAAATCCGGTGGTGGTGAAGTAAAAAGTAAGCAGTAAGCAGTGGTCAGTCGCAGTCTGTCAGGCTGAACGTTGTCGAGCCAGTCTTTGTAGCCAGTCACAGTATTGTGTACACCGGAAACATTACATCTTTGAAAATCTGTGTCATCTGTGAGAAATACCTAACCTTTTCCAAGGAAAGCACTTACATAAAATGAAAGTCATACTTCTTACTATTTTGATTTTTCTTTTGGTTATTTCCACAGGACATGGCCAGGAGAAAGTCTATTTCAATCAAACTGAGCTGGGAGTCTTGTTTGGAAAAGGGGAAGAGCTTTGGAACGGGGAAAATGAAAGCAGAACTGGGGTTTCGGTCCTTACTTTTCACGGAGTTCAGTTTTCCAAACACCATGTAGTTGGAGTTTCATTGGGCTATGACCACTATCCATCCATTTCTTTGATTCCTTTTGCGCTGGGTTGGAGGGGATTTTTAGGCAAAGAAACCAAGCCCCAACTCATTGGAGGATTTGATCTCGGAGGTGCTTCTACGATATTGGAAAAGAAAGAAGAAACAGAATGGTATGAAAGCTGGTACGAAGGCGGTCTGATGGTGAGCCCTTCCATCGGAGTAAAATTGCCAGCCAAAAAAGGAAAGACTTCCCTGACCATGACCATTGCCTACAAAAGGCAAGAAGCGGGCTATTTTCAGGGATTTTTTGAGCAGGGAACCAGTATAAGATCTTCTTCAGGATCTGCTCTTCCTCCGGGTTATAATTCGATCACGGAAACCACTTATTTATTTCACAGTTTGGTAGCTCGGGTAGGCTTGATGTTCTGATTGGGTTTCTTAAGATTAGGGCGAAATCAGTTTTTGGAAGTGTTGAAGTAGATTTTGCCCACCGCTCCTTTGGGTAATTTCAAGCTCTGGAATTGCCCGTTGACATCGGCAGTTTCCATCCACTCTTCGGACAACAGGTATTTCCAGTCCCTTTGCCAGGTAGCTTTTGCATTGGCTTTTACCCGTCTTTCATCCGGATTCCCGGAAATTCCCAAGTCATATCTAACCATCAACCGAATCAATTATTTGATCTTAAAATCAGAGACCTTAGAAAAAATTTTCACGTACTATATAATCCTATCTCAGTGAAAAAACTCCAGAAATCATCGGAATCAAAAAGGGAAGGATCAGTTCAAGCATTTTCAGAGAAAATCTGGCTTTCCTGTAGATAAAAAATAAAGGTGTTCGAAATCAAACACCTTGGGATTCAGAATCGGAAAATACGGGGATTGGATTTAGGCTTTTGCCCCAGCCCAGCTCTTTTTACATCAGCCTCTTGGCAGCCCATACAATCAGGGCAAAGAGGAATACGATGATCGAAATCTTGTTGATTCCATGCATCATGCGAAGGTTGAAATTGGTTTTCGCATTCGGATCGGGCTTTTGAAACACCCTGACAAAGTAATTTCCCACCTCGCCCAACTTGAAGAATTCCTTTACTTGATTTTTTTCTGCCATGATGATTCAGATTTTAAACTTCAACAGCTTAGGGATGGGATAAGTTTATTTTATGGAAAATATCATTTACAACCAGAATGAAGGCCATTCCAATCAAATGGTCTCCGGCTCGATCCACATGCCATCTTCCCGGATAATGTTGATCAATTCATCCACAGCTTTTTCGGAAGGAACTGATTTTTTCATCACCTCTTTGCCTTTGTAAAGTGTGATCTTTCCCTTGCCCGAACCTACATACCCATAGTCTGCATCAGCCATTTCACCAGGGCCGTTTACAATGCAGCCCATGATTCCGATTTTCACGCCTTTCAGGTGATCGGTTCGCTTTCGGATCATCGCAGTGGTTTCCTGCAAATCGAACAAGGTTCTTCCGCAGGAAGGACAGGAGATGTACTCAGTTTTTGACATCCGGGTTCGGGCAGCCTGAAGGACCCCAAAGCCTACGGAGTTATGCAATTTGATCTGATCTAGAATTTCCTGACGGGAGTGCTCAGCTTCCTTTTCCAAGGAAATCATGATCCCGTCTCCCAACCCATCGATCAGCAATCCTCCCACATCCGTAGCTGTGTAGAGCATGGTCATATCGGCGGTCTGATCCGGATAGCTGACTTTCACGACCACCGGGATCTCGGATTTGGCTTCCAGCAAACTCACAAATGCCCTTCTTAAAGCGGGCATGGAGTGAATATTTGCAGTTTTCAAAATGAGAACTGTATCCTTTCGCTTAGCAACAGCAGTGATTGTTTCCTCAATTTCAGTATCCAATACCTCCAGGAAATTGAGTTCCCCATGGAATCGATTGGCTGATTTATATTCGTTTAAGGTGAATAAAGGAAACTTGTTCACTTGATCCGGGGCCTGCTGCCAAATGCTGAAATTCTGGATTTCTTTCATGCCATTTGGCAACATGAAAGGAATCGGATTGGAACCCGAATACACAAAATCGCATCCCTGATCATTCATTTTCCACTTGTCCAACTCTGGCAAATAGAAATGCCCGACAGCCTTCATTTCGCGATCGGTGACTTTTTCGATTTTGGAAATATCGGTAATCACCCGCGGCACGTTGTGCCCACCAAAATTGTAAATCTCGGATACGTGTCGCTTGTTGTATTCAAACGGAGTGATGGGATAATGACCGATTTCAGCAATCGGAGCATGGTTTTCTCGGCCGGAATATCGGTCGATCAGTGCTTTGGCCACCGGAGCCTCAAACTCCGGATCTTCAGTCAAAGAAACTCGAACCGTATCCCCCAATCCGTCTTCAAGCAAGGTTCCTATTCCTACGGCCGATTTGATTCGACCATCCTCTGCCTCGCCTGCTTCGGTTACTCCCAGGTGCAATGGATAAGGTTTGAAACCGCCTTCGTTCAATTTCTGAACCAACAGACGGTATGCCTGCACCATCACTTGGGTATTGGACGACTTCATGGAAATCACGATGTCGTGGTAATTTTCATCCTCGCAAATCCGAAGAAATTCCAAAGCGGATTCCACCATTCCCAGCGGAGTATCGCCATAACGGCTCATGATCCGGTCGGAAAGCGAACCGTGATTCGTACCAATTCGCATGGCAGTACCGTTTTCCTTGCAGATTTTCACCAAAGGCAAAAAGCGGTCTCTGATCCGCTCAAGCTCCTCGGCGTAGCTGGCGTCGGTATAGTCAATGACTTCAAATTTCTTTTTGTCCGCGTAGTTACCCGGATTGATACGGACTTTTTCAACGATCCGTGCTGCAAGTTCGGCGGCATTGGGAGTAAAGTGAATGTCAGCCACCAAAGGCGTCTGATAGCCTCTTTTGCGAAGCTCGGCCTTAATATTTCTAAGGTTCTCCGCTTCCTTAATGCTAGGGGCTGTGATTCGGATCAGTTCACAACCTGATTCGATCATGCGAATGCATTGCTCAACTGAGCCCAGTGTATCCATCGTATCCACTGTGGTCATTGACTGCACCACAATGTGATTGTCTCCCCCGATGATCACATCACCGACTCGAACTGGGATGGTTTTTCTTCGGGAATAGCGCGTCAGACTGTCGCAATACAGGGAATCGAGGGATTTGATCAGTGACTCCATAGCTTATAGATCTCCAAGTTGGGGGCGGATAATTACTTCTTCAACAACGGTTTGTGGGGAAAGGTTATAAGCGCCCCAGACGCTTTCGGCTACATCCTGAGCCCGGATAAATCGCTCCATCGGCAGATCCACTCCGGCCCAGCTATCAGTAAAAGTTGCTCCGGGCAAAATCGAAGTCACCTTAACTTGGTGGGGTTTCAGCTCTTCTCTCAGGCATTTGGTCATACCAAGCATGGCCCATTTAGTCACGGCGTAGGTCCCACCGTTGGGATAGGCAGTCAATCCTGCGATCGAGCCCATGCTGAAAATGTGACCCGATCTGCGGTGGATCATTTCATTGACAAAAGCCCGGGTGAGGTAGTAGGCCGAGAACAGGTTGGTATGCATCATCAGCTCAAAGTTGCCTTCGGGCTCATTGTGCAGGGCTCCGGGCAGGAAAATCCCGGTGTTATTTACCAATACATCGGGGATTCCAATGGATTTGACTGCTTGGGAAAACCGGGTTACTTCCTCCTTTTTCGAAAGGTCTGCGACTTCTGCAAGAACCTGAATTCCAGGATAGTTTTCCTCCAAATGAGTTTTCAAGGCATCCAAATCCCGCTCATTTCTGGCGCAGGTGAATACATCAAAACCCTCCTTGGCAAATCGCTCAATGATAGCTCGACCTATTCCTTTGGTACCTCCTGTGACCAGGATACTTTTCCTCATTTTGTTAGCAGTTTAATAATTAGCATGACAACTAACTACGGCCAACAAAGTTACATTTTTTTATCAAAACAGTGCGGAGACTTGCATCCGGCCGATATGGACCACCCGCTCCAGTCCTTCGGAATTTCTTCCTTCATACACCAAATTGAGCTGAAGGCCTTCTCCGATCTTTTGAAGCCAATTTAAGGACCAAGTCACATTGGTACCCGGCGTCAAGGCCTGCAACATTTCGTAGCCTTCCGGAGAATTCACCTCTCCGTTGTAGTCGATTTGGATCAGTTTGAGATTTCCTGTCAGGGTAGTTTTAATCGCTTTTGCGTATCGGACATCCAGTCCCAACTGATGCGTTTGAGATTTTTCTTCAAACTCCAGATTCTCGATGTTTTTCTTCCCGGTGTAGGAATACGTTCCGGTTGTTCTGAAAAAAGGAGTCGGTTGCCAGGCCAATTCCGGCCCGATGGTGGATTGCTCGATGGTATAATTTCGGTTTTCCAGGAAATCCGAAGCCGAAATTCGATTTCCTGTACTTCCGATGATTCTCAAGGTCATTACAGAATTGAAATTATACCGGGTATTGAGTTTCCAGTCCTGCTGGATTTGATCTTCAAATCCCCCGGAAAGCAATTGCTTGAGTTGGGAATCAAAAAGGGAAAGATCAAAGCCGTATTTGGCTGAAGCCCGGTTGAAAAAGAAACTGGTCCGGATGATTTGCCTGAGCGAGAGAATTTGGTCTCTCTCGATCGAACCGATAAACGGATTCACCCGATCCCAAAAATCCTCCGAGGTCACTTTTTTCTCCACACTCAAACTGGAAGTATTGGAAAATTTGTGAAGAAATTCCCGAAGTCCCCCTGATTCCTTCCAGCTCTCCGGGAATTTGGCCTGAATGCGGTAATTGAGCAAGCTGGTGTAGGCTTGGACATAAGTATCAGTCGGGACAAAAATCTTGATGTATTGCTTTTCCTCGGGGTTGATCGCCAGGTAAAACTCGTTGAGCTGCTGAATCCCATCCCCATTATCGTCCCGCCAGGTGTGAGTACCGTCTCCGTTTGTAGCCGGCAGGTAGACGAATTCGCGCTGGAGTTCTCGACCATTTCCGATCGCATAGCTGATTTCATTGCGGATCAGATTTTTTCCCAGGTTTCCTGAATAATCAACCTTTCCCAGTAATGTCAGCTCGGTTGGCAAATCCCGCTGAAGGAACTCCAATTCCCGGTAAGTAAACGTGCTGCTCAGACTGTGATTGGTCCATTGCTTTCGGAAACTAAAATTGGAAGTAAAAGCCTTCGTGTCGTCCACCAGTTTACCCGCTACCGGAAGCCGGTCTTCCCTCCAGGCTGCATCGGCAGAAAACGCATAACTCAGTGTATCATTGCTCCGCAAAAAAACCAGGTGCTCTTTGAAATTCATCGCCGTGCTGACTACCGAGTCGGTTTCTGCATTTTTCAGAGCATTTCGGTCCAGAGAAAACTGGTAGCCCGGCACAAAGATCTTTGACTGAAAACTGGCATTGCCCAGGTAGCGAGCCCAATCTGAGTTCAACGAATCCTGATCGCTGTTGAGCCTGAAAAACTCCTGACGCAATCGGAGTCTTTTGCCGATTTCCGTATTCCAGTTTGCTGTATGCTGGGATCCGCTGAGGACATTTTCCCGGTTTCGGAGGTAAAGTTTGTAATTGATTGAGTTCCGGGCATCTTTCTCCAAACCGACCTGAGTAAGAAAAAACCGTTCCGCAGCAGCCTCTTCCAGTTTCTCGGGAGTCAGTCCCCAATCCCGGTCGAATTCGATGTACCTGAACCGATCGATGAAATTGAAATTGGTCGAATTGTACTCGAATTCGGTCAAGCCTTTGAAGCGATAGCCTTTGAAAAGTCCCAGTTCACGGTTTTCGGACTGCAGGCCGACTTTCCAGCCCAAGCCTTGGTTATCTTCATCATCCAAGTCAGAAAACAGGTTTTTGTCCCGAGTGGAAAGCGCCGCTTCGGTGTACACTTTCTCATACTCACCCAACTTAAACCGTACTCCGGCAGTGGTCATCCTTCGGGCATCCGGTGCCGGCAGCTGGGTCAAAATGGAATAATCTCCCTGAGACTGTCCATCAATCGGAGGGACATATTCGTAGACCGTCCCATTGGCCAATTGATTGACACGGCGATAATCTCCCAATCCCGCACCAACTTGGGAAAAGGAAAGCGCATAATGCGCAACCTCCGGGTCGGTGGAATAGCGGTAATAGGTAATCGGAATTCCCGTGTCATCGGGTTCGGTGATTTTCTCATACAAGATCCGGGTAGGATCAAAGGCCACAGAGTCAATCCTCGGAATCACCGCATCTTCTACCTCATCGCCGACAGAAGCCAAAAGCGCCTGTTCCTCGGGACTCAACTCGGTGAACAGAGGTCGGTTTCGGTTGTCTTTCTCCTGATAATAGTTGACATAAAAATCAACTTTCCCGTTGGTCTGCAGGTGATTGGCTCCGAGGATGGACCGGGAATAATTCCGCTCGGCATATTCAAAATCAACCCGAACGCGGGAATATTGAGTGATCAAAACCTTGGGTGTAAAGGTGATTTCAGCCTGATTGTAGTCGATCACGTAATCGGCATTGAATCCCCGTTGAAGCTGTTTCCCATCCAAAAACACCCGTTCCGAATTGGCCATGATCACCACAAAACGCTCGTTATTCGGTCCATTCAGACGATAAGGACCCAGCACTCCCTCCAGGATGGGAACTTGGATCGAAGCAAATTTCCCCTTTGCTACGGAAGCAAATCCCTGCGAACTCGCTTCCCAGTTATTCTTCAGTTTGTATTTGGAGGTGAACTGGAGCCCTTGGACATTTTTGTAATACCGCAAAAACTCAGACTGCCGCTGCTGCAGGACCACATCCCCTGCCGCCAGGCTAAAGTTGTCATTGAACAATTCGATCAGCACATTGTCAAAATCCTGGATTTGCTGGGTGTTTCCCTCCGGTTGAAAAGGAACATTTTGGTCGGTGATGCTGGCTCGGATTTTCAGATTTTCTCCGATATCTCCTTCCAATTGAAGGTTTAATGCCGAGTTTACGAAGACATTTTGGGTGTTTCCAAAAGAGACTCCACGGGTCAGGCTGCCTGTTTTGTACAGATTGGTACTGGGAAAAAGCTCCTCCCGGAGGTCAAATTCGGGTAAGGTCTGAATCCGGGTATCTTTAAAAATCGCCGTGGAATCGTAATCCGCGAGCAAAGTCCGCTTGGAAAATCGCTGGTCCAATCGGATGGCCAAGGTTCGGTAGCATACCTGTACCGAATCGGGCTTTTCGTTTTCCGGAAAATCTACCTTCAGTGTCCTCCCACTGAGCGAGTAAGAAAAGGAATATGCCTTGCCGGACAGATCAGAAACCCGGATACTTTCCCGAAGAACGGAAAGCGAATCCAGTTCAGCCGGTTTTTCAAAATAGTCGGCCGGAAACCAGCGGCACTTTTCCTGAGCCTGAGCCTTTTCACTCAAGCAAAAAATCAAAACCCAGGAAATGATCAAAAAACGCATGGAAATAGCCGGCCTTTTTCTTTGAAGGTACTAAAAAGCCCAAATTATTGAATCAGCGGAAAGGTGAGATAAAAGGTGGTTCCCTTCCCTACTTCCGTATCAAACCAGATTTTGCCTCCGGCGGTTTCTACCCCGCTTTTGGCGATAGCCAATCCAAGTCCAGAACCTGTGGATTTGGTACTGAAATTCGGAATGAAGATTTTGTCCCGCAGTTCCGTTGGAATGCCTTTTCCGTTGTCCGTGATTTCGAGAAAAACAGCCTGCTCGGTCATCCACAACCAAATCCGGATGTGAGGCATTGTATCCTGAGGCACTGCCTGTATTCCGTTGATAATCAAATTAGATATCACCCGGCCAAAAAGCTTGTCATCCCCCATGATCGGGATATTCTCAGTGTAGGAGTCATCCTGAAAATCAAGCTGGATCCGCTTGTCGTTTTTGAAAAGGTCCAACACTTTCACGACCACACCTTTGAAATTCATAAGTTCATTTTTAGGCAGCGGCATCTTGGCAAAAGTGGAAAAGGAGGATGCAATCCCGCTCAGCGCATCGACTTGATGAATCAGCGTTTCGAGGGATTTTCGGAGCTTTTCCTGATCTTCCAATTTTCCCTCCTGCTCCAACCTCAACAAATGCTGAAGGGTAAGCTTCATCGGCGTGAGCGGGTTTTTGATTTCATGGGCTACCTGCTTGGCCATCTCCCTCCATGCCGATTCCTTTTCGGTAGAAGCCAGGACCTTTTTACTGGCTTCCAGCTTGTAGAGCATGTTGTTGTATTCGTTGACCAGCAAGCCGATCTCATCCTTGGAGGCCCAGTACATCGGCTCGTTGTTTTCCAGATTGGTGGCTTTCAGCTTTTGCGTCAGTAACTTAAACGGCAAGGTGAGGTTCTTCGAGACAAAGGATGAGACAATCAAAAACAGAATGAAAATGACTACGAATGCATTGAAAATATTGCTCAAGACATCCGAAATCAGGGAATTGAGTTCTGTCTCAGATTCAAAAAACGGCACTGCCAATATCCCGATGATCGACTGATCCACTTGGGAAGGCACTGCCAGATAAACCGTTTGGTAGCGGAGCTTGCCTATTTTCTCATCGAGCAAAAGCTGGATTTGATTTTTCTCCAAAATTCCGGACATGGCCGCCGGATTGATCCAAGGGGCCAGGATTTTCTTGTCAAAAATATTGGGCCGATTGGTCGACTCCAGATACCCTTCGGCGGTGAAGAGGTGAATATCGCTTGCGATCGTATTGGCTAGGGAATTGACCTCTTCATTGAGCAAGTCCCGATCCACACTCGCCGGATTTTGGTTGTTGAGAAAGGCCCCCAGATTGCTGCGGATCAGACTTGCTTTCTCAATGTACTGCCTGTTTAAATCATCCCGATAACTGCCTCCCAAAAGGCCAATCGTGATAATTGAGATGATGATGATCGGAAAAAAGAAGGCAAAATTCAGGTACAGCTGAAGCTTGGTGGAGTAATTGAACTCAAAATCCCGATAGCCTTTCAGCAAGGTGTTGAGCAAAATTGCCAGAAATGTCAGAAAGACAAAGGCCACAAAAAAGAGGGAGATATTGCCGAAAAATTGGGAAAGGGACATCGTGGGAGAGGAAAGAACGATGACCTCTTCTCCGTTTTTCAACCCGAAATGATGGTATCCCTGAATAAGAATTCCGGTTTGGAACAGCTGATTCCGGTCCAAATCACCGAGAAATTCCGTTTGGTTGTAATTGAATGTCCCTGAACTTCTCAGCAGTTCTCCATCCTTGAAAACCGCATAATCATAAGTCAGAGGATCGAGTTTCTCGGCATATTTTCGATCCAGCAACAGCCTCGGATATACACTTCCGGGCTGAACTCGGAGCTGGTTCAATTCTAGGTAAAGCGTTCCCAGCAGGTTATTATCCCTGACCACCGGGATAAAAGCCACAAATTTATTGCTTGCAGTGGTTTCTTGACCCCGGATAAAATACAGATCCCTTACTCCGGTGGCATAATCACTTTTGACGTATTGCTGACGCAGTTCTTTCAATTCGGCAACTTCTGCAGGTCCCTGAACCTGCTGACCTGAGGGAGAATAAATCCGAATAACGACTTCAAACTGATCGAAATAATTATCCAGATAAATCTTGCGGAGTTTGGTCTCGACAGGGTCTTTGGACAAAAGGGGATCCGCCAGACGGTTTTGGACGAATAAATCGTTTTTAACTCTGGCAAAAATATCACCCAGAAAAAACTCCGTCATTACGTCGTTTTCGATCAGGTTTTGATTGGCGAAACGGGTTTTGGACTGAATCAATCGCTCCTGCTCGGTCTGAAAGGTGCTGATCCCGGCAATCAAGGCAGTCACCAGGCAGGCATAGAAAAAAGTCAAAAAAGTATCCAGTTCAAGCCGGAATACATTTCGGAACAATTCAAACCGGATGATACTAAAAAGAAACAGCAAATGAATCAACCATACCACTCCCATCCAAAAGCTGAAAAAGGAAAGCATAACCAGAACAGGCAATCCCAAAATGGCGAGAAACCGATAATAAATCTGTTTGTCACTTCTCACACTGAGCAGCAAACTAAACAAGGTAAGGGATAGCAGGACATAGACCGACCCCCACAAAAACAAAATCAATAAACTCAGCCCTTTGAAAATATCAAAAGTTGGAATGGACCGGATATCCAAAATCCACTGAGAATTAAAAATCAAATCCCTTGGCAGAAACCAAACCAAGCCAAAAAAAACAGTACTCAGAAAGATGGAGAAAACCAGTCCAAAATAGAAATTACTGCCCTCTTTGAGGATGGACGCTTTTTGAAAGGAAACTTTGGATGCCAGTTGAAAAATAACCAGCCCCAAAATAAAACCCATACAGAGGGTGTTCAACAGTAAGTCACCCAAACTCGGATTGAGCCAAGAGGAGGCGTAATTCACCGAATCAAAAAGCTGGAATTCGAAGAAATCTCCCGGAAAATTGAGTAATAACATGGATATCCGGATGGCCGCCAACACCAGAAATCCATAGGCTATAGTCTGCCAACGATGCCCTTTGTTCCATTTTTTCCGAAGAAAATCAAAGCTGAACAAGAAATAGAGCAGAAACAGAGAACAGATAAAAATGAGCAAAGGCGTGTTGGACACCCTTCCAACGGGTTCATACCCCAATTGAAAGCTGATCCCAAAAACCGGTTTTTCGGTTTGGGAAAGCACCTTGAATGCCCCGTCTGAGGGATTGGAGAACAATTGGAATCGTTCATTCCCAAAAAACTCCGGATTGGGGCCTGTTTTCAGGTAATCATTTTCAATGGTGCCAGGCCAGATCAATCGCAACGCCTGGACTAAATAGTATTCTGTGGTATTACGTTTGAGTTTACGGACTTTGACAAAAAACGTCCCGTATGGATCTTCCAATAGCTGATACTCTTTGTCCAAGTCCACTTGGGAAAAATCAAGTGTCTGGGTAAAATCCGACCAAAAAAGCAACTGCCCGGAGGTATCCAGGATGAAAAAGGGATGGATGTGGTCTGGATTGCTGACCCGCTCAAAAGTGATGGGATCCTCCGGCCTTACTTCCATCAAAACCCGGATGAAATCTTCGTCAAACTGCCTGTCTGCCCGAAGGATCTTTGTTTGGATAGCCTCAAAATACTTCTCCTCCTCGCTTTTTTGAAAAACGAAAAAATTTAAAATCAGAACCAGAAAAAGAGAAATGATGCTGAGCAAGAAGATCAGCCGGCGGGTTTGGAAGCTCATTTAGGCTAAAATAAAAAAGCAAAGTCTGGTATCAAACTTTGCTTTCGGTTCTGTTAGCGAAGAGCCGGTTTTGCCTTTCGTTTTTTGGCAGTTCGATACCATAAAAAACCAATAATTGCAGCCATAAGATAAGGCATCACAAAGAGGTACAAGATGCCATTGTTAAGCCCTGCTCCGATGGTGGTTTCTCCATTGCTTACGTTATTTTCCACTGACGCCCTACACATGGCGCACTGGGCCCACGATGCCATCTGCAATCCAACCGTGAAAAAAACAAGGAGAAATACTTTAAGCTTCATGATTACTTTAAGTTAAAATTGTATTGGTTCAATGGGTACTATATTTTTTTTACACCAGGTAAACCAGATTTTCCCAACGATTCATTCAATGGGTGTAATACGGACTGATCATCAAATAGACAATAACTCCCGTAACGGACACATATAACCAGATCGGATAGGCAAATTTAACCACTTTTCGGTGCTTGACCCGCTGATCAGTATACCCATAGTAATAGGCGAAAAGGATCGGGAATAAGGCAACCGCGGCAAATACAATATGGGTGATCAAAAGGAAATAGTAGACCGAACGGATGATCCCCTCGCCCCCAAAGCTTGTACTCTCAGCAGCACTGTGATAAATCACATACGAAACCAGGAAAATAGCCCCCAAGACAAAAGCTACAGTCATGGTAGCCCCATGGTAGTTGTATTTTTTTTGTTTGATAAAAACCAAACCAAGGATCAAAGCCAGTGAAGCAGCACTGTTGATTACTGCATTCAGATGTGGAAGGAAATACACCCAGTCCCCTAGGACTGAAATTTTGGCTGGCATAAACAGCAAAACAGCCACTGCAAGAGGAATCGCAATGGAAATTCCTATTATCCAGTTTTTCACTTTCGCTTCGTTTTGAAGCGTTCCGGTATTAGTTGTTGTCATGTAGTAAAACTTTTGTCTCCAACATCAATAAATCAACCTCTTCGCGATTTGTTCCGCTGTAGTATCCTCTAATTCTGCCCAACTCGTCAACAAGAATGAATTTATCGGTATGCACAAAATCATCAGGAACTCCGTTTCCGTCAATAGTGGGGATGACAAAGCCGCAACGGGCCAAGCGATAGGTTTCATCTTTGGGACCTGAGAGAAAGTGCCACTTGCCCGGAATAGCGTGGTGTTCATCGGCATACTCCTTCAAAATAGCCGGGGTATCATATTCCGGATCGATACTGATAGACATGATTTGAATCCTAGATTCATCTCGGAACATGTCATTAACCCGCTCCATTTCCTTGGACATCACCGGGCAAATACTTGGACAGGAAGTAAAAAAGAAGTCCACAATGGTGATTTTCCCTTCCATCTCAGCCCTACCGACGGTTTTGCCCTCCTGATTGGTAAATACAAATTCCGGAATATAATGCTGGGTGGTATCCGTTACTGGACATTCCTGGAAGGGATTGTCTACTCCATTTTGGAAAAAGATCGGCAAATCGTATTCATTTTGGCCAAATCCTCTCAAAAACATGAAAATCAACACAGGGATCAACAGGATACATACCAGCACCATTCCCTGTAATAACCTCAAACTTCTCATAATATACAGATAACAAAAAAGCAGGATGAAGTGATTCACCTCAACCTGCTTTTTTTAGTACTTGATTTCAGTTTTTACCAACGGTATAAGAAGATGTCGGATCCTTCTTTCATCAAGGCAATAACCAACCAAACCAAGAAAATCAAAGGAACAATGATGGCATAGAACAAAGGCTTCACTTCATCACCCAAGTGCATGAATTCCATCATAATGTACTTCGCTTTCCAAATGGTCAGGATTATGAATAGTGCATAAAGAAGAATTCCCCTATCCATGGTAAACGCCATGATAAATTCAGCTACGGTAATAGCTAAAAGGATACCTGCAGTTTTCCAGATTTTTTTAACTTTTTCTTCGTTGCGAGCCTCAACAACCAGTGTGGACTTATTTTCTTGAATTTCCATATTTCAAGGATTTTAGATGCTTAAATCAGATAGAACAAAGTAAATACGAATACCCAAACCAAGTCTACAAAGTGCCAGTAAAGACCGATTTTTTCTACCATTTCGTAATGGCCTCTTCTGTCGTATACTCCGACTGCCGCTTGGTAAAAGCAAAGGAAAAGAAGGAAGACACCTACCGTCACGTGGAATCCGTGGAATCCGGTAATGAAGAAGAACAGCTGAGCAAATGCCGCCGGACCATATTCATTCACAGTCAAATTGGCTCCAAAGACGGTTTCGGTAACATTTTGTCCTAGGGTATTTACATAAGTCAAAACAGATCCCGCATCGGTTCCATGGATAAAGTGAGACCATTCCCAAGCCTGGCAGCCCAAGAAAGTGGCGCCACCAAGGATTGTCCAAAGCATCCACTTTACTACATCATTTCGGTCATTTCTATGACCAGCTTCTACAGCCAATACCATAGTCACAGAACTGGAAATCAAAATGAACGTCATGATACCCACGAATACCAGTGGAGCGTGAAAACCATGCAAGAAAGGAACAGCCTCAAAAACCAATTCCGGTACAGGCCAGTATTCATTTGATCCTACAAAATCAGTCGCTGGACCTGCATAAGCTGGGTAGCTCACACGGATTGACAAATAAGTGATCAGAAATGCAGCAAAAGTGAAGATGTCGGAGAGCAGGAAAAACCACATCATGAGTTTTCCATAACTCGCCTTCAGGGGTTCGTTACCTCCGCCCCAAACGCTTCTTTTTGAGCTTACTCCTATAGCAGTAGAATGCGCAGACATAAATTATTGATTTGTACCAGGTTTATTTTAATGATTCAGAAGCAAAAACATGAAGAGATAAATCCACAAGCCCCCCAGAAAATGCCAGTAAGTAGTTGCCATTTCCATGGTGTCCATTGCTTTGGAATGAACCTTCAATCTGAAGGTCGAAATTAACACAATAATCAGAAATATCACACCGCTGATCAGGTGAGCTGCATGAAGTCCAGTGAAAACATACAGGAAGGAACCGGCAGGATTTCCCACAAAAAACACATCCCGGTCCACCAATGCAACCCAACTATACCACTGTCCTACAAGGAATGCAATTCCCAGAATAACAGTAATTACCATCCCGATTCTGAGGTTCAGAATATTGTCTTTTTTGGCGGAAATATAGGCCCAATGAAGGAATACAGAACTCAGAATGACAATGGCAGAGGTAGTCCAAAATATTTCGGGCAATTCATATTCCAGCCAATTTCCCTCAGCTTGTCTGACAATGTAGGCACTGGTCAAGGCTGCAAATATCATCACCACTGTCACCAAGAACAGCCATAGGGCAAATTTCTTGGGATGCATGCTGATCGGCTGCTCAACGATATCGATGTATTTTAATTCTCTTTCCATGGCTTATGGCATTTTGTCAAGCAAATACGCAATCTGAACAATCGGTAAATAAAGGAAAGAACCGAACATGATCTTCAACGCTGATTTTCTGGAGCAATCCCTCATTAAAGAGAAAGTTTGAGCCAAAAACAAAACCCCGCAAATAGTTGCGACTATACCGGAATTGAGGCCGGTAAGACCAAAATAACTGGGCAAAAGACCAAGAGGAAGCAAGAAGAGCGTGTAAATCATGATTTGAATCGCGGTATTGAGATCCTGCCCTCCACCACTTGGGAGAAGTTTGAATCCAGCTCTTTTGTAATCCTCGTCACTTACCCATGCTATGGCCCAAAAATGAGGAAACTGCCAAATAAACTGAATCCCGAAAATGATCAATGCTTCGTAAGTGATCGAGCCAGTTGCAGCGGTCCATCCTAACAAAGGAGGCATAGCACCCGGGATCGCCCCTACGAAAACAGCAATTGGACCAACTTTCTTAAGGGGAGTATATGCAAACACATACAGCACCATGCTTAGGATTCCTAGCCAGGTCGTCAGTGGATTTGTGAAAATCCAAAGCAAAGCTATGCCTGCAATGGCTACCATTGAGGTAAACCAATAAGCCTCTTGAAGTGAAATTACCTGAAGCGGTAATGGGCGATTTTGGGTACGCTTCATAAGCTTATCCAAATCACGCTCCATGATTTCATTGGCTGCACCTGAAGCCCCGGAAATCAGAAATCCGCCAAGAGCCAAGCCAAGAAAACCAGACCATCCGAAACTTACTCCACTGTCACCTAGAATATAACCAAACACAGCGGAGAAGGTGACCAAAGCTGAGAGTCTCAATTTGATCAGGTCTGAATAAGCCTTGATCCTTTCACGGACCAAAGAAGATATCGACTGGTCAGTTACGTCAACTGTCCTCATTATCAATTTGTATTTAACTTAAACTGTACATGGTCCCTTAATTGAAGAATCAGTGTAAACTGAATGCCTAAAATCAGAGATCCTAGCAATAAGTGTATGGGTTGAAGAAAGGCAGGAATTCCGAAGTACGCCATTGCCATTCCAGAAGCAATTTCAAGGATCAAGACTGCCATCAACAGTTGGGACAAAAGGTTAACCTTTGATTTCCTAACTGAATACTTGAAGGCCCAAATGAAGTACAACACATGAACTGCGAAAAGAACCAATGAAAAAGAGCGGTGAATCAGAAATTTTGCACCTACTCTATCTACCCATTCTTCCCGTAGCAGATTTCCAATCGCAAAGGCGACTTGATCAATTTGCTCCCTGACTTGCGTTCCAAGAACCACTTGAATCAACATCAAAACAGAACCGAGAATCAGCACAACCTGAACTTTGGCGGGTACATCCATTCTTATTCCATGGCCTGCCTGAAGCCGCTCAGCACGGTGATTGATGTAAATCAAAACACAAACCAAAGCCAAAGCCAATAGCATGTGAAAGGTGATCATCCAAGGCAAGAGGTTGGTAGATACCACAATCGATCCGATCCAACCAGTGAAGAGAACCAGAATCAAAGAAACGATTGCATTAATAGGTATCCACCGATCAATCTTCCAAAGTCTGAAAGATTTCCAAACCGTGAGAATAATCAACAACCCAATTACCACACCAATCAATCGGTTGATATATTCAATCCAAGTTTTAGTGGCATTGAATTCCTCTTCAATCAGGATTGACTTATCATTGGCAATCTTCTCTGCTTTCTCCTTGAAACCCAACTTTTCAAGTGTTGCTACAAACCGTTCGTTTTTAGCGAGTCTTTTTTCAAGATAAATCTCCTGATAATTTTTTGGGAGCTGGTCCACACTTGTCGGCGGTACCACACTCCCAAAACATTTTGGCCAATCGGGACATCCCATTCCGGAGCCTGTGCTACGAACGATCCCTCCAACCAGAATAAGAAAGTAAACAGCTATCACCGTCAGTGTAGAAACCCGGCGAAAGCTGTTTATCGAACTATCAGTGCTTTGATACATTTGCAACCAAAACCTCAGACTCTTCTTTCATGATTTCCAACTCAAGCTTCACGAGCTCTTGTTCATGAGGCAGGTTAGATTCAGGAGTCTGCGAAAGAGGAACTGTTTGAGGAATAAAGTCCTCAGCCGCACCCGGCTTAGAATAATCGTAAGGCCATCTGTACACTGTCGGAATTTCTCCCGGCCAGTTTCCATGTCCTGGATGAAGCGGAGTAGTCCACTCCAAGGTATTTGATCTCCATGGATTAAGCGTTGCTTTTCTTCCTCTATACATACTGAAGAAGAAGTTGAACAAGAAGATGAACTGTGCTGCAAAAGTGATGATTGCGGCAACAGAGACAAACATGTTCAAATCAGTATACATGTCAGTGAAGCTGAAGTTAGTCCAAGAGTAATATCTTCTTGGGAAACCAGCGATACCGATGTAGTGCATTGGGAAGAATACCAAATAAACACCCGTAAATGTTAACCAGAAGTGAACATAACCCAATCTGGCGTCCATCATTCTACCAAACATTTTAGGGAACCAATGGTACACACCTGCAACCATTCCGAAGAAGGAAGCAGAGCCCATTACCAAGTGGAAGTGAGCAACAACGAAATAAGTGTCGTGGAGCTGAATGTCGATAGCGGAGTTTCCTAAGAAAATACCGGTTAGACCTCCAGAGATAAAGAAAGAAACCAGACCAATAGAGAAAAGCATTGCCGGCGTGAAAACCAAATTACCTCTCCAAAGTGTCGTCAAGTAATTAAATACTTTTACCGCAGAAGGCACCGCAATGATCAAAGTCAGGAACATGAAGATAGATCCCAAGAATGGATTCATACCTGACACAAACATGTGGTGAGCCCAAACGATGAAGGACAGGATGGTAATTCCAAGCATGGAAATAATCATCGCCTTATATCCGAAAATTGGCTTTCTGGAGTTAGTGGCAATCACTTCTGAAGTGATACCCAAAGCTGGCAACAATACAATGTAAACTTCAGGGTGACCTAGGAACCAGAACAAGTGCTGGAACAAGACTGGACTACCGCCTGTATTAGGTAAAGCCTCTCCTCCAACATAGATGTCAGCCAAGTAAAAGGAGGTTCCGAAGCTTCTGTCAAACACCAACAATAGCGCAGCTGCGAACAATACAGGGAATGACAACAAACCGATTACTGCAGTAAGGAAAAACGCCCAAATCGTAAGAGGAAGTCTTGAAAAAGACATTCCTTTTGTTCTAAGGTTAATTACAGTCGTGATGTAGTTAATCCCACCCAAAAGTGAGGAAGCGATAAACAAAGTCATAGCTACCAACCACAAAGTCATACCCAATCCAGATCCTGGGATGGCCTGCTCCAAGGCAGACAGCGGAGGATAAACAACCCAACCACCACCGGCAGGTCCGGTTTTAATGAAAAGAGAGATAAACATGATCACACTGGAAGCAAAAAAGAACCAGTAGGAAAGCATGTTCATAAAACCGGATGCCATATCACGGGCACCGATCTGTAGAGGGATCAGAAAGTTTGAAAACGTACCACTCAATCCGGCTGTCAACACAAAGAATACCATGATGGTACCATGCATGGTCACAAGGGCCAAATAGAAGGTAGGATCAAGTTTACCTGACTCATCAATCCAACCGCCAAGCAATGGACGGAGGAATTCCAGATTCATGTCCGGAAAACCCAGCTGCAATCTGAAAAGAATGGAAAGGAAACCTCCGATAATTGCCCAGAAAATACCGGTAATCAAGAATTGCTTACCGATCATTTTGTGATCCTGGGTGAAAATGTACTTTGTTATAAAACTATCATGATGCTCATGATCGTGGTGATCGTGAACTGCTGCGTCATGATGTGCGACAGATGCTGTTGCCATAACCTATAATTTTATTTTTTACTTTCGCTCAATTGAATTTCTGCCAGTTCTTTCATTTCAGCAGGAAGATTCTCTGCCAAAGCAGGGTTTTGCTGAATAAAAGATTTCTGTTCCGTCAACCACTTTTGGTAAGCCTCTGGCTCTACCACTTCAATCACCTTCTTCATTGAGAAGTGTCCCCGCCCACAGATTTCTGTACAAGCGATTTCGTATTCAAATTCAGGATCTTTCAGTTCTGCCCTCATTTCTTCGGTAGTCTTTGTTGGGACAAACCAGAAACGAGTAGGCATACCAGGAACCGCGTCCATTTTAAGTCTCATGTGTGGAGCAAATACAGAATGCAACACGTCACGAGCTCTGATTTTAAATAAAACAGGTTCGCCTTTAGGGATTACCACCTTAGGAGATGGAAAATCATCAATAGCATTCTTGTCAGTAAAATCCACACCATGAGAATTGGAAGCTGTGATCAGTCTGTAGTCGTAATCACCAAGAACGTTATCCTTACCTGGGTATCTTACTTCCCAAGCAAATTGATATCCCATGATTTCTACCACATGTGCTTTTTCAGGAGCAGGAGCCGTGATATCAGACCAGGCCATCCAACCAGAAATCACAAGACCTGCCAAAACCACACCTGGTACAGCGGTCCAGATCACCTCCAATTTGTTGTTGTCTGGGTAGAACGTAGCCTTTCTATCTTCTCTATACTGGTACTTGTATGGGAAAATGAAAAGCAAAATATGAGTGATCAGAAAAACAACACCGGTAACTGCCATTGAGATCCAGAACAATTTGTCAGTGATAACACCATGTTCTGAAGCGACCGGCAATTGGTAATTGTCAAACTCTTTGATAGAATACCAGAACATCAAAATTCCGGTGCCCAATAGGAAAATGACAAAAAGAATCGCGTTGACCTTGTTACTGCCTGTTGCAATTTTCTTATCTGAACCCTTAACTACAGAAACTAAGGTTTGAATTCTGTAGACCATCCAAATGATGGAAAGCAACAGAAGAACCCCTACTCCAATCAGAAATCCGTACATATCTTAGTTTTTTCGGATAAATAATTAAATGTGATGATTATAGCTTTCTACAAGCATTGGGTGATTTTTAGCAATCAGGTTTTTCTTGGCCAAACCACCTAACACAACCAACGCCACCGATGAACCATAGACTAGGAACATACCTACTTCCATTAAACCCAAACCTCCATTATGTCCAAGTGTTCCGGGCTGTACCATCAGGAAGAAATCAATCCAGTGACCAACCAAAAGAATACTACAAACCAATTTAAGGAAAATGCCGTGTCTCTTCGCATCTCTAGTCATAAGAACTAGGAAAGGAAGGAAGAAGTTTAAACCGATGTTTACGAAAATAAACGGTCCATACACGTCGCTTGTGAGTCTTTCAACAAAGTAAACTGATTCTTCAGGTATGTTGGCATAATAGATCAACAAGAACTGAGAAAACCACAAATACGTCCAGAAAATAGAGAATCCAAATACAAACTTACCCAGATCATGGATGTGGTTTTGGTTGATCATTTCCAAATACCCTCTTCCCTTCAAGAAGATGGTCAAAAGGGTAATTGCAGAAAGACCAGATACAAACCAAGAAGCAAATACATACCAACCAAACAAGGTAGAGAACCAGTGAGTATCAATTGACATCACCCAATCCCAAGCTGAGATAGAGGAAGAAACTGCAAAGAAAACCAGGAAATAGGCAGACCAACTTCTCATTTTGAACCAATGGGAAGTACCTCCCAATTGGTCTTCTTGATCACTGATTTTTTGAAATTTCTTGAAAAAGAAAACCCAAAATCCAAAGAAGATGATCATTCGAGCCACATAGAAAATCGGGAAAGTACCCTTTTCCATAGGCCAATAAAAGAATGCTCCTTTACCGTCAATGATGCTGTCATACTGTGGATCATTCTTATCGAACAGATAGGAATGCGTCCAGTGGAACAAGTCGTGATTAGCAAGGAAGAATGTTGCAATCATAAGAACTGCCGCAATCGGCAACCAATTTCCGAATGAAAGCATCACCCGTACCAATGGTGCAGACCATCCTGCTTGCGCAGCAAACTGAATTGCAAAAAAGAATACACCAACAATTGCGATACCGGTAAAGAAGACGTTGTTGATCCAAAGGTTGGCATAAAGCCGCTCATACCAGTGGAATGCATGACCACCTGCCTCTCCAGCCTCCTCATGATGCCCCCCTGTCATAGCCAGGACAATACCAATACCTAAAAGAATCGCCCCAATGACCAAGACAGTCATAATGGACTTTTTGGTAGCCGCAGTAAAATCAAACCGCTGCTCCAGATTATAGTGATGTTCGCCGTGATGAGCCATGATTAATTAGCTGGGGTTGCTTGTGCTACCGCGGTCGAATCAGCAACAGGTGCCGGAGTGGCAGCCGTGGCCTGACCTTGGATAACTTGTTTAACATAGTGAACGATTTTCCATCTGCTTTCTTCAGGAATTTGAGAACCGTGGGCTCCCATTCTTCCTTTGCCTTTGGTAATCACATGGAAAATATGACCCTCAGGAAGATTGACGTAGGCACCACCAGTCAGATTGGCAACACCGCCAATTACCTCTCCGGCTTTTCCGTCTCCCTGGCCACCTTTTCCATGGCAGGCAACACAATATTGGACGAATAATTTCTCTCCGTCTTTCAGCACTGCTTCTGAAGAAAGAACAGGATTTTTGACCAATGCAGCCTGTTCCAGTTCAAATGCTTTCAATCGATAAGGAAGATACCCTTGTTTATTTCGAGGAACTGTATTGGCTACAGGTTCTCTCATGTTCATTCCGTGGGGATTGTTGATGTTGGAGTTGAAAAACTCCCCTTTTCCATCTTCCCTGCTCGAAAGCCACATTCCCTGGCTTTCATCTTTAATTTGGGTAAGAGGCTCATAAGCTACAGAGTTATACATCTGAGGCGCATATTCCAGCCCCGGATTATCTCCTCCAGCTTTGCAGCCAGCCAGCAAAGAAGTGGCCAGTACAGAACCTGCGAAAATTAATGCTTTAGCACTTTTCATATATCCGGAATTACTTATTCAAAACTTTTTTTATTGACCTCAGTCGCGCCGGAAGACTTCAGAATTTCTTTGATCTTCTCTACTTCTAAAGCACTGTTGTTGGCAATGTCGATGGCCATGATGTGCTTGTCATCTGTCGCTCTCAAGTCAAAGATTCTTGGCTGTGCCCAAGGCTTAAGATTGGAACTGATCATGAATACACCCACCATACCGAATGCTGCCAACAAAACAGTCATTTCAAAAGAAACTGGAATGAAATCAGGGAAAGCTGCGTAATCCTTACCACCGATAATCATTGGCCAATCAAAACGCATCATGTAAAACTGCATAGTCAGAGCCAAACTCGTTCCCAACATTCCAAAGAGGAATGCCGCGATCGGAAGACGAGTTCTTTTGTATCCAAGCACATGCTCCAAACCATGAACCGGATAGGGAGAATATACTTCGTGAATTTTTACGCCACTGCCTCTTACTTTTTCCACTGCATGGAGCAATACGTCCTCATCGTCGTACACTCCCAGAATAAAATGTGTATCTCTTTCCATGATTATTTGTGCACTTTATCAGATGAAGACTTCAATACCGACTTCACTTCGGCCATGTTGATCACTGGGAAAAACTTGGCAAACAAGAAGAATAGCGTAAAGAACAAACCAAAGGTGAACATGTAGACTCCAACATCAGCCCAAGTTGGGTAGAACATCGCCCAGGAAGACGGAAGGTAATCTCTGTGAAGCGAGGTAACGATGATTACAAATCGTTCAAACCACATCCCAATGTTCACCACCAGCGACAGCAGGAAGGTAGCCACGATCGAAGTTCTGATTTTCTTGAACCAGAAGAGCTGTGGAGAGATCACGTTGCAAGTCATCATTGACCAGTAAGCCCACCAGTAAGGTCCTGTGGCTCTGTTGATGAACGCGTACTGTTCAGCATCAACGCCAGAATACCAAGCAATAAAGAATTCGGTGATGTAAGCGATACCTACAATTGATCCCGTGATGATGATCACTATGTTCATCAACTCAATATGACCGATTGTGATATAGTCCTCCAGTTTGTACACTTTTCTGGTAATGATCATCAATGTCAATACCATGGCAAAACCAGAGAAAATCGCCCCGGCAACAAAGTAGGGAGGGAAGATCGTAGTGTGCCAGCCTGGAATTACAGAAGTAGCAAAGTCAAAGGATACAATGGTGTGAACCGAAAGTACCAGAGGAGTAGCCAAACCTGCAAGAATCAAGGAAACTGATTCATATCTCATCCAAGTCTTTGCAGCTCCATCCCATCCAAAAGAAAGTGCTCCGTAAATAGTCTTTCTCAAACCAGTAGCTCTGTCACGGATGGTGGCAAAGTCAGGGATCAGACCGATGTACCAAAACACCAATGAAACAGAGAAATAGGTAGAGATCGCAAATACGTCCCAAAGGAGCGGAGAGTTAAAGTTTACCCAAAGCGAACCAAACGTGTTGGGAAGCGGAAGCGCCCAATAAGCACCAAGCCAAGGACGTCCCATGTGAATTACAGGGAACATCGCCGCACAGATAACGGCGAAGATGGTCATCGCCTCTGCTGCACGGTTGATGGAAGTTCTCCACTTCTGTCTGAAAAGCAACAATACCGCTGAGATCAGTGTACCGGCGTGACCGATACCGACCCACCATACGAAGTTGGTGATGTCCCAAGCCCAACCTACAGTTTTGTTGAGTCCCCACATCCCAATCCCATTCCAGAGAGTTGAAATAAGGGCGATTGATCCTAAAGCCAAAACACCGGCTGCGGTAAGGAAAGCCAGAAACCAAAGCTTGGTTGCTTTGCCTTCTACCTGACGTGCCACATCGTGGGTAACGTCATGGTAGGTCTTACCTCCGGTAACTAAGGGCTGGCGTACGGATGAAGTAACCTGCATAGTTTATAAAATTATGATTACGCTTCGTTTTTCTCTTTATTTCTGATTTTGGTAAAGTACCAAACGTTAGGGCTAACGTTGATCTCTTCCAACACGTGATAAGCACGCTCTTCTCCTACTTCTTTCAAGGCTGAAGTACTTTCTTCAATCTTCAAAAGCTGAGAAACTCGGCTGTTTGGATCATTCATATCACCAAATACCAAAGCGTCAGTAGGACAGGCTACCGCACAGGCCACATTCACTTCACCATCCTGGATCTTACGTTTCTCGCGCTTAGCGGTCAACTTTCCAGCCTGAATTCGCTGAACACACATGGAGCATTTTTCAATAACACCTCGTGAACGTACAGTTACATCAGGGTTCAAGACCATCTTACCCATGTCATCGTTCTGAGCGATGTTTACACCGGCAAAGTCCTTGTTATCATGGTATTTAAACCAGTTGAATCGGCGTACTTTATACGGACAGTTGTTGGCACAATATCTTGTACCCACACATCTGTTGTAAGTCATTTGGTTGAGTCCCTCTGAAGAGTGAGTGGTCGCTGCAACCGGACAAACTGTCTCGCAAGGTGCATTATTACAATGCTGACACATCATCGGTTGGAAAGTAACCTCAGGATTTTCTGCAGCGACTTCCATTCCTGACAAATCATCTGCAGAAGCATTGGTCGAGTAATAGCGGTCGATACGGATCCAAGCCATTTCTCTTCGGTTGAGCACTTCCTGCTTACCTACTACTGCCACGTTGTTTTCAACCTGACAAGCCACAGTACAAGCGCCGCAACCGATACAGGAGTTCATATCAATAGCCAAACCCCAATGGTGCTGGCTGTACTTGTGACCACTCCACAAGGAGATCTTTGATGGCTTCACAAATTCACCATCCTTGTAAATTTCCGGATGGTATCGGCCAGCAGATGCATCTTCTTTATATTCTGCCAAAGTAGCTTCCTGGATGACATTCTCACGACCCATAAAAGTCTGGTGAGTTTGAGTACGGGCGATCTTATACGAATCGCCGGTCACCGCTACTTCTACTCCGGCAGTAATGTCAAAATTCACAAAGCCTTTGGATGCGTCAAGCAAATCGTAAGCATTAACACCTACGCCATTTGCAACACGTCCTGCTTTTGTACGTCCGTAACCCAATGCCAAGCCGAAAGTCCCGTCAGCCTGACCTGGCTGAATCAAAATCGGAACGATCAAAGACTTGCCGTTGACGGTAATCTGAGCCTTTTTGGTATTTTCTTCTACCATCGCTACTCCATTGGCAGAAGCCCATTTTTGGGAGACGGTCAGGTAGTTGTCCCAAGTAGCTTTAGTGATCGGATCAGGCATTTCCTGAAGCCAAGGGATATTTGCAAATGCACCGCTTCCGATACCAACTTTGGAATAAATCACCAATTCAGAACCAGCATTATCCGCTTTGTAGGCTTTGGCAACTTCAGCAGCCGCAGCAGAAGCATCGACAATTGGAGCAACTACACTTGGAACGTTCTCAACTGAAACCACGCCATTGAACAAGGCTCTATCCCAGAACTCCTGGAATGAAACGCCGTTTCCGGCCACGGTGTACAACGTAGAATTCCAGTTTGCCTGAAGGTAATCGTAATATGAAACTGACGAACCAGACCAAACCAGGAAGGAATCCTGAGCCTGACGAGTTTTGAACAGCGGAGAAATGGTAGGCTGAGCGAGTGAATACTGACCTTTTTGAGGCTGATAATCATTCCAGGACTCCAAGAAATGATGATCTGGAGCTACAATCTGAACCAGTGAAGCGGTTTCATCCAGCGTGCCATTCGTAGCGATACTTACTTTCGCCTTGGCAATACCTTCAGCGATTTCTGCTCCACGTGCATGGTCATAAACCGGATTACAGTTGTAGAAAATAACTGCTCCAACCTGTCCGCCTTTCAGTTCAGTTACAAACTGGTTCATGCGGGCGTCGTTACCTTTTCTGAAGTAAACTGGATTAGAGAAATCAACGGTAGCACCATTGTTTCCAAGCAACTCGTTGATCGCATTGATCACGATTTGCACGTTGGGATCATTGGATCCTGAAACCACAAGAGAAGCACCTTTTGCAGCCCAAAGGTCGTTGGCTGCTTTGTCAAGATTTGCAACATCCACTTTTGGAGCGGCTACCGTTGCTGCACCTGCTTTACCCGCAATGGCATTGTAAAGCGCCAAAACAGCTAAACCACTCTGAGAAGCTTTGATTGGAGTTCTATAATCAGCATTTGCACCAGTCAGGGACAAATTGGACTCAAACTGATAATGTCTGGACATTTCAGGTTTTTCCTTGCTGATTTTTCTGGTTTTTGCGTATGCTGCAGCAAATTCAATCGGAGATATCCAAGTACCCAGAAAATCGGCACCGAAGGATACGATTGTTTTTGCTTTGTCAAAATGATACGAAGGAATTACTGCAGAACCGTAGAAGGTCTCAGCAGCTTTTGAAATCCCATAATTGGAGATGGGATCGTACATGATCACCTCCACTCCGCCAAAAGCTGCTCCGAAATCCTGGATTGCTTTTTCTGTAGTTGGAGAAAGGATAGTATTGGATACAACTTTTACAGTACCTGCAGAAGCAAGTTTTGCTTTCACTTGGTCATCCACAGCCTTCCACTCAGCTGCAGCACCACCGATCATCGGACCGGTAAGTCTCTGCTTGTCATAAAGAGAAAGGACAGACGCCTCTACGATCGCATTTACTTTTCCTTTAGTAATAGGAGAAAGATCATTTCCGTCGATTTTGATCGGACGGCCTTCTCTTGTTTTCACCACTACGGAAGCGTAATCCCCACCGGAGGCAAAAGTAGATGCATAATAGTTTGGAATGGATGGGTTGATATCAACCGGCTTATTTACATAAGGTATAGCCTTTCTCACCGGAGCTTCGCAGGCAGCAAGCGTTGCTGCAGCCAAGCTGAATCCCATCACTTTGAGAAAATCTCTTCGGGAAGCACCGCCTTCATCGCTGAGAGAAGTCGGAAGTTCAGCAAACTCCCTGTCGGCATGCTTTACAAACTCCGGATCGTTGCTGAGTTGCTCGAGCCCTTTCCAGTAGGTTTTTTTATTTTCCTTCATTTTTATTTCTAGGAATGAATTAGCAAATAGGATAAGGAATTAATAGTGGCACTTTGCACACTCCAGGCCACCGATGTCTTTTACCTTCAAAGCATCTTTGGAAGAAGAGTGGAGCTGAACCAACTTGTCGTAGTAAGCATTGCCTTCGGTAGCAACTTCTGTCTGTCTGTGGCAATCAATACACCAGCCCATAGTCAATGAACTGTGCTGACCCACCACTTCCATTTCCTGGATTGGGCCATGGCAAGTCTGACATTCGATCCCGCCTACCGCTACGTGCTGTGAGTGATTAAAGTAAGCCAAATCAGGAAGGTTGTGAACTCTCACCCATTCGATCGGCTGATTATTGTCCACCGCGTTGTAGATTTTTTGAATTTCAGGAGAGATTCCTTCTTTTCCTCCCACATTTTGAATGTGAGTATGGCAGTTCATACAAATGTTTGCGGAAGGGATGTTGGCTGATTTGCCGATCTCTACTCCGGTGTGGCAGTACTGACAGGCAATTTCATACTGACCGGCATGCAGCGCATGTGAAAAAGCGATTGGCTGCGCAGGAGCGTATCCCTGCTGCACACCTACGGAATACAAGCCGTCAATGGCAGTCTTTGCTACCAAAGCCACCACCAAAGCTGTGACTACTATTATAAATGCGTCGCTTTTGAAAACTTTGGAGAAATCCGACTTCTGAGAAACAAACTCTTTATCTTCTTCAGAAAGATCCTGCTTGTTGATGTACTTGGTCAATACGGAAATGATCAAACCCAAAACGACCAGAATCAAAAGAAGAACTAGAACCAAAACCCCTAGGATGATGGTCAGATATTCACTTGGGATTCCTCCCCCTGCTCCACCTGCGGCTGCTTCACCTCCTGCGGCTGCTGCAGCTGCGGCTGCTGGATCTACTTTATCGCCGTATTCAATGTAAGCCAACAAGTTGTTGAGATCATCATCAGTCAAAAACTCGTGAGAAGGCATCTGCAGGTTAGCATATTCCTTGTACAGGTTGGAATAATATGCATCACCTGAAGCGATTACAGCAGTAGAGTTTTTGATAAAGCTTTTTACCAGATCAACTGATTGGCGATCTGTAGCACCACGCAATGCAGGTCCAGTGTATTTCTGGTCCAGTTTGTGACATTGTTTACAGTTTGCATTGAAGACAGTCTTACCTGCTGCAATCGCTTCTTCGCTGTTTGCCACCGCAGGATCTGCGGCATAAGCCGAAACTCCAATCAGCATGAAAAACAGCACTGCCAGCGTCTGGAAACTCAATCGAATCCCTACTAACGAGCGTTTGGATAACATATTATAGCTAATTAAATAGTTTTTAAGGTTCTCATTTAACCCCTGCAAAGGTAGTATCCGACGCTAATTTTTCAAATAAGATTAAAGAAGGCGGGTTTTGTCGTGAACCGGATTAAATAAAGTCTTATTTACCTGATTTTCAGTGAATTGATTAAATTTCAAAAGACTTCATTTTATTTAGAATCATTATAAATAAAAGAAACTTTGTCTCAATTTTGTACACCCTTGATAATCAGGAATTCGGTCAAAAAAAAGGATGGAATGCCACTCCTTTTCCACTTTCATTTTTTGGTGATGGTAAAATTTAAAAACCCAGTATTTGATCTGGCAAAGAATAATTCTACATTTGCATTCCGAAAAACAATGGTCGCGTGGCCGAGTGGCTAGGCAGAGGTCTGCAAAACCTTGTACAGCGGTTCGAATCCGCTCGCGACCTCAAAACAAAAGCATCCACGAATATGGATGCTTTTTTATTTTGATTCCATTGGAGTGAATTCAACTCCCAATACAACCCCCTTCAGTAGTTGAATCGATCTTGCCTTTGTCAGCAGGCGGGTTTGCAAGCGAGCCCATCAAGGGGAAACATTCGATAAATTGGGTATTTTGCTTCTTGGCTAAAAAATGTACCCCACTCTAAATTGAATTCCAAGTTCCTGAAGCACATATTTAGCGCCTTCATTTTTTTCAAAAGGGACAACTCCATGCCGCTTGTAATTTGGAAGTAGCGAAAGATCAAAAGATCCCAATTCCATCTTGGCTCCCATTCCTACGAAATATCCCAGTCCACTCAAGTCATCAAAGTTATTTCCTTCGCTAAGCTGAAAATCAGCAACTGGCCCCCCACTGACAAAAAACACCTTTCCGAGCGAATATTCAGCGAAAACGGGTATCGAGATCATACTGAAATCCGGATTATGCGCGATTAAAGTCTGGGAACAATTGGGACAGCTGCTGCCAGGGATAAAATCCACCTTGGAGCTTAGGTAAGAAATCCCGGAATTAACGGATAGCTTGTCTCCCATTTTTCTGGAAAGAGTAACCCCAAACTCGAAAAAATCCCGCATATCCACAGAACTCAGTCCTATGTAATCCTTTGTAGTAGCAACATTGGAACCAGAGATTCCACCAAATCCTCTAACCGAGTATTTGGATTGCCCAACTGCAGTAATTGCCATAAAACAAAAAGAAAGAATTAACAGGTGCTTTTTCATAGTTTCTTTTATCCATTACTCCAAAATCAATAATTCCAGCTTATTGTCCAATGCCACGAAACATAATACGAAAATGAATTTCCCATCGCTACAGGCATAAAAAAACGCCGGCTTTTCAGCCGGCGTTTCCTATTCTCAAGTCTTAAGTTTATTGTCTTAAGTCTTACTTTTTACCTTCCATTTTCTCTTTCAACTCAGCAAGCGCGTCGATGTCACCCAAAGTTGACTTCTCTGCCTGAGCAGGGATTTCAACGGCTTCATCCTTCTTCTTTCCACCGGCAGCAGGTGCAGCAGCTTTCTTAGCAGCTTTAGCTTCTTCTTTGAAAGTAGCGGTGTGAGAAAGAACAATTCGCTTGTCGTCCTTGGAGAATTCGGTCACTTTGAAATCCAAAGATTCACCTACTTCTACCTGAGAACCGTCTTCTTTCTCCAAGTTCTTGGAGGTAGCAAAACCTTCCAAACCGTAAGGAAGCTCAAGAACCGCACCTTTGTCGTTCTTAGAGTTTACAGTACACTTATGCACTGAACCTACAGGGAATACGGTTTCGAAAGTATCCCAAGGATTTTCTTCCAATTGCTTGTGACCCAAAGCAAGTCTTCTGTTTTCTACGTCAAGCTCAAGAACGGCTACTTCCAGCTCGTCTCCTACTTTCACGAATTCAGATGGATGCTTGATTTTCTTAGTCCAAGAAAGGTCAGATACGTGAACCAATCCGTCGATTCCTTCTTCCAATTCCAGGAACAAGCCGAAGTTGGTCAGGTTTCTTACCACGCCTTTGTGCTTGGTGCCTACGGCATACTTGGTTGACATGTCGCCTTTGGTCCAAGGATCTTCGGTCAATTGCTTGATGCCCAAAGACATTTTTCTTTCGTCTTTGTCCAAAGTCAAGACTACTGCTTCGATTTCGTCACCCACTTTCACGAAGTCAGCTGGGTTTCTCAAGTGCTGAGACCAGCTCATTTCAGAAACGTGGATCAGACCTTCTACTCCAGGAGCCAATTCAAGGAATGCTCCGTAGTCTGCTACGTTTACGATTTTACCCTGTACTCTTGAACCGATTTCAAGGCTTGAAGCCAAAGAATCCCAAGGATGAGCAGTCAACTGCTTCATGCCCAAAGAAATTCTTCTCTTGTCGTCATCAAAGTCAAGAACCACAACCTGAACTTTCTGGTCAAGCTGCAATACTTCTTCCGGATGGTTGATTCGTCCCCAAGAGATATCGGTGATGTGCAACAATCCGTCTACACCACCCAAGTCGATGAATACACCGAAGTTGGTCATGTTCTTGATCACACCTTCGAGTACCTGACCTTTTTCCAGGTTGTTGAGGATTTCTGCTTTTTGCTTCTCCAAATCCTTTTCGATCAGGACTTTGTGAGAAACTACTACGTTATCATTGGCGTGGTTGATTTTCACCACTTTCACTTCCATCTTCTTACCTACATAGACATCAAAGTCTCTGATAGGCTTCACATCAATCTGAGAACCTGGCAAGAATGCCTCCACACCGTAGATGTCTACGATCAGACCACCCTTGGTTCTTCTCTTTACCAAACCTTCGATCACGCTGTCATTCTCCAAAGCGCTTTCGATGTCCTGCCATGCACGTACGATTTTGGCTTTCTTACGGGAAAGGATCAACTGACCCAAAGCATTTTCCTGCTCCTCGATGAATACTTCAACTTCATCACCTGGCTTGATGCCGGCAACGTCACGGAATTCGGAAAGAGGCACAAGACCGTCTGATTTGAATCCGATGTTGATGATTACATCCTTGTCGTTTACTCCTACTACCACACCTTTGATCACTTCTTTTTCAGTGATTTCGTTCAAAGTACCGGCATACATTGCTTCCATCTGAGCTCTCTGCTCTTTGGAGTAACCTTCGCCGAAACCTCTGGTGTCGAACGCTTCCCAGTTAAATTCTTTTGTACTAGACATATAAAATTGACTCTGATTAGCCTCAGTCTTAGAGTCGTGGGACTGAAGTTTTGTGGTTAGAAATCAATGTTTTGAACCCTCAAAACACCCCGTTCACCCGAACGGATTGCAAAGGTATTGATTTTCTTCTATTTCAGGATCTTTGGATAAAAAATTCCCGACCAGTTCAGCCGGTTTATAGGCCAATTGGTTTTCTTTGGGATTCGGGTTAAACTTGAATCCTATTTTCACCCCTAAAAAAAAGTCCCGCAAAAGCGGGACTTGCAAGCAAAGAGTTAAAGGATAATTACGAACCCAAATTTAACGATTTATCCGGATGATCAAGTTCTTCCAGTGGATTTATACGCTCTATTCAGGCCTCTTATTCATTGTGCTGATGCTCGTTTTCGGCCTGTTTGTCCTGATCCCTCTTTTGATCAGCGAGCGGGGAGACAAAGTTTCCTTTTTTTTCATCCGCCTTTGGGCAGGCCTTTGGGCTGCATTGTCCGGGATCAGGTTTGAAGTAGAGGGCTTGGAGCACATCGACCGAAACAAGCCTTACATCTACATTTTCAATCATCGGTCTTTTATCGATGCACCGGTGATTCCCATGGTAATCCCCCAGGAGGTCCGGGCGATTGGAAAAAAAGAACTCTCAAAAATTCCGGTTTTTGGTTTAGTCATTGGAAAACTGGCCGTTTGGGTCGATCGAAGCAATCCAGAATCCCGGAGAATCAGCTTGGAAAAACTAATCAAACACCTCAATCAGGGAATTTCGGTGGTGGTAGCACCCGAAGGGACCCGAAACGATACCGTATCCACTCTACTGCCCTTTCAAAAAGGAGCATTCCGCCTTTCTGTCGAAACCGGAATTCAAATTCTTCCCATGGCGGTGATCGGTGCCGACCGGATCATGAAGCGGGGATCTATTCTGCTCAGGCCCGGGAAAGTCCGGGTTTACTTTTCAGAACCTCTGACTCCTCCCAATCCTTCGGAAACTGCAATCCATGATTTTTCAGAAAAATGCAGAAATCGCCTGGAGGCTATGATTCTGACTCATGAATAGGTGTTTTTTCATTGGAATCAGTGGCAAAAACATCACGGGTTAACTCTTCAAAAATCACATAGGCGACAAAAAAAGTCATCGGAATAGTAATGACCAATCCGAAGCCTAAAGTCACAAGCGTGGCGAGATTCATTGCGATAAGAATAAGTATCAGGACAAAAAAACGCCACCAATTTCGAGTGATCAATTTGCGGCTGAGCTCCATGGATGTCCAAAAATCAAATCCCCCAAACATCCCCATCAAAACCGAAAAGAAATACCCGACTGCGAGGTATACTCCGGGAGCGACCAGGGCAAAAAGTCCAAAAACCACCAATACCTGAGCAATCAGCCAAATGGTAAAAGTCAGCCAGAAATATTGAAATCCACCGAAATAATCGGCATAGGATAAAGGCAAGCCCAGACTGATTTTATTCGCCACCAAATACAAGCCGGAATAAAGAGGTGGAGCAATGAGCAAACTGTAAATCAGCACATACTCTTCCAAATACAAAACAAATCCAGCCTGCACGGTAAGCACCAAAAACATGAAACTGATATGAAGCAAAGCCCGGGATTGAAAAATATCCCATGCTTTTACAAATGCAGCTTTTAAATCAAACTCAACTTCGGATTCCAGCAATCGCTGCAGTTTCTCAGGATTCATGAAGATTACTTGGTGAAAGCTTCGAGTATATCGTGCTTGGTGATGATGTGAATATTATCCTGAGGATCTCTTACCAGTACTGCTTTGTCTTTTTCGACCATGGAAGAAAGCACATCCAAGGTCGAATCCAACGCAACAAACTTCATGGAGCCTTCCATCACCTCGGCTACTGATCCGTCTTTTAGCCCGGGATTTTCAATGATTTTGGATAGCAGTTTATTGTCTGTCAGGCAGCCCACTACCTCATCTCCATCCATCACCGGAATCTGTGAAACGCTCTTTCCGTTCATCAGGGCAATGGCCTCTTTTACAGAATCCGCCTTTTTCACCGAAAGTAGCTGATAGCTTCCGTTGCGCTGAGCGATGATGTCCCGCGCGGTGGAGAACGATTTGTCTTCAAGAAATCCATGGTTTCTCATCCACTCATCATTGTAGACTTTACCCAGATAGCGGGTTCCGTGATCAGGCAAAATGATCACCATCACATCTCCTTCTTTCAGGTGATCCTTGGCCCATTCCAAAGCCCCATGCACAGCCGAACCACAAGACCATCCCACAAAAAGCCCTTCTTCTCTGGCCAATCTTCGGGTCATGACCGCGGCATCCTTATCAGTCACTTTGATGAAATGATCGATCAAACTGAAGTCCACGTTTTTTGGAAGAATATCTTCTCCAATTCCTTCGGTCAGATAGGGATAAATCTCCTTTTCGTCAAAAATCCCGGTTTCCTTGTACTTTTTGAAAACTGACCCATAGGTATCAATTCCGACAGTCACCACGTTTGGGTTTTGCTCCTTCAGGTATTTGGCAGTCCCGCACATGGATCCTCCGGTGCCTACCCCTGCTGCATAATGAGTAATCCGACCCTCTGTATCTTTCCAGATTTCCGGACCGGTAGTTTCATAATGCGCCAAGGCATTGGACAGGTTATCGTATTGATTGGGGTAAAAAGAATTCGGAATGTCCCGGTTGAGCTTTCTGGCTACCGAATAGTAGGACCTTGGATCATCCGGCGTCACGTTGGTTGGGCAGACGACCACTTCAGCTCCCACAGCCCGGAGGATGTCGATTTTTTCCTTGGACTGCTTATCTGCCATGGTAAAAATGCACTTGTATCCTTTGGCCACAGCTGCCAAGGCCAAGCCCATTCCGGTATTTCCGCTGGTACCTTCAATGATGGTACCTCCTGGCTTTAATATTCCCGCTTTTTCGGCATCCTCCACCATTTTCACAGCCATCCGGTCTTTCATCGAATTGCCGGGGTTAAAATATTCCACCTTGACCAGGACTTCTCCCTTCAGGTGTTTGGCGATTTTGTTCAGACGGATCATCGGGGTATTCCCGATCGTTTCAATGATGGAGTTGTAAATCATGGTCAGTTACATTTGGATGAACCAAAATTACATGAATTTTCCGGCCTTGCGGGAATCCGAAAGGTTAAAACAAAATAAAATTCGGTTTCGGTAAATTCATATTTACAACCTCATGGGAAAAAGCTCAAGAAATCAAACCTCCTTGAACTCCAACCGCTTCAGTACATCCAAAGTCACATGAACAAGGATCGCTGCCACAAAACAAATGACCAATACTCCTGCAAACAATCCCCAGACAAATTGATCTGAGAATGCAAAAACCAGAATACTCAGAATGATCGCCGGTATAATCCCAAAGAGAATAATCCCTCCGATCATGAGAGGCTTGATCAGAAATCTGTCCCAACTCTCCTCCAATGCAATCTGAGGAATCAGATTAAGGGCAAAACCTGTTAAATAACATGCCACCATTCCGGTCAAAAACATGGGAATCAACCCGATACTTACCTGAGCCAAGAAAACAGAGGGAATAATCAGCACTCCGGAAAAAATGATCGTCTGCACGAGATCCAGCTTGATCATATTCCAGAATTTCGCCGACCAGCTAGCCGGCACCAGGATAAACCAAGGCTTTTTCAGGTCACCGATATTGGCTCTTCCCACGCCTGCCAGAAAGTAAAACCCCAATAAAATAATCAGATACCCATACAGCACCTTGTGCGAAAACCAATCAAAACGCGAAAGTCCTGCAAATAAAATCCCTAAAAAAGCCAAACCCAAGGTATACACTCCAAAAAGGGGATGGAAGTCCTGCCTGCTGCTGTGAACGTAATTTCTCCAGTAAAACGCCTTTGCACCCAGACCGAAATCCGGCAGAGCCAACTGCTTTTTGGCATTCAGACTGTAGGTATCTTCTGTGATTTCCTGCTTTCCTGTGGCTTTTTCCAGTTTGTCCTCATTGGTCTTCGTGGCTTCCAAAACATCCTCATAATAATAGCCTGCAAATCGGATGACCAATTTGACCACGGTGAAATAGGTCAAGGCATACAAGCTGATAAAGGAACAGGCAAGCACTAAATTTTCGTGTGAAACATAGGCTAAAATCCCTCGACTCCACCCAACTATCGGGAAAAGGTCAAACCAAGGTGAGGCGATCCAGGAAAACATTCCCTGCCAGAATTTCTCTGCCATGAAACCCGGAATCAAAATCATCCCGACCAGGACCAAACCCAATCCGATGATACCTCCACGGATATACTCCATGATGCCATACTTGGTATGAATCGTATAGATCAAAAACCGAATCGGAAAAATCATGAAAAAGAATAAGGCAAAACCTAAAATCAGGAAAACGGCATTTCCGAAGGTCAACTGAAACTGATCTGCCATTTGGCTGGCACCATAGACCATGAATAACAGGGAGCCACCCAAAGCGGGGAGAATGGATCTCGCCATGTAATAAAGCAATAAATTCTCCGGCTTTACGGGTGCGGTAAACAGCAAATTAACATCTGCCATTTTGAAAAAACTCACGTTGTTTTTGGTGGCTCGGTAGAGTTGAAAAACCAAAAAACCAAGCGCCAAGATCGTCACACCACCGACCAGGTTTTGAACTGCAAAATCCACCTCACCTACTTCCCCAATTTCCTCGAGATCGGAACCCACATCACGGCTTTTGGTCCGCTGGTAATAGATAAACGTAAAATATGCCAACATCCCTCCGTAAGGAAGCAGCCGAAGGGGGTTTTTAAGAATCAGCCTGAGATTGTTGATCAGGATAAACAGGTCTTTCCTGAACAGAAGCTTGAACTCATTCATCTTTGGTCATTTCTAAAAACAAATCCTCCAAGCTCGAACCTTGCCCCTGCAGGGCTTGCTGCTTCAGGTTGCCTATGCTGTCATTGCCGATGATTTTGCCGTCTTTCAAAATCATGATCCGGTCGGCAATGAGCTCCACACTGTCGATCAGGTGGGTACTGACCAAAATGGTTTTGCCTGCTTCCTTCAGGTTTTTAAACACCTGCTTGGTGTTTTTGATCGCTTTGGGATCCAGTCCGATCATGGGCTCATCGAAAAACAACAGCTGAGGATCCGGAAGCAATGCACAGCAGATGGATACTTTTTGCCTCATCCCTTTGGAGAGATCCCTTCCCAGTTTGTTTTGCTTGTCGTCCAGTTCATAGAGTTCGAGGAGCTCTTTAGCTTTGCCTTGCCAGTCTCTTACCCCATAAGCTTGGGCGATAAACTGCATGTGTTCTTTCACGGTGAGCAAGTCATACACATAGGGAGTTTCCGGGATATAGCTGAAAAACCGCTTGGCTTCCACACTCAGGTGATCATGGCCGCCGATGGTAATTTCCCCGGAGGTTTTGCGGAGCAGACCCACGATACACTTCATCGTGGTACTCTTCCCTGCGCCGTTTGGACCCAGCAATCCTACCACTTCCCCGCCATCCAGGTGAAAGGTGACGTCATCCACAGCATTTTGCTTGCCGTATCGTTTGATCAAATTGGTTACTGTTAGCATTAAAAATTCGTTTTGCGATTTTCCTAATTATTCTCAGCTTGTCCTAATCCAAAATGGAACAGTGAAGAAAACTATCCATAATTGAAGTTTTTCTGCAATTTCTCAACAATTCACCCATTTGCTTGGTCAAGCCATGCCGCTCTTTTATTTTCAACCCAAAGAGCCGCAGGAGGTTTACAATTCTAGTGTTCTTTTCTCCTTACCATAACTTTAACTCAAACACACAACCCAAACGAATGAAAAAACTTTTCGCAGTATTGGTGATTTTG
>CAYONF010000036.1:0-39281 GCA_964405255.1 uncultured Limnohabitans sp. | reverse complement strand
AATGGGAGGAGCCAAACAGGCGATGAGCCGAATGATGCCTCCGGGATTGGGGAAACGCTAATGATTTCGAATTTTTGATGCTTCGACGAGCTCAGCACTAGTTTCGGATTTCAGAAAAAGCTTTCCAAAAAATAGAAACCCAGTCAGAAATGGCTGGTTTTTTTTTGCTCACAAACGTTCACGGATTATATCCAAGCCTCTAGCTTTCTGCCTGGCTAAACACCAAACTAACTTTTTCAAATCTCCCTACTTCCAAACCTCCCTACTTCCCAGCCTCAATAAAGCGTCTTATCGCCTTTTTCCTTCCAAAGTTCAAAGGCTTTTAAGGACTCTTCCCGCATCAGAGAAATCATCGGAATTTTTCGGTTTACTGGCGGAATCTTGATTTCCTCGTAGATAAAATCATCGTCAAAACCTGCTGCTGCGGCATCTTCCTTGGTACAGGCGAAAAATACTTTCGCAGGTCTAGCCCAAAAAATCGCTCCCAAACACATGGGACAGGGTTCGCAGGAAGTATACACTTCACATCCTTCCAACTGGAAATTATTTAGATTTTTGCAGGCTTCCCGAATCGCTACGACTTCGGCGTGGGCGGTGGGGTCATTGGTTTTCAAAACCATATTGGAGCCTTTTCCGATGATTTGTCCATCCTTGACAATCACACAGCCAAAAGGACCTCCGTTTCCGGCAAGCATTCCGTTTTTTGCCAGTTCAATGGCCTGTCGCATGAAGTGTTTTTGGGATTCATTCATGGGCTTAAGTTACAAAAAGTCTACAGTCAACAGACCACGGTCCACAGAGGCTATTGTAAAACCCAAAAGTTTGAACAAAGTCAGGTTGATTAGAGAAAATTCAGGAATGGCCGTCGACTGTCGACTGTCAACCGTTGACACAAAAATCAATTCATCCAGCGACTGAGGAACTCCAAAAACGGTTCCTTGTAGTTTTCTCCCACGGCAATCTGATGGTCGCCGATCTGGATGATATTTTTTGACACGGAGTCGATGTGGTCCAAGGCTACGATAAACGATCGGTGGACCCGCATGAATTTGTCAGCAGGAAGGAGTTCTTCCATGTTTTTCATGCTGGTGAGAGAGAGTATCGGGTTGGGCTTGGACTTGAGGTGGACTTTGACATAGTCCTTGTAAGCTTCCACGTGAGTGATGTCTTTCAGCATTACTTTCACGAGTTGGTATTCCACTTTCAGAAAAATATAATCCTGCTGGGCGGTGGGCTCAGTGGCCTTGGTGGTAGGTGCACTTTTGATTCGCTCGAAATAGTGGTAGGCTTTGGTCGCAGCACTGAGGAAATCTTCGTAGCTGTAAGGCTTCAGCAAGTAATCCAAAGCTTCGACTTTGTATCCTTCCACCGCAAACTGATGGTAAGCGGTGCAGAAAATAATGCGGGTTTGGTCTGAGTTCTTTTTTCCGTCGAGGATTCTGGCCAATTCCATTCCTGAGAGATCCGGCATCTGAATGTCCATGAAAATGAGCTGAACTTCGTTTTGGTTGATGTAGCCCAAAGCTTCAATGGCATTTGAAAACCTGCCTTCCAGCTTCAGGAAAGCAGTTTGGTTGATGAATTTGCAAAGCAACTCCAGCGCCAGGGGTTCATCGTCTATTGCTGCACATTTCAGGATCATGCCAGATTAATGGTAAGGTTGACCCAATACTGATGAGTGGATTCGTCTTTTCCAAATTTCAGCCTGTGTTTATCCGGATACAGCAAGCTTAGACGGCGTTGGGTATTGACCAGCCCGATGCCATTTTCTTTGGCTTCCGGGCTATCCGGATTAACCGGGAAAACGTGGTTTCGGGTTTCAAAGAAGACTGTTTCGCCCATGACTTCCAGTTTGATCAAGATTTCGCTTTCCTGCTGGGAGCTCACACCATGCTTGAAGCAATTTTCCAAAAAAGGCAAGAGCAACATCGGTGCGATGATCAGGTCTTCCTTGGGTTCTTCGATTTCGATTTTTAGCTTGACTTTTTCGGTCATCCGCATTTTCATCAACTCAATGTAGTCTTCGATGAATTTCACCTCTTTGCTCAGAACCGTCTCGTTCTTTTGGTTTTCATAGAGGACATAACGCATCATCCTGGAAAGCTTCAAAAGTGCTTCTTGGGCTTTTTTGACATCCAGGTTGGTCAATGCGTAGATGTTATTGAGTGTATTGAAAAAGAAGTGTGGGTTAATCTGGGCTTTCAGGTAAGAGAGCTCGGTATTGATCCGCTGTCGGTCCAGCTCCCTTCGCAAGGATTCGTCTTTTTGCCATTTCTGAACCAAAGCCAGTGAGGTACTCAAGCCGATTGAAACCATGTAAAGCATCAGCTGGAAGATATCGCCGGGAAGCCAGCGTCCGCGGTTGGGATCGAATGGCTTGTCCGGATTGAATACCTCATGCATCTTTTCGGGGTAATGGATAAACTGCTCAAAGTATATGATAATCCCGTACGTAAAAACAGCTCCCAAAATGACGATCAGGAGGTAAAAGTAATTTTTGCCCTTAAGCAAAATTCGGGGAACGACGATCGAGACATTGGAGTAAAAAATAGAAATCAAAAGAACAACAAGAAAAATCTGTTTCCACCAAAACTGCATGGGGAGTTCCACTTCTCCCATTCTCCAGGAAAGTGGGGAAAGCAGCAAAAGCACAATACAGAGCATTAACCAGCCCAGGATGTGTACAAGTACCGAGAGACGCTTTTTGGGGGTGATGGATACCATGGGGTTGATTTTCAGTATCCAAACTAAAAGAAATTACTGCGATCTCTCAAATCAAATCTACCAATACCGCTATTGAATCCATGGAAACCTGATTTGGCCAGATAAAGTCAGATTTTTCTCTTTTTCGGGAATTTGTCTTGGTTTTAGGGGGCTTTGTCGATGAAGAGCCCATGCTGGTCTATTACATTTTTTGAGTCAAAACTTTGCCTTCAACTTTGGGGTATCACTAGGCAAATGCCCCTTTTGAAAACAAAACCATGAAAAAATTACTCAATCTAATTCTCGTATTCACCTTCTTAGGAATCACTGCTGGTCAAGCTCAGCAAGCTGGGGAAAAGAAGGAACCCGCACGGATCATCGGTGTGGCAAAGGACCTGAAAACCGGGGAACCGGTAGGGTATGCTACTGCGGCGCTTTACAAAGCAGGAACTGACGTCAGTACTGCAGGAGCTGTAGCCGACGGAGAAGGTACTTTTTTTATCACAGGATTCAGTCTTGGCGAATACGAGTTGCAGTTGACTTTCTTGGGATATGAAACTGTAAAACGCACAATAAACATCAATTCCCTCGATAGTGACATTAATCTGGGTGAAATAGGAATGTCGGACGAAGGAGTTGCTTTGGAAGAAGTCACCGTTCAGGGTCAGCGCGAGTTGATTGAAGAGCGGGTAGACCGAACCATCTACAAAGCGGAAAATGACAAAACTACTGCGGGCGGTGATGCAACAGATGTTTTGAGAAGAGTGCCGATGCTATCTGTTGACCTTGACGGGAATGTCTCCATGAGGGGAAGTGCAAATATTCTGGTTTTGATTGACAACCGACCCTCTGCCATTGCAGCATCTTCCATCGCTGATGCCTTAAGACAAATTCCAGCCGATGAAATCAAAGCTGTAGAAGTGATTACTTCTCCTTCTGCACGATTTGACGCAGAGGGTACTTCTGGGGTGATCAACATCGTGACCAAGAAAAACAACCTGCAGGGAATGACCCTAAACGTCAACTCTGGGGTAGGACTCCGAGGATCCAACCTTGGTCTCCAGGGTAGTGCCAGAAAAGGAAAAATGGGCTTTTCTTTAGGCGGATTCGGTCGCGCCGGCTACAACATTCTGGGAAGTTTTGAAAACTCTCAGCTGACTAACAGTCCCGACGGTTCGGTGGTCAACACCACTCAGTCAGCAGATACAGAAAGACAGGAAATATTTGGACGATATAACTTCGGTGTAGATTATGAGATCGACAAGTTCAATTTCATTACCGGAGCAGTAAACATCGGCCTTCGTAACTCAGAAAACTGGCAAAACAACTTCCTCACCCAAAATTTCCGTGACGGAGAGTTGACTAGCTCTCAAAATCGCCAGACCAATACCATCGACAATTCCAATTCGATCGACGTCAGCCTAAACTATACCCGGACCTTCGAGAAAAAGGGCAGAGAGCTTAGCCTTCTTACCTTGTATAGCACAAACAACCGTGAAAACTCTTTCACCAACACCTTGTATGAGCAAGAAGATTTGGAAGAGGTGTTTTCAAGGCTGAAAAACGTGAACCCAAGCAAAAATGAAGAATTCACAGTACAGGTGGATTATGTGACTCCGATGGATGAAAAAGGTACACAGATCCTTGAATATGGAGCAAAAAATATCCTGAGAAAGGCCTACTCTGATTTCTCCTATTTCTTGGCCCAAGGAGCAGATGGTGAATACGTTCCTTTGGAAGATCCAACCCTGAGCAACGAATTCAGCTATGATCAAAACGTAACTGCAGGTTACCTTTCTTACACCTTTGCCTTTTTGAAAAACTACACCCTAAAGCCAGGATTGAGATACGAATACACCACCATCAATGCAGATTTCAAAACAGAGTTTGAGGCTGAAATTCCTTCCTATGGTACATGGGTGCCCAGTATCAATGCCAGCCGTAAGCTGAAAAACGGAAATATGATCAAAGCGGCCTACAATAGAAGAATCCAACGCCCATCTTTGAGATTCCTCAATCCAAACGTGGAAGCTTCCAACCCTCAGCAACTTACCCAGGGTAATCCGGAATTGGAGCCTGAGTTGACAGATAACTATGAATTAGGCTACAGTACCTTTATCAAGGGAACTACCCTGAACTTCACCACATTTTATCGAAATACAACCGGTTCTATTCAGCCAATTCGCACCGTTCAGACCGACGGGGTAATCTACACTACCTATGAAAACATCGGTCAGGAGCAGGCAATAGGTGGTAGTTTGTTTGCCAATGTAAACATCAACAACAAGTTCTCTTTGAATGGCGGTTTCGATACCTACTATGCGATCTTGGACAACGGATTGACAGATCCACAGTTTGCTGCACAAAATGAAGGATTTGTGATCAGTGGCCGAATCTTCGGTAACTATTCCTTACCTAAAAACTGGCAAGTTCAGTTGTTTACTTTTGCAAGAGGTCGTCAGGTTCAGCTTCAAGGAACTTCAGGTGGATTTGCTGCCTACGGTCTGAACTTCAATAAGCAGTTTGCTGAAAAGAGAGGATCAATCGGATTCGGTGCTGAAAACTTCCTCGCTAAGGAGTTTATCATCAGAAACGAAATCATCACTCCGACCATCGTTCAAAACAGCACAAATGCGATCCGTAACCTGAACTTCAAAGTGAATTTCAGCTACAGAATTGGAAAGATGAGCATGAACCAACAGCCTCGCAGAAGAAAGTCCATCAACAACGATGACTTGAAAGAAGGAGGAGAGGGAGGCCAAGTTGAAAACCAAGGCGGGGGTGCTCCTGTTAGAAATAGATAAAAAACAAAAACCCTGACCTGCAAATCAGGGTTTTTTATTCTGGGCACTTACCATATGCATTAGTTTAGAAGTAAAGAAAAATAGATAGATAGATTGGGTAACAAAAAACCCGGCTTCAGTAGGGCCGGGCTTTTTTTTTCTATTTTAAACCTTGCTTTCTTCCTTGAGTCCAAGGCATGTAAGATAGACTGGGTGGAAATTAAAAGCCCGACTTTTTTGAGCCGGGCTTTTTTAGGATTGGGGAAGATTAGGATCTGTAAGTTACTTTTTTGATTGCTTCCACAGTTCGCTTCACATTGGGTAGGGTTGCTTCGATGTAAGTAGGAGCATAGCTCAAGGGAATATCCATCGAGTTGACTCGGATCACCGGAGCATCCAGATAGTCAAAAGCATAGCGCTGGAAGTGGTAGGTCAATTCGGAAGAAATTGCTGCCAGAGGATTGGCTTCTTCCACAATGACCACCCGATTTGTCTTTTTCACAGACTCAATGCAGGTAGCATAATCGATCGGACGAACGGTCCTTAAGTCAATTACTTCGCAATCCACCCCTTCTTTAGCCATTTGTTCGGCAGCTTCCAAAGCGACCTTCATCATTTTTCCAAAGGAAATCACCGTGACGTCTTTTCCTTTACGCTTCACATCGGCCACTCCGATCGGAAGGAGGTATTCGCCTTCTGGTACGGGTCCTTTGTCAGAATACATGACTTCCGATTCCATGAAAATCACCGGATCTGGGTCTCGGATCGCGGATTTCATCAGACCTTTGGCATCGTATGGATTGGAAGGAACGATTACTTTGAGCCCAGGAGTATTTGCAAACCAGTTTTCGAAATTGGAGGAGTGAGTTGCCCCGAGTTGGCCGGCATTTCCGGTAGGTCCTCGGAACACGATCGGAACTGAATAGGCACCTCCGGACATGGAATACATTTTCGCCGCGGAGTTGATGATCTGATCGATGGCTACCAAGGAGAAATTGAATGTCATGAATTCGATAATGGGTTTCAGGCCGTTCATCGCAGCTCCCACACCCAATCCGGCAAAGCCCAACTCAGCGATAGGAGTATCAATTACCCGATCCGGGCCGAATTCATCCAACATTCCCTGGGATACCTTGTAAGCGCCATTGTACTCGGCAACTTCTTCTCCCATCAAAAAAACGTTCTTATCACGTCTCATTTCCTCGGACATAGCCTCTCTCAAAGCTTCCCGAAATTGTATTTCTCTCATTGGTTAAGACAAAATTTTGGCTCGTAAAAATAGAAAGGAATCGGGCAAAAGCAAAAGCAGCCGGGTTCTTTATCCGGGGAGGTTTTTAACCCAGATAAACGGTTTTGGTATTGACAAATTCCAGAATGCCCTGCCGTCCCAATTCTCTTCCAAATCCGGATTTTTTGATTCCCCCAAATGGCAAAGCCGGCTGGGAAGCTACCATGGAATTTAAGAATACTGCACCGCTTTCGATTTCAGCAGCCAGCCGCCCGCCTCTTTCCAAATCTGAAGTCCATATCGATGCACCTAGCCCGAATTCGGTGGAATTGGCCAGCTGAACTGCCTCCTCCTGATCCTTTACCTTAAAAACCGAGGCCACAGGACCAAAGAGTTCTTCTGAAAATGCAGGGGAACCTTTCGGGATTTGGGTGAGAATAGTCGGAGTGAATCGGGCACTTTCCTCCTCAGGTTTTTTGCCTCCGAGGAGAATTTTTGCACCCAGAGTCACGGATTTTTCAACTTGAGCAAAAAGTTCTTCCGCAAGGTCAGGTCTGGCCATGCAGGCATAATCAGAGTTTTCATCCAAAGGATCTCCGCCTTTGAGCTGCCCCATTTTTTCTTTGAACAGCTCTAAAAAGCGATCGTAGACTTGTTCTTCGATGATAAACCGCTTGGCGGCGATGCAGCTTTGGCCAAAGTTGACCATTCGGGCCTTGACTGCAGTTTCTGCCGCTTTTTCAATAGCTGCATCAGCCAGGACAATGAAGGGATCGCTTCCACCCAATTCCAAGAGGGATTTTTTGATGTTTTTCCCGGCTACGGAAGCTACCGCAGCTCCTGCTTTTTCACTTCCTGTCAGAGAAACGGCCTTTATTCTTTTGTCTTCCAAAAGTTCAAGCGTAGTCTTGGAATCGATTAAAAAACTTTGGAAAACACCTTCCGGGAATCCAGCTTCCCGAAAAACAGATTCAATGGCCATCGCGCATTGGGGGACGTTGGAGGCATGTTTTAAAACCCCCACATTCCCAGCCATCAAAGTTGGCGCGGCAAAGCGGAATACCTGCCAAAACGGAAAATTCCAGGGCATGACCGCCAAGATGATTCCCAAGGGCTGATGGATGACTTTGGCTCGTTTTTCGTCAGGTAAGAAAATTTGCTCTTCTGAAAGAAATTGCTCTGCATGGTCTGCATAAAAATCACAGGCCCAGGCACATTTTTCCACTTCGGCACGGGATTCCCGGATGACTTTTCCCATTTCCAACGTGATCAATCGGGCATAAGCCTCTTTGTTTTTCAAAAGCACTTCACCCGCCTTTTTCATCAATGTGGATCTTTCAGAGATCGATTTCTCCTTCCAGAAGTGGAAAGAATTTGCCGCTACCTCGGTTTTTATTGCCATTTCCCGAGGAGACATCGGCACGAATTCCTTGAGTAATTCTCCGTTCCATGGATTGATGGATTGGATTTTCTTCATTTTTCGATGGGTTTTCCGGCTTCATTCCATGCGGTGATCCCGCCTTCGAGCATGTAGACATGTTTGAATCCTGCTTTTTGCATCTGATCTGCTGCTTTGCGGGTTCGGTTACCGGACTTGCAGTAGAGGAGGTAAGTTTTGTTTTTGTTCAGTTTTCCGATTTCCTCGGTGAAGCCTTCTCCGAGGAAATTGATGTTAAGCGATCCCGCCAAGTGCCCTTCGGCCACTTCTTCTGGAGTGCGCACGTCCAGTACCAAATTCTTTTTCTTGGATGCCATTTTTTCAAACTCGGCGATTGAAATGACATTGATCGAGTCCTTTTCGGCAGTTTGGGCATAGGATGCTGCTCCGATCAAGAGAAAGGCGAACAGCAAGAGGACTTTTGTTTTCATAGGAATATTAGTTGTTTTTAGGGGTCAAATTGAAAACTGAAGAAAACCGTCCACTTGTTTGTGGAGGTTTCCTTATGGGCTTTCCTGTTTTTTGTTGAATTAGTGCCTAAGGTCTGCCATATTGAACCGAAAATTTACGCGGTTTCGTTTCAAAATGCCCAGAAAGATCGGATTGATTTCAGATTCCCACAGTTACATTGATCACAAAACCCTGGATTTTTTGCAGGGAGTGGACGAAATCTGGCATGCAGGGGATATTGGAAGCCCAGAGGTGATGAATGCTTTGCCGAAGGAAAAGGTAATCCGGGCTGTTTTTGGAAACATCGATGATACTGTCATGCAACAGGAGTACCCCGAATGGCAGGAATTTGAACTGGAAGGAGTCAAAGTGCTGATGACTCATATCGGAGGCAAACCACCCCGCTATGCGAAGGGAGTGAAACAAAAAATCAAGGAATCCGAGGCTCAGTTATTCATTTGCGGGCATTCCCATATCTGCAAGGTGGAGTTTGATCCCGCGCTCAATTGCCTTTACATGAATCCCGGTGCAATAGGTCAGCAGGGATTTCATCACATGCGGACGATGCTGCTTTTTGAGTTAGGAGAGGGTAAAATAAAGAACCTCAGGGTGGTGGAATTGGGTAAAAGAGGGCAATAAAAAAGGCGACTCAAGGCCGCCTCTACTATCTTCAAAAGACTGGTGATTACTTAGCGAAAGAAGCCTTAAGCTCTTCTACGTCTACGTTTTTGATCACGGGCTTTGCACTCAACTGCTTGATTTTGATCACGCGAGCGGTCTGACCCTGTCTTTTTCTTCTCAGTTTTCTTTTTAGTGTAGTAACACCCATGGCCGTATATGTTTAAATTTTTGAATTCAAAACGAAGCGCAAAAGTAAGGAAACAAATCTTTTCCGCCTACAAATCTTCGGATTTTATTCACTAGGAATCGGGAGTTTTGGACAGTCGTTTCCTGATTTTTAGATAAATTTGGCCCTCATTCACCTAAAATCACCCATGCAAAAGCCGAGTTTACCGAAAGGAACCCGAGATTTTGGCCCTGTTCAGATGGCCCGAAGAACCTATATTTTGGATACCATCAAAGAAACTTTTCAGCTTTTTGGCTATCAGCAGATCGAGACTCCCGCTATGGAGAACCTCAGTACCCTGACCGGCAAGTATGGGGATGAAGGCGACCAGTTGCTTTTCAAAATCCTGAACAGCGGGGATTTCATGAAAGAGGTGAACGCGTCAGATTTGGAAAAGGGTTCAGGAGCGATTTTAAGCAAAGTTTCTGAAAAGGGCCTGCGCTACGATTTGACAGTCCCTTTTGCCCGCTACGTGGTGATGAACCGCAATGAGCTGACTTTTCCGTTCAAGCGCTATCAGATTCAGCCGGTTTGGAGGGCAGATCGTCCTCAAAAAGGACGTTATCGCGAATTTTATCAGTGTGACGCAGATGTGGTGGGGACGGACAGCTTAGTCTGCGAAGCTGAGATCGTGTTGATGATTCGAAGAGTTTTCGGAAAACTTGGACTCAAGGATTACAGCATCAAAATCAACAACCGAAAGATTCTGACCGGAATAGCCGAAGCGATCGGGGAAGCTGGAAAAGAAGGTCCGCTTTGCGTGGCTATTGACAAACTGGACAAGATCGGCTGGGAAAAGGTACAGGAAGAATTGACCCAGCGGGGTTTTGGCCCGGACTCCATTCAGAATTTGGCTCCTTTGGTGGCTTTGGAAAGCGACCTTCCAGGGAAGGTTGAGTTTTTGAAAGTTTTTTTGAAGAATTCTGAAACCGGGCTAAAGGGTGTTGAAGAATTGGAGCAGGTTTTCGGAATTCTTTCCCAGATGGGAGAAAACCTGGATCATGTGGATTTTGATCTGATGCTAGCCCGGGGTCTTTCCTATTACACCGGGGCAATTTTCGAAGTCAAAGTTCATGGGGTTTCGATAGGATCTGTGAGCGGAGGCGGCAGATACGATAATCTCACCGGGGTATTTGGATTGCCGGGAGTGTCTGGAGTAGGTTTTTCCTTCGGAGTGGACCGTCTGTATGATGTGCTCGATGAACTCAATGGATTTCCTGCCGAAGCCCATTCCGGAACCAAACTTCTTTTGACTTATTTTGACGGGAAAGGCTTTGCCTATGCCTTGAGTTTACTCAACCAGTTTCGCAATTCGGGAATCAAAACTGAGATTTATCCCGATCAGGCCAAAATCAAAAAACAATTTGAGTTTGCTACAAAAAAAGAAATCCCCTTTGTGGGGATTTGTGGAGATGAGGAAATAGGTGCAGGCACTATATCAATCAAGAATCTTGGAACAGGGGAGCAAAATTCCTATTCCCTTGATCAAGCAATCGCTTTGTTCAGTTAGTCCACCTTTAATATAGAGCGAATCGGAATGTAGACTCCGCCTTTGAGAGTAATAAAGTCGCTTCCGACGGCCCAAACGGTAGTGTAAACCTGAAACACTTTTTCGTCGGCTGATTCAAAGGTCAACTTTACTTTGGTACGGAGTAGGTTTCCGAGCGTCTGAGAGCGATAAAGATCTGCCATTCGGATATTTCGTTCTTCAGGATCAGATATGACATCTCTTTTGGTAAAGCTGAGAGTTGAAATTTGTTCCTTTTCGATGACTTCTATGGTTTTCATTAGGTTAATTGGATTGATCGATTGATTATACACAATAAGTTAAGGAAAAGTTTTCCTGTCGGAAGAGAAAGATGTTACCAACGGAATAAAAGTTATTTTAAAATTTTTATGATTGGTATAAAAGCCAAATTTTATATGGATAGAAAAGAAATTTAAAGCTGCATAATCTGATATATTTACTTTAAAAACGACACGAGGATGTTTGATATTATGGGAATGATGGGCAAGGTGAAAGAGGCCCAGGCAAAAATCAAAGAAGTACAGGCCCGATTGGTCCATCTCACTGCAGAAGGCGAATCCGGAGCAGGGATGGTGAAAGTATTGGTCAACGGGGAGCGTAAAGTGCTCAAAATCGAGATGGACGAGTCCCTGCTTTCTCCCAAAGACAAAGAAATGCTGAGTGACTTGATCGTGGCGGCAACCAACAAAGCCATGGAAGCCATCGACCAAAAAATCAAAACGGAAATGAAGTCAGCCACCGAGGGTATGATTCCCAATATTCCGGGAATGGATTTGGGAAATCTTTTCGGATGAAATGACCACGGAATAACTCCCCACTCAGGGTGATATTTTCCTGGACATGCTCACGAAGCAAGTTCTCGACAAGCGATGTGGCCATTAAAAGAAAGATTGTAAACACATAAAATTGAGCATGGCTTTGTCAACCAAGCGAGATTCCATATGGTCTTTGAAGAACAAATTATAAACTGATGAAATCGAGCATGTCGGAGTCGTCACACCTGAATGATTATTAACCATGCGAGATTCCATATGGCCTATGAAAAACAAATTATGAACAGATGAAATCGAGCATGTCGGAGTCGTCACACCTGAATGATTATTAACCATGCGAGATTCCATATGGCCTATGAAAAACAAATTATGAACAGATGAAATCCTGCGCTATTGTCATTCTCAATTTTAACGGCAGGCAGGTTTTGCCTGCCTTTTTGCCTTCTGTCGTTCGGCACAGCAGGTTTGATATTTGGGTGATTGACAATGCCAGCACGGATGATTCCCTTGATTTTTTGGCCGGTGAATTCCCCCAGATTCCTTTGATTCGCTTAAAGTCCAATTTTGGCTATGCCGGTGGGTACAATTGGGGATTGGAAGAGCTCAGGGCTAAGTATGAATTCTTCATTTTGCTCAATTCCGATGTGGAGGTCACGCCTGCATGGGACCTGAATCTGATCGATTGGCTGGATCATCATCCGGATTACTCAGCGATCCAGCCCAAAATTATTTCATGGCAAGATCGGATGACGTTTGATTATGCCGGTGCCGGAGGGGGTTTTTTGGATGCTTTTGGATATCCCTATTGCCGGGGAAGGATTTGGGATACGCTGGAAAAGGACCATGGCCAATTCGATGACGTGATCCAGACCGATTGGGCGACTGGGGCTTGTATGGTGATCCGTGCGGCGGATTTTTTTGAGCAGGAGGGTTTTGATGCGCACTTTTTTGCACACATGGAAGAAATCGATCTTTGCTGGAGATTGCGTAAATCAGGAAAGAAGATCGGTTACCTGGGTTCGGTGACAGTCTTTCATCAGGGGGGGGCGACTTTGGACCGCTCCAGTCCCAATAAGCTTTACCTTAATATCAGAAACAATCTCAGCATGATTTATAAAAATGTGGCAAGTCCCAAGTTTCTTGGGATTTTCTGTGTCAAACTGGGAGTGGAGATGTTGGCTGCGGTGGGTTATTTCCTCAAAGGAAAAAAGGAATTTGGTCACGCAGTGATGAAGGCCTATCGGGACTTTCTGAATCACCGGGGATTTATCCGCAAAACAAAAAATAAACCTGAACTCGAGGTGCCAAGTTCAGGTCCGGTTAAGTCTGTTTTTTGGAATTATTTTGTGTTGGGAAACCGGAAATTCAACCAACTTTAGTCAAATAATACAGGATTGTTCATTTTTCGGAAATACTTTCGGATTTTCATCGTCATGGCCATACTGACATACAGAATAATGGGCGATCCCAGAGTTACAAACGAGGAATAAATAAAGAAAAGGCGAATGCTATCGATTGGAAAATTGAGTTTCTCTCCTAATCGTGAGCAAACTCCAAAGGCTCGCTCTTCAAAGAATAGTTTCAGTTTTTCCATGGTTTAGAGTGGTTTTATTTTGAGAAAGTTAGAAAAAATGGAATTCATTAGGTTAAATCAATTCAAGGTCGGAAGGTTTCAGATTTTGGTGACTTTGTTTTGGATTTTCTCCGAATCCCTATTTGCAAGTCCAATAATAATGCCTGAAAACAAATTTTTAAAGGATGCTCAGGTAATACCACAAAAACTTAAACTCGAAGGAGACTCGGTTCGATTTACGGTAAAAGGAACCATCCCCGTCGAATCCGTACTCATCCCAAAAAATCCGAAAGTCCACGTCATTTTTAAGTCCTCCACCAATCAACTGGATCTCGGAGAAATCGACCTTAAGCGGAGCGTTTCCAATTATGGTTATGAGAAAAGATTTGCGCTGAAATTTGAGCCTTGGATGTTGGGATCAACTTTAGAGCTTCTTTTTTTCCAAGGGAAAAAAGAAATCCAAGAACCCTACGAGCAGGCAATTTTAGCTAAAGGAATCGTTGCACCACAGCTTATGGTAAAGTTGGGTGAAGTTTACCCGGACGAACCGATCCCTGTGGTTGGTATTTTTATCACCTCGGGGTCAATGGACAGAGAATTGGTACAGCAGGAAGAGTTTGCGCTAAGCTTTGGCTTAGGCTCCTCGATTTTCAAGCCTACTCCTGCTAATGTGGAAACCCTTAAGCGCCTAGACCAATTTCTTGAGTTGAATCCCCTTGTCCAGCAAATCAAAATTACGGGTATCCAATCTCCTGAAACTGGAGAGGGGAAAAGCAGCGCTTTGGGTATGCAAAGGGCTGTGTCAGCCAGACAAATACTGATGGAAAGAGTGCCTTCCATCCCGGAATCTGAAATGAAAACAATGGCCCGGTGGAGAGATTGGTTTGATCTTAGGTTGTTACTTAGAGATTATAAGGGGATATCAACCAATCGAAAAGATGAAATTTATGCCATTCTGACTAATCAGGAATCTTACCTGGAGCAAATGGATCGATTAAAAAAAGTCCCGGGATTTTCCCAAGTAGCTTCGGACTTGTATCCTAATTTACGTGTAGCTAAGGTAGAGATCAGGTCGAAACCACGATTGGGTCTGAGTTTGGAACAGAGTTTCAGGCTAAAGGAGGAATTGGCCAATACTACCAGCATGGCAACAAACCTTTCTTTTGGGGAATGGATCCTGGCTGCTGAGTCAAGTCAGAGTTTGGAGGAAAAGGCAGCAATTTATTCCAGAATGACTGAGTTGTTCCGTTCCCCTCTTCCATACACCAACATAGCGGTGATCCGGATGCGACAAGCGCAACGAACTCTGGACCCAGGATCCAAGGAGGTATTGTGGGATGAAGCACTTCGATTGCTCGAACAGGCTAATCGGATCGAGCCCAATCCATATACCTATTTTAATCAAGGGCAAATATTAGCACTAAAAGGGGAATATTGGGAGGCCTATAAAAAGTTATCCGAGGCAGCCACCTTAACCCAGAATGAGGCCTTTATTCAATCTAATGAAGCGCTTAGAGGGGCTTTGGATATTTTGAGAGGAGATTACAAGCTTGCGACGCTCAGATTTGACTACGCTTTTTCCGATCCCAAGGATAATTTCAACAAAGGACTGGCTTTTTTTCTCATTGGAGATTATGCCAAATCAAATATGGCTTTTGAAGAGTCAGTAGTTCAAGGCCGGAATTTCGGATATGGATACTATGGTCTTGCGATGATTGCTGCAGCAGGAGGACAAAAAGAAATAGCCTTAATCCAACTGAAAAAGGCAATTCAGGCAAATCGTCAATTAGCCGAAAAGGCATTTCAAGATCCCCTTTTTGAGGAATTACGGGAAAGTGAAGGCTTTTTTGCTGAAATATCCTCCAAGTAAAGGATTGATTTAGGAAAATTCAGACATCGCCTAGTTATTTTGATTCCTTTTCAATTTCAAAGACTTTTATTTTTCATTTTCGCAATTTGAGTTTCTATTTTATGGGTTTTTGATGTATGTCTCTTTTGGAATAAGCTGTCAATTCAAGAAAATCGAAATTTTATTTAGGGTTCTTGGTTTGAAATTTGTTTTAGAATATTTAACATTGACGATTAAGAATTAACAATTAAACCCAATTCGCTTGCCTATGACCTATATTACTTAGCGTATTCCCTTCTCTCAATCCGCATCATCCGATGCACTCAAACCTATCGGTTCTTTAGTAAGCAGGTCTGTCGACCAAGGTGTAATAGCAATAGAATCTTGAAAATCAAGCAAAAATCTATTGCAATTATTTTGAGAATAATCGCAAACGATTGCATAATCAATTAACCAACAAGTTTTTGAGATTAATCTTGTTACCCAATCTATCTATGTTTATGAAAAATGTTTACAAATTCCTAAGTGTGTGCCTTACGCTCTTAGTCCTAACCAGTGCTTCTGTTTTTGCACAAAAAACAGTGACAGGTACGGTTTTGGATGAGTTCGGGGCAGGCCTTCCGGGTGTGTCGATCCTTGTTAAGGGTACAACAACCGGAACAGCCACTGACATTGACGGGAAATACTCCCTCAGTGTCCCTAATGACCAGGCAACCCTGGTATTTTCTTTTATTGGCTACACCACTATCGAGCAGGTGGTTGGCGCAAGAAGTGTTATCGATGTGAGCATGGCTCCAGACGAAAGAACACTGACTGAATTGGTAGTAACCGGTTACTCTATCGATACCAGAAGAGAAACAACCGGTGCGATTGCTACTGTTGATCCGAAAGATTTGACCGTTATCCCAACCGGTAACGTGGAGCAAACCCTTCAAGGTCGTGTTTCCGGTGTGACGGTAATTACCAACGGTCAGCCAGGTACTACTTCCATTATCCGTGTTCGTGGTTTCGGTGCCTTCGGTGGTAACGAGCCTCTTTACATCGTGGACGGATTACCAACTGCCTCTACTGATTTCTTGAATCCAGACGACATCGAGTCTACTACCGTATTGAAAGATGCGGCTGCGGCATCCATTTATGGTGCTCGTGCTGCCAACGGTGTAATCGTTTACACCACCAAGCGTGGTGCACGTGACAAGAAGTTGAGAGTGGATTACAACGGTATGTTTGGTGTTACTGACCCAGGAACAGGAATTGCAATGATGAATCCGGATGACTTTGCTGAGTATACCTGGCTAGCCGAAACCAACGCTGCAAGATTGGCAAACAGAGCTCCGGCATATGGCCACCCTCAGTTTGGAAGTGGTAACACACCAGTGATGCCATATTACCTGAGCTTGATCACCAGAGATCCGGTAACAGGTGCTTTTGGTGTTGCATCAGGTCAGCCAGGGCCACTTTCAGCGGCTCAGATCGAGCAGCAGAGAGAATGGTATAACGTGGATCCTACCAAAGGAACTGTACGTCAATTGACCGCAGCTGCTACAGGTGAAGGAACCGACTGGTATTCCGAAATCACCAGAAATGCACCACTTCACAGACATTCCTTGGGTTTCAACGGTGGTTCTGAGACCAGCCGATTCTACATCGGTTTGGGTATGCAGGAGCAGGCTGGTATTTTGAAGCAAAACGAATTCAGAAGATATTCATTGAGAGCCAACTCTGAATTTGACCTTTCTAAGCGAATCAGAATCGGTGAAAACTTCCAGGCAACCTACAGACAGGCACTTGGCCAACTTGGTGGTGAAGGAGGAAGAGGACTTGCTGATGACGAAAACACCATTTTGTCTGCTTTCCGTATGCCAACCATCATTCCAGTATATGACGAATTTGGAGGTTATGCAGGTACAGCTTCAAGAGGTTTCAACAACCCTCGTAACCCAGTTGCTGAATTGGACGGAATTGCCAACAACAGAAACTTTAACGTGAACATTATCGGTAACGTGTATGGCGAGTGGGACATCATCGATGACTTGACTTTCAGAACTTCTATCGGTGGTCAGTACAACAACTACTACTTCTGGAACTACTCTCGTCTCCAGTACGAAAACTCTGAGAACAACTCGGCCTTCGGTTATGGAGAAGGTGCAGGTTTCGTATTTGGCTGGACTTTCACCAACACATTGAATTACAAGAAGAAGATTGATAAGCATGATTTTAACCTCTTGTTAGGTCAGGAAGCTTTGAATTCAGGACAGGGAAGAAATATTTCAGCGGTAGGTCAAAACCCATTCTCCACTGACCCTGATTTCATTACTATCTCTAACTTGCCAGTAGGTACACGTCAGGTAAACTCGGATCAATTTAAAGGTGTAAACTTCAACTCTTACTTTGGTCAGTTGCGATATACCTACAATGACAAATACATCTTCAGTGCAGTTGTTCGTCGTGACGGTTCTTCCCGATTCGGTGAAAACGCCAGATATGGTACATTCCCAGCATTCTCAGCAGCATGGAGAATTTCTTCTGAATCCTTCCTTCAAGGTCAAACTTGGATCGATGATTTGAAAATCCGTGGTGGTTGGGGACAAATGGGTAACTCTAACAACGTAGATCCTAACAACCAGTACTCTTTGTATGCAGGTAACGTAGGTGCTTCTTCTTATGACATCACCGGTTCAAACTCAGGTGCTACCATTGGTTTCAGAAGATCTCGAATCGGTAACCCTAATGCACAGTGGGAAACTGCGGTAACCCAGAACGTCGGTTTTGACGGTACCTTCTTCAACGGCCGTTTGGATGTGATTTTCGACTGGTGGAAAAAGGATACCAAGGACTTGTTGTTCACAGTTCCTATTCCATTGACTGCGGGTTCAAATGCCGCCCCTCCTGCTGTAAACGTGGGTCAAATGTTGAACAGAGGTCTTGACCTGTTGGTAAGTACCAGAGGTAACCTGACTACTGATTTGACTTACGAATTGACTGTAACAGGTTCTACTCTGAAAAACGAAATCGTTTCATTGTCTGAAGGTTTGGATTTCATTACCTCAGTTAACCCAAGTTACCGTGGTATCCAGCCTATCCGTAATGCGGTTGGTCAGCCTCTTTCTTCCTTCTTTGGTATGAAAGTTTTAGGTCTTTTCAGAGATCAGGAAGATGTAAATTCTCACCCTGCTCAGGACGGTAAGGCCCCAGGCCGATTCAAATATGAAGACACCAATGGTGACGGAACTGTCAATGCCAATGACCGTGTGTTTATGGGTAGTCCAGTTCCAGATTTCACAGGTGGTATGAACTTTACCTTGGGTTACAAAGGATTTGACCTTTCAGCATACTTCTACACCTCAATCGGAAATGAGATCTTCAACCAGTCTAAGTGGTTTACTGATTTCTTCCAATCCTTCCAAGGTGCTTCTATGTCTGAAAGATTGAAAGGTGCTTGGACTCCAGAAAATCTGAATGCTGAGATTCCTGTTCTTGAGAAGACAACAAACTTTTCAACCAACCAAGTTGCAAACTCTTGGTATGTTGAGGATGGTTCATACTTGAGATTGCAAAACTTGACTTTGGGCTATTCTGCTCCTGCAAGCTTACTTCAGAAGCTGAAAATGGAAAGAGCTAGAGTATTTGCTTCTGTAAACAACTTGTTTACAATCACAGGTTATGAAGGCTTGGATCCTGCAGTAGGTGGTGGTGCTGATACCACATTCGGTATTGACGTAGGAAACTATCCTGTAACTCAAAGCTGGACTTTCGGTCTAAATTTGAGCTTCTAAGTCAAACAACAAATTTTGAATCGAGTTATAGAAACTATAATAGATTAGACAAATGAAGAATTTTAAATTAAAAATCGGTGCGCTACTAGCATCCACAGCGATGATGGTAGCAGTGAGTTGTAGCGATGAGTTCTTGGAGATACCACCGGTAGGACAGTTGTCAGAAAACCAGCTTTCTTCTCTATCTGGTATCGAGGCAGTGTTGATTGCTGCTTATTCTCAGGTAAACGGTCGTGGTAACAGATTAGGGTCTCCATCCAACTGGGTATGGGGTAGTATTCGAGGCGGTGAGGCAAATAAAGGAACTGACCCAGGTGACTTCAGTACCATCAACCCAATCCAGCGTTTTGAAAACGGTGCTGCTGACGGGGAGATGGGGTCAAAGTATAACGTTTGTTACGAAGGTATTGCCCGTGCAAACACCGTATTGAGACTTTTGCAGGAACCAGGTCCAGATGTGACTGAAGCAGACAAAAAGAGATTGTCGGCGCAAGCTAAGTTCTTGAGAGCTCACTTCTATTTTGAACTGGCCCGTGATTATGACAAAACTCCTTATGTGGATGAAACTGTGGACTATGGCAGTGGTTTGGAAGAAGTGAAAAATGATAAGCCACTTTGGCCGTTCATTGAAGCTGATCTCCAAGAAGCAGTTGCAAACCTTCCTGCAACTCAGGCTCAAGTAGGACGAGTAAACGTATGGGCTGCTAAGGCTTATTTGGCAAAGGTTTACCTTTATCAGAAGAAGTATGCCGAAGCAAAGACTTTGTTTACTGATGTAATCAACAACGGTGTTACTTCAAATGGTAAGAAATATGGTCTTGTTCCTTACTATGATGATGTTTTCCGAGCTGCAAATGACAACCATGAAGAGTCTGTTTGGGCTTATCAGGCTGCTGCAAACACCGGATCTGTTAACAATGCAAACCCTGAGTTTGACTTGAACTTCCCTTACAATACCGGTCCTTCTGGTCCAGGTAACTGTTGCGGATTCTTCCAGCCAAGCTTCACTTTCGTGAATGCATTTAGAACTGCGAATGGTTTGCCACTTTTGGATAAATCTTACAACAGTGCTGCAAACGAAGTGAAGAATGACATGGGTCTTGCTTCAGCTGCTGCTTTCACTCCTGATGCAGGTCCATTGGATCCACGTTTGGATCATACAGTAGGTAGAAGAGGTCTTCCGTATTTGGATTGGCAAGATCATCCAGGTGCAGCTTGGATTCGTAACCAGCCAAACGCAGGTCCTTATTCTCCTAAGAAGTATGTATATAGCAGATCAGAGCAAGGCCGTTTTCAGGATAACTCATCTTGGACTCCAGGTTACACTGGTATCAACTTCCTGATCATCCGATTTGCTGACGTATTGTTGATGGCTGCTGAAGCAGAAATCGAGACCGGAGGTTTGGAGAAAGCTCGTGAATATGTGAACTTGGTTAGAACAAGAGCGAAAAACTCCTTCATTAAGAGAGCAGATGGTTCTGATGCAGCTAACTATGTAATCAATACCTACGATGCTCCTTGGACTAGTGCAGATACCGCCCGCTTGGCAGTACGACATGAAAGACTACTTGAATTGGGTATGGAAGGTCACAGATTCTATGACTTAGTACGTTGGGGAACTGTTCAGGCTGAGCTTGACTTCTACTTTGCGTACGATGCTAAGAAGCTTCCAGCTGCTTTGGGTGGTGCTAAATTCACTGACAAATACAAGTGGGTTCCAATTCCTCAAGATCAGATTGACCTTGTAGGTGCTGATATCCTAACCCAAAACCCAGGTTTCTAAGAAATTTGAGTTTTGAGAAATTTAGAGAAGGCCGTAAGGCCTTCTCTTTTTTGTTTAGCGCTTTTTTTGCCAAATACTTTGCCTCCTCCGACAATAAAATGCTAATTTCCGATCCCAACACTTCCTGTATTACCCTATGAATTTCCGAATTAGTCTCTATTCCCTTGCCTTAATTTCTTTTCTCTTGTCTTGTAAAAAAGATGAAACATTGTTCGTTCTCAAGTCGCCTGAAGAAACAGGAATTGATTTTAACAATCAAATTATCGAATCTGATACGTTCAATATCCTGACGGATGAATACATTTTTAATGGGGGCGGAGTTTCTGTTGCGGATTTTGATCAAAACGGACTGCCTGACTTGTTTTTTACCGGAAATCAGGTTTCCAACCGACTCTATCTGAATGAAGGGAAATTCAAGTTCAAGGACATCTCGGAAAGTGCAGGAATCATGGCCACCGAAAAGTGGTGCACCGGTAGTGTGGTCGTGGACATAAATGGTGATGGGTGGCCGGACATTTATGTAGCCACAGCGATGAAAAAGGGCCCTGGAGAGCGGAATAACCTGCTTTTTGTCAATCAGGGAAAAGATGCTACCGGTTCTGTGTCATTCAAGGAGATGGCAGCCGATTATGGGATAGCAGACGCAGGAAATTCTATGGGAGCTGCTTTTCTCGATTATGACCTGGATGGGGATTTGGATCTCTATGTCCTCAACAATGAGCAGTTGACTGCCAAGCCGACTAACTTCCGTCCCAAGGTGACTGACGGTTCGGCGATCAACAATGATAGTTTTTACCGAAATAATGGAGACGGGACATTTACCAATGTGACCATTGAGGCAGGAATTACCATCGAAGGCTTTGGTTTGGGGTTGCTGGTGGCAGATTTGAACAATGACGGGTGGCCAGATCTCCATGTCAGCAATGACTACATCACCAATGATATCCTCTACATCAATAATCAGGATGGGACGTTTTCAAACAAAACCAAGGAAAATCTGAGACACCAAAGCCAGTTTTCGATGGGTTCGGACATTGCTGATTTTAACAATGATGCCTTGCCGGATTTGATTACCATCGATATGTTGGGCGAGGATAATTACCGCAAGAAAACCACCATCGGAAAGAATGTCTACCAAACTTACATCAACAACGAGCAGTTTGGTTATGAGTACCAGTATGTGCGAAATATGCTACACTTGAACAACGGACCGGGAATTCCTTTCTCCGAGATTGGCTTGATGGCTGGGGTTTACCAGACTGATTGGAGTTGGGCACCGCTTTTCGGGGATGTGGACAATGACGGGTTGAGAGATTTGTTGATCACCAATGGATTTCCCCGGGATATTACCGATAAAGATTTTGCGAATTACCGGGCAGATGTGGGAAGCATCGCTTCTACCCGACAGTTGTTGGATTCCATTCCGATTGTGAAAATTCCGAATTATGCCTATCGAAATAACGGGAATCTGAAATTTGAAGATCAGGGAACTCAATGGGGCCTAAGTCTTCCCTCTTTTTCCAATGGAGCTGCCTTGGTGGATTTGGACAATGACGGTGATTTGGATTATGTGGTCAACAATATTGACGACCCTGCTTTTGTCTTCGAAAATCGATTGAACCAAAGGGAGAAGGCACCCAATTACCTTCGGGTTAAGCTGAAGGGATCAGCCAAAAATCCTATGGGTTTAGGTGCAAAAGTAGTGTTGAAGCTTGGTGCTGGCAATCAATTGTATCAGGAAATGCAGACGGTCAGAGGATACATGTCCTCCCTCGAAGATGTGCTTCATTTTGGGCTTGATTCGGTCAGCAAAATTTCAGAGCTCTGGGTGGTTTGGCCGGATGGAAAGGAATCCATCCTCTCCAATGTCCAATCCAACCAAGTGTTGACGATAGATTATGCCAGTGCGAAGTCAGGCAAAAATTCCACTGCAGTCCTGGATCTGGGTGGAGTGGATCAATTGCTATCGGAGGTTTCAGAGGAATTGGGGATTTCCTTTGTCCACCAGGAAATGGATAAAATTGACTTTAATGTTCAGCGAACTTTACCGCATAAATTGACTCAATTTGGCCCTGCCTTGGCGGTTGGAGATTTGGATGGCAACGGAAAAGAGGACTTGATCATCGGTTCTGCCTCAGGGTATTCTCCGGTTTGGTATGCCCAGCAAGACGGTGGTGAATTTGTCCAAAAAGAACTGCTTCCTGGCGAAGATCCGATTTTTGAGGAAGCAGGTATTCTGGTTTTTGATATTGAAAACGACGGGGATAATGACTTGTACCTGGTCAGTGGAAGTTCTGAATTTTTGCCTGATGCTGCCGAATATCTTGATCGGATTTACCTCAATGACGGAAAGGGAAATTTTACCCTGGACAAAAATTTCTCCTCTGTAAAAGGAAATGGCAGTTCGGTAAGAGGAGCTGATTTTGACGGAGATGGCTTTTTGGACCTGTTTGTTGGCGGAAGAACCCCAATCGGAAAATTCCCCTTGCCGGAGAAAAGCTACCTTTTGAAGAACCAAAGCGGACAAATGACAGACGTAACAGATCAGGTAGCTCCTGGCCTTAGGGAGGTGGGTATGGTGACCGACGCGGTTTGGTCAGATGTCAACGGTGACGGAATGATCGACCTGGTGGTGGTAGGGGAACTGATGTCCATTACTGTGTTTGTCAATCAAGGGGGCAAATTTGAAAAACTGACAAATACCGGTTTGGAAAATCAGTTAGGCTGGTGGAATTCTATAGCGACGGCTGATTTTGATCAAGATGGAGATGTGGATTGGGTAGTGGGAAACCTGGGAGCTAACAATTCCCATCATCCCACTCAAGACAAGCCGGTTAAGATTTATGCCAAAGATTTTGATAATAACGGAAGCGTGGATCCGGTGAGTTTTGCCTTCTACAAAGACAAACCCGGGGGAACCTACATTTCCTACCCCAGTCATTTTTGGGATGATTTGAATGGTCAAAGCCCGATGTTCCGAAGAAAATTTGATCGCTATAAATACTTTGCAAGAAGTACGGAAGAGACATTTTTCACCGAAGAGGAAAAGAAAGAGGTTCAGATTCTCACCGGTAATTTTGACCGCACCGTATGGGTGGAAAATCTCGGTCAGGGGAAATTCGCTGTTCACGAGCTTCCAATCCTGGCTCAAATTGCTCCAACAAACGGGATCGTATCTGATGACGTAAACGGTGACGGATTATCGGATATCCTATTGGTGGGCAATGATTACGGGAATGAAATTTTCATAGGAAGACTGGATGCATCTGTAGGGTTGCTTTTGCTTGGCGATGGCAAGGGGAATTTTAATCCAGTCAACCCCAGAGAAAGTGGATTTGTGGTTCCGGGAGATGCAAAAGCCTTGGTTAAACTCAGCCCTGATCAGGGGAGCCCCATTTACTTTGCATCTCAAAACCGCGGGAAATTGCTCGCTTTCAAAACTCAAAACGCAGAGGCAAAAACGCTGTCATTTGGCCAAGAGGCCATGGCTTTGATCCTCGAATTGGAGAATGGGAAGCGACAGCGCGTGGATCTTAGTTTTGGTTCCGGCTTTGGATCCCAATCCACACGGGAAGTTACTTTGCCAAAAGGCGCAAAATCAGCCGTAATGATTGACTACAAAGGGCAGATGGTTCCTGTGGAAATCTTCACGATGCCCAATTGATCAACGGTAAAGTTCTCCGGCTTTTGCTTCGCAGATCTCGGCAATCAACTCCGCAACCTTGTCTGTCACGTCCTCAAAATAGCGCCTCCCTTTTTCAGGGGAGGCTTTTTTTGGATTTCCGATACCGGTGTCTTCGGTGACTTGGGACCATTTGCGCTCGGCCCAAGCCCATTTTTCACGGATTCCTTTGATGACAGATTTTTTCTCTGCCCCGTCTCCAGCTTCTTCCAAGGGCAACACCAATTCTGGATGGAGGTATTGGATCAGGGCAGTCTCCATTTCATCCGCATGATCCCCCGCTTCTTCAAAGTACTTGGATTTGTCCAAAGCCTGATACCAGTTACAGGTAAACAACAGCATTTCAGGAAATTTCAGGCCCAATTCTCTTAGCATAGGCTGGAAATTATTTCCGCCGTGGCTGTTTAGGATCAGCAGTTTTTTGATGCCTTGTCGGTTAAGTACCTCGATGATATCCGTCAGGATGATCAGCTGCGTACTCGGATAGATATTGATGTCCAAGTAGATGTCGCTTTGTCCGGTATTGACCCCAAAAGGGATGGTAGGCAAAACGACCACTTTTGCCCCCTTTTCCCAGGCCTTTCTGGCGCCTTCAGCACCGATGGCATCGGCTTCATAGACATCCGTCCCGTAAGGCATGTGGTAATTGTGTGCTTCGGTGGCACCCCAAGGCAAAACGGCTAACTCGAAACGGAAGGTTTTCAGATCTTTCCAATTGGCTTCTTTTAAGATATAAGGTCGCATCGGATTTGTTTTTCAGGATTTGGATGGGGGGGAAGGGGGATTTGAGTCAAAATTGATAATTTGAAACCCTGATTCTAAAATAGTCCCAATGTCCCAAAGAAGAAAGTTTATCAAGCAATCCCTACTGGGTTCTGCTCTTTTTTTACCCGGAGTGGCAAGTGCCTGTACCCAAACTCCAACCGAAAAAACTCCATCAGGAGAAAAGCCGATCATTTTGTCAACCTGGAATCACGGAGTTCCGGCAAATGACGCGGCCTGGGCAAAGCTCTATGAAACCGGCAGCATTCTCGATGCGGTAGAGGCTGGGGTGAAGGTGACAGAACTTGATCTGGAGAATCTTTCCGTAGGCCTTCAGGGATTGCCGGACCGGGAAGGAATCACCACCCTTGACGCATCCATCATGACGGGCGATGGAGCCTGTGGATCGGTGGCTTTTGTCCGTCAGATCAAGCACCCGATTTCGCTGGCCAGGGCTGTGATGGAAAAAACTCCGCACGTCATGCTAGCGGGAGAAGGAGCCAGACAGTTTGCAATAGCTCAGGGGTTTCCATTGGAAGAAGAAAAGCTGAGTCCAAAGGCCCAGGTGGAGTATGATAAATGGAAGATCACCAGTCAGTATAAGCCGATCATCAATATAGAAAATCATGACACGATCGGTATGATCGGCATGGATTCCAATGGAAAACTTGCCGGCAGCTGTACGACAAGTGGATTAGCCTATAAAATGCACGGTCGGGTAGGAGATAGCCCGATTATCGGTGCCGGACTATATGTGGATGATGAAGTCGGAGCTGCCACAGCAACAGGACTTGGGGAAACCATCATTCGGATTTGCGGAAGCTTCCTGATTGTAGAATTGATGCGCCAGGGAAGAAGTCCCCAGGAAGCCTGTGAGGAAGCTGTAAAAAGACTTGTCTCAAAGACTAAAAACGTTCAAGATATCCAAGCGGGATTTTTGGCTATCAATAAATATGGGGAAATGGGTGCTTTCGCTGTTCATCCCGGTTTCAATTTTGCCAAAGCAACCTCTTCTGGAAATACTCTGATCGATTCCAATAGCCATTTTAAGCCATGAGTAAGATTTTATTGGAGGCCCCTGTTTTCAACCTTCAGGCCGCTTTGGAAGCCGCTCAATTTGGGATTGACCGGCTGGAGTTGTGCGCCAATTTTCCCGAAGGAGGGGAGACTCCCAGCGCTGGAATGCTTCGGTTTTTGAGAAGCGAGGTTGATATTCCCGTATTTGTGATGATCCGTCCCAGAGGAGGTGATTTTGTCTATACTCAAAAGGAACTGATGGTCATGAAGCAGGATATCCAATTGCTTGGAGAATTGGGTGCAGATGGTTTTGTATTTGGGATTTTAGATGAAAGGGGAAAAGTAAATGAATCGGCATGCGAATGGCTGATCCGAGCTGCAGGAGATAAGCCTTGTACCTTTCACCGGGCCTTTGATGCCTCAGCCGATTTGGAGGATTCCCTGGAGCGGATTATCCAGTTGGGTTTTCATCGGATTCTGACTTCAGGCGGGAAAAATTCGCTCACTGAGGGTCTGCCGATTATTTTGGATTTGTTGGAAAAAGCCAACAACCGGATCATCATCATGCCGGGAGGCGGGACAAAAGCTGAACATGTTCCGGTGTTGAAAAAAAGCGGCTGGCTAAAGGAGGTTCATGCCTCCTGCAAAATTGCCAAGGCATCACCCAATCAGTTTGTCAACCCAGATTTGTCGTTTTCCTCCATGCCACTGGATTTTTCAAAACATTTTGGGGTCGATCCGGAATTAGTCAACGAGTTTAAAGCCGTTTTGTAACGTATGCGTAACTACATTCTGGGATTGGGATTGTTGGTATGGAGCTGTGGGCCCATTTCAGAGCGGAAGCAACCTCCACCCTCTTTGAATCAATTGGCCCAATCGGACCTGGATCTATCCGGAGAGCAATTGGCCAATGGCTATTGTGCAGCCTGTCACATCAAGCCGGAGCCTGGGATTTTGGATAAAAAGACCTGGGAAGCCAAAGTACTTCCCGACATGCGTAAACGGATGGGGCTCTATCTGGAGTCGGATTTTGGGACCTCATTGCCGGAAGACGAAGGTATTCCTCCCGGGATTTATTCCAAAGCCCCCTTAATTACCCGTGAAAATTGGGAGAAGCTCCAAACTTATTATTTGGAAAACGCTCCTGAAAAACCACTTCCTCAAGCAAAAAAAGAGGCTCCAAAAGCTGGAATCCCCGGATTTAAGTTGGAAGTACCCGAGTTTCCATTCGTGAGATCCAGCCTCACCACGTTGCTGAAAGTGCATCCCCAAACCGGGAACCTGTGGTTGGGGCATCGATTTCGTGCGCTTTACGTTCTCGATTCCAAGAAAAAATTTGCGCAAATAGATTCCGTTTACACGCCGGTGGCTCCTGTGGAACTTCACTGGCAGCAGGACGGTTCCTACGATTTGTTGTCGATGGGGCTGATGGATCCTGCCAATGATTCCCTTGGCGTACTGAGCGTGTATTCTCCCTCACCAAAATCCGTCTTGAAAAACACCATTCAGGATAAACTGATGCGACCTGTTCATGTGGAATTTGCAGACTGGAACGGGGATGGTTCGGAGGATCATGTGGTCAGTCATTTCGGGAATCACTTGGGTAAATTGAGCATGTATTTATCTAAACCTGGAGGCTTTGAGGAAGTGATTCTTCGAAAAGATCCTGGAGCGAGGAGGACCATCGCGGTTGATTTTGACCAAGATGGGGATCAGGATATTTTAGCCTTGATGACTCAAGCCAAGGAATCGGTGGTTTTGTTTGATAATCAAGGGGAAGGGAAATTCCGGGAAAGAGTTCTATTGGCATTTCAGCCTGCTTTTGGATCGAGTGATTTTCGGTATGAAGACATGACAGGGGATCGGGTGCCAGATTTGGTTTTGGTCAACGGAGATAATGCTGACCTTTCTCAGATTTTAAAAAATTATCACGGAGTCCGGATTTTTGAGAACAACGGTGATGGGGAATTTGAGGAGAGGTGGTTTTACCCGATGTATGGGGCAAGTGGGGTGGAAGTGGGGGATTTCGATCAGGATGGGGATTCGGATATTATAGCGATTTCTTTTTTTGCCGATCAAAATCAACTACCCAAGCAAGATCTTCTGTATTTCCGTCAAAACTCAGAGGGCAAATTTGAGCCTTTTAATCTACCGGATTCTCCTGGCTACTATTGGCTTACCCTTACCCAAGGAGATTTGGATTTGGACGGTGATCAGGATATTGTGATTGGAACATTTGCTTTTGATCAGCTGTATAAGCCACCTACGACACATTGGAGGCCTTTTGTGATCCTTAGAAATGACTTGAAATAATCATTGGGTGATTTGATTTCACATAAAATAAAAACCTGTTTTTCCTGACTTATCCATTTTTATATTTTCATTTCGAGTGAAAATCAGTATCTTATTAATCTATCTAATTTAATGAGCTATGGTAAAAAGTTTTCAGGGGGTCAGAGTGGTGGAGCCAAAGGCCCCGATGCAGCAGATTTTGGTCAAAGATCACATGACAACTAATCTGGTAACTTTTCATCCTGAAGATTCGATCGACAAGGTTTTGGAAGAGTTGACCAAGCGGAAAATTTCCGGAGCTCCGGTTTTGGATGAATCAGGCGCATTGGTAGGCGTGATTTCTGAGCGGGATTGCCTGGGTGAAATTATTAAGGGAAAATACACCAACACGGTAAGATTTCCTGCCAAGGTCAAGGAACACATGAGTACCAATGTCATGACAATAGATCCTGAAATGTCGCTTTTTGATGCAGCTCAGAAATTTTTGGAACACAGATACCGTCGATTTCCTGTCTTGAAAAACGGGCATCTTGTCGGTCAAATCAGTTTGAGTGACGTGATCCGAGCTTTTCCCAAACTCAAACATACAACTTGGTAGAAACAGAAAAGGCTCCGAAAATATTCCGGAGCCTTTTTTTATTTGGATTTTGCTATGGCTTGTTCTACATCCTTGATGATGTCCTCCACATGCTCAAGGCCTACAGACAAGCGAATCAAACCGTCCGCTATCCCCACTCGGGCTCTTTCTTCCATGGAAAGCTTGCTGTGGGTAGTGGAAGCCGGATGGGTGACAATACTTCGGGTATCTCCCAAATTGGGTGTGATCGAGATCATCTGAAGCTGATCGATAAACCGCTGAGCTCGGGCTAGCCCTCCTTTTAAGGTCAGGGTAATGATTCCTCCGCCGGCCTTCATTTGCTTTATGGCCAGTTCATGTTGTGGATGGGATTTTAGAAATGGATACTTTACAGCTTCCAATTCCGGATTTCCCTCAAAATACCCTGATACTTTCAGTGCATTGTCGCAGTGACGATCCATTCTCACGGCTAAGGTTTCCAGGCTTTTTGATAAAATCCAAGCATTAAATGGGGAAATGGATGGTCCGGTATGGCGGGTGAAAAACTGCACTTCCTTGATCAGCTCTTTTTTTCCCAAAATCAAACCACCCAAAACCCGGCCTTGTCCATCGATGTACTTGGTGGCGCTATGAGTGACGATGTGCGCTCCCCATTTGGCAGGTTGCTGGAGATAAGGCGTAGCAAAGCAATTGTCCACTACAAGAATCAGGTTGTGTGCTGCAGCGAACTTTCCAGCCCATTCCAGATCGATGATTTCTAATCCTGGATTCGATGGAGTTTCCAAAAAGAGCATTTTGGTGTTGGGCTGAACTAGTTTTTCCCAGTTTTGGCAATCAGAGATATCTCCGTAGGTGGAGGTAATGCCCCATTTTGGGAATACACGGGTAAGTAGTTGATGTGTTGAGCCAAAGAGTGATCGGGAGGCTAGGATATGGTCTCCTTGCTGTAGGAGGGAGGCAATGCTTCCAAACATGGCCGCCATCCCCGATGCAGTTGCAATTCCATCCTCCGTTGCTTCGGCTCTACACACTTTCTCTATCAGGTCCGATGAATTGGGATTTGAATATCGCGAATAAATATTGCCTTGTATCTCGTCGGCAAACATTGCCCTTGCCTCTTCCGCCGATTCAAACGTGAAGCTGGAAGTGAGGAAAATAGGTGAGGAGTGTTCTTTGAGATCGGAGCGGCGTTGTATGCGGATCGAATCGGTTTCGAAATGACTCATGGTTTGGTCGGTTTGAAATCAGGGTTTAAGTTCAGGGACTGAAAAAGAATTTTTCCCAAAGACAGAATCCGAACCAGAAAGTGGGGCAGTAGATTTTACGCCAATTTATAGTTCCCGCTAAGGGTAGGACTTGGCACCTTTCCCAAAGGTGGGGTGGTTGCCAGAGGGTCACCGAGCCTATTCTCTCGCCTCTTCTTTATAAATCAGTTTCCTGAAGTGCCACAAAGAAAGAGGGAGATTCGGTCAAATCCAAATCTCCCTCTAAAATCAGTCGTTGTATTGGGTCATTGTCTGGGCGATTCCGGTGGTGCAAAAGCCGTAAATCATCTCAGTGGCTTTGTCCATCATCGCTGGGAGTTCGTCAAATTCCTGCTGGGTAAATCTTCCCAAAACGTATTCTACCTGTCTTCCTTTTGGGAAATTGTCCCCGATTCCCATGCGGAGCCGAGGATAATCCTGACCTCCGCAGAGGGCTTCGATGTTTTTCAAACCATTGTGGCCTGCGGCACTTCCTTTTGCTCTCATTCGTAATTTTCCGAAGGGAATGGCCATGTCGTCAACCAAGACGAGAATATTTTCTTTGGGAATAGCAAGTTCTTTCATCCAGTAGTTCACCGCCTTGCCGCTCAGGTTCATGTAAGTGGTCGGCTTGATCAGATGAAGGGTTCGTCCCTTGTATTTCACTTCGGTTTTGAAGGCCAAACGCTCACTTTTCCAGCTTGCGCCTTCTTTGTCTGCCAATCGGTCGAGGGTCAGAAAGCCAATATTGTGTCGGGTGAGTTCGTATTCCGGACCGATATTTCCCAAACCGATGATGAGGTATTTCATGTGTTAATTAGTTGCTTTTCCGGCCACATCGCTTGTCCTGAACTTGTTTCGGGAGAATGTCCCAAGTGATCATTCCACTGTGAGAGAGGTACTTCTCATAGGCATATCCTGATTCAGGTAGCTTTATGCTGCGAAAATAAAAAATCCTGCCCGGTAAAGAGCAGGATTTAATAATTTGTAGGAATAGGGATTATTCTCCTTTTTTACCTCTAAGCGCTCTTGGAATACCAATAGTCACGATGGACACATTTGGAGCGGTTAGGATTTCGAATCCTTCGGTCTTTACATCTCCAACTTTGAAGGATTTACCCAAATCCAAAGAAGAAATGTCAGCCACGATGTAGTCAGGAAGGTTTTTAGCCAATCCTCTTACTTTTAGTTTTCTGGTTTTGAATTCCATCTTACCCCCTTTAGCAACACCTGGAGAGCTACCTTCGATTTTCACAGGAATTTCGAATTTGATCGCCTTGTCATCGGTATAAGCCATGAAGTCTGCATGAAGCAAGGTTTCGCTTACAGGATGGAATTGTGCTTCCTTTAATACCGCTTTGATGATGGTACCTTCCACGTTCAGTTCCACCAAGTGAACTTCAGGAGTGTAAATCAAGTCACGGAAAAGAATAGCTGGTGAGTAGAAATGAATTTGCTCAGGGATACCAGGTCCATAAACTACGCAGGGAACATTACCGGAATCTCTGATTTCATTCAAAGCGGCACTGTCGAGATTTGCTCTTTTAAACCCTATAATCTCTAGTGTTTTCATAAGTATTTGTATTTAAAATTGGTTGCTTAAATAAACAGCGAACTGATCGAGGTGTGTCCGGTTACCGCATGTATCGCTTTGGCAAACAGATCGGCTACGGTCAGTACTCTGATTTTTGAAGAATGCTGCTTCAGGGGAATGGTGTCAGTAATGACAAGCTCCTCCAAAACGGAATTTTCAATGTTTTCATAAGCTTTTCCGGAAAGAACCCCGTGAGTTACGATGGCTCTTACTGAATTGGCTCCTTTTTCTTTGATGATTTGAGCTGCCTTGCAAAGTGTACCTGCGGTATCAACCAAATCATCTACCAAAATCACATCCTTTCCTTCCACGTCTCCGATTACCTGCATGGATGCGATCTCGTTGGCTCTTTTTCTGTGCTTGTCACAGACGACCATTTCTACTTCAAAGTGCTTGGCAAAAGATCTGGCTCTGGCTACTCCTCCTACGTCGGGAGCTGCGAAAATCATATCCGGAAGCCTAAGCGTACTCAAATAGGGTGCAAAAATAGCTGATCCGTTCAAATGATCCAAGGGGATGTCGAAAAAACCCTGAATCTGTCCTGCATGCAAGTCGCAGGTCATGATCCGGTCTGCACCTGCTGAGGTCAACATGTTGGCAATTAACTTGGCAGCGATGGATACTCTGGGACGGTCTTTTCTGTCTTGGCGGGCATATCCGTAATATGGGATCACAGCACAAACCTTATAGGCACTCGCTCGCTTGGCCGCATCGATCAACAGACAAAGTTCCAGAATATTATCACTGGGAGCATTGGTGCTTTGAATAATGAAAACAGTACAGCCTCGGATGGACTCATCAAAACTAGGGGACATTTCCCCGTCGCTAAACTTGGACATGGTCAAGTCTCCGAGTTTTTTTCCATAATTCTTGGCGATTTTCTCAGCCAGATGAAGACTATTGGTGCCTGCAAATATTTTTACCTCAGACATGTTGAGTTTTTTTGGAGGAATGGAAATGGTAAGGAATTACAGGCAAAAGTAAGGATTTTTGACGGATGGGCTAGAAGCTGTAATGACTGATTCAGAATTATATTTCGGGATTTCAATGGGTTCAATTTTTGTCTCCCAAAAGTGAAGCAAGAATTAAATTTGACTTATTGTTTTTTTGCCCCGATCCTGTAATAATTTTCATATCCCTGTAAAAATCGAGCGAAAAGAGGCGGCTTGCTCGTATTTTGTTTCTTATTGTACCCACCATCCAATTCTTTCCTCATGAGAAAACGATTATTCTTCTTTTTGTATTTGGTAGCAGCCATCAATATGGCTTTTGCCCAAACTATCCCCACCCCCAAGTCTCATTTCGGTTTTGAAATCGGAGACGAATACATGCTGGCCAATTTCAGTCAAGCAGAAGCCTATTTCAAAAAGGTGGATGAAGCCAGTGACCGGGTCAAACTCGTCGAAATCGGAAAGACGGAATTTGGCCGATCTCAGCCAATGATGATCATCACCGCCCCAAAAAACTTCGCGCAGTTGGATCGATACAAGGAAATTTCCCAAAAACTTGGTCGTGCGGAAATTACCGAAGAAGAGGCAAAAGCCTTGGTGAAAGAGGGAAAGCCGGTGGTCTGGATTGACGGTGGGCTTCATGCCAATGAAGTGGTCGGAGCTCAGCAATTGATCGAAACGCTGTATCAGCTTGCCTCCCGAACCGATGAGGAAACGCTGAAAATTTTGGATGAGGTGATCATTCTCCTGGTCCATGTCAATCCCGATGGAATGGAGATCATGTCGGATTGGTACATGAGCAACCCTGACAAATCGAAGCGGAATCAAAGCATTCCGGTACTTTATCAAAAGTATGTCGGTCACGACAACAACCGGGATTTCTATATGAACAACATGTCGGAGTCTACCAATATTTCACTTCAACAGTACGTGGAATGGCTTCCTCAGATTGTTTACAATCATCACCAATCGGGTCCTGCAGGAACGGTCGTTGCCGGACCTCCTTACCGAGATCCTTTCAACCATGTATTTGATCCCTTGATCATCACCAGTTTGGATGCCGTGGGTGCAGCTATGATCAACAGGCTCCATGTGGAAGATAAACCCGGCTATACCCGATTGGACGGCTCGGTGTTTTCTACCTGGTGGAACGGTGGCCTTAGAACTACCCCGTACTATCACAATATGATCGGGATTTTGACTGAAATCGTGGGAAGTCCCTCTCCGTATTCCATTCCCTTAGTTCCGGACCGTCTGATTCCAAATAACGGGAATCCTTTCCCTGTTACTCCGGGTCCCTGGCCATTCCGCAGATCGATCGATTATTCGGTTTCTTTGAATTATGCCATTCTCAACCATGCCGTGAGACATGGGGATGAATTGCTCTATAATTTTTACAAAATGGGACGCAATTCCATCGAGCGAGGAAATACAGATACTTGGACACGTTTCCCTAAGTACGCTCAAGCTATCCAGGATGAATTTGACGCGGCTCAGAAAAAGAAGGAAGCGGATGATGAGGACGCTGCCTATTTTGGATTTCGGTCTGGTCTTCCGATTCAGTTCTATGACTCGGTGTACAAAAACCCTGGATTAAGGGATCCCCGAGGGTATATTTTGCCGGCTAACCAAGCAGATTTCCCTACAGCCATCAAGTTTTTGAATGCGCTGATCAAATCAGGAGTTGCGGTTCACAAAGCCACTGCTGATTTTACCGTTGGCGGCAAGAGCTATCCTAAAGGTTCCTACATCGTCAAGACAGCTCAGGCATTCAGACCTCATGTGTTGGATATGTTTGAGCCGCAAGATCACCCCAATGACTTCCTCTATCCCGGAGGTCCTCCGATTCGTCCCTACGATGCAGCGGGTTGGACCTTGGCCTACCAAATGGGAGTACAGGCTGACCGAATCATGGAAGGTTTTGACGGTCCATTTGAAAAAGTGGCTTATGGTCAGCTTCTTTCTCCGGATCCTGCCGCTGTCCCTTCTGCTTCAGGGTATTTACTTGATGCGAGGGTCAATGATTCTTTCCTTGCAGTAAATGACCTCTTGAAAGCAAAAGTTAAAGTCTACCGAACTAGTACCGCCTCGAGTGGTCTGCCAGCTGGTTCGTTTTTTATTCCCGGTTCAGGTAAGAAAGCACTCGAAGCCGCTGCCAAAGCCTATGGAGTAATGCCCCTCGGAATAAGCGGACAGCCTGCCGGTACCAAAGAAATCAAGCCGTCCCGAATTGGACTATTTGATATGTATGGTGGATCTATGCCTTCGGGATGGGTGCGTTGGATGATGGAGCAGTTCCATTTTGATTACAAACAGGTTTTTGCTCAGGAAATCGACGGTGGAGATCTCAATTCTAAATACGATGTGATTCTGTTTATCGGTCCGGGAATGCCTGGTGGCGGTGGAGGATACGGAGGAGGAAGCCAGCCTAAAAAGGAAGATATTCCTGCCGAATACCACCATATGCTGGGAAGATTGACGGTAGACAAGTCGATTCCACAGCTGAAAACTTTCCTTGAAAATGGTGGGCAAATCATTACAGTGGGAGCGGCGACTTCTTTGGCCAACCTCCTCAACCTCCCGGTTTCTAATGCCTTGGTAGAAATAGTGGATGGCAAGGAAAAAAGTCTAACCGGAGACAAGTATTACATTCCTGGTAGCGTGCTGGAAATGTATGTGGATAATTCTGCCCCAGCCAACTACGGAATGGGGGAGACTGCCAATGTGCTCTTCAATAACAATCCGGTATTCAAATTAGCGCCTGACGCAGCATTGAAGGGATTAAAGCCATTGGCTTGGTTTGGTACGGAGCCTCCTTTGAAAAGCGGTTGGGCCTGGGGCCAACAGTACTTGAAAAATGGCGTAACTGCTTTTGAAGCTCAGGTTGGAAAAGGTAAACTCTATGCCTATGGTCCTGAAATCACCTTCCGCGCCCAGTCCCATGGGACATTCAAGATGCTCTTCAATGGACTTTACAAATAAGGCTTAACCCTAAAATGAATCTGCCCGGGATCCTATTCCGGGCAGATTTTTTTTGATCAGATTTTAAATTTCTCTTTTAGATAGCCAATTGCCATTCCGTAAGCTTCTTTGCTTGCCTCGGGATCATACTTTGGGTTGCTCGGGTTGGAGAATCCATGTACCGCAGGGAAAATTTTATAGGTTAATTTCTTTCCGGCGGTTTCCATATTTGCTGCAAACTCCTTGATGATCGCTTCAGAGATGTATTGTTCTGTTGCAAAAAGCCCCAAAACATCTGAATTCAACGTTTTGAGCTTTTCCACATCACGTACTGGCATTCCGTAATACATCACCGAGCCGATGTTTTGATCACCCGTTAGAAGAGCTGATTTTAAGGACCAGCTTCCGCCGAAGCACCAACCGACATTTGCGATTTTAGCTTGAGGACCGGCAAGGGATTTTGCGCCTTTCACGATGTTTTCGAGACGCTCTTCTTTCATGGATTGCATAAACTGTCCTGCTTCCTGAGGGTTGGAGGTCACTTTGCCGTCGTACATATCCAGTGCAATCACATTGACTTTTCCTCCCAAATCGTCGTAAAATACCTCAGCTTGATGCTTGATGTGGTCGTTGAGTCCCCACCATTCCTGGTAAACGAAAAGCCACTGCTCAGAGGGGACGGCCGCCTTCAGCAAATATCCTTTGGCCTGCATTCCGTCAGCGGTAGGGAAACTTACCATTTCGCCTTTGGCATCAAACTCAAAAGAGACGGGAGAAGGATGGAAGGCCGCAAATCCGGGTGCATTGACAAACTGAGCCATGTCATCTGATGGAGCATGGCAAAGGGTAATTTCTGCAAAGGGATCCGAAGGAGCTATTTTTTCTTCAGGAAAAAAAAATATACTGCTGAGGATCAAAATGAGGGATAAAAAGGGTTTGATCATCGTTGTTTGGTTTGGTTAAGATTGGTTTATATTGAAGGGTAACTCGTTTGTCATAAATAAGTTTAATCGAATAGGTAAACAAAAAGAATGAATTCGTACCAACACTACGTGGATGCAGAGCTTGGGATTTGGCTTTTTGAAATGAAAAAGCCTGCAGGTCTTTTTGGACGAATGACGCACGGTTTGCAGTCAAAAGTCAATAAACTGATTCCGGAGAAAATTCATCTTGCGATCACTGTTGCGATTGAGAATATGGTCAAGGGAGTGCTGATCGGTTCAAGCTGGATCGTGCCTAAAGCGGATTCAGGATTAGGACTAAAGGAAAGAGAGGATAAAGTAAGAGCCCGGATCAAATGGTATAGGAATACCGCCTCCGCCGAAGGGGCAGTCACAGGGGCAGGGGGAATTTTGCTTGGACTGGCAGACTTTCCCGCTTTTTTGACGATCAAGATGAAGATGCTTTTCGATATCGCTTCACTATATGGCTTTGACAGTCGGGATTACCACGAGCGATTGTTTCTCCTTTATGTTTTTCAGCTGAGTTTTTCGAGTCAGCAGCGGAGAAATGATCTGATTGGCTTGATCGAAAACTGGGAAAGTTATACAGTGGATTTGCCCAAAAACCTGGACTCATTCGATTGGCGTACTTTCCAACTGGATTACCGGGATTACATTGATCTGGCCAAGTTGGCACAATTGGTTCCGATTATCGGAGCTCCGGTGGGAGCGATTGCCAATTACAAGCTTACTGAGCAGTTGGGGAAAAGTGCGATGAATGCTTTTAGGCTGAGATTACGGGTAGGGGACAAATGAAAAAAGCCTCCAAAATTGGAGGCTTTTGTTGATCCACTAGGGCTCGAACCTAGACTCTTCTGAACCAAAATCAGACGTGTTGCCAGTTACACCATGGATCAGTAGTGAGAGAAATCGCGTTCGATTCCTTTAAAGTGTCACAAAGGTAGAGTTCTGGTCTATTTTTTCCAAACGGCCTTTTGAAGTTTTTTTGACTGCTTTTGTAATTTCCTTGAATTCAGCCACAAAAAATCTATTCCACTCCCGGGGGAGAAATTATTCCAGGTTTGTCCCTACTTGGGATTTTTGTGAGAAAAAGACTGCTTCGAAATCGATTGAAATTTCGTTTTTGTTAATTTTCAGTCACTTATGTTGTGTGAAAGAAAATAATTCCCTTGTTTTGATTAAAATTTGAAAACTAAACTAAAATTAGATAGTGCTATGAAGGCAGAAAAAATGGAAAAACTGGTGGCCGAAGTCATCGAAAAATTGGGCAAATTGAAGCAAACCGAATTGGCTTCTGAATTAAGCTGGTGCTGGGTAAGTTATCAAAACGACCAAAATCCTGTCGGAGTAATCGAAAAAGCTGGGCAGGCCTTGGCAGCCTTTAAAGAGGCTCGCGAGAAAAATGCAAAAGCTGTAGCCAAGAAATTGGTTGATGATTTGGAAAAGGCACTCGCCTAAAAATAAAAAGGCTCGCAGTGATGCGAGCCTTTTCTTTTAGTGTTTGTGGAAAGATTATTCTCCAACTACCACAAATTTCACTTTGGTTTTCACCTCTCTGTGAAGATCAACATCGGCAGTAAATTCTCCGGCACCTTCTACTGGAGTGCTGATTGCGATTTTCTTTCTGTCAATGTCAAAGCCTTGAGTAGCCAAAGCATCTGAAATCTGAAGCGTGGTAACTTTTCCGAAGATTTTTCCGGAATCACCGATCTTAGCTTTGATTTCAAGAGTTACTTCGGCAAGCTTAGCTGCAATGTTTTCAGCTTCAGTCTTGATTTTTTCGGCCTTGTGTGCTGCTTGCTTGATGTTTTCAGCAAGGATTTTCTTATTGGAATCTGTAGCAAGGACAGCAAAACCCTGAGGAATCAGGTAATTTCTGCCATAACCTGGTTTTACACTTACCAAGTCGTTTTTATAGCCAAGACCTTTGATGTCTGTTTTTAGAATGATATCCATTTGTAATGATCTTTTGTGATTGAACGATACAAGACCGAATTATTTCAAACCATCGGTTACGAATGGCAACAAAGCCAAATGTCTTGCTTTCTTGATAGCCTGAGCTACTTTTCTCTGGTATTTTGCAGAGTTTCCGGTAAGTCTTCTAGGAAGGATTTTACCTTGCTCGTTGACGAATTTCAAGAGGAAGTTTGGATCCTTGTAGTCGATATACTTGATACCGTGCTTCTTGAATCGGCAATATTTCTTTCTGATTTCGCCTCTGTTGATTGGTTCGTTTACTAGTGTCATTAGGCTTGCTCCTCCTTAGCTTCTGCTTTTTTGTTAAATTCTCCTTTTCTTCTTCTGTCAGCGTAAGCAATGGAATGCTTGTCCAACACCGTAGTCAAGAAGCGCATCACTTTTTCATCGCGTCTGAACTCAAGTTCAAACTTACGGATGATGGTTGGATTGGCCTTGAACTCCACCAAAACATAGAATCCTGTCGTCTTTTTGTCAATGGTATAAGCCATTTTCTTCAGACCCCAGTTTTCCACATTGATTACATCTGCCC
>CAYONF010000035.1:6204-40007 GCA_964405255.1 uncultured Limnohabitans sp. | reverse complement strand
CCGGAATGTTGGACGGGAATCTCAACGTCACTGTTGGCACCACCCAAGATACATCCCCGATGTCATCGGAACCTCCAGAGATTGGTTCTTTAACAGGTAGTCCGAGTGTATCCAACTTGGTTGGCATTCCTTCTTCTTTCGAACCCAATTCCTTTTGAATGGCTTTCGCTAAAGTCTGATCATTTTCATCCCAAGCAGGCAAACCCACATTAAGGATATTCTGATACATCTTTTCTGCGATCACCTTATTAAAGTGTCTAGGCCAAGCGGTACCCAAGACTTTGGAAGTCATCGTCGTCCCAGTCATCAAGGCAGCTCCTTTGGCGATATCATTCGCCTGCGCGTACATCTCCATGATGCCGTCATACTTGACGTCCCGGAAATAGTACCAAATGGAAGCCTTTGACGGAACCACATTCGGCTGATCTCCCCCATCTGTGATCACCGAGTGAGATCGCTTGAGCGGATGCAAATGCTCACGTTTGTAATTCCAGCCGATATTCATCAGTTCAACTGCATCAGCTGCGCTTTTTCCTCTCCAAGGCGCACCGGCTGAGTGGGCGGCATCCCCTGAGAAGGTATATTCCACCGAGATCAAACCAGTACCACTTGCCTGTCCCCAGCTAACGCCGAGGTTATTGGCTACGTGGGTAAAAATGCAGAGATCCACGCCATCAAACTTCCCGTCTCGGGCAAACCAAGCTTTTGCGGCCACCAATTCCTCGGCAATGCCCGGCCAAAGAACCAGCGTTCCGCCGATTTTTTCCCGCTCCATAATCTGCTTCACGGCCAAGGCAGCGGTGATATTCAAAGGAATACCTGCATTATGCCCTTCTCCGTGACCTGGCGCTCCTTCGACCATAGGTTTATGGTAGGCCACACCAGGATATTGGGAAGCTTTAGGGATATTGTCCACGTCCGAACCCAAGGCAATCACAGGTCCTTCTCCATTGCTCCAAGTGGCAAACCAAGCTGTGGGAATTCCGGAAACTCCACGTTCGATGGTGAAGCCATTCTGCTCCAAAATCCCAGTCAGGTATTTCGAAGATTCGATTTCCTGGAAGCCCAATTCTGCAAAAGAGAAAATCTTGTCTACCATTACTTGGCTTTGCTTGTGATTGGCTTGAACGATCTGAGCAGCTTCGGCCTTGAGGGCCTCGATTTGCTTGGGAGTGTATTTTTTCTGGGGAAAAGCCGAAAGGCAGATGCCCCCAGACAGCGCAAGAGTAATCAGTAAGTTCTTCCTCATAAGGTCGGTTGGTTAGGTTTCTGAAAGTACAAAAAAGAAGGAAGTACTGAATACAAAATTGATCAATGGCGAAAATGCCGATTTGGGAGGATTTGGAAATTTGACTACCAAAGCCGCCTGATTTTTCTATTTTTGCAGGCATTTAGTCAAAAAATCAAGAAAAATTCAATCATGGCGGAGTACAACTTCAGGGAAATCGAGCAGAAATGGCAAGGCTACTGGAAAGAAAAAGGCACCTTTAAAGCCGAGGTGGACCCTAATCGTCCCAAGTTTTATTCCCTTGACATGTTTCCTTATCCTTCAGGAGCCGGACTTCACGTAGGCCATCCCCTGGGTTATATCGCCTCTGACATTGTCTCCCGATTCAAGATGCTGAAAGGTTTCAATGTCCTCCACCCGATGGGCTATGATTCCTTTGGCTTGCCTGCGGAGCAGTATGCAATCCAAACCGGACAGCATCCTGCCATCACCACCGAGCAAAACATCGCGCGTTACACCGAGCAGCTGAAAAACATTGGCTTTGCCTTCGATTGGAACAGAGAAGTCCGAACTTCAGATCCATCTTACTACAAATGGACGCAGTGGATTTTTATGCAGCTGTTTTGCAGCTACTATGACCATGACGCTGACAAAGCCCTGTCAATCGATTCTTTGATTTCCCGTTTTGAAAAGGAAGGAAACGCAACCGTGAATGCCGTTTGCGATGATGACACCCCGACTTTTAGCGCAGCAGATTGGAATGCATTTTCCGAAAAAGAAAAGCAGGAAATGCTGCTGAAATACCGGTTGACTTTCTTGGCTGAAACCACCGTAAACTGGTGTCCGGCTTTGGGAACTGTACTTTCCAATGACGAAGTGAAGGACGGCTTCTCCGAAAGAGGTGGGCATCCAGTTGAGCGTAAGAAAATGATGCAGTGGTCCATGCGAATCACTGCCTATGCCGATCGCCTGCTTCAGGGATTGGAAAATGTGGATTGGTCGGAGCCAATCAAGGAAATGCAGCGCAACTGGATCGGAAAATCGATCGGTGCGGAAGTACTCTTCGATGTCAAGGGTTCAGATAAAAAAATCAAAGTCTTCACCACTCGGGTGGACACCATTTTTGGAGTGACTTATTTGGCTTTGGCACCTGAGTCTGATCTGGCAGCGGAATTGGTTTCCGATGATCAGCGCGAAACTGCTGAAGCCTACATCCAAGTAGCCAAAAACCGCTCCGAACGCGAGCGAATGAGCGATGTGAAGACCATTTCCGGTGCCTTCACAGGTTCTTATGCAATCAATCCGTTCAACGGAGAAGAAATCCAAATCTGGGTTGCAGACTACGTCTTGGCAGGATACGGTACCGGCGCGGTGATGGCGGTACCTGCCCACGACGAGCGGGACTACAACTTTGCCAAGCACTTTGGTTTGGAAATTCGCCAAGTGATCGAAGGCTCCATGGAAAATGGTTCCTTCCCTGGAAAAGGCGGTTTGATCATCAATTCGGGCTTTATTTCCGGACTTTACATGAAGGAAGCGATGCAGAAATGCATCGTATTCCTGGAGGAAAAAGGAATCGGAAAAGGCAAAATCCAGTTCAGAATGCGGGATGCGATTTTCACCCGTCAGCGCTATTGGGGCGAACCGCTTCCGGTATATTTCAAGGACGACTTGCCTTACCTGATCGATGAAAAAGACCTGCCTTTGGTACTACCTGAGGTGGACAAATATTTACCAACCGAAGACGGCGAACCACCACTCGGCCGGGCCAAAGACTGGACTTACAAAACAACCGATGGAGAATATCCTCTGGAACTTTCCACCATGCCGGGTTGGGCAGGATCGAGCTGGTACTTTTTCCGCTACATGGATCCGAAAAATGATTCAGTTTTCGCAGACAAAGCCAAAACCGACTATTGGGGAGCGGTGGATTTATACATCGGAGGTTCCGAGCATGCTACAGGGCACTTGCTGTATTCCCGATTCTGGACCAAGTTCTTATATGACTTGGGTGTGGTAAGCATCGACGAGCCTTTCCAAAAGATGATCAACCAAGGTATGATTCAGGGAAGGTCCAATTTTGTCTATAGACAAAAAGGAACCAACACCTTTGTCTCTTATGGTTTGAAAGATCAATACGATACTTCCGCCATGCATGTGGACGTGAATATCGTCCACAACGATCAGCTGAATCTGGACAAGTTTAAGGCTTGGAGGCCGGACTTGGCAGATGCGGAATTTATCCTGGAAGACGGCAAGTACCTCTGCGGATCGGAAGTGGAGAAAATGTCCAAGTCCAAGTACAACGTGGTCAATCCGGACGACATCATTGAGCGCTACGGGGCGGATACGCTGAGATTGTATGAAATGTTCTTGGGACCTCTGGAGCAGTTTAAGCCTTGGAATACCAATGGCATCGATGGGGTGTACAAGTTCCTGAGAAAAGTTTGGAACCTGTACCACAATGCTTCCGGGGAATTCGCTGTTTCCGAGGAAAAAGCCAGCAAGGAAGAACTCAAAGCGCTGCACAAAGCCATCAAAAAGATGGAAGAAGATATGGCCCATTATTCCTTCAATACCTCCGTTTCCAGCTTTATGATCTGTGTAAATGAGCTCACGGCCTTGAAATGCAACAAGCGGGAAGTGCTGGAGCCATTGGCGATTTTGATCTCTCCGTATGCACCGCATATCTCAGAAGAACTTTGGTCGCTTTTGGGTCATTCTGGCTCGATCACGACTGCCCGATTCCCTGAGTTTAAGGAGGAATACTTGGTAGAAAGCAATTTCGAGTATCCTGTGATGATCAATGGCAAGATGCGCGCAAAGTTGGATTTGCCACTTTCTTTGGCTGTTCCTGAAATCGAAAAAGCGGCTTTGGCCGATGCTAACGTTCAAAAATGGCTGGAAGGCAAAGCTCCTAAGAAAGTGATTATCGTACCGGGTAAGATTGTGAATTTGGTGGTGTAAGGTTTCTTCCCACTTTTCAAAAGGCTCAATTTTAAGGAATTGAGCCTTTTTTCGTTCTTGGAGATTAAACCTATATTTGATCTATGAACCTGCTTGAGGAAAATGCGGAAGCCATCAAATCCCTTTGTGAAAAGCACAAAGTGGCTAAACTCTATGCATTTGGATCGGTACTAACTTCAGCTTTTAATAGTGAAAGCGATGTAGATTTTTTGGTTGAATTTCAACGAACGGATATTCCTGATTACGCAAGCAATTTTTTCGAATTACAATTTGGATTAGAAGACCTGCTAGGTAGGCAAGTTGATTTAATCGAATATTCCGCAATTCAAAATCCATATTTCAAAGAAGAGGTGGATGAAACCAAAGAATTGATTTATGGATAGAAAAATAAAAACCTATCTATTTGACATTCTGACCTGTATTGAAGAAGTAGAGCAATTTTTTAACGGAGAAGAAGTTACTTTAGAATCATTGTTAAGAGATAAAAAAACAATTAGAGCAGTAGAAAGAGAGCTTGAAATAATAGGAGAAGCAATAAAAAAAGCTCTCAAAGTAGACCCATCAATTCCGATTTCGGACACTAGAAAAATAATCAGTGCAAGAAATTTTATTGCCCATGAATATGGAGCGATAACTTATGATACGATTGTAAAGGTTATCAATGAGAACTTTCCAATCTTAAAAAAAGAAGTCAAAAAACTCCTGGAGGAAAAATGATCCTCTACACCTTCCCCGTTCGCACCGCCTTTATCGACCGTGACCTGGAGATGATCCGTCCGATGGCTGAAATCAAACCCTTGGAATTCACCCAAAGCCCGGCTAAACTTCCCTTCTTCTTTACCCTCCAGTTTTTTCAATTACTTTGGTTCTTACCAAAAACCAGCCAATACCTCTGCTTCTTTGGAGGATACCACAGTGTTTTGCCGGTTTGGTTTGGGAAAATGTTTGGAAAAAAATGCACCATTCAGGCAGGCGGCACAGACTGCATCAACATGCCGGAAATCGGCTATGGGAATTTCCGGAAGAAATGGCTCCGCAAAGCCACGGTTTATTCATTCAAGAATTGTTCCTTGATTTTGCCTGTTGCCGAGGCTTTGGTCAAGCAGGATTATTCCTACGATCCCAAGATCAATTCCAAACAAGGCCTTTTGAATTTGATTCCCGATTTGAAAACACCCATCCAGGTTATTTCCAATGGCTTTGATACGGATTTTTGGCGAGATATGGGAAAAATACGCAAGCCTTTCAGTTTTATTTCCGTGGCGACAGGCACTTCCAATCCTTCCCGTGCAATAGTCAAAGGCTATGATTTGATTGAGCAATTGGCTGCGCTGCACCCGGATTGGAACTTCACTTTGGTGGGGGATTCCAATTACTTCTCACCGAATTCAAATGTTCGAGTCCTGGGAAAAATGAAACCCAACGAACTTCTGGAACTTTATAACTCCCATCAATTCTACCTACAGCTTTCCACTTCCGAGGGCTTTCCAAATGCACTTGGAGAAGCTATGGCTTGTGGTTGTGTTCCAATCGGTTCGGCAGTTGGGGCGATTCCGGAAATTATCGGGCATACAGGTTTAATTTTGAAAGAAAAGAATTTAGATCTGCTCGATTCAGCTGTTCGAGACTTGGCTAAGCAAGACTTGAATACATTTTCCCAAAAAGCGTCTCAACGAATCAATAGTTTTTTCAACTTTGAAAAAAGAAAAAAGGCCCTTTTGAAGGCCTTGAATTTGATTAATTGAGCAGTTCAATCTGGTTTCGATTGACTTTTACACGCCCTCTTTGTTCTAATTTCTTCAACAATCGCGTAATCACTTCCCTGCTGGAATTCAGTTCTTGAGCAATCTGAAGATGAGTTTTGTGAATCAGGTTGCTTTGTGTCGCTTCGGCATTTTTCTCCAAATATTCCAAAAGTCGCTCATCCATCTGATGAAATGCAATTCCTTCCACCACCTTCAGCAATTCATCAAATCGATCCTGATAGGTATCCATGACAAAGTAATACCACGATTTGTACTTGGGCATCCACTCATCCAACTTGGAGATGGGAACCGAAATGATGGTAGTTTCTTCCTCCGGGATGGCCTTGATTTTGGAATAGCCTTCCCTAGCCGAACAGATCATCGTGATGGCACAAGCCTCTCCCGGACCGAGATAGTACATGAACAGCTCATGGTCATTTTCATCTTCTCTGAAAACCTTCACCTGTCCCCGTACGATGAGGGGAATAATCTCAACTTTTTGCCCGATGTCCATCATCAGCGTGTCTGCAGGCAAGACGACAAGGCTTCCGTCTTTGAGAATCTCATCCCTGAGCTCTTTTTCAAAATCCGGAAAATTCAAATCCAAAAACTGCTGTATTTCCTTTTTCATTAGTTCAATCGTGGTTAACTTGAAAAGGTGACACAGATCACCTTTTTATTTTTTTCTAAGGGTAGTTTTGACAAAGTTTTCTCCAAATCCCAATGGAAAATGTTTAAATCCAAAGTTCAGCAACTTTTTATCCTCGGTCTAGGACTAATGTTACTTTTCCGAATCATCTCCAAAATTCCCTTTATCCCTGAGCAGATTATCGGGTTTGACACCACCAAACTTTTGAAAATAGTCATTGGCCTGAGCTTCATCCTCATCAGTTTTCTCATTTATCGAAAATCAAACCAACCCAAACTATGATCTGGGATGTAGAATTACTCTCGCGGATACAGTTCGCTTTTACAATTATGTTTCACTACATCTTCCCGCCTTTCAGTATTGGGTTAGGATTGCTACTGGTAGTGTATGAGTCACTTTACCTGATTACCAAAAAGAAGATTTACGAGAAAATCACCCGGTTTTGGATCAAGATTTTCGCTGCCAACTTCTCGGTGGGCGTGGCTTCGGGTATCGTCATGGAGTTTGAGTTTGGCACCAATTGGTCCACCTATTCAAGATTTGTTGGGGATATTTTCGGCTCCCCCTTGGCCGCAGAGGGGATTTTTGCCTTCTTCCTCGAATCGGGTTTCTTGGCAATTCTGCTTTTTGGCTGGAATCGGGTTAAGCCTGGCATGCACCTTTTTGCCACGATCATGGTGGCATTGGGCAGTATGCTTTCGGGCTTCTGGATCGTAGTAGCGAATAGCTGGCAGCAGACTCCGGTTGCGTATGAAATTGTGGTGGATTACGGGATTCGTCGAGCAGTGATTACCGATTTTTGGGGAATGGTTTTCAATCCTTCGGCGATGGTTCGCTTTACCCATGTGATTTTGGGTGCATGGATTCAGGGAGCATTTTTGGTGATGAGTATTTCAGCCTATTACCTGATTAAAAAGATACATCTGGAATTTGCCAAAAAATCCTTCGCCATGGCACTAGGTCTTGCGGCAATTGCCTCCTTGGCACAGCCTTTTGTTGGCCACGAGCATGCCAAAGTAGTCAATGAATGGCAACCTGCAAAACTAGCGGCTTTTGAAGGTCTTTACGAAACCCAAACCAATGCCCCACTCTATCTCATCGGTTGGACAGACCCAGAAACCCGAAAAACAACAGGCATTGCCATTCCTGGTATGCTTAGTTTTTTGGTACACGGGGACTTCGAAGGTGAGGTTAAAGGACTTGAAGAGTTTCCGGAGGAAGACTGGCCGGCCGTGAATGGCGTTTTCCAAAGTTATCACCTGATGGTCGCTTTGGGGATGCTTTTTATCGGAGCGACACTTTTGAGCTTGTTTTTGCTCTGGAGGAAAAAACTCTTCACACCGAGTTGGTCCTGGCTGATCAAACTCTATATCCCGGCTGTGGCGCTTCCTGTGATGGCCAATCAGCTAGGCTGGGTCTCAGCCGAGCGGGGTCGTCAGCCATGGATTGTACAAGGTTTACTAAGAACTAGCGAAGGAGTCTCCAAGTCGATCTCTGCCCCTGAGGTGATGATTTCCTTGATCTTGTTCGTTCTGGTTTACATTCTTCTCTTTTTCGTGTGGCTTTATGTCCTCGATCGGGAAATCAAACATGGACCAGATCATCTCTCCAGTGGTGTAGAAGCCGGTTTTTCTAAAAAGTCCGAACGAATGGACGCCATCAAACCTCATTAAGTCATGGATTTCAACATAGTCTGGTATATTCTGGTAGGAGTTCTTTTGATCGGATATGCGATCTTGGACGGTTTTGATTTGGGGGTGGGAATTCTTCATTTGCGAAGCAAAGGAGACCACGATCGACGCATTCTGATGAATGCGATAGGCCCCGTATGGGATGGAAATGAAGTTTGGCTGATTACGGCTGGAGGAGCGCTTTTTGCGGCTTTCCCAAATGTATATGCGACGGCATTTTCCAGTTTCTATTTGCCTTTTATGCTCTTGTTGATTGCCTTGATTTTTCGGGCTGTTTCGATCGAATTTCGAAGCAAGGAGTCAAATCCCCGCTGGAGAAGTTTTTGGGACAAGGGTTTTTCTTTCGGTTCCATTGTAGCTACCCTTCTCTTTGGAATAGCCATTGGAAATGTGGTGATGGGCTTTCCGATAGGCAGCGATATGGAATATCAAGGCAACTTCTTTGACTTGCTGAATCCATATTCCTTGATGGCCGGCTTTTTTGCTTTGACCATGTTTGCCCTTCATGGAGGGATTTACCTCAATATGAAAACCAAGGGAGAGCTTCAAAAACAAATCCAAGGCTGGATAAAAGTCAATTACTGGATTTTTGTGGTCTTTTATCTGATTTTCTCAGGATTGACCCTTTACCTCAAACCGGAAATGATTGCCAATTTCTCCTTTGGGAAAATCGATCTTCCCGGCAATAAGCACGAACTGGTAGAAAATCATCAGACGCTGATTTCATTTTTTGCCTGGACCGTTGTTCTCTTGAATATTTTGGCAATTGCCAATATTCCACGAATGCTGTCCAAAGGCAGAGAAGGATGGGCCTTTATCTCCTCAGCCAGTATGATTGCGGCGATTGTGATGCTTTTTGCCTTGGGTATTTTCCCCAATCTGATGGTATCTAACTTGCAACCGAACTTCAATTTGGACATTTACAATGCGGCCTCATCCGCCTACACTTTGAGAACCATGGCGATATTGGCGGTTTTTGGACTCCCATTCGTCATTTCTTATACCGTGATTATTTATTGGACCTATCGGGGAAAAGTGAAGCTGGATGAAAGTAGTTATTGATTTGTGACATAAATCATGTGCTGCTTTAAAGTCTGGCTCTTACCTTTGCAAAAGAATGCTTAAAAGCCTTATCTATATCACGCTGGCTTGGACCATGGTACTGAATAGCATGGTGTATTCGGTGATCAAAGTGAATTTCACGATCAACCGCAAATACATCATTGAGAATTTCTGTATCAACAAGGATAAACCAGAGCTGGCTTGTGATGGAAAGTGTTTTTTGATGCAAAAAATGAATGCAGAAAAAGAACGGCAGGAATCTCTTCCCGCTTTCACATTCAATAAAGATTTTGGCGTTTACATTCCCCCTTCTTTTGAGATTTCTGAGGTAGCATTAAGCTTCAGTCCTTATCTGGAGCATTCAAGTAAGTACGTAACCCGTTTTGGCCAAAACGCATTTTCTACTATCGAGCACCCTCCACAGGGTTGATTTTTCTCTCGGTTTAATTTCTCTCACTTAAAATTCTAATCATGCGATTTCTGACCCTTGGGTCAGGGATATGCCTGTGCGGTGTATTGCTGTTTTCCTGCGAAACAGAGGAAAGTCCAATTCAGAATGGACCTACGCTGATTTCTCTGGAAAAGCCGGATTATTTCCCGGCCGAGCAGCCTATGCCCGCAGCCAATCCCTTGACCGAGGAAGGAGTCCGTCTTGGAAAGATGCTTTTCTATGAAAAAAAGCTTTCCAAAGACGGGACGATTTCCTGTGCATCCTGTCATCAACAGGAAAAAGGCTTCAGTGATGGACTACGTGTCAGTCCGGGCGTTGGCGGTACCCAGGGCACCATGAATGCCATGGCCTTGGCCAATCTTCACTGGCAAACCCGTTTCTTCTGGAACGGACGTTCGGTTACGCTGGAGGAACAGGCCATCATTCCCATCGAAGATCCTGTGGAAATGAACTTGCCTATCCAAGAAGCGATCAGCAGGCTCCAAAATGACTCGGAATATCCTAAGCTGTTTTCAGCAGCTTTTGGCACTGAAGAAGTCACTGCAGAGCGGATCGGAAAAGCTTTGGCGCAATTTGAACGAACGCTTATCTCTGCCAATTCCAAGTTTGACCGCTGGATACGGGGTGAGGTGCAACTGACTCCCGAGGAGCAGTTGGGTTTGGAACTTTTCTTTACCCATCCCGAACCGTCCATTCAGCTCAGAGGAGGAAATTGTGGGGATTGCCACCTGGGTTTTCTCACAGCTGGAGATCCCAATGGCTTTTCAGGCTTTCACAACAACGGTTTGGATCCCGATGAAAGGTTAAATAGTGGACTACAGTCTGTCACCGGAAATACTTTTGACCGAGGAAAATTCAAAGCACCCGGGCTACGGAATATTGCTCTGACTGCACCCTACATGCACGATGGCAGATTCTCCAGCCTGGAGGAAGTGCTGGACCACTACAATGATCACATCCAAAACAGTGAAACGCTGGATGTCCTCATTCTGGAGGCGAGCAATGAACTCCAAAACCCAAATGACCCCGTCAAACTTCACCTTTCGGAGCAGGAAAAGAAAGCCATTATCGCCTTTCTGAATACGCTTACCGATCAGGAGTTTGTCACCAATCCCAAATTTTCAAATCCATTTAAGTAAAAAACACAATGAAAAATATCACATATCTATTCTTGGCTTTTATTCTGATTTTCAGTTCCTGTTCCGAGGAGGAAATCCCGGCACAAATGACCGTGGAACTCAACTTTGAAAACACGCTCAACGGAAAACCCCTGACTCTGAATTCAGGAACCTTCACTCTTCCCTCAGGAGAGCCTTTCACTGCCAAAAAACTGAAGTACTACATCTCCAATGTAGTCCTGACTGACACGAAAAGTGGGGCTGTTTACACTGTGCCAAACAGTTATCACCTGCTGGGTGAAGACTTCAAGTCGACCGTGGAATTGGGAATGATCCCATCTGCCAATTACGATCAGATTACCTTTTCTATCGGTGTAGATCAGGTTGCCAATGCTAAAACTGACCAAACGGGGGATTTGGACCCGAACAATGACATGGCTTGGAACTGGAACTCCGGATACAAGTTTGTGGTGCTGGAGGGAGAATTTACCCACAAAACCACCGGGGTGCGGACAGGATTGGTCCTTCACATCGGGAGAAACCAAAACTACAAAACCGTCACTCAGTCGGTGGCAGGTGTGAAGGCCGGAAGAACTGCCCAAATCCAGCTCAAAACTGTGGTAGATCAGCTTTTCTTAAGCCCCAATGCGCTTAAGGTAAGTGAATTGCCAAGTACAACCATCATGGGAGGCGAACTCGCAGACAAGATCGGAGAAAACTACGCCAACGGATTTATTACAATTGAATAAAACCTAAAAAGGCCGCCTCGAAGATTTGCCTTCATGGGATTGGAAAAAATTTAAACCCAATTCGGTGTAATCCAAATTTTCGACCCCATTTACCCTGACGGTAAATCTAAGGAGGCGGCCTCCTTTTCCCATGAAAACATCTCGATTGCTGGTATTAGCCGTGCTTTGGAGCTTTTGGAGCTGTCAGGATGAGAATCTGCTTCCCGAATCTCCTGTGGAAATAGTGCCGGAGACCTTCATTCCTGAATTGTCTTCCAGCCTTCAGGCGGGTAATTTTCCACAGCCTGAACGCAATCCCCTATCCAAGGAAGGTGTGAAGTTGGGCAAAAGACTCTTCTTCGATCCCAAGCTTTCCTCCAACGGCAAAGTGTCTTGCGCTTCCTGTCACATGCCCTCCAAGGCCTTTACCGACGGGGTAGCCTTGAGTAAAAAAGGTGTATCCGGTAAAGCTTTGCACCGGCACTCCCCTCCTATTTTCAATTTGGCTTGGCATACCACCGGCCTGTTTTGGGACGGAGGAGCCAATGACTTGGAGTCCCTGAATTTCGGCCCGCTTACCCATCCTGATGAAATGGCAGCAGATCTGGAGGAAATTGTAGCCTATCTGGTTCAAGACAAAACCTATCCTGAACTCTTTGCCCAAGCATTTCCGAAGGACCCCATCCAAAGCGCAACCATCTCCCGTGCCCTTTCCCAATACACGCGGACATTGATTTCCCAGACCTCAAAGTATGATGATTGGAAAAAAGGCAAGGCTACCTTGAGTTCCTTGGAGCTGCAAGGCTATCATCTCTACCAGAACCATTGCTCAAGCTGTCATCAAGAAGGTCTATTTACCGATTTGGATTATCACAACAATGGTCTGGACTTGACTTACCCTGATCCCCCTGCCTTGGAAGGGCTCTTTCTTGGTCGGTTCAGAATCAGCTTTGACTCTTTGGATTTGGGTGCATACAAAACTCCCAGCCTTCGAAATGTCACCCTCACAGCTCCCTACATGCATGATGGGCGATTTGAGACTTTGGAGGAGGTTTTGAATCACTATCAATCCGGAATCCAGGTCAATAATTCCCTAGCTCCCCAACTCAAAGAAGGAATCAACTTATCCCCAGATGAACGAAGGGCCCTGTTGGCTTTTCTCAAAACCCTACAGGATGATGCCTTTGTCCTGTCCCATACTCAAGATTCAGAAAAATGAAAAAAACAGTCTTCCTAATTCTCATTTCGCTGGCCTTTTCCAACCGAGGAATGGCCTGCGACAGTTGTAATTTCTTCGAATACAGCCTTTTGGAAAACAAAAGCTACTTTGGTCTTTTCTACCGGTTCCGTGGGTTTGACGATTACAAATCCTATTCCAGCACCACTGCTTCGCAAATCAGAAATTTCCCCGCTCAGCTCAGCACCAATTTAAGGCCATGGGACGGGCCTTCAGTCATGCATGAACCGGAAGGAAATGGACTTTTTGTCCAAAAAACCAAACAGGACTTTGAAACCTATCAGACGATTGAAGCTCGTGGGAATTTCACGCTGGACAACAAATGGAATTTCACTTTTCTGCTTCCGTACGAATTCAACAAAGTCTATTACGAAAAATACCTGGACCTACCCAATCCTGCACGGGATACCACCCTGTATGTTCAGGGATGGGGAGATTTGACCGTTTCCGGGGAATACATCCACCTGATTTACAATACCAAATCCCGTCACACCCTGCGACCCGGCTTAGCCTTGACCTTACCGACCGGGCAGGCTTTGGTGGCTTCGAACAATGAAAACCGGGATCTATTTGATCCGATCATTCAGCCCGGCAAAGGTGCCTTTTCCTTCACCCCACGAATGAATTACCAATGGTTTCTCGAAAATCAGGGAATCAATGTGGGGCTCAGCTACCAATGGAGCACTGAAGGAGAGCAGACCTATGAGTTCGGTAACAGCTTCAATGGCTACGCGCTGTATTTTCGCCAGTTTGACCTTAAAAACGAACTCCTACTCGTACCCAATGCTGGTTTTTACTACGAGCAATCCGACATGGACCTGTATCAGGGTGAGCTTCAGGAACTGACCGGTGGAAATGTTGGCTTTGCCCAGCTTGGCTTGGATATCAATTGGGTCCAAACCACTTTTTCCGTCCTGGTTCAGAGTCCGGTTTTTCAAACCCTAAACGGAAATCAGATTCAAAATCAAAACCGATTCAGCGTGGGAATAATCCGAAGCTTAAAACTGTAAAAATCCATTCAGAATCAGCCTTCGATTCTTTTGAGAAAATAAGCCCAAACGACTTTTGACAGACATCTTTTTGGTGTCTGTTTTTCTTTTACTGCCACTAAAAAATCTATGAGGAAATTTTTAATCCGAGGCTCCTCTTGGTGACTCTAGTCACGATCGATTGGCTTTTCTCTTGGTAGATTTGTTCTATCAGATTCGAAAAAAAACAACAATCATACCTATGGAAACCACAACACCAGCTATGCCACGAATCGGAGATCTTGCTCCGGATTTTGAAGCAATGACCACTACCGGAAAGATCAAATTTTCGGATTACATCAAAGGCAAATGGACGATTCTGTTTTCACATCCGGCAGATTTTACCCCGGTTTGTACCACTGAAATGACCGGGTTTGCCTTGGATCAAAAGTTCTTTGATGAACATCAGACAAACCTTGTGGGGTTGAGCATTGATTCCATCCACGCACACATCGCTTGGGTCAACAATGTAAAAAAGAACACGGGAGTCCTTTTCGAATTCCCTATCATTGCTGACATCGACATGAGCGTATCCAAGCTTTACGGTATGCTCCAACCCGGAGAAAGCGAAACAGCGGCTGTCCGTGCGGTATTTTTCATCGATCCAAACGGTAAGATCAGATTGATCATGTATTACCCGCTCAACGTAGGCAGAAACATGGAAGAAATCAAAAGGGCATTGATTGCCCTTCAGACCTCAGACAAATATAAAGTATCGCTTCCGCTCAATTGGGTTCCCGGGGAAAAAGCAATTGTATCACCGCCCAAGACCGTGGCTGAAATGATAGAACGAGAAGCGAGTGATTACGAGATGGTAGATTTCTATCTGGCCAGGAAGGAACTGCCTTTGAATTGAGATTTTGGATTAAAGGGTTAATTAGAGGGGAAAGCCTTCGCGAAATTTTCGTGAAGGTTTTTTTGTTTTTGACCTCCAAGACAGAATCCAGCGGGAATCATTTTCCAAAAATCAATTTAACCGAATTTTCGGGTTTGAACATTTTTTTAGTGCCAAACCCCAGTTTTTTAAACCGGTTTTTTGATTTTTTGCAAATCTTCAAAAAATCCTGACAAAAAAAGAGGGAGCCTTCTAGAATAAAGACTCCCATTCAGGGTTTATTGTCAATGGATTAAAACCATATAAACTTTGGCAAAGTGCTGGGTTGAGCGATTATTCTGTTTGCAAAAGTTTCTTAAACGTATCGAAATCAATTAAATAATCAAAAAATCCAGTAAAAAATTTCTTAATTATTTTTCGCTTATTCTCTGAAAAACTTTCGGAGTATGATGAAATTCCTTTTTAAATGCCCTGATAAAATTTGTCAGATTGTTGAACCCTGACATCAAACAAACCTCTTGAATCTGAAATCCGCCCATGACCAAATAGTACTTAGCCAACTTTAGTCTTTCCTTGATTACAAATTCCATAGGGGTCAATCCCAATTCATTCTTGAAGGTTCTCAAAAAATGCGCTTTACTCATGCAGGCTTGCGAGGCTAGTTCTTCTAGCTGAAGGTTCTCTCGAATGTTTCGTTTGATGTAATCTACCACATGCGCGAGCCGATTGCTGCCAGCCAACTCCTTATATGTCTTTTCCAGCATATCCCGAGCCTGAGTCTGGGTGAGTCGGATCAATAGCTCCTTTAAGGCCAAGGAAGCAATCAAGTCCTTTTCCCGGGAGCGTTCTTTGACTCCGATTCTCACAAAACGGTTGATGATTTCCGACAGATCCTGAGTATTGATCAGGTGAAAGTATGACAGGTCCAAACCCCACTCCTGGGTGAGGACTTTAGAGGAAAACCGCTCATTCAAAAGATTAAAGGTATTCTCAATCATCTCCTTGGAAATCGAAAGAGCGATGCACTGGGTCGGATTATCCCACTTTGCCTCAGGAAAATCGATTTTCATCACCTCATTGGGCGGCACGATCACTGACTCACCAGGTAGGTAATCAAAGCCAGGCTTATCAAAGAGATGCATTACTTTTTTGCCTTTGAGCATGGTAGTCAAGACCAAATCCCCGAATACCAGATTGACTTTATCGGCCGTTTGATGAGTTTCAAAAATGTTCAGCTCACAATTGTCCAATGTATAGGTAGTCCTGTTCTCCACCAGCGTTTGCAGGTTATTTGGGGTTCTCCAGAACACTCCGGGAAACTGAGTTTTTTGGGCCATTGTTTTGTCTCTTAGGAAGCCATCATTTGCAATAGCCTGAAAAATAGAAATCATTTGAACCAGAAACCCTGAGAAAAGTCACTTTATGCAGATTTCTTGCGCATGGAGTACAATTTTTACAGAATAAACAATGGGAATTTTGGATGTAAACAAAATAACCCAAAACTATGGAAACATTAACCTATGCACAGGCTAAGCCTGTAGACCGACCATTGATTAAAGAGAAATACGACCACTTTATCGGTGGTAAATGGGTAAAACCCTCCTCGGGTGAATACTTTGAAAACATTTCTCCGATTGACGGAAAGCCTTTTTCAAAAGCTGCGCGGGGCAATAAGGAAGATATCGAAAAAGCATTGGATGCAGCTCACACGGCGTTTGTCACCTGGTCCAAAACACCAGCTGCAGAGCGCAGCCGAATCCTATTAAAGATCGCGGATGTCATGGAAGAAAATCTCGATCTATTGGCAAGAGTAGAAACCATTGACAACGGTAAAGCAATCCGGGAAACCCGCGCTGCGGACCTCCCACTTTGCATCGACCACTTCAGGTATTTTGCAGGAGTAATTCGTGCCGACGAAAGCACGATGTCAGAGCATGACGAGACCACTATCAGCATCAATCTACACGAACCGCTCGGGGTGGTAGGCCAAATCATCCCTTGGAACTTTCCTCTCTTGATGGCTACTTGGAAAATCGCCCCTGCTCTGGCAGCAGGCTGCTGCACAGTAGTCAAGCCAGCCGAACAGACACCTACCAGCATCATGGTCTTGATGGACCTGATCGCCGATGTAGTTCCTCAGGGAGTGATTAATGTGGTGACAGGATTTGGTATTGAAGCAGGAAAACCGCTAGCCACCTCCACCCGAGTAGCCAAAGTGGCTTTCACAGGAGAGACAACTACAGGCCGATTGATCATGCAGTATGCTTCCGAAAATCTCATCCCTGTCACCATGGAATTGGGCGGAAAATCTCCCAACATCTTCATGAAATCCGTAGCAGATGCCGACGACGAGTTTTTCGACAAGGCTGTAGAAGGAGCCGTCATGTTTGCCCTAAACCAAGGAGAAGTCTGCACCTGCCCTTCCAGAATTTTGGTACATGAGGATATCTATGACGTCTTTATGGAGCGAGTGATTGCCCGTACCAAAGCCATCAAACTTGGGCACCCGATGGCAGAAGACACCATGATGGGTGCTCAGGCTTCCAATGACCAGTATGAAAAAATCCTTTCTTACATCGAGATCGGCAAAGAAGAAGGAGCGGAAGTGTTAACAGGCGGAGCCAAAACAGGATTGAATTCAGGATTGGAAAACGGCTATTACATCCAGCCAACCATCTTGAAAGGGCACAACAAAATGCGGGTCTTCCAAGAAGAAATCTTCGGCCCGGTGACTTGCGTGACTACATTCAAGACTACCGAAGAAGCCATCGCGATTGCCAATGACACCTTGTACGGACTTGGTGCAGGTCTGTGGTCTAGAGATGCCCATGAACTCTACCAGATACCAAGAGCCATTCAGGCAGGTCGCGTTTGGGTCAATTGCTACCATGCATATCCTGCGCACGCTCCATTTGGGGGATACAAAAAGTCTGGTTTTGGCAGGGAGACACACCTGATGATGCTCAATCACTACCGCCAAACCAAAAACATGCTGATCTCCTACAGCAAGCAAAAATTAGGGTTTTTCTAAAAATGGGTTTATTGTCAGAGAGAAGCAGGAGGTTTTCTGCTTCTCTTTATTTATGAATTGAAAATAATGACTGCAACCTCCCGTATATTATCCACCCCAGCTGCAGAGGCAGTGATCGATCACCTTCGCAAAAAGCATGGCACAGAACTCATGTTTCACCAAAGTGGTGGCTGCTGTGACGGTTCGGCTCCGATGTGTTTTGAAAAACAGGAATTCAGACTCGGCTCCCAAGATGTCTGGATCGGGAAAGTCGCGGGATGTGACTTTTTCATGACCGCTGATCAGTTTGAGTATTGGAAGCATACCCAATTGACCTTGAATGTCACTCCTGGAAGAGGAAGCAGTTTTTCGATCGAAATCCCTCTTGGAGTCCGATTTATGATTCGATCCCGCCTTTTCAGCAGAGAAGAATTTGAATCTTTGCCTCCTGTGAAAATGGCTGATGAGCTTTTGTAAATAGGAAAAGATCCAAAACAGCTCTTTGGTAAGCTTTTTTAGTATCTTCAATAGGTAAACCCAACCTATGAAGAAGATTCTTCTTTTCCTCGTTGTCCTATTTATCATCTACTTGATTGGGATCAATATTGTCCCTCAATATGTTGAATCCCAACGCAATCCAGTCAAACTTGCTTCACCCTATACTGTCTCCTCCGAAGCTCAAGCACTTTACGACCGACTGGATTTTATCGCAGACCTTCATTGTGACGCCTTGCTTTGGGGAAGAAACCTAAACAAAAGAGGGGACCGCGGTCATGTTGACTTTCCAAGAATGAGAGAAGCCAATGTAGCCTTGGAGATGTTCACCATCGTATCCAAATCTCCGGCGGGTCAAAACATGCAAAGCAACAGTGAGGATGCCTTTGACAACATCACCCCTCTGACTATTGCCAAAGGCGAAAGCCCTTGGAATTGGTTTAGCCTGATCAACCGAACTCTTTCTCAATCCGAGGCATTAGCCGATTTTGTAGAAAATGAAGGGGGAAAAGCCATTTTCATTAAGTCAAAAGCTGATCTGGAAAACCTGATTACTGCACGAAAATCCGACAAACAAGTCATCGGTACCATGCTGGGAATCGAAGGAGGCCATGCTTTGGAAGCCTCTTTGGAAAATCTGGAAAAAGTCTACGATGAAGGAGTCCGGATGATCGGCCCGACTCACTTTTTCGACAATGAGTTTGGAGGTTCCGCCCATGGTAAAAACGGGTCTGGGCTGACTGATTTCGGAAAAGCTGCTGTGGCTAAGATGAATGAACTAGGAATCTTCATTGATTTGGCCCACTCCTCACCTGCCATAGTGGATGATGTTCTAAATCTCACCACCAAGCCCGTGATGGTATCCCATACCGGCGTCAGGGCCGTTCTGGATTCCCAACGAAACTTAAGCGATGCCCAGATCCAAAAAATCGCTGCTAACGGAGGAATCATCGGGATTGCTTTTTTTGACATGGCTGTGGGAGAACCCGAACTCCCAAATATCATTGCTTCCATCAAGCATGTGCGCGATCTGGTAGGCATCCAATATGTCGCTCTTGGATCGGATTATGACGGTTCGGTAGCGGTACCATTTGACATCACCGGACTCCCCTTGATAGTAGAGGGCTTATTGGAGGCAGGATTTTCCGAAGAAGAAATCCGTGCTGTAATGGGTGAAAATGTAAAACTATTTTTCTTAAAGAATTTGAAATAGTCTATGGAATCAGAAATCCATCTTGAAAACTCCAGATTTGGAAAGCTGCAAGAATACTTGCGGGAATTTGTGTATGGAGGAATTGACGGAGCGGTGACGACATTTGCGGTGGTAGCAGGAGGTTTTGGCGCCAATCTAGATCCCGGCATCCTGATTATTTTGGGTTTTGCCAATCTGCTCGCAGACGGTTTTAGCATGTCAGTGGGAGCTTACCTCTCGGCCAAAAGTGAGAAAGACAACTTTGACAAGCATGAGAAAATCGAATATTGGGAAGTGGAAAATCTGCCGGAGATAGAGCGTGAAGAAATTGCTGAAATCTACCGACAGAAAGGATTCAAAGGAGAGCTACTGGACAAAATCGTCGATCACATCTGCTCGGACAAAGACCTTTGGGTCGCCGAAATGATGAAAGATGAGTTGGGAATGATGCGTGACAGCAAAAGCCCCTTTAAGATAGGCCTTGCAACCTTGATCTCGTTTATTCTGGTCGGTTTCATTCCACTGATGGTCTACCTGTGGGATTTTTTCTTTCCTACCGACCTTAACATTTTCCTTTGGACCAGCATTTTGACAGGGGTAGCATTTTTAATTGTCGGCTGGCTCAAAGGCATCGTCAACCAAACCTCAGCCATTCGGAGCATCTCTGAAACCGTTGCTTTGGGACTTTTGGCAGCCGTTGTAGCCTATTACGTCGGGGATATTTTAGAAAGCTTTTTCATTTAATCATAGGTATGAAAACAATCCAGGAAGTCCTGATCCGAATGGATCAAATCGTAGAAGAATGCAAAAAGCAACAAAGCCGAATCGGGTATTTTGCCATTCTGTACAGGCAAGTCACAAGGCGAGTTCGGGACGGGATTTTAGCTGGAGAATTTGAAGACAATCCACGCATGGAAGACCTGGACGTACTTTTTGCGAAGCGATTCATTGATGCTTATGAGCTATGGAAAGCCGGCCAAAAATCCACCGAAAGCTGGCGATTGGCTTTTGAGGCAAGTAAAAGCTCCGGTCATCTGGTCTTGCAGCACCTTTTCTTGGGTATCAATGCACATATCAATCTGGACTTGGGCATTGCCGCTTCGGAAACCATGACAGGAAAAAACATCAGCGGGATCAAAGGGGACTTTGACAAAATCAACTCCGTTCTTGCCGAATTGGTCGATGGGGTAAAAGCCAATATCAGCACAGTTTCTCCTGTTTTCGGTTTATTGATTCCTTTGGCCAAAGGAAGAGATGAAATGCTGCTCAACTTCTCCATCCAAATCGCCCGGGATGGTGCCTGGAAATACGCAGGAGAATATCATGCCGATGCCAATAAAGATTTTCAGATTCAGGATCGGGATAAAAACATCGCCGCTTTGGCAAAAAAGCTGATCAATCCAGGAAAGTTTCTCGGATTTTTGATAAAAATCGTGGGTTTCTCAGAGTGGAAATCAGTAAGCAGAACTATGGACCAGCTTGATCGAGTGGTAAAATAAAACCATGGAGAGACGTGAACTTCTTGTAACTAAAACACCACTTCTTCCAGAAACTTTCGACAGTCATACACTGGGATTTCAGAAAAATAAAACCCCTCCGAATCTTCGGTGATGATGGCTTTGCAGTCATGCTGCAGAGCTGAATAGTACTCCAATCCGTCCTCAAAATCCATAACGCTTGGATTAGAAACAGCGCTTTTGACCGTTTGCGAGTCCACAGCTGCAATGTGAAGCTTGGAAGAAAGAACCTGTATTTTTTGCTTGGCTTGGACTGTACCACATTTTTTCTCTGCAAAGTAAAAAGCAATAGCCAAGCAAATCGGCGTAGTGTAGAGTTGGAATCGTAGCTGATCTGCCAAACTCAAAATCCGGGCAGAGTGGGGAAAAAGTGGGTATTCCTTATTCAATACGGACACCAACACATTTGCATCCAGAAAAACCCTCATTTCTTTCCTTCGAAGAATTCATCTTTCATCGCCTTGCGGCTGGAAGGCATGCGCTTATACTCTACTTCTCCCTCGGATACCATATTCACCCAATCCGAAATCGGAAGCTCTTCCAAGGACTTGTAAGTCTTGGAAGTCATCTGTGCATACAGAAACTCCGTCAATCGGGAAAGACTGATGTTATTCTGGTCGGCAAAATCCTTGGCTCGGTCAATGATGTCTTTATTGAAAGACAAAGTGATTTTAGTATCCATGGCTCGATCTATTTACTAATTGCCGTAAAGAAAAAAATATTTACACGTATTTCAAAACAACTCCCTGATTTTCTTCCTTTTTCATTCCCAATTTGCCAGTTCTCGATCGGTTTCGACTCGGTTTTTCCTGTTGGTTTTTTCCTTCTTCAAGTCTGTAGCATAGAAATGGGTGTCCTGAAAATAGCCCACCCGAGCTTCTGATTCACCTTTGGCGATGGTCCATTTTTCTCCTTTGAAAAGCTTGACTTTATCCTCATGCAGTTCCAGCAACTCATCATAAGGTCCTCGTGCTGAAATCAGTTTCACAAAAATCGGAGCCGTCTCGATCGCAATGAAGAGCAACATGATAAACACATTGGCCAAAGCCATGGCAGAGCTTTCAGTTGTCAAGGCCGAAAGCGCATCCATTCGTGCAGCCAACCCGTCAAAACCTTCGATTCCAGGCTGCTGCTTTTCAAACTCCGCCTGACGCAAAGCCACAAATTCCCTGATTTGGGCTTCCAGCGTGTCGATTCGAATTTGATTTCGTTGCCTCAAATCATCCAATGCGAGTTGTGCTGCATCAAGCTGTTGTTCCTTTTTCTTGGCATTGGTACCCAAGCCCACAATCCCGCTGGTACCGGAAGTCTTTTCCCCAAAGCGCTCTGCATCGTATTCTTTTTGAAGCTGATCCCGGAAGGATTCGGCCTGGGCAACTTCACTTTTCAACGTGTCAATTTTTCCTTCAAGCTCTTGGATCTCAGGAAATCCCTTGGCAAGGTTGGCCTTCGACTGGGCAATAAATTCCGTCTTCTTTTCATCCAACTTCCGGTTGATCTCCCGTTCAAACATCTTCAATTCCAAGGGTTTGGAAATCACCAAAGCCAGCAAAACTGCTAAAACCAATCTCGGGATAGCCAGCTTCCATTCGGCCCAGGCGTTTTCTTTTTTCCGCATACTGGACACGATAAACCGGTCCAGATTGAAGATCATCAAGCCCCAAAGCAGCCCAAAAAAGATCGCTGGAATCAAAGACTGGAAGACCGTAAAAAGCGCATATCCCGCCGCCAAGGCCGCCAATACTCCCGTGAAAAAGACGGTAGCACCGATTCCCACATACTTGTTGCTTTCAGTTGGGGTACGCTTTAGCAAAGCAAAATTTGCTCCGCTGCAAAACCAGAAGAAATGGGTGATTCGGTTCATGAAAAAGGGATTTGGAGATGGCTTAACAGAATAACGCTAAAACTCTTCCAAATGGGTGATCCAAAAGTCAGATTGGGATGAAAAGCGGGTTTTGAGGGGCAGAAAGGCCGTTTTTATTTTTTCCTACCTGGAGTGGTCAAAATCGGAATCTGTTCGGATTGTCCGCCTTCGTCCATTTGCTGAACGGTTTTGGTTCAAACTGATTTTGCCTTAAGTTTGATTGCATGAAGAGACGAGTCTTAATTCTTATTGGCTTAATCGCCTTTTTTACGCAGTTTGGTTTTGCTCAGGAGGTTCCTTTTGAAAAAGAGGTCCGGCAGATTTCTGCACGAATTGACAGCTTGGGATGGGAACCTAGAAGTACTGTTTTTACAGGTAGCTCCACGATTAGGATGTGGAAAAGCCTCCAAAGGGACTTCCCTGATCACGAAATCCTGAATACTGGTTTTGGGGGATCAAAAGCTTCCGATTTGGAAACCCATCTTTTCCCACTCGTCATCCGATTGGAACCAAGCCGGGTTTTCATTTACGAAGGAGACAACGACATCTGGGCCGGAGTCGAAGCGGCAGATATCCTGACAAGCTTAGACAACATCGTCAACCGCCTTCAACTGATCAATCCAAAAACTGAGATTTACCTGATCGGAGCCAAACCGAGTCCTTCCCGATGGGAGAAAAGGGCCAACTATGCCATTTTCAATCAGAAACTTCAGGAATATTGCCTTGCAAAAGAAGGCGTGGAGTTTGTCGATACCTGGATGGCATTGACCGACAAAACCGGAAATGCCAGACCGGAATTATTCATCCAAGATCAATTGCATCTGAATGAAAAAGGGTATGAAATCTGGACTTCGATCTTTCGACCTTTTTTCAAAAAGTAAAATCAGACGCTGTTTTTCCGTTCCTGTTTGAGTTTTTTATTGAGCACCTTCAACGGAATTTTATACCCCAGATCTAATAAAAAGCCATTCACATTCCCAAGGCTTTCTACCGTCACTGGAGTGCCTTCGATGACATAGGTTCCGTTGATTTTTACAAAATCCGGTGAAGCAAAATTTCTGGAAACCTTAAAAGTCAAGAAGCTGGAGTTGAACACGGACATTTCTGCAAATAAGCCGGCATTAAAAGCAAACCTTCCATGCTCAAGTTCACGGACTGAATACACTTCACTGGTGTAGGTGTATTCTTTTTCATTGATTATTGCGCCCCCTGAACCGGTCGAGGTAAACCAGTACCTACTTTGATTTTTTAAGGCAAAGTACGTACTGAAGCTCGGTCCAAACCGAACAGTATTTTGCTCATTGAGAGGAATATGATACTTGAAGGTCAAAGGGAGGATAGGCATGTCGTATTTTTCCCAGCGCATCACCAAGGCCTCTACCCCATCAAAATCGATTTGGTAATTGGCATTGTAACTGAAATTACCATATCCAGTTTCCACTGAAAACCGGTTGTGGGTGTAGCCTACCACAGCCTGAAACTGACCGCTCGTGTTGGAGTAGGTGTAGTCATTGGAAAGCGGATTCTCCCTTCTTCTTAGCCCTCCATAAAGCATGAAATACCAGCCATCCTCCAAAGATAAATCATGTTTTAGCAGCTTATTGTCATTGTAAAGCCTCTTAGGTGCGCGGCTTCCAAAGGACCTCAAATTATGACCGTTGATGCCGTATCCTAAAAACATCCCTAGGTAGGTTCCTCTGCTTTCAGCGGAAAGGACATGCCCGATTCGCTCATTGTATCGTACTGCGGCATTCATTTTATCCATCAAAATCAGTCCCTGCTGGTACCTCAATCCACCCAAAAAGTAATTTCCTCTTCGGTTGTAGAGTTTCATACCTCCTTCGAGACGTAAACCGACTCCCCAATCGGATTCGGAAATGACTCCAAGCGGAATATCATTCCAAACCCGCTCACTTTCATAGCTGTCCAAAACCGAAGGGCTCCTCATCAAACTCACGCTGGGTTGAAGGTAGAGATTGCCCCAGCTTTTCCGCACTCCCAATGCCAAAAGCGGTATTCCTTCAGTAGAATACCCGGTAATTTGAATCGTATCAGAAGGGCTTGAATAGGCATGAGTTCCCAATTCCCGTTTGAAAAATTCCAGTTGCGCGGTCACCTGCCAGTCATTTTTCAGCCCCCAGAGGAAAGTTGTTCCCAGGTGATATTGCAGTTCATTAGACGGAGAGATAAAGTCATTGCGAGGGATGACTTGATAGGTCAAAAAAGCTTGGGAAGGGCCTGAATAAACTTCGATGGCAAATTTTTCCTGGCCAAGGACCGAAGAAAAACTACTTAAAAAAGCAATAATCGAAATGGTGGCAGATTTATTCATGGAAGGTTGGCTAAGAATCAAGAATGATTCTATAACTAAGCTTTCATGTCTTTATTGTGTTGCTTGAAAAATTAGTTTGCTACTTATCGTTCACAGGCCTTTTATGCCAAAAGGAAGCCAAGATGGAACCGGAGATATTCTGCATCGGACCAAAAACAGCCGGAGCTAAACCGACGGTAGCGATTTTCCCGAGCGACTTAGCCAATCCAGAAGCCAAACCTGCATTTTGCATCCCTACCTCAATCGCGACGGTTCTGCTATCCCGCTCATCCAAACCCAAAAGTCTACTTAGAAAATAGCCAATTCCATATCCCGACAGGTTGTGAATCATCACCAAAACAATCAAAATCGGCCCGATACTCAACAAACTATTCCGCCCGGCTGCAGTAATCACCAAAATAATCAAGGCAATGCCCAGCATGGAAAGCACTGGCATAGCCCGATCCAGCCAGTCTGATTTACCTTTCAGGATTTTATTGAAAATCAATCCTGCAGCAATTGGGAGAATGATCATTTTCACAATATCCCACATCATTTTCAGCAAGTCGATCTCAATAAACTGTCCTGCCAACAACTTCATCAAAAGCGGAGTCATCACCGGAGCCATCAAGGTGGTAATAGAGGTCAAAGTCACCGAAAGCGCCAGATTGGCTTTGGCCAGATAGGTCATCACATTGGATGCTGTCCCGCTTGGAGAGGATCCTGCAAGGATAATTCCTGCAGCAATCTCAGGGGACAACCCGCTGAAACTAGCCAAAGCAAATCCCAATAAAGGCATGATTAAAAACTGCGCAAAAACACCGATTAGGACTGATTTTGGACTTTTGACCACTTCAGAAAAATCCCTTAGACTAAGCGATGTCCCCATTCCAAACATAATCACCTGAATCAATGGAGTGATCAGATTGGAAAGCTGGTAACCCTTGATCTCCTGGAAATAGGTGGGGAAAAACATGGCGAGGGCCACCACTCCAAAAATAAGGACCGGAAAACTAAAGCCTTTCAGGGAGTCCTTACTTCTACACCCCAAACCAAGAAAAGTAAAAAATGCGATCAATGGCCATCCGGAATTTTCCAGACCCAAAAACACCCAGGTTAGGATAAAGGAAAACAACAGGACTGGAGAAAACTTAAATAAAAATCGAACCATCAGGATTTGGTATCAATAAAGGGATGAATAAGCAGTTTTTCCTCCAAGCATGCAATCCCCAAGGGATCCATTTTTGATCTTTTCCAAACCAACTAGACCCCCGAACTAATCCCAAGGAGTAAACTAATGACTTTAAACTTCACAGGGGGATAACCTTACTCCGAAATTTTATTCGTACTTTTGCGCCTTCAATTAGGCAAACCATGCAGAATATCAGGAATATCGCGATCATCGCACACGTTGACCACGGTAAAACAACCCTAGTGGATAAGATCATCCACGCATCAAAAATCTTCAGAGAAAATCAGCAATTCGACGACCTGATCCTTGACAACAACGACCTGGAGCGTGAAAGAGGGATTACCATTCTTTCCAAAAACGTATCCGTTCGCTACAAGGACCATAAAATCAACATCATCGACACTCCGGGCCACGCCGATTTCGGAGGGGAAGTGGAGCGCGTACTGAAGATGGCCGATGGGGTTATCCTTTTGGTGGATGCCTTTGAGGGACCCATGCCGCAGACCCGATTTGTATTGGGAAAAGCGCTGGCTTTGGGTTTGACCCCAATTGTGGTCGTAAATAAGGTGGACAAAGAAAACTGCCGCCCAGATGAGGTTCATGAGGCCGTGTTTGACCTGATGTTCAACTTGGACGCAACTGAGGAGCAATTGCATTTCCATACCCTGTATGGTTCAGCCAAACAAAACTGGATGGGACCTGACTGGAAAAACCCAACCGACTCCATCCTTCCGCTTTTGGATGCCATTTTGGAATACATCCCTGCTCCAAAAATCTCTGAAGGAACCCTTCAGATGCAAATCACTTCCTTGGACTATTCCAACTTCGTAGGTCGGATCGCCATCGGAAGAGTAGCACGGGGAACCATTTCTGAAAACCAGCAGATCGCCCTTTGCAAAGCAGATGGATCAACCAAAAAAATGAAAGTAAAAGAGCTTCATACATTTGAAGGTCTTGGAAAAAATAAAGTAACCACAGTTACTGCCGGAGACATCTGCGCCGTGACAGGAATCGAGGATTTCGAAATCGGTGACACCATCGCCGATGTAGAAAATCCCGAGCCGCTTCCGCGTATTTCGATCGATGAGCCGACCATGAACATGCTCTTCACGATCAACAACTCTCCGTTCTTTGGCAAGGAAGGCAAGTTTGTGACCTCCCGTCACCTGAGAGACCGATTGATGAAAGAGACTGAGAAAAATCTGGCGCTGCGGGTGGAAACAACCGATTCAGAAGACCGATTCCTGGTTTATGGGCGTGGAATTCTTCACTTGTCTGTCTTGATTGAGACCATGAGAAGAGAAGGATATGAACTTCAGGTGGGTCAGCCTCAGGTGATTTTCAAGGACATCGATGGAGTGAAATGTGAGCCAATCGAAACCCTTGTGGTGGATGTGCCTCAAGAAACTGCCGGAAAAGTAATCGAACTTGCCACTCAGCGTAAAGGGGAATTGCTCATCATGGAGCCAAAGGGCGACCTTCAGCACCTCGAATTTAAGATCCCATCCAGAGGATTGATCGGTTTGAGAAATAACGTGCTTACCGCTACTCAGGGTGAAGCGATTATGAATCACCGATTCACGGCTTATGAGCCGTTCAAAGGCCCTATCCCGGGAAGAATCAACGGATCATTGATTTCCATGGAAGGCGGACAGTGTACTGCTTATGCGATTGACAAGCTTCAGGACCGTGGAATTTTCTTCATCGAGCCCGGAGATGAGCTTTACACCGGACAGGTGATCGGTGAGCATAACCGAGACAACGACATCGTAGTCAATGTACAGAAAGGCAAAAAACTGACCAACATGCGTGCTTCAGGTTCTGATGAAAACGTCAGAATCGCTCCACCAAAGCGTTTCTCTTTGGAAGAATCCATGGAATACATCCAAAAAGACGAATACCTGGAAATCACTCCAAAGTCCATCCGAATGAGAAAAATCTATTTGGATGAAAACGAACGGGCTAGAATGGCCAAGAAAGAAGCCTGATTTCCCTATCAGAAAGGACTACCAAAAATCCTCCAACATGAATTGTCGGAGGATTTTTTTTTTACACTCAAATGAAACCGACTTTTTACCCAACCCGAAGGATTCTACTTTCGTAACCTCACCTATAAACCAACTATTAACGCTATGAATAAACTAGTTTTTATCGTTCTCGTTCTTTTTTCCCTGTCCCAGATTGCAAATGGTCAAAGCAAACTGGACATCGTACACTTTCTGGATGGCCCCAAAGAAGTACAGGTGAAAGAAGTGGGATTTAATACCATTAAGTACACTTTTCCAAATGAAGAAACCTTATACAGTGTCAGCAAGCATCAGGTGAACAAAATCGAGTTTGCAAGCGGACGAGAGGAGGTTTTCCAAAGTCCATTTCAGCCAGTAGTCGGTCTGGATGATTTTGAAAAAGTCTACATCACTTACCTACCGGAGGATGTGGCGGGACTTGAGCCGAAGGGTGAATTGTTCAGCAAAGCCACCGGGGTGACGACACTTTCCTCCATCAACAATGTAAAGAACCGTGCGCTTGATAAACTCAAGGCAGAGGCCTCCATGCTGGGAGCAAATGTGGTTTTTATCGGCAACATGTTTCAGCGGGGCAATGAGTACGGTTCGGAAAATGACTATGGAAGTTCGACTCAGACGACGTTTTCCGGTACGGCGTATGCCACAGGAAAACTGAATTCAGAAACTGTAAAAGGCCAGCTGAAAGGAAAAGCTTTTCATCATTACCAAACCCATCGCCTCAATCGGAATTCCTGGAGTCCAGAACGAATCCTCGCTACCCGATATGATGAAAACAGGAAACCGATTTTGTTCCGGTTTGAAAAAATTGAAGAAAGAGAAGACGGAGTCTATGTTTATGCCGATCATATCCCTTCTAAATCAAAAGCTTTGAAGGTGATCTATGCTACCGACAGACAAGTGGTCTTGATGGAAAGAAATGACAAGGTAATCAGCAACTACATTCTGCTTTCAGAGGACAATCCCATTTTCGATTCTATAAAAACCACCGTGGTGCTCTAAAATCCAAAAAGGCCGGAGAAAATTCCGGCCTTTTTATTTACCACTGGGAATGAACTTCTTCCTTAATGTATTTTTCGTAAATCCTTTTGGCTTCTTGCATCTGATGTGGGCTGAGTGGGGGAAGTTGGGCTGCCCGGATATTTCGTTCCACCTGGCCCACGCTCGACGCTCCGGGGATAACGGTACCCACCTGCTTATACATCAGAATCCAGCGCAAAGCCTGAGCAGCTAAATCGTGCCCGTCGGCAAATTCCCCCTTCAACTCATCTATGGCCGGAAATGCCTTATCCAAAGGAACTCCGGAAAAAGTTTCTCCTTTGTCAAAAGCCTTGCCGTTTCGGTTAAAGTAGCGATGATCATCCTTCTCAAATTGTGTTTCAGGGGTAATTTTCCCGGATAAAAGTCCGGAGGCCAATGGAACACGGATGATCAATCCCACGGAATTCAATGCTGCTAAATTGAATAGAATTTCAGCGGGACGCTGTCTAAACAGATTGAAGATAACCTGAACCGTAGATACGACTTCATACTTTATTGCAGTGATCGCTTCATTGATCCGCTCCACAGAAACGCCCATTTCGGCAATTTTTCCTTCCTTTTTCAAATCCTCAAACAACCTGAAAATCTCCTCACGATCATAGACCGGTCCCGGAGGGCAATGTAGCTGAATCAAATCCAACTGGTCCAAACCTGTGTTTCTCAGGCTGTCCTCGACATACTTTCTGAGTCGTTCGGGAGTATAACTTTCCGCCAGATGGGGCTGAATGCGCCTTCCACATTTGGTAGCTACATAAATTTTTTCGCTCCGCTCACGTACAGCCTTCCCTACAGCTGCCTCGCTGAGTCCTCCGTCATACACATCGGCGGTGTCTACAAAATTTATCCCCCGATCAAAGGCCGTATGAAGGATTTCCTCAGCACGCTTAGGATCAAAGGGCTTTCCCCAGCCTCCTCCCACTTGCCAGGTTCCCAATCCAATTTCCGAAACTTTCCAGTTGGTTTTCCCCAGAGTTCTGTAATGCATAAAAGTCGTTCAGGTTTGGTATTAAACGAATCTTTGGGCTTACAAGCACACAGATTCCGAAAAGCAATTTAAATTTTTAACTTTAAATCCATTCCCGAAAGTACGTACATCGATGTCCTAATTTTCTTTCGGTAAAACCAAAAATGACTTCACGCAGAAAAGTAATTCAAACTTTAAGCTTGGCGAGTGCCACAGCTGTTTTACCTATTCACACCATCGCTTCACTTATGCCCGCACAAAAAATGATTCACCAGGTTTATTTCTGGCTACACAAGGATTCCGATCTGAAAGAGTTTATGACAGACGCGGCTCCGATGCTCGGACGCTGCAAGGATGTGGCAAACTTTATCTTGGGTACCCCTGCACCGACCGAAAAACGTGATGTGGTGGACCACAGCTTCCACGTAGCCTGTACCTTGTTTTTTGATTCATTGGAAGCCCAGGCAGCTTACCAAGTAGATCCCCTTCACCTCGATTTTATCAAGAAGTACTCCCACATGTGGAAGACTGTCAAAGTGTACGATATTTCTATCTGAAAAACCTTTTACCCGTCTAAGTTCGTTTCTTCCTAAAAATCAGAATTATGAAAAAGCACAATTGGATAGTGGGATTGGCTGTGGTGGTTTTTTGGGCTTGTGATCCAAAGGAAGATCCAACTCCATCGGATCCAAACCTGGAAGTCAAGAAAGCAATTTTCGAAAGTATGAACGAGTGGTATTTCTGGAACAAGGAGCTTCCTGCCATTGTGGACTATTCGAAATTCGCTACCAATGAGGAACTGCTAAACGGAATTATTTTCAAGCCACTTGATCGATTTTCTTACCTCACCACACAGGAAGCTTTCAACAATTCCTTTGTGGGAAGAAATGCCGGTCATGGATTTGGCTTTGCATTTTCGGCAGATGAAAAGGTCTACATTTCCTTTGTTTTCGATGAATCTCCTGCAGGGAAAGACGGATGGAAACGAGGCTGGGAAATTATCCAAATCAACGGAAAGCCCATAGCTGATTATAAAACGAGCACCGGAGGATATGACTTTAAACTGGGCACTTCAGATCCTGGAATTTCCAACACGTTTACCTTCAGGCTGCCTGACGGAAGTACCACTACCCGGACAAACGTGAAGGCAGAATACCAGTCCAATTCCGTATTAGATCAGAGAGTCTTCACTGCCGGAGGAAAAAAGGTGGGGTATTGGGCATACCAAAGCTTCAAAGCAACAGCCGGACTTACTCCAACCCGCAGTACAGAAGTCCAAAAATCCATGGAGTACTTCCAATCCCAAGGGATTCAGGAATTGATTATTGACCTCCGATACAATGGTGGAGGTTCGGTGGCGGTAGCCGAACAGATCTGCAATTACATCATACAGGCCTCCAACTCCGGAAAACTGATGTATACTAATAAGCTGAATGACCTTAAAACCAGCAGCAATACCACTCGAAACTTCAGCAAAATTGACAATCTAAACCTAAGCAGGGTCATCTTCATCACTTCCCGAGGATCCGCTTCTGCTTCCGAATTAATCATCAACAACCTGGATCCGTACATGGATGTGGTCCTGATCGGGGACAATACGTTTGGTAAGCCAGTGGGCTCTTTTCCTCTTGCCCGATACAACCGGGTACTTGAAACCAACAATGTGGAGCTCGTCCCCATTACCTTCGCAACAGCCAACGCACAGGGAAAAGCGGAATACTTTGACGGATTTCCGGCTGACTTTCCAGTAGGTGACACCCCTCAATTTGCTTGGGGAGATCCAAAAGACGCTCGTCTTGCTGCGGCACTTCAGTATATCGAGAACGGAAACGTGAACGGAAGAATGATCGACACTTATTTCAAACCCAAATGGGAAATGATCGACGCTTTCAAGGGCTTGCAACAGGAATTTCCAGCCTTCTAAAAAGTAAGAAGCCCGGCTAAAACCGGGCTTTTTTTATTTTTTATGTCTTTGGATTAATACCTCCATCACCTCATCCAGTTCGTAGCCTTTGGCCTCCAAAAGCACGAGGTAGTGGAAAAGTAAGTCTGCAGCCTCGCCCAAGAACAATTCCTTGTTGTCATCCTTAGCCTCAATCACAATTTCCACCGCTTCCTCTCCTACTTTTTGAGCGATTTTATTGATGCCTTTGGCAAAAAGCGAAGCCGTGTAGGATTTATCGGAAGGGTTGTTTTTTCGGTCTTTGATGATCGCGCGGAGCTGATCGATAAAACCTGTTTTTGAAGCATTTTCCTCTCCCCAACAAGTATCCGAACCGGTGTGGCAAACCGGACCTCTCGGATTGGCTTGAATCAAAATGGAATCCCCATCGCAATCTTCCTTCATCGACACCAACTCCATAAAATTGCCCGAAGTCTCACCTTTTGTCCAAAGTCGGTTTTTACTTCGGGAGAAAAAAGTCACCATTCCGGTTTCCTGCGTTTTAGCCAAAGCCTCTTCGTTCATAAAGCCCTGCATCAGGACTTTGCCAGTCAAGGCGTCCTGGACAATAGCCGGAATCAGGCCGTTCATTTTGGTGAAATCGATGTTCATTGTTATTTATTTCTTGAAATTCTGTAGAAATACAGTCGAAATATTGCCCGATAAATCGGGCTGAAATAAATAGATAACCATTAAACTCCTACTATTTCATCCTGACTTGTCAGGATCTATTTCTAATCTATTTCAACTGTATTTCTAATTATTTCCTAATACTTATCCCCTCGCCGATCAAATACTCCTTCAATTCCGGAATTCCGATTTCCTTGAAGTGGAAAATACTCGCAGCCAAAGCTGCATCCGCTTTTCCAAAGGTAAACACATCCTTGAAATGCGGCATACTTCCAGCCCCTCCCGATGCAATCACGGGGATAGATAAAGCAGAAGAAATCTCAGCCGTCAATTCATTGGCAAAGCCTGCCTTGGTTCCGTCATGATCCATGGACGTAAGCAAAATCTCTCCTGCACCCCGATCGGCCACTTCCTGTGCCCAAGCTTGAGTGCGAAGCAACGTGGGTTTTCTCCCTCCATGAGTATGGACAAAATCAATCCCATCCACATTTCGGGTGTCGATGGCTACCACGACACACTGGGAACCAAATTCCCTGGCCATTTCGTCAATCACTCCGGGATTTTTTACCGCTGCGGAATTGATGGAAATCTTATCTGCCCCCGCTGCCAAGAGCACCTTCACGTCCTCCACAGTGGAAATTCCTCCACCTACGGTAAAAGGGATATTGATGGCCTTGGCCACTTTGGTTACGAGTTCGGCGAGGGTTTTTCGCTTATCGACTGTAGCTGTGATATCCAAAAAGACCAACTCGTCTGCTCCCTCGTCCGAGTAGATTTTCGCCAACTCGACCGGATCTCCGGCATCACGGAGTTGGACAAAATTGACCCCTTTGACCGTGCGTCCGTCTTTGATATCGAGACAGGGGATGATTCTTTTTGTTA
>CAYONF010000035.1:0-6104 GCA_964405255.1 uncultured Limnohabitans sp. | reverse complement strand
TGCTAATTCCTCCAGCGTCACTCTTCCCTCGTAATAGGCTTTGCCAACAATCGCCCCGTAAACTCCGACTTTCTCGAGTTCTTCGAGATCCTTTACCGAAGACACTCCACCGCTGGCAATCAACTTCAACTCAGGAATTTCCTGCAAAATCTCCCTGTACAAGTCTACCGAGGGTCCCTGAAGCAAGCCGTCTTTGGCCACATCCGTACAAATCACATAGCGGATTCCTTTGTCGTAATAGCCTTGGATAAAGGGAATCAAATCCACCGAAGTGGTCTCTTCCCAACCTCCGACTGCGATTTTCTTGTTTTTGGCATCGGCACCCAGGATAATTTTCTCCGAACCATACTTCGTGATCCAATCCTCAAAAAGAACCGGATTCTTCACGGCAATACTTCCTCCTGTCACTTGCTTAGCTCCAAGCACAAAAGCTTTCTCGATCTCCTCATCCGCCTGTATTCCCCCTCCAAAATCCACCTGCAGACTCGTTCCTGCACAGATTCGCTCCAATACAGCTCCGTTGACGATTTTCTTTGCTTTGGCACCATCCAAATCCACCAAATGCAACCGACTGATACCTGCACCTTCAAAGCGCTTGGCCATTTCGAGTGGATCGTCGTGGTATTCTTTTTTGCTGCTGTAGTCACCTTGACTGAGGCGAACGCATTTGCCTCCGATAAGGTCAATGGCGGGGATGATATACATAGTAAGAGGTTAGACGCAAGACATTAGACTTAAGACTTGCCGGGATTGAGGTTTGAGGATTTTTTTTGGTATCGACTCCGCTCGACCTGACGGCTAAGCTGGTCAGGCTGAGCGGAGTCGAAGCCCTTTAATTGAACTCGAATAGTTTTAAATACTCAGAAAATTACTTAACAGCTTCTCTCCGACAGTACTGCTTTTCTCCGGGTGGGCCTGAATCGCCCAGTAATTATCCCTATGAAGTATAGCAGTAAAGTCATGGATATAATGGGTAGTAGCAATCGTAGCCTCGCTCAATTCTGCATAATAGCTGTGGACATAGTACAGAAACTTCGGATCAGGCAGGTCTTTCAGAAGGACGTTGTCGGAAAGGTTTTCAATTTCATTCCAGCCGATGTGAGGAACTTTGAACTCCTGTGAATTCTCCGGAATAAAGCGCTTCACCTTCACCGGAAAGATCCCCAAGCACTCCGTGTCATTTTCCTCGGAGTGCTCGCAGAGCAACTGCAAACCCAAGCAAACGCCCAAAAAAGGCTGTTTGATATCCTTGATGACTTGGTCGAGTTGGCGGGCCTTGAGGTAGGTCATCGCCGAGCTCGCCTCTCCCTGGCCGGGAAAGATCACCTTGTCCGCCGAGTGGATTTCCTCCGGTTTGTCCGTCAAGACCGCATCTACTCCCAATCGCTCGAGGGCGTAAAGGACCGATTGGACATTGCCGGCGTTGTATTTGATTACTGCTATTTTCATGTGTGAAGACGGAAGACAGAAGACGGAAGATGGAAGTCAGTGCTTCAGTCTCCGGTCTTCAGTCTTCGGTCAGTTTAATTTTCCATCTTTTCTTTCAACATCTCTTCAAGCACCTCCTCAATCTCAGGAAGGGAATTGAAAAGCTGCTCGTAGCTGTCGATCACCCAATATTTATCCTGGAAGCGATCTTTCCAGTATTCGGTACTCATGATGTGGCGTACGCCGTATGGGAAATGGGTGGGTTCGTCGGAAAGGGAAAACTTCGTCTCTCCCGCCGAACTCAAAATCCCTGCCCCATACACTCTCAATTCTCCTTCTTCCCGAATCAGTCCAAACTCAATCGTAAACCAATAAATCCGACTCAGCAACTGTATCGCCCAAGGGTTTTGAATGTGCTTCAAGGCAATTCCACTGAGCTTTTCAAGGAAATCCACGTAGTGCTGATTGGTCAGCAGGGGCATGTGGGCAAAAGCATCATGAAACATATCTGGCTCCTCAAGGTAGTCCAACTGTTCCATTTTGCGCAGCCAAGTGGAAGATGGAAAACGCTTGTTATTCATCAAACCGAAAAACAAATCGTCATCAATCAATCCCGGAACTACATGTACTTGCCAGCCCGTGGTCTTTGCGAGGATCTCGTTTAGTTCCTCAAAATTGGCAATTCGATCAGCGGTGAAATTCACCGTCTTCACCCCGTCCAAATAAGCCTTGGAGGCAGCTTTGGGAAGGTTGGGCATTTGCCTCTCGAAGAGAATCTTCCATACCTTAAAGTCCTCCTCCGTGTACGCGGCGTAATCCTGCCGCAGGTCTTTTAATCTTGGGTCGGTAAAGACCCAATCTTTGGCTTGGTTACTCATTTTCTATTTGGGTTTATAACTGTTCTTTTTACTTCTAAAACTAGAAAAGGCCTAAACCGGTTACGGAATAGGCCTTTTTATATCTTCAGCAAAAACCAAAGTGATCCCTATCCCTCATTGGAGGAAGTGATAAGAATGATGCACGTAGGTTCTTGGTGTTGGATTCATGATTCGAATTTAAGCAGGGTTTTGACTTGGTACAAAAGTTTTTTACAGAAGGTCGAAAGTTTTCCTTTTTGCGAAAATGTCTCGGATCCAAACGGCTAGTCTAGCACTCTGAGCAAAATCCAGTGTCTGCTGTCCGTCGGAGTAAGCTTTCTCAGGTACTTCATGAGATTCGTAGATGATGCCGTCCGCACCGGCCATTACTCCAGCCAGAGCCATTTGAGGCACATAGGCGCGGATCCCGATGCCGTGCGAAGGATCGACGATTACAGGCAAGTGGGATTTGGCTTTCAAAATAGGAATGGCATTCAAGTCAAGTGTATTTCTGGAAGCGCGTTCGTAGGTTCGGATGCCTCGCTCGCAGAGGATCAATTTTTCATTTCCTCCGGCAAAAACGTATTCTGCCGATTGTAGCAGTTCTTCGATGGTTCCGGAAATGCCTCGCTTGATCATCACGGCCTTGTCCACTTTCCCGAGTTCGTCCAGTAGGTTGAAGTTTTGGGAATTTCTCGCACCAACTTGGTAAACATCCACATACGGATACATGTCTTCGATCTGAGAAGGCTGCATCACTTCGGTGACGATCTTAATCCCGGCAGGAGCGGTGATTGAATGCCACAACTGGAGTCCTTCGATGCCCATGCCTCGGAAAGCATAAGGGGAAGTCCGAGGCTTAAATACTCCACCACGCATCATGGTGATGCCATTTTCCACGCAGTGATTGACCACTTTGCGGATTTGCTCTTCGGATTCGATCGAGCAAGGGCCGGTGATGATAGCCATTTCCCCGTCTTTGATAAAGACTCCATCGCCGAGATCGACTGAGGTAGGCTTGGCTTTCCACTTTTTGGACACCAGTTTGTACTCGTCAGATACAATGTGGATGTCTTGGATGCCGTCCATCTGACCGATGCGGCGGATGTCAAATTCATTTTTGCCGATACCTATGATGTAGTCCCCAAGTTGGGTTTTGACCTCAGTGGTCTTGTAGCCGATCTCATTGACTTTTGAGATCAGTTTTTCTTTTTGGGAATCGGTGATATCGGGTTGAAGTTGGATAATCATGGGGAAGTACGAGTTACGAAGTACGATTTACGAGGCGATTTTGAACTTCAGTCCTCAAAACCAAAAGTTGAGTTCTTGGTTTGGGGATTTGGGTGATCAAAGTGTCGTCTATCGTAAATCAAAATTCTGAAATAGATTAGATTTTTTATGCTTTTACACTTCTCAGGTAGTCCTGAATGTCCTGACTCAGGTTTTGAGCAGCTTTTACTTTTTTGATAAATGCCGAACCGATGATCGCTCCGTTGCTGTACTGAGAAGCGGTACTGAAGGTTTGGGCATCAGAAATACCAAAACCGATCAGCCGGGGATTTTTAAGGTTCATGGCCTTTACCCGCTCGAAATAGGCGATCTGCTCTTCTGAAATATCCGCCTTCGCTCCCGTGATCGAATGGGATGACACCATGTAGATAAATCCATCGGTATTTTCATCGATTTCACGAATGCGTTTTTCGGAAGTCTGAGGAGAGATCAAAAACGTATTCACCAATCCGTAGGAATCAAACAGGCTTTTGTACTCATCCAAGTACTGTTGCATCGGTAAGTCAGGCACGATGAGTCCATCTACCCCAACTTCCTTGCACTTTTTGCAAAACTCCTCCATCCCAAACTGCATGATCGGATTCAAGTAGCCCATCAGCACCACAGGCAGGTGTACTTTAGCCCGAAAACCCTTCAATTGCTCAAAGAGCTTCTTCATGCTCATGCCATTTTCCAGAGCAATCATATTGCTGTCTTGGATCGTAGGACCGTCAGCAATCGGATCAGAATACGGAATCCCGATCTCGATGATATCCGCTCCCCCAGACTGAATCGCTTCCATCACAGGGATGGTATCCTCCAGTTTAGGAAATCCAGCGGTAAAATAGATCGAGAGCACCCGATCTTGTTTGGTATTGAATAAATAATGTATGCGATTCATTCTTAAATACGATTTACGAAATACGAACTACAAGGCCTTTCTTAGTTTTTTAGCAATGATGCCTAAATCAGCCATAATTCGTGTTTTCTTTTTTTTGGGTTAGAAAAAGGGAAAAGGATTGAGGTCTAAAACCAGCCCGTATTTCGTACCTCGCCTTTCGAATTTTTTAATACCCTCCCCACTTGATATACGTCTCCAGATCCTTGTCTCCACGACCGGAAAGGTTGATCACGATCACATCATCTTTGCGGTACTCGATCATGTTCAAGGCATGGATGGCATGAGCAGTCTCAATAGCCGGGATAATTCCTTCTGTACGGCTGAGAAGAATTCCGGCCCTCATGGCGTCCTCGTCCTCCACCGCCACAAACTCAGCTCTTCCAATGTCAAACAGGTGCGCATGAACCGGCCCAATTCCAGGATAGTCCAAGCCAGCTGAAATGGAATGCGGCTCTACGACTTGACCATCTTCGGTCTGCATCAGGATGGTTTTCGACCCATGTAAAATACCGGGAGTCCCGAGCGCAGTGGTCGCCGCCGACTTTCCAGAATTAACTCCCAAACCTGCCGCTTCTGCCGCGATCAAGCGGACTTCCGGCGTATTGTAATAGTGGTAAAAGGCTCCGGCAGCATTGGATCCACCACCCACACAAGCGATCACGGCATCGGGATTTTCACGTCCTTCTTTTTGCTTAAGCTGCCACTTCATTTCTTCTGAAATAACGGACTGGAATCGGGCAACCATCTCAGGATAAGGATGCGGACCTACGACCGAACCGATGATGTAATGCGTGCCGACGGGATCATTGATCCAGGCACGCATGGCCTCGTTTGTCGCGTCTTTGAGGGTCTTGGAGCCCGAGGTAGCAGGAACAACTTTGGCACCGAGAATTCTCATCCGCTCCACATTGGGACGCTGACGCTGAATATCCAGTTCCCCCATATACACCGTGCAATCCATCCCCATCAAGGCGCAGACGGTAGCAGTCGCCACCCCATGTTGGCCGGCACCAGTTTCGGCGATGATTCGCTTTTTCCCTAGTCTTTTTGCCAACAGGATCTGACCTACGGTATTGTTGACTTTGTGCGCTCCGGTATGGCAAAGATCTTCCCGTTTGAGGTAGATTTTTGCTCCATATTTTTCAGAAAGCCGATGAGCAAAATAGAGCGGAGTCGGACGGCCTACGAAGTCTCTCAACAAGGTCTGAAACTCCTGCTGAAACTCCGAAGAGGCTACGATCTCCTCATAATTTTCCCTCAGCTCTTCGATATTCGGGTGAAGCATTTCAGGGATATATGCCCCGCCAAACTTCCCGTAAAAGCCTTTTTCATCTACACGTATCATCGGTTGCTAGTTATAAGGTTATTGGTAATCAGTGCCTGCATGAATCAGGCGACTTTTAAAATTCTTCAGTTTTTCAATGTTTTTTACTCCAGGAGCATCTTCAAATTTGGAGTTGAGATCTACCCCTCGGAGTTGGGGAATTTGCTTTCGCAAAGCCAAAACTTCCTCGGCGCTTTCTTCGTCCAATCCTCCACTCAGCAGAAAGCCTTTGTCAAAGGAATAAGTTTCCAAAACCCTCCAATCAAATTTTTTTCCCGAACCCCCATGCGCTGCGGTCGCGGTATCGAAGAGAAATTTGCTCACA
>CAYONF010000034.1:0-40905 GCA_964405255.1 uncultured Limnohabitans sp. | reverse complement strand
ACAACGGTAATACAAGAACCTATTCGGGAAGTGCCGATATGATGGTTCGAAGCTTTGACAAAAGGCTGGAGTCATTATTTAAGGTAGAGTCACCTTTGTTGGAAAAACAGCTGATGAATATTTTGGCTTACAACCTAAAGGATAATGTAAATGCATATGTAATGCAAGAGGATGGTACTTATCTGGCAAAATATCCGATTGGAGATGAGCCCGAGTTTAATGTCCACAAGGAATTCTTCCAACTGGATGCAGAGGAAGTAATGAAAGTCAAGCTAGTATAAAAATCAAGGCCCCAGAAATGGGGCTTTTTTGTTGGTTTTGGTTTTAAAAATTTGAAATGATTTATGGTTCTATGATATTGTGCTTTCATTCAAAAATTGTTTTTGTGTGGAATTTTTACAGAAAAGAAAGAAAATTTTGAGATTTAAGAATAAAGGAAAAAATTATGAAAAAACTGTTTGCTGTTCTGCTGATTTTGTTTGCTTGGAAAGTTACCTACGCTCAAACGGATTCGCTGCCTGCTAAAAAGGACACCACTTATTGGTTAAAAGAAATTTCAGGTGGTTTGAATATCAACCAAGCCTCATTTAGCAGCAACTGGAAAGGTGGGGGTGTAAATTCAGTGGCTGTCAGTACTAATTTGCTCGGCAGAGCAAATTATGCTAAAGACAAATGGTCATGGGACAACACCTTGGATCTTATGTATGGTATCGTAAAAAATGCAGATGAAGACGGAAGAAAATCAAACGACCGTATTTATTTGGATTCCAAATTGGGGTATAAAATTGGAAAGAAGTGGAATATATATTTTGCAGCAAATTTCCTTTCCCAATTTGCGCCCGGGTATGATTTTGATGAAGAACCTAAAGAATTGATTTCGAAATGGCTTAATCCTGGTTACCTGACTACAGGCGTTGGTTTCGAATATAAGCCCAACTCAGAGTTTAGCCTTAGATTATCTCCGTTTTCGCCCAGACTGACTTTTGTTACAGATACGACATTATATCGGCAGGTCGAGGATAATTATGGTGTAGAAATCGGGAAAAAAGTCAGAAATGAATGGCTGGCTTGGAATATACAAGCCGACTGGAACAAGAAAATATCCGAGAACCTTTCCCTCACCGTGAGATACTCCTTATTTGCTAATTTGGAGACCATAGCCTTTAACACGATTGACCACCGATTGGATGTAGGATTAGTTGCCAAGATAACAAAAGCAGTAAATGTGAGCTTGACTTCTTTAACTATTTATGATATAGATCAAGACGAAAAAATACAATTCAGCCAGGGTCTTGCTTTGGGTATAGCATTTAAACGGGGCAATTTTCCAGAGAAGAAATAAAAAAATACAATTTTTTCTTTGGGATTTTGATTTAATCAGATTTGTATTATTTTTGAATTCATTGTGGTAGTTAAATAATAGTTGGTTTAGTTTTCAAATAAAGGGCAGGAGATTTTCTCCTGCTTTTTTATTTTAATACCACGGAATAATTCAATTTTAGTATTAACGCCTTGAGTGGAAACAATATTTTATCCACAAAGGAATATTCATATTTTTCTTCTCCTCTTTTGCAATTCACTTACTTCATTAATTGCTGATTCCAAATCCCTAAAACAAAAAAGCCCAGACTTTCGCCTGAGCTTTTGGTACACTCGGAAGGATTCGAACCCTCAACCCTCGGAGCCGAAATCCGATATTCTATCCAGTTGAACTACGAGTGCATGCTATTTTTAGCCTTGAAGTACAGCCTGTACTTTCTCGGCAGCTTCTTTCAATGTGATTGCTGAGGCAACTTTCAACCCAGATTCGTCTATGATTTTAGCTCCTTCTTCAGCGTTGGTTCCCTGAAGTCTTACAATAATCGGAACCCGGATGTCACCGATGGATTTATATGCTTCCACCACGCCGTTAGCAATTCTGTCGCAACGAACGATTCCGCCGAAAACATTGATCAAAATCGCCTTTACGTTTGGATCCTGAAGGATGATTCTGAAACCAGCCTCAACAGTAGTGGCATTTGCTCCTCCTCCTACATCAAGGAAGTTGGCAGGCTCACCGCCTGAAAGCTTGATCATATCCATGGTTGCCATAGCAAGACCAGCACCATTTACCATACAGCCAACGTTTCCGTCTAGCTTTACATAGTTCAGGCCTGATTTTCCAGCTTCTACTTCCAAAGGATCCTCTTCTGCTATATCTCGCAATTCAGCAAGTTTTGGCTGACGATACAGGGCATTGTCATCCAAGTTAACTTTTGCATCCACGGCTAAGATCTTGTCATCAGAGGTCTTCAACACGGGATTAATCTCAAACTGAGAAGAATCCGTGGCAACGTAAGCATTGTATAGAGCGGTGATGAATTTCACCATTTCTTTGTGGGCATTTCCGGAAAGACCAAGTTTGAACGCAACCTTTCTTGCCTGGAATCCCTGAAGTCCAACCTTTGGATCAATCCACTCTTTGATGATTTTTTCTGGATGCTTTTCAGCAACCTCTTCGATGTCCATTCCGCCTTCTGTGGAAGCCATGATCACATTGGAACCTGTGGCTCTATCCAAAAGGATTGACATGTAGTATTCTTTGGGTTCAGATGCTCCCGGATAATAGACGTCCTCAGCAATCAGAACTTTATTCACCTTTTTTCCCTCAGCGCCAGTCTGAATGGTAACCAAGGTACCGCCTAGTATTGCTGCAGCTTTTTCTTTAACGTCTTCCAGCTTCTTGGCCAAAACAACTCCTCTTGACCCAGTCTCTTTAACCTCTCCCTTGCCACGTCCGCCAGCATGAATCTGGGCCTTAATCACATACCAGGAAGTACCGGTTTGGGCGTTAAGCTTTAAAGCAGCTTCGTGAGCAGCTTCAGGAGAATCGGCTACGATGCCTTCCTGAATCCTAACGCCATACCCTTTTAATACTTCTTTAGCCTGATATTCGTGAATGTTCATGCTTCCTAAATTTTTGCCCGAAGATAAGTGGATAGAGTGGATAAATCAAACCTGCTTTTTTCAATTTTTGGCAAAAAAAGCCGTTATTTCCTGTATTTGAGGGATTTGTTTTACTTTTAAAAATTCAAAAAAAATTACCATGCTGATTGCCAAAGGGATTCATAAATCCTACGGAAGCTTACACGTGTTAAAAGGCGTGGATATTGAAATTTCCAAATCTGAAATTGTTTCCATTGTCGGTTCTTCTGGTGCGGGAAAAAGCACCCTTCTCCACATTTTGGGTACATTAGATCAGGCTGACCAAGGTGCCATTTCAATGAATGGAACCAATCTACAGGGATTGAAGGGAGACAGCCTGGCGAAGTTTCGAAATGAGCAAGTTGGCTTCATTTTTCAGTTTCACAATTTGTTGCCTGAATTTACGGCCCAAGAAAACATCCAAATCCCCGGATTTATCAAAGGGGTTTCGGATTCGGAGTTAAACAAAAAATCAGGTGAATTGGCTGAAATTCTTGGGATCAGTCATCGCTTGGATCACAAACCCTCTGCGCTCTCCGGTGGAGAACAACAACGTGTAGCTGTGGCAAGGGCCTTGATTAATCATCCCGAAATAGTCTTTGCAGATGAACCGAGCGGAAACTTGGACACTGTAAATGCCCGTGGGCTTCACGAGTTATTTTTCAAACTTAGGGATGAGCTAGGGCAAGCCTTTGTCATCGTGACTCACAATGAGGAATTGGCAGAGATGGCGGACCGTAAAGTCGTCATGAAAGACGGCATTATTATTTCTTCCTGATCATTTTTTGAGTTTGGAAAGCATAAAACTGACATGTTCTTTATTTTCAAACAGGCCTTCGAATACGCCAGCAATTCGATGTTCCGAATCCAATAAATAAGTAATCCGTTTGGGCATTTTGATCAGGGGAATGAGTGCATCGTAATCCTTACAAACCTTTCCTGATTCATCTGAAAGTAGGTCAAAAGGAAGCTTATAGGCTTTTTTGAATTTCTCGTGCGTCGGAATATCGTCTCTGCTGATTCTAAAAACAGGGATTTCAAGATTTCTGAACTCTGCAAATTGGTCGCGAAACTCACAGGCCTCTGCAGTACAACCTTTGGTAAAATCTTTTGGGTAAAAGAACAGGATCAGTGATTTGCCCTTGAAATCCCTCGAAAGGGAAATATTCTTTTCAGAGGTAGAGGGTAAAGTGAAATCCGGAGCTGAAGTGCCTATTTTGAGGGCCATGAGATTTTATTTTTCCTGCAAACCCAACCGTTCGACCAAAGGTTTCTCCAAATCAAATTTTTATTGAATCGAACTATTCAGAATTGCAATAGATTTGCAAGTAAACTTACTCCTTCAACTCCAACTTATTTGAAGATCAGCAGCGTTCAGTCCATGCTTTTGGCAGGGATTTTTTTTGCGATGATGAATGTCTCCGTGAAATTCATTCCGAACATTCCTGCCATCGAAATCGTCTGGTTCAGATCGGTTTTTAGCCTGATTTTCACCTTCATTGTCCTTCGGAATAAGCATATACCGGTCTTTGGAAACCATAAACTGAATCTGATCACAAGGGGAATAGTGGGCTCGATCAGTTTGATTTTGTTCTTCTACACGCTGCAGCGGATTCCATTGGCCAGTGCAGTGACTATGCAGTATATGTCACCGATTTTGACCACCATCTTGGGTATTTTTATTCTCAAAGAAAAAGTCCGTCCCATCCAGTTTTTGTACTTCGCGATGGCTTTTGGAGGTGTCTTGGTCATTCAGGGATTTGATCCGCGGGTCGATACCCTGAGCGCTGGGATGGGATTTGTTTCTGCACTTTCCGCAGGGATTGCTTATAATATGATCCGAAAACTCAAAACTTCGGAACATCCTTTGGTCATTGTTTTTTATTTTCCCCTGGTCACTATGCCGGTGGCCTCTGTCATCATGTATTTTGATTGGGTGATGCCGGTGGGATGGGATTGGCTTATTTTGCTGTGGATTGGCATTTGCACACAAAGTGCCCAGTATTTTATGACCGTAGCTTATCAGACTGGTAATCTCTCCAGAGTTTCGAGCCTGAGTTACATGGGAGTACTCTATGCCCTTTTTTTTGGATATGTTTTGTTTGGTGAGACTTTCCCTTTGCCTTCCTATTTAGGCATGGCTTTGGTCTTGATCGGGATTTTGTTGAATTTAAGGGTAAAATAATCGGGACATGCTGTTACATTTTTCAAGGTCACTTCGACTAACCAAAAAAAAACCTCTCATGTCTGCCACCAATCGGATTTTATCTGTTTTCTTGTTTATACTATCAGGGATACTTCTTTTTTCTTGTCTGGGTGAAGATGATGATCAGGATGTTGGGGAAATTGATTGTAATCAACTGGCCTATGCGGATACTATATTCTACCTGCGACCCGGTCAGAATTATCTGGAGAGACCGGTAAATAATCTTTCCGGAATCTATTCTGTAGTACCCGATGGATTGGCGATCGATCCGAATACCGGAGTAATCGATGTGAATTCCAGTGAGACCGGTCTTAAATATAAGATCTCGTTTACCCCTACGGGAACGGAGCAAGTTTGCGAAACTTTTGTCACAATTGGTGGAGTAAATTACCTGGATGGGGTATATATCCTAAGCCAAAATCAACTTACGGCTTCTCCTGTTTACAATGGAGTTCCGGGATTGCCTTTGCCTTGCCCAGATGATGATGATGATGACGATGATGATGACGATGATTCAAGTTGTAAATTTGACGGAGACGATCTTTTGAAAGATCTTGGATTTGAGATATCCAGCAAGGGAGATTTTGACCTGAAGAAGACAGTGGAAAATGGCACTTTTGGATCCACACCTGTCAATGGAGCTATCCTTGATGTCGAACTTATTTATCAGCTACCGGATTTAAGTGCCTCAGCCTTAAATAAAATTCCTTTGAGATTTTTCTATTACGCTAAGCTTTCGGATGTTCCGCAGGAGGTTTTGGATGATATTGAAGAAAAAAGAAATTTGATTAATGAATCAAGGGAGAGTAAAAACTCTAATTTTAGGATTCTGGAAACCGTTCGGCCTGCAGGAAAGCCCAGACCTCCCTATGTCGTGATTGTGGCGAGTCTGCAATAAAAAGGTCCGGTTTCAGGCCTGACAATGAACCGAAAAACCATATTACCTTTTTTTGTCGTTTTTATCCTGATTTTCGTGGGTTCACTTTCTGTTTCCCAAGAAAGCAATCTAAAACTCAGGAGAGCCACACAGCTCTATTTTTTGCCTAATCCAACTGAGCAGGACGATCGAGAGGCGATCCGGTTGTTTGAGGAGGCATTGGATCATACTCCGGATCAGGAGGAATTGAAACAATTTATTGAAGCATCAGAGCACCTTGGTAATCTATTTCTTACCTACGGACAGCCTTCAAAGGCCATATATCGCTATCGACAGGGAATTACCTGGGCCAGGGCCTATCGACAAGCCGATTCTTTGGTTTACAATCACCATTTATTTCTCGGCGAAGCGCTTTTTTCCCAGAGTAAGTTAGATAGTTCGCTCCTTCATCTACAGGAAGCAGAAAGGCTTCAGAATCTGCTCCACAGTCGGGGTGAGCCTGAACGTCTGTACAATGCACTAGGGGTCTATTTTTTTGAAACTGGCAATTACATCCGAAGCATTGCCTATTTCGACAAGGCTGAAAGCTACCTGACAGGTGATCAACCCGAACTCGAGTTGTATGCCCGGTATAGTTTCCGAAGTAACAAGGCTTCTGCTTTATACCACTTGGGGGAATTCGATTCCGCACAGCGGATCTATTCCCAGCTTTTGGATTTTCAGATCAATCCAGATCAGATCCGGATAAATCTGGCCAATACCTATCTGCAAGAAGGGGATGCTGCTCAGTCATTGGAAGTCTTAAATCAAATCTCCCCGGATTATCAAACGAATTCACTTTCTTACTACAACCTGAGAGCAAAAGCTAATTTGATGTCCGGAAATAATCAGATAGCCAAGGAATTATTGGATGAGGCAGAGGAGCTGATAGGGAAGGATTCCAGTCAGATGAAGAGTTTTCAAAAGGGAATTTGGAAGGAGGTCAAGGGAGATTATTTCAGAAAAACCGGCCAGAATGAACGGGCTTTGAAGGAATATCAAAAAGCCATTGTGGAGCTTTTACCCGGTTTCGAAAACGTAGCAATTGCCTCCAATCCAACTGATTTTTCGCTCGGAATGTCCTCCCTAACGCTGTTTGAGATCCTTAGAAAAAAAGCTGAAACTGCTTGGGAAATCCACCGTCAAACGGAGGAAGAGTCCTATTTTGAAATTGGACTTGGTGCTTGGGAAAGTGCATTTGGACTGGCCCAATTCATTTCAGTGAACTTTGACAATGACGAGGCTCGGGTTTTTCTGGGTGAAAAGGCCCTAAGGGCATTCGAATCAGGTATAGGTCAATTGATGGATTTTGCCAAATTAAAAAATCAGGATGAACTGGTTTGGAGGGCATTTGGTTGGGCGGAGCAAAGTAAATCCGGGGGACTTCGGATAGGTGCCCAGCAAGAAATGCTGAAGCGGGAGGCCCGATTGCCAGAGGAAATGATTCTGCAGGAGCGGAATTTACTTTTTGCCATTTTCAGAAATAACCAAAAACAATTTTCCGATCCTGCCCCTGAAGTAAAGGCAGTATTGGCCAAGGAGGCTTTGGATTTGGAAGTTCAACTATCCAGACTTCGGGAAAAGTTTCGCGCCTATCCCGGGTTTGGAGATCCGATGGATAAGCCCTTTGATCCCAAGGGATTCCAGGCTACGATTCCGGAAAAGACCTTTGTCTTGTCCTTTTTTTTGGGAGATTCCGATCTGTTCATTTTTGGGTTGGGAAGGGGAAGTTTTTACTGGAAAAAAATCCCTTTTCAGGAGATTCCTTTTGAAAACTTAAACGTATGGTTGAGCCAACTGGTGAAGGTTCCATCCGGTGGCCGATATGAAATGGATCCGTCGATTCAGGCCTTTGGGGTTGATGTTTTCGGTGATTTTGAAGGCCAGATCCATCAGGCAAAGGAATTGATTTTGATTCCTCAAGGGATTTTTAACTCAGTTCCACTTGAGTTGCTTCCTATGGCTGGTGGTAAGTTTCTTTATGAGGAAGTTCCCGTGATTTACCAGTTTTCGGCTCAATTTATCCATCCAATACAGGGAAATTCCAACCTTGAAAACGGGATTGGTTTTGCTCCTTTTTCAGATACTCAAAATCCAAGTGACTTCGCTCCCCTGATTCAATCAGGGGCTGAATTGACCGTCATTTCGGGAGAGAAACTAATCGGAAAAGCTGCGCAAAAGGGTATTTTTCTGGAAAAAGCTCCGGATGCTGAATTCATTCATTTGGCAACTCATGCTGTGGCTTCTTCCAAAGATCCAAGTCAGGCTTTTATTGCATTTTATCCCGATTCTGCTGATTATCGGCTTTTTGCGCCTGAACTTGCTTTCCAGTCCTTGGTTAAGACGAAACTGGTTTTTCTCAGTGCCTGTGAAACCGGAGCGGGGCTGTTGACCAAAAGTGAGGGGCTAATCAGTTTGGCTAGAAGTCTGGCTTTTGCAGGGGCAGAGCAGATGATCATCACGCAGTGGGTGAGTGAGGACAGGGTGGCTGCATTTATTTCGGGTAAGTTTTACCGGCATGTCGATGAAGGGATGACTTTTGCATCGGCACTTCATCAGGCAAAATTGGATTTGCTTTCAGACCCCCAAATGGCACAATATCGCCATCCATTTTATTGGGCTAATTTCAGATTGATCGGCCAACCCAACTCGATCAACTTCCCTGCATCTTGGATGATTTGGGCCGGATTGATGGTTATAATATTGCCGATTGGACTTTGGGCAGGCTTAAAACTTTGGAATCGCCAGTCGAATTTTGAATGATTTTTTCTTTTTTTCGGATCATCCGTTCAATTTTTCTTAAGGAAATAAGTCCCTTTTGAATCAGATTCGGGGATTTAATGACATTTCGCAGTGCCGAGGTCATGCTTCCCAGCACCAGAAAAAAAGTCAACAATTCACCTGGAGTACCTCGGGATGGAAGTAAGATGATCAGTCCAAGAACCGCAAAAATCACTACGGGGCCAGTCACATTTACCAGTGAGTGCCGGAGCGATTCCCAGTGCTGAAAGGAGTGGGTTGCAGCAATAACTTCCCTGTTTCTTCTTTTGAATCCTCTCAGATTCCTTTCCAATTGGTTTTTTGCGGTGATTTTTTGATGATTGGAAAAGCTGGCTGTCACGAAACTCAACAGTTCATTTTTGCTGTTTTGCTTGGCAGAAATGGTGGCCAGTTGCTTTTTGTCGAGGTAAATGAAAATCGGGAGAAAAATCAATCCGGCCGACACCACCACCCAGGTCCACAGCGAATTGATCCAAAACATCAACCCCAATCCGCAAACCAAAAACAAGCCATCCCGGATACCCCGGTGGATGCCGTTGACCAGCATTCCCCTGATGGAGGACATGTCACCGCTGTATCGCAGCAGGTATTTTCCGAATGGTTTTTCAGAGAAAAGAGCTTCGCTCCAGGCCATTTGTTTGCGGTATAATCGGTCCGTCAGGCGGTGAATGAAGGTATCTGCTGCCTGGTTGATCCCTTTCCGTTCAATGAGCTGAAAGGCAAATTTCATCACAATCACTGAGGCCATGATCAGAAAGAAGGAGGGGAAATTGCTGACTTTTAGTCCCATTTTATCCAACAAGGCGGATTTGCTCACATCTTGTCCATAGCTCAGGTCAAAGAACCAGCCGACCATCAAGCTTAGAAAGAAGGTGATCATACTCCCGATCCAGCCCAATGCCAGCAATAGCCAGACATTGGGATTGTTTCGGATCCAACGGTTTTTAAGAGTTCGATTGGCAGTCCAGTTCATCTAAGTAATTGGGATAGGGTGGAAAATTAACTGCCATTCAGGCTTGAAGGAGCCGTGCTTCTTTTGGTGCAATAGGCCATTTTCCTGTAGCAAGATCCTCAAGGTTCAAGATCGGCATGAAAAACAACTCCAGTTTTTCGTACAGAAACTCTTTTACTTCGCGGATGAGTAAAGGACTGGCTGTGAATAGACCTGAAAGTGCGCTGGGCATGATCCCCCAATTTTGGAGTGTTTGAACGCCATGGAGCGCAGAAAGGCTGTCTCCTGCTGAGAATACTACCTGATGGACAGTATTCATAAATACCGGGTTTTGGAGTAGCATCCGGGTTTCTCTTTGGAAAAGTCCATCGGCAATTTCCACAACGACGTATTCAGGACTTTGATTTAAAACATCACCCAACAGGGATTCATAGAGGTTCAAAAGTTCCAGTTCGCTTCTGAGGTAGGTAGATGGAAAGCCGTACTTCACAAAATCGACGGCAACGCTTGCACCCAGGTCATAGGCTAAGTTTCGATCCTTTGGATAGGCCGTTCCGGTCAGTTTGATGTAGGCGGCATTGATTCCCTGCTTCGCAAAGCCATGGCAGAGGTAGGCTGCAGTGGTCGTTTTGCCACTGTCCATGGATGAGCCCAAGGATAAAATCACCTTCGTTTTTCCTGCATTTGATCCCTCAAACCGACGGAGTTTGGTAGAGCCTCTGACAATGGTATTGATCAGGTTTCCTGATTCATCAGCCGCAAATCCGATCATTTTTAGTCGGGTAGGACCTTCTTTTTCAAGTTTGCTATGCGCACTTTCGAGGATTCCGATGACCCCTCCGCCTCCCAGCATGTGGTATTCATCCAATAGACGATCGGGCACATATCCTTCAAACTGGTTGGTCGCATACCTGGCTCCAAATGCACCCAGGATCTGATCTCCTGGCAGTAGCGCCATATTTCGTCCGGAAGTTTGGATTTGGGTGTGTTTGCCCAATTCGATGACTTCAAATAAAGCCACATCTCCTGCTTGAATGGCATGATTTGATGACAACTCCTCTGGAGATATGAGGTGATGGTAGTTGACCTGATCACAAATGATTCCTTTTTTGATTCGATTTTTCATGGGTATGGGTAGTTATAGTTAGAAGTTGATAGGTAAAAATCCTTCTCCGTTGAGACCTTTGAATTGATAGGAAAGTGCGATTCCAATGATGTGTTGATTGTTGAATGGCCGCTGGATTCTGCCAGTATTTGGATTGAGCACGTTTATTTTGTTGGTTTCAGAAAGGACCAAATTGAATTCATGCTGATTCATGTAGTACAGCGAAAGACGGAGGGGATCCGATAATTTGAAGTTGAAATTGGCTGTGATCCTGCCTCGGTGAAATCCATTGGCTGCTTCCCGGGCGAATTCTTCACCCTGCTCATTGAAGTAGCGAACGGGTGCCCCGCCGATGTTGTAGAAAAGACTGTAGGTAAGAGATGGTGCTACTTTCAGGAATTCCAGTCTTTTTCTCAATCCAATCCGGGAAGAAAGGACGAATCGGTAATCAAATCGAGGCTCCTGATTGTTGTGAGCTTCAAACTGAAGACTGTTTCTCAGCACAAACTTCTTATCCAGCTTGAGCCGATGTGTCCCTTCCACGAAAATCCGGTTGGTGGTTCGGTTTGCAGAAGGGAGATGCATCCAGGCCGTGCCGAAGTCCAAAGCCCAGTCCTTGTTAATTTGGTATCCCAACTTCAAAGAATACCAATTAAAAGCAGTCTCAATTTCCTGCCCACTGGGATCAATAGACTTTAAGAACGAGCCTTTAATGTCCAGATTTTCAGTAAGTGGAGCACCGATGCTATAGCTGTTCCAGATTCTGGTTTCAAATTGTGCCTGGCTAATCCGGGGTAAAAACCAAAAGATTAGAACCAGAGGAAAACTGAGTAGTTGAAAATTTTTCATCCGCATCATTTTTATTTATTTCTTGGTCGAAGCGGATCGAAAGGATGTAATCAGATTTGCTGAAAAAAAATCCAAATGCTAAAAAAAAAGACACCGCATCGCGGTGTCTTTTTTTAATCATTGTGGCAGTGTTATTTCATCAATTCATTTTCAGCTCGACATCACTCGAGTTTTTGATGCGAGACTCAACTTTCCTGTATATCGATTTATTGATGTCTTTGTTTATCAAAAGTACTCCATCAGTGAGTTCTGCATTTTCCAACTCAGAAGTGCTCACGCCGGAAAACCATCCTTTTGCGTCAATTTGGAACAATGCAAGCGGATTGTTTACCCCGTCTAAAAAGAACAGGTCGTCGTCGTCATCTCCTTCAAGTTCGACTTCAAAGTCAAAATCGTCGTCGTCGTTTCCATACACTTCAAATTTCATTGGGACTGATCTTCCATCTTGATAGGTGAATGTGCCGTCCAATTGAATGCTGGGTTGATTTCGATTGTCGATCAGGTCAATGTCAAATTCAATTTCATAGTAATTTCCTGAAGGAATATTGATGAAAAAGTCCACTCCTGCGTCAAATTCATTGAAGTCGATCTTTTTGATTTCCTTGAATTTCAATTCAAGCTCCCGTTCAAATTCATCTCCGTTTTCATCTTGGCCTTCGGTTTCCAATTCGATTTTTTTGATCTGGAGAAATCCCCCTGTTACATCAATGCCCGAATTCATCAGACGCGCACCTGGGGTGTTGCCTTGCTTGAGTTTCACTCCCAATCCAATCCTAACATCCCCTTCCCCAATCACATCCGGATCGGAATCTTCGGAACAGGAAAATAGGCCCATGCTGAGCAGGCCAAAAGTAAGTGCATAAAAGGTGTGTGAAGTTTTCATTTTTTATGAGGTTGTTTACTCTTAGTAGAAGTAACGGTCAAACTTGTAACCACTGTTTAGAAAAAAAAATAAAAAATCCTCCCAATCGGGAGGATTTGGTTGAATTTCAATGAGTTGTCTTATTTTTTGAGCTGGAGGATTTGGAGTCGAATCTGGTCAAATGGTCCAAAATTGTCATGGTAGGTATGCTCGGGATCGCCTTGGATCTTGTTCATTCTTGCTTCAGCTTCGGTAATTTTTCCCTGCATCAAGAAAGCTTTGACCAGGTAATAATCGACTTGATCAGCAAACTCAGATTTAGAAGTAGCGAGGTTTTCTGATTCAATTTTTCGAAGATATTGTTCAGCTTTTTCTCCCTGATTTTCTTCCAGATGGGCTAGTCCGATCACTAAGTAGGTTTTGGAATCGTAGCTGGTTATGCCTTTGGCAAGTTCCAACACCCGGATAAAATCTCCGGATTGATAGGCTTTTTCAACTTCAGCCACCTGATCGCCTGAAGATCTCATGACGGGAAGGGCATAGTCCACCTGATTGTCGATGATGCTTTGTGTGCTGGTGCTGAAAAACAGAACTGAAAAAGAACCCACCAGAATCAGGGCCACCGAAGCAGCAAGTCTTCTTAACCAAAGGCCGGTTTGGCTCGGACCAGTTTGGATTGGTATGACTTTTTCCTGCTCCCGCTCTGCCAGATATTCGCTTTGGGATTGGGCAATGACTGACTTCCATCCCGCCAATTCTACAGCCTCCCGGCTGATTTTCAGGGCCGACAGCTCTTTTTGGAGTGAAAGATCAATTTTGATTTTTTCTTCGATTTCCTTCGTTTTTTCCGGATCGAGCTCCCCGTAGAGGTAAGCTTCGAGTTCTTCCAGTGTGTAGTTATCATTCATGGCGAAGTGCTTTTTGGAGGCTTTGGGAAAGTGCCGGTGAAGACTTGACCTGGTCGGTCAGACTTTGCAGGCACTTGTATTTTTTGTTTCTGAGTACTTGTTCAGAGCTGAATTCCAGCTTCTCAGTGATTTCTTTCATTGGGAGTTCTTCAAAATAGAACAGGGTTAAAATCTGTTTGCATTTTTGACCCAGCTTTTCAAACAAATCCATCACAAATTTCAGGTTTTCATTTTTGCTGATTTGACTGCTGATGTCACTTTCCAACTGATCCTTTTCTCCTTCATACCGCTCATGCCGGGCTTCTGTACTTTTCTTTTTGCGAAGCTCAGTGATCCAGAGATTTCTGCAGATACTGTAAAGTACCGACTTGATGCTGGCTTCGCCGCGGTACTTTTCTTCGGATACTAATCTGACAAATACGAGCATAACTTCCTGGATCAAATCGGCAGCATCATCGGCGGAACCGGAGTTTTGAATGATGTACCGCTCCAACATTCCATAGTGTGCAGCATACAGTTGGCCCAGGGCCAGGTTTAGATCGGATTTGGATTTGATTTTCTCCAATAATTCCTGATCGGTCAAATTCCGGTTTAGCTTCATCGGCTAATTCAATACTTTGTCGTAATGGTTGATAAAAATGTAACCCAATATCTGAAAATTTATCAATGCTTTTCCTGAGGAGTGTTTTCTTGGACAGAAAAGCAGATCAGCTTACCTTTAGTTTTTGCGCGTTTTATGAAAATCACCAAGGATCTGTACCAAAGTTCACTTGTTTTATTGACCGATTTCTACCAGCTCACCATGGCCTATGGTTATTGGAAATCCGGAAAAGCCGATCAGGAAGCTGTTTTCAACCTGTTTTTCAGAAAGCATCCCTTCAACGGGGGCTTTACCCTGGCTGCCGGACTGGAGTATCTGATTGACTTTTGCCAAAACTTCAGCTTCCAAAAAGAAGATTTGGATTACCTCGCCGGGATGAAAAGCAGAGATGGAAGCCCCATGTTTGAGCAGGAATTCCTGGACTACCTGGGAAACATGAAGTTTACCTGTGATATCGATGCAGTGGAAGAGGGGACGGTGGTATTTCCCAATACTCCTCTGGTAAGGGTAAAAGGCCCGCTTTTTCAATGTCAACTCCTGGAAACGCCATTTTTGAATATGGTCAACTTCCAAACACTCATCGCTACCAAAGCTGCCCGCATCAGTTTGGCAACTCAAGGCGAACCCATTATGGAGTTTGGGTTGCGTAGGGCCCAGGGAATCGATGGGGCTTTGGCTGCTTCACGGGCAGCGTATATCGGAGGTTGTACTTCTACGAGTAATGTCCTGGCAGGAAAGCTTTTTGGGATACCGGTTTCAGGTACTCATGCCCACAGTTGGATTATGTCCTTTGAGACCGAATTAGCCGCTTTTGAGGCCTATGCGGAAGCTTTTCCGGACAATTGCATTTTTCTCGTGGACACTTACGATACCCTGCATGGGGTGAAGAATGCGATCAAAGTCGGGCAGATTTTGCGCAGCAAAGGAAAAGAACTGATCGGAGTTCGTATCGATTCTGGTGACTTGGCCTACTTCAGTACCCAAGCCAGGGAACTTTTGGATGAAGCGGGATTTCCCGATGCAAAAATCGTGGGTTCAAACGATCTGGACGAATACATCATCAGCTCTCTCAAATCCCAGGAAGCCTCAATCAACGTCTGGGGAGTGGGAACCAAACTGGTGACAGCCTTCGATCAACCGGCGCTGGGGGCGGTTTACAAGCTTTCTGCCATCAAATCTGAATCAGGAAATTGGGAACCCAAAATCAAACTTTCCCAACAATCCATCAAAATCAACATCCCGGGAATCCATAATGTGAAGCGGTATTTTTCCAACGGAAAGGCTGTAGCAGACATGATTTATCTCGAGGATCAGGAGATTGATCCCAAGAGTGCCATGATCATCGACCCAACAGATCCGACCCATCGAAAACGCCTGATGCCGGCTTTCTACAAAGAGGAGGTTTTGCTCAGGCCTATTTTCGAAAAAGGAAAGAAAATCTATCAGGAGCCCACTTTGGAGCATATCCGAAACCGTGGAATAGAGCAGTTGAAGGCTTTTGATAAAACCCACAAACGCTTGGTGAATCCGCATATTTATCCCGTAGGCTTGGAGGAAAATCTGCACCATTTGAGGATGGATTTGGTTTTGAAAGCAAAGAATTTGGACAATGGAGTGGAATAACGAAAAGGCGGCCTTGGTCATTGTGGACGTTCAAAATGACTTCGTCCCGGGAGGGGCTTTGGCTGTAAGCGATGGGGATCAAGTGGTTCCGTTGATCAATGAATTGCAGCTGAAATTTCGTCATGTGATCGGGACACAGGATTTTCATCCAGCTGATCATGGAAGTTTTGCGGCCAATCACCCTGGTAAAAATCCCGGTGAATTCATCGAACTCGCAGGTTTGTCGCAGATCTTATGGCCGGTGCATTGCGTGCAGGGCAGCAGAGGAGCTGATTTTCATCCCGATCTGAATCAGAGTCAATGGGAGGCGATTTTCCAAAAAGGTAAAAACCCTGAGGTGGATTCGTATTCGGGATTCTTTGACAACGCCCGGAGAGGTGACACCGGACTGGGAGATTTCATGAAATCAAAAGGAATAGAGCAGGTTTTTGTATGCGGGTTGGCGCTGGACTATTGTGTGAAATTCACAGCTTTGGATGCAAAAAGCCTGGGCTTTGATACATTTTTGATCGCTGATGCCACACGGGCCGTCAATCTCAGTCCCGAAGATGGAAATAGGGCTGTTTCAGAAATGAAGGAGGCCGGAATAAAAGTGTTAACCAGTAAAGACCTTTGAATCATGTTTAATTACGATCCAGGTAAACATTACCCAACCGAAACTGAAAGCCGGGTGGTAATCCGATTTCAGGACTGCGATCCGCTCCGGCATCTGAATAATGCAAAATATTTTGACTATTTCTTCAATGCTAGAGAAGATCAGGTTCCCAAACTTTACGGTTTGGAAATCATCGATTTGATCAAAACGTATAAAGCTGCCTGGGTGGTATACAATCACAACATCAGCTATGTCAAGCCAGCCATGGTCGGGGAGTGGGTGAGAATCATGAGCCGGATTCTTTGGCACAATCACAATACCATAATAGTGGAGTATTACATGACGGACGATTCCAAAACGCAGCTAAAAACGGTGCTTTGGTCCACCATGCGGTATGTAACTTTGGCTGAGGGAAGATCAACGGATCACACAGGGGCCGTTTTGGATTTCCTGAAGGCAACTTCCGGAAATCTTGATGTCTCTCAGGTGAATATCAAAGACAGAGTCAGGGAGCTAAAAGAACAGATCGAAAAAGGGAAGTGATTCCCTTTTTATTTTTCAAATCCGCAGAAATGCAGACAACTTACAAGTCTCTTTTGAAGATTTTGTTCCCTTATGGAAATCCAAAATTCAAAGGAGCCGAAATGCTTCTTTTTTCAACCCCATAGGCACATAGAAAACCACTAAAGAAATTTTTCTGTCGCTGAAAGCTATGTGACACTATTTTTCAATGGTTTAGTAAAATTCAAAGGAGCTGAAATGCTTCATTTTTTCAACCCCATAGGCACATAGAAAACCGCTAAAGAAATTTTTCTGTCGCCGAAAGCTATTTGGCACTAGGTTTCTATGGTAAAGAAAAATTCAAAGGAGCTGAAATGCTTCATTTTTCAACCACATAGGCACATAGAAAACCGCTAAAGAAATTTTTCTTTCGCCGAAAGCTATGTGGCACTAGGTTTCTATGTGGTTTAATAAAATCGAGAGGTTCAGAAAAAAATCACTTTTACCACTTGATAGGTGCATAAAAACAATGTAGAAATTTTTTCAATTATCTAATTCTTTGGGACTTGACGTTCTAGGTGTTGAATAGAAAAATCATAAACCAAATCCATAATCCCGCTCCACTCGGGCGATCCGGGTTTTGTAGGAAGAATACCACTTTTCTCTTCCGTATTTCTGAGCAAGCAAATGGTCGGTATGGGCTTTCCAATTCCTGATGGCTTCCAGACTTTCCCAATAGGAAATGGTTATTCCAAGTCCGTTGCGGACACTTTCGTGGCCTAGATAACCCGGCTGAAGTTCAGCCAAGCGAACCATTTCTTCGGCCATTTCTCCGTATCCTTCGTCGATTTCTGTCCTGAGATTTGAAAAAATCACCGCATAATAGGGCGGGTTGGGAGTTTGTGCGATCATTTTGCTTGGAGGTAAGGTAGGTATTCCATGTAGTTGGCAGTTTCAGCAACCAATTCTTTGCCGAATGTTTTTTCCAAAAGATGTAGAGCCAAGTCAATCCCGGCAGAAATTCCCGCCGCCGTCCAGATTTTTTCATCGCTCTGGACAAACCGGAGTTCAGGCTTGGGAAGTCCGCTGGGGACGATTTCACTCATGCTTTCAAAAACTTCATGGTGGGTGCAATAGGCTTTATTGTCCAAAAAGCCTGTTTTTCCCAAAATTCGAGATCCCGAACAGACACTCATGGTCCATTGTGAATTTAGGATTAAGGTCCGAAGTTTTTCAAGTTGGGAGGGACTCTGAATGACTTTTTTGGTTCCGTCGCCTCCCGGAATCACCAAAAAATCAAGGTCATGAAGCTCGGCGAAACCCACTTCAGGTTTGACTTGAAGTCCGTTTTTTGTTCGAATTAGCCCATCAGTTGACCCAAAAGTGGACACTTTTAAAAGTTCATAGTTAGAAAGCTGAGCCGCTACTGAAAAAACTTCGAAGGGCCCTGCGAAATCCAACACTTCCACCTCCTCAAATATGAAAATCCCTAAGTGCTTCATGGTCTTTATTGTCTTCGGATTAAAGTAAGTTCATCTTTTTCAGTATTCCTCTCAGTGATTTTCATTCCTATCCCAACGGTTGATTTTAATCAATAAAATGAAAAATTTCAGGGATTACTGTAACTGAGGTTTGAAAATTGCGTCTTCGGCAATGAAAACAATTTCAGTTTATCAAAAAACTCAGCCAACTATGAAAAATTTGATTACCCCGAAGTCAGGAGGTTTTTTAAGCCTGTTGATCTCAGCCACACTACTCTTCAGTTCCTGCGAAGGCGAGCTGGAAGTAGTTCAAACCATTGATGAGGAATTCTCCGGAATTCAGCGTATCGAAATTGAATCCGGTTTTCTCGAGGTGAATTACGAAGGAAAAGCCGGACAAACTTCGGTGACTGTGGACGGTATTTTGGAATCTTCAAAGCCCGGAAATTTCAAAATTGAGTACACCGTAGAAGGGAACACTCTTTTTATCGAACTGGATCAGCAGGGAGTGTTTGGTGGGGGAAATCACCGCGGTACGCTCAACCTGATTGGTCCAAAAAACCTGGATCTCAACGTAGCGGCCGGCTCTGGGAAAACACAAATCGCAGGGATTGACTACCCCAATCTGGAAGTCACCTCCGGTTCGGGAAGTATTCAGGTATACATGACCAAGGCTCCTTCTATCCGATTGGCAGCTGGTTCTAGTTCGATCGAAGGCTATAATCTCACCGGCAATGTGGATATCAATGCTTCCTCCGGCAAAATCATCGTAGACCAATTAGTAGGTAATCTTGACATTGAAGCGTCCAGCGGCAATGTCGAGGTGAAAAGATTGAGCGGAAAACTGAATACAGAACTCAGTTCAGGTAATCTGGAATTGGGCGACATTCAGGAAATTGAAAGTTTGAAGGTAAGTTCTGGTAACATTTCCGGCGCCGGAGTGGGCTTGGGGCCCAATACCATTTTGGCTAGTTCCTCAGGAAAAATCAGCATTCAGACATTTTCTAATTTGAAATTATACAATTATGATTTTGAGGCTGGAAGTGGAAAAGTAGTCGTCGGCCAAAGTTCTTCTTCCGGCTCACTTAAAATTGACAACGGTGCTCCATTCACCATCAGAGGATCGGTTTCCAGTGGAATGATCGAGATTAAAAACTAATCCAACTGAGCTTGAATCAGTTTCCTGGAATGGGTTTTTGGACTTTTTTTGGCTTAATGTGCCAATGATTTACCTATTCTTTCTGATGGTATCAATTGTGTTGTGATTCTGACTATTTCATGGAAACTTTCGAAAGATTCTAATAGGGCAACAAGTTGATAAATGTCAATTAAGTTTGATGGATTGAGAATGAACCAATTACACTCCATAAATTTGTAGGCAAGTCGAGTAATTATTTTGTAATGACAGAATTTTATTCGGTGATGATGGATCGATAAACGGATTGTCCCGTTGGAATAAAGAGTGTTATTCCTTGGACTCTTTTGGAAATAAGTTCTTGAAAATAGTTTATACAGTCTTCCTTTCTGTATCTGATCTCAATTTCTAATTGAGTTTTAAAAAAGGAAAAGTGAAAAGTTGTTCACGTCACCCCAGTCCCCGACTATTACAGTCGGGGATTTGACTTTTTGTGAGTGAATGTATTTTCCTAAACAGAAATTCATCTGAAATCCAATTGATTACCTGTCATAAATTGGAACCATTTCAATGAAACCAAGATTTATTTATTGATTTTATAAAAAAAATAAATAAGCATTGATAATTAGTAATAAAAAGCTGTAAGTTTCGGAGTTTTTCAAAACAAATGGTGTCACTGATTGGCCTGATTACGCTCTTCCTTCGATTGACTTTGGTCATCCAAAGTCAGGTGGTGGAAGTATTGCCTTCCGAGCCATCCGTTAGTCATGCCTGTATTGCTCTGACTTCACCAGTCGGACATATCTCTTCCAGTGATGGTTCTTTTACCAACAATATCAGTCTTATTCGAAAACTCGAGACTGAAGAGAAACAAGAACTGGAAGGTGACAACCTCCTTTTCAATGGCAATTATTTCAATTTTAGGTTTTTCGAAAATGCCTCGGAAGCAGGATTAAATCCCATTTTCGGAAATAAGGCTATTCGGGGAAGCCTTCCGCCACTTTACGACCTTTTCCATTCCTGGAAAACACATCTGAGTTGATTTTTTGCCTATAGGGCAATGATTTTCCGGCGGATAGCCGGTGGATTGGCTGTTTGGCCAAAATCGAATCATTCACTCAGATTTATCAACTATGAAACCTCATTCGCAGCGTCATGCCTATGGCGTGGAGGAGATTTTGCATGAATTGAAGCATTTTCTTCCCGCTCAGGCACCGCTCAAGGACTTTGTCCATCACAATACCCTGCATGCTTTCCAGCATTTGCCTTTTCATCAGGCGCTCAAGCAGGCAAACACTCAATTAGGATACAAAGGCTATTTGCCCTTGGAATCCTACAGAAATCTCTACCGGGAAGGTAAAATCAAGGGAGAAATCCTAAAGAACATTCTCGAAGATCACTTTGGAAAAAGTGAAGCCAACCACTGGGTCGTCAAATTATTGGACCAGACCTATCAAGTGGATCAAAATCCAAAAGTAGGATCGCTCAGATCGAATTGGAAAAGTGAATACCACTTCAACGTAGATAAAGTCGTTCATCCCTTTCTCTTCCGAATTCTCTCTGCCTACCTCGATCAGGGGATTTCTATTTGGTCGTTTCCGATCGAAGCAAAAGGATTCCTTGAAGCGATCAAAGGCCTTCAAGCTCAAAGTTTTTCATCTATCCTAAAAGGAAAAAGAGCCCTCGATCTGCTTTTCCATCCGGATCTTAATCTGGAAATGCTCTTGGAAATTCTGGTTGGAAATCCGGAGAGCTATGGTTGGTATTTGTTTGATCAGCAGTTTGCACATCCGGGTTGGTCGGGGATGGTTTCCGTTTTGGAATCCCAGCCCGAGTCTCTTTTGGATTCCAAAAAAATCTGTCTGGAAGACGTGATCAAGTTTGAATGTCTGCTGGAGATCGATGCTTTGGATCAAAAATTCGGAGAAAACTGGAATCCTATCGGACACCGCTTTCCGTTTAGAACCTCCGAACTCTTCGAAAACAGTCCCTTTGAAGAGCTGGATTTGGTTTTACAATGCTGGCAGGAAGCCTACGAATGGAGTTATTACGATGAGGTCCTGGCTGGGATTGGCTCGGTGGAAGATATGGCCAAATCGCCCGAGGCCCCGAGTTTTCAGGCTTTGTTTTGCATTGATGACCGGGAATGCTCGACACGCAGACACCTGGAATACATTGATCCGGAATGCGCCACCTTCGGTACGCCAGGATTCTTCAACGTGGAGTTCTATTTCCAGCCCGAATTCGGAAAGTTTCATACCAAATCCTGTCCTGCACCGGTTACCCCGAAGTACCTGATCAAGGAATCCGCCAACCATAAGAAACTGGCAAAAGATGCCCATTTCCACCAAAACAGCCATTCTTTGGTTAGAGGTTGGGTCAGTGCCCAGACCCTGGGTTTTTGGTCTGCAGTCAAACTGGTGGGAAATATTCTAAAACCTTCAAGTTCTGCTTTGGAAGTTTCTTCCTTTAAACACATGGATCCCAAAGGAAAACTCACCATTGAGTACCTAGGCGTGGAAGAAAACGGACTTCAGGTGGGGTTTAAGGTGGAAGAAATGGCGGATCGGGTAGAGGGTTTACTCCGAAGCATCGGTCTTTTGGACAGATTTTCTCCCCTGGTTTACCTGATCGGCCACGGAGCATCCAGTATCAATAATACGCACTATGCAGGATACGATTGCGGAGCGTGCTGTGGCCGTCCGGGATCTGTCAATGCCCGGGTGGCAGCCTCCATGGCCAATCACCCCAAAGTCCGTCAGATCTTAAGTCTTCGGGGAATTGAAATACCCGAGACCACCCAGTTTTTGGGAGGATTGCACGACACGACCAAGGATGAGATCGAATACTTCGACGAGGATATCCTTTATGCCTCAAACCTTGCACTGCATGAAGAAAACAAAGGCAAATTTTCTCAAGCCTTGGACTTCAATGCCTTGGAGCGGTCCAGAAGATTTGATACACTGAAAAAGGACAAACCGCTGCTCGGAATCCATGAAGCGGTGAAAAAGAGAGCGTTCTCCCTTTTTGAACCTCGTCCTGAATACAACCATGCGACCAATGCACTTTGTATTGTCTCCAGAAAATCCACCATCAAAGGCTTGTTCTTTGACCGCCGGGCATTTTTGAATTCCTATGATTACCGCAAGGACTCCGAAGGAAAGGCTTTGGCGAAAATCCTGGGTGCCGCTGCTCCGGTGTGCGGAGGAATCAACCTGGAGTATTATTTCTCCAGAATGGATCCGGATAAACTGGGTGCGGGCACCAAACTTCCCCATAATGTAATGGGACTGATCGGAGTCGCGAACGGGGCTGACGGAGATTTGAGAACCGGATTGCCTTACCAAATGGTCGAAATCCACGATCCGATCCGCCTGATGATGATTGTAGAGCAGGATCCCGAAGTGGTCATGAATGTGATTCGGTCCAATCCCGCCACTTACGAATGGATCAAGAATTACTGGGTTCACTTCGTAGTCATCGATCCGTCTACCAAAACCTTCCTGCGATTTAAGGATGAGGGATTTGTGGCTTATCAGCCTGAGGCTCAGATCGAGCATCTGGATCACCTCAAGGATAAGCTCCTGAGTACCAAAGAAAATCTTCCTGTTTACTTAATCGACTCAATCTGATGGAGCTTTCAGCATGGATTCAACTGATGATAGGGATACCTCTTGTCGGTTTTGTTTTGAGCATTTTGATTCCGGAGAATCAGGAAAAAATGCTTTCCAGAGTGGCGTTTTACACCGCCGGTCTGAATTTGCTGAGTGTGTTGGTTTTCTTGATATTCTGGACATTTGCTGGATTTAAAGCGCTCAACCTCAAGGAATTTGTTTTGTATAAAACGGAGCACTTTGAGTTTTTGGTTGACTTCTTCTTTGACCGGGTAGGGGCAGTGTATGTGGTGATCGGAGCAATGCTGACTTTCTTGATTACCTTTTACAGCAGATACTACCTCCATCGGGAAAGTGGCTACAAGCGGTTTTTCAATACCGTCTTATTCTTCTATCTGGGCTTCAACATCACCGTGCTCGCAGGTAATTTCGAGACCCTGTTTATAGGATGGGAAATTTTGGGCTTGTCCTCTTTCCTTCTGGTCGCTTTCTATCGCGAGAATTATCTGCCTACCCGAAATGCCGTCAAGGTGTTTTCGATTTACCGGATCGGGGACGTGGGATTGATTCTTGCCATGTGGGCCAGCCATCACCTTTGGCACGAAAACATCACCTTCCTCAAGCTGAACAATGCCGAGCTGGTCTCTGAGCATTTGGCCGGTCATTCCGGGATCGGGATGTTTATCGCATTGATGCTTTTGCTTGCCGCTGCAGCTAAGTCCGCACAGTTTCCTTTCTCCTCCTGGTTGCCTAGAGCAATGGAGGGCCCAACTCCGTCTTCTGCCATTTTCTATGGCTCGCTTTCGGTGCATTTGGGGGTGTTCTTGTTGATGAGAACTTTTCCTTTCTGGGAAAATCAGATTGCTGTCCGAATACTCATTGGGACGATGGGGCTTTTTACGGCCATTGTTTCCTCGATGATTGCCCGGGTTCAGACCTCTGTCAAAACTCAAATTGGCTATGCCTCTCTGACTCAGATCGGGATCATGTTTATCGAAGTTGCAGCCGGATTTGAGGCCTTGGCTTTGATTCATTTTGCGGGCAATGCTTTCCTCAGAACTTACCAACTCCTAGTTTCTCCTTCCGTAGTCAGCTACCTGATCCGGGAGCAGTTTTACGGATTTGTGCCAAAGCCCAAAGCTCAGGATTCGGGATTGATGAACCGACTGAGAATGTCCTTTTACGTCTGGAGCTTGAAAGAATGGAACCTGGACCGGTTTATCAATCAATTCATCTTCAGGCCGATGAAGACACTGGGACACAAGCTGGATTTTCTAAGCTACAAGTCGGTTTTGTATTACTTCGTGCCAAGCTATCTGATTGGTTTGAGCTTGCTGGTGGTAGGTTACAAGCTTCCGCCAGCCATCCATTCCTGGTTGCCTTTGGTATTTGCCTTTATCGCATTGTTGATGGTACTGAAGTCTTTCACGGAGCGAAGATCAGCGCGCCTGAGTTGGACGATGCTGCTGATGAACCACTTCTGGATGGTGTTGGCAATAGCCGAAAACGAAAATTTCTCAGGAGAAGAAATTGCCATGTACCTGAGCGGGGTGGTAGTCTTTGGGATATCCGGACTCTTGGTCATCTCTTGGATGAAGAGCAACATCGGACAACATGGTCTCTTTGAATATCACGGATACATTCGCCGGTTGCCTTTTCTGGGATTCTTGTTTCTGCTGAGTGTTTTGGGATTGATGGGCTTCCCGCTGTCCCCGACTTTCATCGGAGAGGATTTGCTCTTCAGTCACATCCATGCGGATCAGTACCTGCTGGCATTCTTTGCGGCTTTGGCATTCGTCATGGAAGGGATCGCAGCCGTCCGGATTTTCGCAAGGCTTTTCTTGGGAAACAAGCGGCAGGAGCCTGAGGTAACCCTCGGTGATTCGCTTTCCAGTCGATTCAACTTCTCCGGAACTGCCACCGGAACCTTCAAAAACACATCAATTAAAAATTCCATCTAGTCATTCACCCAAGAGGGTTTTCCTCTGAAACGATATTTCATTATGAAGAAAGAAACAAAACTTCAACCACCAAGCGACGGCTGGAAAGGCCTCGTAGAAAACTTCGGTTCTGATGCCAGTGCCGGTTTTGTGGTATTCCTTTTGGCTATGCCTCTGAGTTTGGGGATTGCCAAAGCATCCGATTTCCCGCCGATCATGGGTTTGGTCACCGCCATCATCGGTGGTATTTTGGTCAGTTTGATCTCTGGTTCACGATTGACCATCAAAGGCCCGGCGGCTGGTTTGATCGTGGTGGTAGCCGGTTCTGTAGCTGATTTCGGTGGGGGAGAGACGGGTTGGAAACTAGCCCTTGGTGCTATGGTTGTGGCTGGCTTGGTTCAGATCCTGTTTGGATTCCTCAAACTGGGCAAATTGGCCGATATCTTTCCTCTTTCTGCGATTCACGGCATGCTGGCTGCTATCGGAATCATCATCATTGCCAAGCAAATTCCTGTCTTGCTGGATGTGAACCCGGACTTGTACAAGGGAATGAGCATAGTGAAGATGATTACTTCCATTCCGATGTTCATTGCCAATTTTGACCCAAGAGCAACGATGATCGGGGTGTACAGTTTGGCGATTATGCTGGGCTGGCCTTACCTGAAAGACTTCAAACTAGGAAAAATTCCTGCGCCATTGATGGTGTTGATTGTGGCCATTCCTTCCGAATTGGCCATGGATTTTCAGCATACCGAGCCTCCTTATGCTTTGCTCCACATCGGCAATCTGGTCGATAATGTGAAGTATAACGCGGATTTCTCCGGAATTTCCCAAGCGGGTATTTTCATTAAATATGTCATCATGTTTGCCTTGGTAGGTACTTTGGAATCTTTGTTGACCGTGAAGGCCATTGATCTTTCTGATCCCTTCAAGCGAAAGTCAAACAATGATAAGGATCTGATCGCAGTGGGTGTGGGCAATACGGTCAGTGCTTTGTTGGGTGGTTTGCCGATGATTTCTGAAGTGGCCCGAAGCTCTGCAAACGTGAACAACGGCGCAAAAACCCGTTGGGCAAACTTCTTCCATGGCTTCTTTATCCTGGTTTTTGTTTTGGTGGCTACTCCGGTCATTGAGTTGATCCCCAATGCCGCCCTTGCTGCTATGTTGATTACCGTTGGAATCAAATTGGCCCATCCGAAGGAATTTGTAAACACCTTCAAAATCGGTAAAGAGCAGTTGGCAATCTTCTTGGTCACTATTGCCTTCACCATATTTGAAGATTTGCTGATCGGTATCGCTGCCGGTATCCTTCTCAAAATGATCCTTCACGTGATCCATGGCACACCGATTTCTTCTTTCTTCAAAGCCCCAACTTTGGTGTCTTTTGATAAAAATGAATACCTCGTCGAAATCGATAAAGCTGCCATTTTCTCCAATTTCTTGGGCATCAAGCGAAAACTGGAAGAAATTCCGGCGGGATTCAATGTGACGATTGACCTGAAAAACACCAAACTGGTGGATCACTCGGTGATGGAAAATCTTCATCATTTCCAGCACGAATACGAGGAAAACGGAGGACACGTCCGGATCGTCGGACTGGAAAACCACAAGCCGGTTTCCGAACACCATTTAGCTGCGCGAAAACTGGTTCACTCCTGATTTTACCTTAGGAAATCAAGGCTATTTGTTGTGCTGCTTCTCGAGAAGCAGCACAGCATCATTTTTTCTTTTCTACTTCCAAGCCTATACCTAAACCTTGCTCCGATTGCCGTTTTTACGGCAATCTGGAGTCTTATTTCCTACCTAAAAGAACTAGCTGTGAAAAAAATAATCTTAATACTCCTGCTGGCACTACTGATCATTATGGCATTTATCCTGCCTATACAGGCCCAGTCAGATAAAGAGGTCAAATTATTCCTGAACGAAGAAAAGACCCATTGGGTCAAAGGAACCGGACTCGGCCAAATCTGGGTAAGGTACACCGATCTCAATCCAGGCTCGACCATCTTTGGTACTCCAAAAGATAAATCGTTTGATGTAGGCCTAAGGCGTGTACGGTATCAGGTCATGGGGCAGCTGACCGACCAGGTTTTTGTGTACACCCAGTTTGGGATCAACAGTTTCGGTTCGCTTTCAGCCCGAAAGCCGGGTCTTTTCCTTCACGATGTGACGGCTGAGTATGCCGTGGTGAAGACCAAACTCAGTCTGGGAGCCGGCTTGCACGGATGGAATGGAACGGTTCGTTATTCCTCATCCTCAGTGGGTACCATTCTGAGCTTGGACCTGCCTTACATTGAGGAGGCTACCAATGACTTAACCGATCAATTTGTTCGAAAACTTGGAGTCTATGCCAAAGGGCAATTGGGAGGCTTGGATTATCGGGTATCGGTTTCCAATCCCTTTCCGATCCAGACCGCACTCAGCCCGGTTCCGACTTTACCCGAAAATGTATTCAACATCGCCTACTACAGCACGGCTGCTCCAGCGATCAATTACCAGGGCTATTTCTTTTGGCAGTTTCGGGACCAGGAATCCAATCAGATTCCCTACATGACTGGGACTTACCTGGGCAAAAAGAACGTGCTCAACATCGGGGCGGGTTTTTCTACCCAAGATCATGCGGTGGAATACCGGGAAACAGGAACCGGTCCTGTCATTCAGCAGGGCAGTAAGCAATTTGGACTGGATGTGTTCTACGATGCTCCGTTCAACAGAGAAAAAGGAACTGCTTTGACCGCCTATGCGGCACTGATCGATTACGATTTTGGGCCGAACTACCTGAGAAATGCAGGCGCAATGAATCCTTCAAACGGGGTCAACAGCCAAGGAACCTTCAACGGTCCCGGTAACAATGTCCCGCTAATCGGGACCGGTCAAGTCTATTTCACCCAAGTGGGGTTCCTGATGAAAAAGGACCTCCTTGGCAAACTGGGCACGCTTCAGCCTTATGGGCAATTGATCGTATCCGATTACGAGCGTATCGAAAAGCCCATTGCCATTTACGATATCGGCATCAACTGGCTTCAGGCGGGACACCGATCCAAGCTTTCGTTGGATTACCAAAGCCGTCCGGTTTTGGTGAAAGGAGAAACTGAAAAGCTGGTCAAAAATGAATCCGATCCCCGCAAAGGGATGCTGGTCTTGCAGTACCAATTTTTATTTTAATTAAGGTTTATTGATAAGTTGACCGGATACCCCCGGAGGTTTCCTCCGGGGGTATTTTCCTGGATGATTCTGGAATTTTTTACTCCAAAAACCTGGAATAATTTTTCAAAAAATATCAACAAATCCAGCTTTTTCGGTTACAAAAACCCATTCGTCTGGTACTAAAGGAAAAGCATCTCTATTGGCCTTTTTCTTTTAAGCTAATCTTAAGATTGCCCTAAGAAAGTCCGAAGAAATGCCCCCCTAAATTTACCTATCACCCTAAAAGTTAAAATCATGAATGAGAAAATGAACCGAATGGAGTTCCTCAAATCCCTAGGATTGAAAGGAGCATCGCTCTTTGCGGTCTATTGTGCCGCATCAGGCTTGAGCAGTTGTGTCAATGAGAGTATGGATCCCACTCTTCCTCCAGGAACCGGCGGAAATGCAAATGAACTGACTCTCGATCTCAATGATCCCAACTATTCCAAATTGAATACGGTGGGAAATTTTGTCATTGTCAACGGAATCGTTATTGCGAGGATTTCAACCACCGGATTTGCAGCGGTCACACAGGTATGTTCTCACGAAGGCAAAAGGAAAGTCACTTTCCGATCCGGTGAATTTTATTGTCCGGAACACGGGGCAAGATTTGATACAGCTGGTAAAGGACTGAATTCTGAAGGGAAAAAAGGGCTTAAATCCTACCAAACTCAACTCAGCGGAACCACCCTAACGGTATTGTTGTAACCATGAATTCCATCCTACAAAAGGTTTTAATTACTTGGGTATTGGCCGTCCTGATTGGGATGAGTTGGGTGCCTGAAGCCAAGGCCCAGGATGACTTGCTTCAGATGCTGGAGCAAGAGCAATCCAAAGAACCCATCTACACCTTGGCAACCTTCAAGGCTTCCCGGCTGATCAATGGTCAAACGATAGAGACCGTCTCCAAAAACCATCTCAATTTCTGGATTTCCCACCGATTTGGTGCGGTAAACAGCGGGTTCATCGCCAATTTCTTCGGCTTGGATGAAGCCAAAATCCGATTGGGTTTGGAATACGGGCTGACTGACAACTGGCTGATCGGAGCGGGGAGAAGTTCACTGGAAAAGACCTATGACCTCTACACGAAGTATAAGTTGCTCAGGCAGTCCAACAAATTTCCGGTGACAGTTACCGGTTTGGCAGGATGGGCCATCAACACTATGGAAACTGGCTATGTGATGGAATCAGGTGCCGAAATGCGCTTCAACGACAATCTGGAGCGCTATTCTTATTGGGGACAGGCTTTGATTGCACGAAAGTTCAATGAGAAACTTTCCCTTCAGGTCATGCCTACGTTTCTTCATTACAACAAGGTAGAAGATCCTTCTATCCCCAATGACCTTTGGGCCTTAGGATTTGGAGGCAGGTATAAACTGACCAAGCGGTTTACGCTTTCGGGAGAATATTACCATGCATTTTCTGATCCCGGAGCCTACGAAGCCAGTACCGGAAAAGCTTATCCTTACCACGATGCCATTTCGATCGGAGTCGATATCGAGACAGGCGGGCACGTCTTTCAGCTGCACTTCACCAATTCCCGAGGGATGATCGAAAAGCATTTCATCGGACAGACGGTGGGTTCATGGGAGGACGGAGACATTTATTACGGATTCAACATCGCACGGACCTTCAGCTTTGACAAAGGCGCTAAACACAAAGACAAATGAATTCTCTAACCCGAATTTTCGCGTTGATTTGCCTCTTCCAGGTAGGCTTTGCACACGGCCAAACGCTGTACGGAACATCCACTGGAGAAGTGTCTTTTTATTCGGATACGCCTCTTGAGACCATCGAGGCATTGAATAAGAAAACCGGAAGTATCATTAATGCAACCTCCAGAGAACTGGCAGTGCAGATGAAAATCACGGATTTCGATTTTCCCAATAAGTTGATGCAGGAGCACTTTAATGAAAATTACCTGGAAAGTGAAAAATACCCTACGGCTGTTTTCAAGGGGAAAATCAAAGAAGCGGTGGACCTCACGACTGCGGGTACTTATCCGGTAACTGCCGAAGGAAGTCTGACCATTCATGGAGTGACAAAACCTGTAGCGGTTAAGGGTACTGTTGTTTCTACCGGAAATGAACTGAAGTTGGACTTCAAATTCCAGGTGAAACCGGAGGATTACAAGATCGAGGTTCCTTCTTTGGTCGTTACCAAAATCGCTGAAACCATAGATGTGACCGGGAAAATGACTTTGGTGAAAAAGTAACAATTCACATATTAGACTTAAAAAAAGGAGGCTGAAAAGCTTCCTTTTTTTGTTTTTGTAAAAAAGATGGACTTTACACGAAAGTTTTCTTCAAAATCTCCCTTATGCGTGTAGAATATGCGATAGATTGGGGGGAGTCCACCATGGCTATGGGGAGCAATTCCCCCAAATATCATTTTGAATCAGTAAATCCATTTTTTACCGCTTCTAATCTGTTAATCCTTCATCCTACCTAGGTAGAAATATCTTTTCCCCCGTGAACTATTCAGACAAAAAAAGCCGATCTCTCGACCGGCTTTTCAACACTAAACTAATCCGAAAATTATTTAGGCAGCAATACGGCGTCCACTACGTGAATCACGCCATTGCTTCCAGCTAGATCAGCTGCAGTTACTTTTGCACCGTTGATGGTTACTACACCGTCTTTGATGGCTACAGTCAATTCCTGACCGTTCAAGGTGGTTACTTTCTGTCCGTCCTGAAGATCAGCAGCAAGTACATTGCCTGCTACCACGTGGTAGGTAAGGATAGAAGTCAATTTGTCTTTGCTCTCAGGCTTGAGAAGAGTCTCAACTGTACCGGCAGGAAGTGCTGCGAAAGCGGCATTGGTTGGAGCAAAAATAGTGAATGGTCCGGTACCGCTTAGGGTCTCAACCAATCCAGCGGCAGTTACTGCGGTTACCAAAGTGGTGTGGTCTGCAGAACCTACGGCAATGTCTACTACGGTCTTTGGAGCTTCAACAGGAGCGGGAGCAACTTCAGCTACAGCAGTGGTGTCTTCAGTGACAGCTTCTTCCTTGGGAGCGCTGCAGCTGATCACGGCAGTAGCAGCAAAGCCAAGTACTGCAAATGACAAGAATCTTAATTTTTTCATTGTGATAGTTTGATGGAGTTTATAGGTATAAAACAGGGTAGCCCGTGGATTGTTTGAAAACCCGGAAAATACTTTATGATCATCCGTAATGATACCAATAGAACAAATTGGCCTCGAAATCACTCGGCCTCCGAGTTCAAGTTTATGATTGAGGCTGTCTCATAAGTCCGGAATGTCACATTGAGCGAAGTCGAAATGAGGTCTGATTCAATTTAAACCGCCTTCGACTCCGCTCAGGCTGACATGAAAACCGCTTTTGAGACAGCCTCCCACCTAAATACAGATGACGGTCACCGAGCTCGGTCCCTGAGCTTGTCGAAGGGTCGAGGTGAACTTTAACAAAATTTGACTACTGGAAAGAAAGCGGATATACAGAAAATACTTTTTGGAGCTTTGCAAAAGGCCAATCCTTACCGAGATTATTCTATTTACCAACTTTTTTTAACCGGCTAGGCTGAATTCAAATGGCTTAGCTCTATTTTAAAATTTCACCTGAAAGAAAGAACTAAGAGAAGGTAGCGTGTCAACAGCCCAATGAACCAAAATCAGGAGTACGATATTTCGGTAACGGCTCCAATGAAACCCAAAAAACAAGCTAATCAGGAAAACCGGAGCCCCAGTTCCGGCCAGGATTGCCAAAAAATCTCCGGCTTCACCTTCCACTCCATGGGCCAAAAGGTACCGACTGGGGAGGTGCCAGGCCGTAAAAAGGAGGGAAGAGGCCAAAATCGCCCAGAGTCGGTTCCACTTTTTCTCCATTCGGGTCTGAAGGTAGCCTCTGAAAAACAATTCTTCCGGAAGTCCTGCGATCAGCAAAGGAAGGAGGATGCCTACTATGAGCCGAAGTCCGGCATCCTCAAACAGGGGAACCTGACTTTGAATCCGCTCTAAATGCCGGGTATTCATCAGGAATCCACCTCCGACCAACAGGGTCCCCCAGATCCAATTGCTAAGTTTTGGTTGAAAATCTAAAGTAAGATCACTCCAGGAATACCCCCATTTGTAAAAGAAAACATAGGCAGGTACCAAGAGTAAAAAGACCAACTTAAATACGATCGCATACCAAAAATCCTGAATGAAATCGCTTGCTCCCAACAGGGGAATCGGAAAGTTCAAAACCAATAATCCTATGCCGTAACCCAATGCCACGTAGGCCAGGGAATATCCAATCAGCCAGCGCAATTCCGCATCGAGGCGAGTGAAGTTTAGGGTTGGAGCAGGTACCCGCTGATAGCTCCAAAACCCACTTTTTTTATCGGGCTGATCCATGGATTTCCGACGGTATTACTTCTTTAAACTTTCCAATACAAGTCTGACCAATTCGGCTTTGTCGGCATTGGGAATCCAACGCGCCACAATCACCAGGTCATTTTCCTGATCGACATAGATCATGTTGGTGCCTGCTCCGATATGCAAAAAGGCCGTCTTTGGGGCAGCAGGCACTTCTTTCAGGTCATTGTTTAGGAAGTAATTCATAAAACCATAGCCCGGTTGAGCGGGAGTAGGCGTGCGGGACTTGTCAATCCAGGAAGTTGGGATGAGCTGTTTACCAGCCCAATTGCCGTTTCTGAGCGTTAAGTAACCAAATCTCGCCTGGTCCCAAGCGGAAATCATCATTCCACCTCCCCAGTGAGAACCTCCGCTTACGGACTGCATGATCTGTCCGTCCAGGATCACAAAAGAGTTCTCATAGCCTGTCCATCTCCAGGTATCCGAAGCGCCGATTGGATCCATGATCCGCTCCTTCAGGACAACCGGAAGTGGCTTTCTCCAGACATTCAATAGTGCCAAAGCCAGCACATTGACACGGGTGTCGTTGTATTCATAGACGGATCCCGGTGCATTTCGAGGACGGGTTCTCCATTCCTTGGCTTCCCCACTTGGTCGGTCTGCCCAATCCGGCTTTCCCCACAGGCTTCCTTCCCAATCTGAAGTCTGTCTCAGCAAATCATCCCATCGGATTTTGCGGTTGTGCTCAGTTGCAAATAGGTCGAACACATCTTCCTCGTAGAGATGGTCCGCTTTATTCATCATGGATTTGACCGGATCGTAGGGATAGATCGGAGCCATGTAGGGATACACCAGATCTTTTTCATCTTTGATCAGTCCGTCTGCTACAGCCAAACCGGCAGTGGTGGAGAGGATGCTTTTGGCCACGCTAAAGGTCAGATCCACCCGGCTGGGATCTCCCCATTGCCCGACTACATAGCCTTTGTAAATGATCAGGCCGGTTGCCGGACCTCTCATTTTCATCGGTCCCACCGGATAGCCAAAGGGTTCCCGACCGAAAGCGCTCTCGTAATGGGCGATCTTCAAGTTTGGGTTTTCCTTGCTTTCGTGGGTTTTGGCAAACTCGATGGCTTCGGAGATTTTGGCTTCGTTGAGACCTAATTCGCTGGGTTTTTTGGAGGCCCAGTTATTTTTCTCCGGAAAATAAGTTTGTCCGAAGAGGGAAACTGCCGAAAAACAGAAGAGAACGAGGAAGGAAAACTTTTTCATGGCATGGTGATTTGGTGCGATTTTAGGGAATTCCGAGCGGAGATTTTTTGCCGCCTGTAAAACTTCCGGTTCAAGGACAGATTTATGAACACTTTCAAAAAAATGGTGGTTACCCGAGCAAAACCGGTAATTCTTTCTGCGTGATTTTGTGGGATTGGACAGCCTGTTTATTTTCGCCCAGTTGATTTATCATGGAAGAAGAAAAAATCTACATCGTCGGAGCCGGATTGTCAGGGCTTATTGCCGCCCTTGAATTGGAAAAAGCCGGTTTTTCTCCCGTTATTCTGGAGGCTTCCGAAGCCATCGGCGGTAGGATGAAAACCGATGAAGTAGACGGATTTCTGCTTGACCATGGTTTTCAGGTCTTGAACACGGCTTATCCTGAGGCCAAAAAATACTTGGATTTTCAGTCATTGCATTTGAAAACCTTTGATCCTGGAGCGGTAATTTTTGAAGGAAAGGACTCCTATATCATCACCGACCCGATGAGAAACCCGCTTAAAATCGTGGGAATGGCGCTTTCAAAGGTTGGTACTTTTCTGGACAAGGTGAAGATGTTTACCCTGACTCAGGAATTGAAAAAGAAATCCAACGAGGAAATCTTCAATGAACCATCCATTCCTACGCATCAATACCTGAAAGACTACGGGTTTTCAGACCAGATCATTTCCAATTTCTTCAAGCCTTTCTTTCGGGGAATCTTCCTGGAAAAGCATCTGAATACTTCTTCCCGAATGTTTGAGTTTGTGTTCAAAATGTTTGCCTTGGGAAATGCCGCAGTACCGGAAAAAGGGATGGGGCAAATCCCGGCGATGATCCGCAGGCAGTTGAGCAAAACTCAGATTTACTTCAATTCTCCGGTAAAGGAAATTGAAGGGAAAACGATACACCTCGAAAACGGAGATTCCTTGGAGGCTGATCGGATCATCATCGCAGTCCAGCCGGACAAAGTTATAAAGCAATTGCAGGGACAGTTTGCTCCAGCGCATCCCGTGATCAATTTGTACTTTTCTCTTCAGAAATCTTTCCTTGCCAGACCGATGATCGGTTTGCTGACTGGGAATCATTTGATCAACAACTTGGTATTTATGGACGATGTGTCCAAAGCGTATTCGACCAGTGGACGAGCCTTACTTTCAGTTACTGTTTTGGAATCAGACTTAAGTGAAAAGGAGCTGATTCAGGCGGTCCAGTCTGAGTTGCAGGAAATTTCAGGGGTAAATGCCGAGTATTTCAAGTTTATCCGGGCCTACCGGATTTCCTATGCCTTGCCTAATCTGGATGATCCGAAATACAACATACCGATGACGGAATGTAAGATTACCGATCATGTGTATTTGGCAGGGGATTATTTACTCAATGGCTCCATCAATGCGGCGATGACTTCAGGAAGAATAGCTGCCGAGGCGGTGGTGCATAGCTATATGCCGACGCATTAAAATTTTCACCACAGAGCGCAGGGAGGAATAATAAGAGGTTGCAAAGGATTTTGTCTTTAAGTCAAGTAAAGCAAGATTGAAAAATCCTCTTTGTGCGCTCCCCCTTTTCCTCTGTGCACTCCGTGGTTAATTATTTTTGATGGGAGTTTCATCGCAATCCACATCACCGGCCACATACTGCATGCCGTCCAAGAAAAACCGAAGCAATTGGGGATTTTCAAAGCTTTGGGCATTGTGTGAAGGGGAGGCGTACATCACTTTACCTTTTCCTTCTGCCCGGATCCAGGCCACATAAGTTTTGCCTTCGTTCAGTTCTTGCCCTTTGCGCTGATTGGTGATTTCTGCATTGTTGAAGTAAAGCAAGGGCTTGAAGTCCAGTTCAGCATAGGCGTTTTTGTAGAAATAGGGTTCGTCCACATGGTTGAATCCCTCTGCAGGAAATGCCTGCACGAGCGGGTGTTTTGGATCTTCAACTCTCACCTGAAAAGCCTGCTGAGGGGGATGATAGTCAAAGCTTCCGCCCAATAGGCGACTGAAATTCATGGAATTATTCAACGTCGTGTTACCTCCATGAAGAACCAAAAGTCCTCCGCCTTTCTCCACAAACTTCCGCAAGTTGGCTTCCATCTCCAATGCCTGCTGCATTACCAAGGCTGAATCCGCTCCGGATTCCTTGAGTTTGTCCCAAAACAGGTTGCGATGATCGGGTTTGGAATTGGTGTTGTTCAGGACCAACACGTCGAATTTCTCCAAGTTTTTCAACTCCATCATGGAAATGTCTTTGCTTCCTGTTACAGAAAAGGCTCCGCTTTTTTCACCGAGAATTTTCACCATTTCCTCGGTATGAGGCCTGACCCAATGATCAAAGCCGGTATGAAGGGAAAAAACCAAAACCTTTTTCTTTTTGGCGGGGAAGGTGGGTTTTTCCGGAGCCAAAGCTCGGATTTTATCTTTCCAGGCTTGATCCAAAGTGACTTCCGGAAGGCTTTGGGCACAGGCCCAATTCAGGGTGAAAAAGAAAACGATTGCGTAGAAAATTGATCGCTTCATAGGTTATTGGGATGACTGGGTTGAGGCAATGTCTGAGATTTTGATAACTTCAAATTTCCAGCCCAATAACCTCAATTTTCTATGCCTTTCAAAAGCATTTCCCTTTCAACCCTCTTTTTTCTGGCTTTTTCTACGGTATCGTTTTCGCAAAAAGTTGAATTGAAAGAGACTTCAGTTGGAATTGACTTTCTGATTGACAATCAGCGTGTTTTGACTTACCAAACTGCCACTACCGAAGTCCCGGAAGGAGTGAAGGCCGAGTTCAAAAAGTCAGGTTTCATCCATCCGATCACCTCTCCAAGCGGTCAGGTCCTCAGCCGGATTCAGCCACCGGACCATTACCATCACTATGGGATTTGGGGTCCTTGGACGCGTGCGACAATCAGCGGAAGGGAAGTTGACTTTTGGAATTTGGGAGATGGAAAAGGTCGGGTGGACTTTTCTCACGTCCTGTCCAAAAAGGTGGCAGGAGGAGCTGCCGAACTCAATGTCCGACAAAACCACCTGGATCTGAAAGCGCCTGAAAGCGAGCGCTTGGCAATCGAGGAAGACCTCAGAATCAAAGTGAAACCTTCGGATCAAGGCCGATACATGGTGGATTACACCACTACGATTTTTACCAAAATTCCGGGAGGAATCCTCTTGGACGATTACCGCTATGGTGGGGGAATTGGATTCCGTGCTACCGAACTTTGGGGCGATGCCAACAGTAGCATTTTGACCTCTGAAGGCAAAGACCGAAAAGACGCCGATGGGTCAAATGCAAAATGGATCATCGTAAAAGGAAAAACAGGGGATAAGTCCGGACAAAGCGGGATCCTTTTCCTCAGCCACAATACCAACAAATCCCATCCTGAACCGCTTCGGGTGTGGCCCTTGGGGCAATACAAAGGAGAAGGAAATGTATTCATTGAGTTTTGCCCGATCCGACATGAGTCTTGGGACCTTCAGCCCAATCAGCGCTACACCTTGAAATACCGGATGATTGTCTTCGACGGGGACCTGACTGCTGAAGAAGCAGAGGCCTATTGGAGAGCATTTGTGAAATAAATTAACCCAACCTAACCTTATTTTCAGCTATGGAAAGAAGAGATTTTATGAAAAAAACCGCCCTGGCAACTGCTGCTTTTGGGATTCCAACGATTGTTCCGGCTTCTGTTTTTGGCAAAAATGCACCAAGCAACAAAATCAATATCGGACAGATCGGTTGTGGCCGGATCGCTCGGGATCATGATCTGCCTGGTACTTGGCAGCATGACGTCGCCCGAATCGTCGCTGTGTCCGATGTGGACAGCAAGCGAATGGCTGACGGAAAAAAATTGGTTGAGGATTACTACACCAAGAAAATGGGCAGTCCCTACCTGGATGTCAAGCAGTATGGGGATTACCGGGAAATGCTGTTGAACAAAGACATCGAGGCGGTGATCATCTCTACGCCCGACCATTGGCACTCTCAGCCTGCCATGGAGGCAGCCCTTGCGGGAAAGCATATTTATGTCCAAAAGCCGACTTCTCTGACCATTAAAGAAGGCCGCCAACTGGTCAATGTGGTGAATAAAACCGGTGTGATACTCCAGTTGGGAACGCAGCAACGGTCAAGCGAACAGTTTCGGATTGCCGCTGAATTGGTCAGAAATGGCCGAATCGGGAAGCTGCATACCGTACGAATTGGCCTTCCCGGCGATCCATCCGGACCGGATGCTCCGGCAATGCCTGTTCCCAAAAACCTGAATTTTGACATGTGGTTGGGTTCTACCCCCGAGGTTTCCTACACCGAAATCGGTGTCCATCCCCAAAACGATTACAGCCGTCCGGGATGGTTGCGACTGGAAAACTACGGCGCAGGAATGATCACCGGCTGGGGACAGCACCACTTTGATTCAGCTGCCTGGGGAATGGATACGGAGTTGACCGGACCCCGATACATAGAAGCCGTGGCGGAGTTTCCACGCTCCGGGCTTTGGAATGTACACGGCGACTTCATGGTCAAAGCTGAATATGACAACGGTGTCATGATGCTGACATCAGGTGGCTATCCAAACGGAATCCGATACGAGGGAACCGAGGGTTGGATTTGGGTTTCCAGAGGAAACTATGTGGCTTCTTCCTCCGATCCGGTGGCCCAGGGAAACAATGCCAAGGCCTTAGATGCCTCTGACCCCAAGATTCTCAAATCGGAGATCGGGGAAAATGAAATCAGGTTCACTCGAAGCACGGAGCATCACGGCAATTGGCTGGATGCGATTCAGGGCAAGGCCGAGCTTCTTTCTCCTGCCGAAATCGGGCACAGGGCATGTTCGGTTTGTTTGGTAAGCCATGTGGCCATGAAGATGGGTCGAAAGCTCGAGTGGGATGCGAAAAAAGAAGAATTTGTCAAGGATCCGGAAGCAAACAGACACCTGAGTCGTCCACAGCGAGCGCCTTGGGGGACGGATTATGTGAAAGGTTAAAAGAAGGTAGACCGAAGACGGAAGACGGGAGAAAGTAAGTGGTGAAAAGTGAGTCTTAAGTTGTATTTTCCATAAAAGCGAAGCTTTTAATCTCTGTGTTCTCAAAATGGCAACTAAAAGCCTTCAGTTTTGAAGTTTAAAAATTGGTTAATACCTCGAATAACTTTATTCTCAGTGAACCCTGCCTACCGCAGGCAGGTCTATGGCAAAAAAAATTAAAATGAAAGTATCAAAAGTTCTTAACGGGGCCGTATTGGCCCTTTTTCTCATTTCCTGTTCCACTTCTGAAATGAAAAGTGAAAACACTGAATCCGATTCAAAAATCAGGATTATGACTCTTGATCCGGGACATTTTCATGCCGGGTTGATTCACAAGACCATGTATCCTTCAGTCGATTCGACCATTTATATTTTCGCACCTGAAGGACCGGAACTCAAAGATCACCTCAATCGGCTTGCGGGATACAACAGCCGTCCTGAGAATCCCACAGCTTGGAATTTAGAAGTTTACACCGGTGCGGATTACCTGCAAAAGATGATTTCCCAAAAGCCCGGGAATGTCATGATGGTGGCTGGGAAAAACGATTTGAAGATTGATTACATCCTGTCCGCAATTGAAAACGGTATTCATGTCTATGCAGATAAGCCTTTGGTGATCAATCCGCAGGGATTTCAAAAACTGGTTAAGGCGTTTCAAATTGCAGGGGAGAAGAATCTCTTGCTCTATGATATCATGACCGAGCGATTTGAGATCACCACTTTGCTTCAGCGGGAGCTTTCCATGCTTCCGGAGGTTTTTGGTGAATTGGAAAACGGCACTCCTGAAAATCCGGCCATCACCAAGGAATCGGTTCACCATTTCTTCAAGTATGTTTCCGGAGCGCCCTTGGTAAGACCCGATTGGTTTTTTGATGTGGAAAAAGAAGGCGATGGAATTGTGGATGTAACCACGCATTTGGTGGATTTGATTCAGTGGGAGGCATTTCCGGAGGTGACTTTGGACACGACGGACGTTCAGATGCTTTCCGCCAAAAGATGGGCAACCGCTCTTTCTTTGGAGGAATTTCAAAAAGTAACGGGTAAGACTGCCTTTTCAGACTTTCTTCAAAAAGATGTAAAAAACGGAAAGCTGGAAGTCTTTTCCAACGGAGAAATGAACTACACCCTGAAAGGAAAACATGCCAAAGTCAGCGTGATCTGGAACTTTCAGGCTCCGGAAGGAAGCGCAGACACGCATTACAGCATGATGCGTGGCACAAAAGCCAACTTGATTATCCGTCAAGGAAAGGAGGAAAATTACCGTCCCGCCTTGTATGTGAAGTTGATCGATACCGAAGAGGCCCAGCTGGAAAAGGCAATCAAAGAAACCCTTCAGGCGAAGTATCCCGGGATTGATTTACAAAAGATGCCAAGCGGAGAATTTCAGGTCATTGTTCCGGATTCTTACCACAACGGACACGAAGCTCATTTTGCCCAAGTGACGGAGAAGTTTTTGGAATATTATCAGAATGGAACAATGCCTGCTTGGGAAGTTCCCAATATGATTACCAAGTATTATACCAATATCAAGGCAAGGGAATTAGCACTCAAGTAATTTGGAAAATGAACAGACAGAGGCTGAGTAGGGTTTAATCTAGTACTCAGCCTTTTTACTTTATGTCCAACTCCAAATCAACCCAGACCAAGCCCAAATTGACGGTCGCCATAGCCGGTGCGGGTGGTTACATTGGGAGTTGGTTTATCGAAAAGTTTCGGGAAAAGTATCACCTCATTGGGTTAAGCCGCCGTCAGGTCAAATCCAATCCATATCCTGAGGTGGAATGGAGACAAGTCGAGCTGTATTCCATCAGTTCGACGGCAGAAGCACTCCGGGGAGTCGACGTGGCCATCTACCTTGTCCATTCCATGAATGCTTCCACCCGGCTCAATCAGGGCAGTTTTGAGGATACGGATTTGCTTTTGGCGGATAACTTTAGCCGGGCTGCGGAAATCAACGGAGTTCAGCAGATCATTTACCTCGGAGGATTGCTTCCCGACGAACCGGAGGAAAAACTGTCTAGGCATCTCAAAAGCAGACTGGAGGTGGAGCAAACCCTGGGGTCCAGAAAATCTAAGTTGACAGCCCTCCGCGCTTCGATTATTGTTGGACCGGGAGGTTC
>CAYONF010000033.1:18984-41393 GCA_964405255.1 uncultured Limnohabitans sp. | reverse complement strand
TGCGGACTGTATTTCTTGGGAATGCTGTTTATCCTGATGTACAGTTTGGCGCAGGGGCATTTGTTGTTTCATTTTCTGAAAGCCCGGAAAGAATGGGCTTCCACACCTCAAGTCATTCCTAACTCTTGGCCCAAAGTCACGGTCCAACTTCCCGTTTACAATGAACTCTATGTGGCCGAGCGCCTGATTGATTCTGCCGCAAAACTAAATTACCCCAAAGAATTGCTCGAAATCCAAATTTTGGATGACAGTACCGATCAGACGGTGGACTTGATCCAAGCCAAACTCAAAGAATATCCTGAAATCAACTTTCAATATATCCATCGAACCGACCGAAAAGGCTTTAAAGCAGGTGCTTTGCGGGAGGGATTAGAGCAAGCTTCGGGAGAATTCATTGCCATTTTCGATGCGGACTTTGTGCCTGATCCTAACTTTTTGATTAAAACGATTCCTTTTTTCTCGTCTGAAAAAATCGGGATGGTGCAGACTCGATGGACGCACCTGAACAGAGACTATTCCCTCTTGACCCGATTGCAGGCTTTTGCTTTGGATGCGCATTTCTTTATCGAACAGATGGGGAGAAATCGACAGGGTGCCTTTATCAATTTCAACGGAACTGGCGGGATCTGGAGAAAAAGCTGCATTATCGACGCGGGCAACTGGCATGATGATACCTTGACTGAAGATCTAGATCTGAGCTATCGTGCGCAGCGCAAAGGTTGGAAATTTGTCTATCGCCCCGAGATCGAATCTCCCGCCGAACTTCCCCCCATCATGTCGGCCATCAAATCCCAGCAATTCCGCTGGACCAAGGGCGGTGCCGAGTGCGCTGTGAAGCATGCAGGAAAGGTGAGTCAGGAAAAATTACCTTTCCGAATCAAGTTTCACTCCTTTGCACACTTGTTCAATTCCACGATTTTCATCGCAGTCCTGTTGACCAGTTTGAGCAGTATCGGAGTATGGTGGGCAGGAGTACAGGGGCTGATTCCTGAGTGGATGGTAAGGCTTTCAGGGATTTTCCTGATTGGCTTTGTGCTGATTGCGGGAGTGTATTTGGCGTCTTATTTTATCGCCAGAAAGTCTTTTCTATCCTCCTTTTTGGGAGTGATCTGGCAGTTGCCACTGTTCCTTTCGGTGTCTATGGGCTTGGCCTTGCACAATGCCCAAGCCGTTTGGGAAGGATTGACAGGGAAGAAATCACCCTTTATCCGAACTCCAAAATTCAATCTCGAATCCGGAAAAGTTTCCCTCAATTCCAATCGCTACATCCTGCATCGTATGCCGGTGACTACCTGGTTTGAAGGGCTTTTGGCCTTGGTATTCTGGGTGATGGTGGGATTGGCTTTTCGTGAGTACAACTTCCTTTTTCTGCCTTTTCATGCGATGCTAGCCTTTGGATATACCATGGTCTTTATCTCTTCCTTTAAATCCTACGGCCTAGGCCGATAAATTACCCCATGAATCACCCCCCGATTATTGACGTCATCATCCCTGCTTACAACGAGGAAAAATCCATTCCCAAGGTCATCGCCGAGATACCGGATTTTGTCCGTCATATCGTAGTTGCAAACAACAACTCCACGGACAAGACCGGAGAAGTGGCAGAGTCAGCTGGGGCAAAAGTCGTTTTCGAAGCCCAAAAAGGCTACGGGAAAGCCTGCTTGACGGCGATGGATTGGATCAAAAAGAATGAAATCCAGCCTGATATCGTCGTGTTTTTAGATGGAGATTACAGTGACTTTCCGGAGGAAATGAGTGATTTAGTTCAGCCGATTTTGGATGAAAAAGCCGATATGGTCATCGGGTCAAGAGCGTTAGGCCATCGGGAAAGAGGTTCCATGACCTTGCCTCAGGTCTTTGGCAATTGGCTGGCGACGACGATGATGAAGTATATGCAGGGAGCGAAATTCTCTGATTTGGGACCGTTTCGTGCCATTGTCTGGAAAAGGCTGCTTGACCTGAACATGGTCGATCAAAACTTTGGTTGGACGATCGAGATGCAAATCAAAGCCCACAAGGCCGGGTTGCGCTACTCCGAGGTTCCAGTCAATTACCGCAAGCGAATCGGAGTTTCCAAAGTGAGTGGCACGGTCAAAGGAGTGATCGGAGCGGGGTATAAGATTATTTTTACGATATTTCGTTATTGGTGAATCAGCAATGATTCCTTTACATTAAACTGAATAACCAATCTATTTATTGGTCATCTAAATTTTTGCTTTTTGATTGTCATGCTATTAATACTTAGATCAATACTTGTGAAAAATGTAGATGTCACATCCTGATTTTTGAATTGTTTAATATGATTGTTATGGGAAAGAATCGAAAAATTGAAGTTAAAGGGACTGAAATCTCAATATTCCAAGGTGAGCACGAAGACTATATTTCTTTAACAGATATTGCAAGATACAAGGACTCCAGTTCGACGGACGATATCATCAAAAATTGGCTGAGAAATCGGAATACCATTGAGCTTCTAGGCTTTTGGGAACAAATTTACAATCCCAATTTTAAACCCGTCGAATTCGACGGGTTTAGAAAACAGGCTGGTCTGAATAGCTTTGTACTTACTCCCAAGCGCTGGATTGAAGCTACAAATGCAATTGGTATTATTTCAAAATCAGGGAGGTATGGAGGGACTTTCGCTCATCAAGACATTGCATTTGAATTTGCTTCTTGGATTTCCATTGAGTTTAAACTGTACGTAATTAAGGAGTTTCAACGTCTCAAAGAAGATGAAAACAACCGCCAGAAACTAGATTGGAGCCTACAGCGTACCCTAGCCAAAGTCAATTACTCCATTCACACAGACGCCATCAAGGAAAGACTTATCCCAAAAAGAATCGCTGTTAAACCTTCTTTGGTTTATGCATCTGAGGCAGATATGTTGAATTTAGCGCTTTTTGGAAAAACAGCTGCTGATTGGAGAGCTGAGAATCCAGATGCTAAAGGTAATATTCGTGATGATGCTTCTCTAGAACAATTAGTCGTGCTTTCAAATCTGGAAAGTATCAACGCTGTATTGATTCGTCAGGGCTTGGGGATATCAGACCGCTTGATTCAACTCAACCAAATTGCGATTACCCAAATGACTTCTTTGGTCAAAAATGCAAATCTGAAAAAATTGACCTGATTGATGGTAGTTATTGTGATTAAGAAGTCGACTGCCGCAAACGAATCGGAGTTTCCAAAGTCAGCGGTACAGTCAAGGGTGTGATCGGAGCGGGATATAAGATTATTTTCACGATATTTAAATACTGGTAAAAATCAAATAATCATTGCCATGGAAAATCTGTCTCCTTTTCTTCTTGCTATCAAAGAACTTTGCAAACTCAATGGAGTGAAGTCTCTTTATGCGTGTGGTTCGGTATTGACAGACCGATTTGGGCAGGAAAGCGATGTGGATTTGATTGTGGATTTGTATGAAGATGACCCTTTGGAGTACACTGAAAAATATTTCAGTCTGAAATATGGATTGGAGAAAATCCTGGGAAGATCAGTAGACTTGCTCGAGGAAAGATCAGATTTGAATCCGGTGATAAAAAAAGAAATTGAACGCTCCAAGACAGTGATCTATGAAGGATAAAATCTTGATTAGATTGGTAGATATACAAATCTCTATAGATCAGATTTTTGATTTTTTGCCTGAGCCCCGAGACTATTTTGAGTTTAAAAAGGATTTGAAAACCCGCAAGGCGGTAGAGCGGAATCTTGAAATTATTGGAGAAGCAGTCAATCAAATCCTTAAAGCACATCCTGAAATTGAGATTTCAAATTAAGGTAAAAGCTAAAATGGTATGTCTATGAAAATGCTATTGTTCTTTTTTTTATTATTTAACCTACCAAACTTCGGGTTTGCATGTACCTGTTTTTCAATTTCAAAAAAAGAGGCTAAAAGAATTTCTAAGGAGGCTGATTATGTTGTGTTAGGCCATGCAACTGAAAATATTCATCCTAATGATACTATTAAAGGGGACTGGGATATAATGCAGAAGGGGTATCATGTAAAATTTAAAGTTGAAAAAGTCTACAAGGGAAGAATTGATTCAGATTTTATTTATATCAACCAATTTGAAACAGGAAATTGTGTTGAGTCTTTTGAGTTTGGGAAGAAGTATATAATTGTAGGTACTAGAATCAAAGAATTTGAAAATGTTCGTCCTTTAAATGCAAGGATGAAGTTTAAAGAAGATGACTTATCTGAAACTTTTCCACCTCCACCACCTCCAGCAATTGGTGGTCTTACAAATGCTACTATGAAATGTAATTACGAGGAAGATTCAGTAGTTGAATATTGGAATGAAATTGCAAAAAGAGAAATAGTAGTTTATACCAATCAATGTTCCTCCTTCTATCCTAATAGTACCTATGGAAGGTACTTTGTAAGATAAAACTCTTGTAATGTATTGATAGTTAGTTTTCCGTGTAATTTCAATGTTCTTTTGCGATTAGTTGTTTTGGAAATAAATTATGAAATCGAGCTACTCATCAAGCAATTTGAATCTCAAGGTAACTGAAGTACTTAGGCTAGTCATAGCTTTAGTGCTTTTACCTTTCTTTGCGGCTTGCAGCTCCTCCGGCCGAGAAGGCGTAGAAGAAGAGCAGTTCGCTAAGTATTGGTATCAGGGAAAAGCAGAAATCAATGTCTTTGATCTTCAGCAAAGCCGATACGGACAGGTTCGTCCTGGCAAGGCCGTCATGATCTTCGTAACGGAGGATTTTTCTAAATCCAAGCAAGTCAAGCTGGACAATCCTCAGGATCGACCATCCGATGCCCAAAAGGTGATGAAACTGAATATGACCCGGGAATTCATTACCGGAGTCTATCCATATCATACCATGCTTTCAGTTTTTACGCCAGTCTATGAGGAAGCTCCTTCTCCCAAATTGACTGGTTCTGTGACGGAATGGTGTGGGCAGTCTTTTTCCCAACTGAACTTCAAAGCAGGAAAATACAACGCCAAGCTCTTTTCCTACTTTGAATCGGAAGGGGATACAGAATCCAAAATCGACGCACAGGCTGAAGAAGAGATTTTTAACCTAATCCGGCTCAACCCCGATTTGGTAGAAATGGGAAACCGAAGTCTGATCCCAAGTCTACTCTTTCAGCGTTTTGCCCACATTCCGCTTCAGGCAGAGCAAGCTACGGTCTCCAAACGGGAGGTAGGATCCAATCAAGCTGAGATCGAGGTGGCGTACTCCGAAATTGGCCGCAAATTGATCGTGCGGTTCAATCAGTTTTTTCCTTACGAAATCGTGGCTTTTCAGGAAGTATGGACCAAAGCCGATGGCAAGCAGGAGGTCACCACTGCGACTCGAACTAACATGCAGCTTTTGCCTTATTGGCAGCAAAATGAGCGGGTTTTTGAACCCTTGAGAAAAGATCTTGGCCTTTGACTGCTCCCCTGAAATTGACGGTCCAAGTCCTACTGGCTCTCCTGATGGGGGCAGGACTTTATTTTCTCGGAAACCTTGTTCCCCGAACAGACTTCCAAACTACCTTAGGCCTTTTTGTACTGCTTTTTGGGCTGATGTTCTTGATCTTTGGGTTGGCAGACGAGAAGACTCCTTGGCTATTTATTTTTCTGGCTGGATTGCTCTTTCGCTTTTCCCTTTTTCTGGCCATTCCGCAGTGGTCTGATGACTATGCCCGTTTTCTTTGGGATGGGGAACTGCTCAGAATGCAAGAAAACCCCTATTCTGAGACTCCGAGGCAGTTTTTGAAAAACCATCCGGTAGAAGCTACTAGATTGCTTGATCAGCTTTTCCCCTTGTTGAATTCTCCGGATTACTTTTCGGTCTATCCTCCGCTGAACCAAGGCATATTTTGGCTGGCAGCTCAGGCTTCCGGAGGTCTGATCGCCAACGGAATCATCAGCCTTCGACTGATACTGCTTTTGGGGGAAATCGCTGTGTTTATGCTCTTTATCCGGCTTTTACGGGTATTCAATCTTCCACTGAAGCTCCTTTTTTTATATTGGTTTAATCCCTTGGTGATCTTGGAAATCACAGGAAATCTCCATTTCGAAGGACTGGTGTTGTTGCTTCTTTTGGCTTCGGTTTTGGCGGTGGAACGTAAGAAAATCCCCTTGGCAGGAGGCTTTTGGGGTTTGGCGGTCGGCATGAAGCTCGTTCCTCTGGTTTTGTTGCCTGCCTTTGTTTTTTTCAAAAAAGCCAGGGAAAGCAGGCTTTTCTGGATAAGCGTGAGTATCGCGCTGTTGCTCAGTTTTTTCGGACTCCTGATGGATTCCTCTTGGGTTAATTTTCTCCAGAGCGTCAGGCTATATCAGGGGAAATTTGAATTCAATGCCTCCCTTTACTACCTGCTGCGGGAGATTGGTTTTTGGATACAAGGGTACAATACCATAGCGACCTTGACCAAGGTGCTCAGCGCCCTGACTTTGGGGTTGGTGATCTTTTTTTCCTGGAAAAGAAAGCCTTCTACCGCTGTGGAACTGGTGGATTTATGGGTGTTGATTTACCTGATTTATCTGGTTTTGCAGCCGGTGGTGCATCCGTGGTACCTTATTCCAGCCTTTGGGCTCAGTCTTTTGACAGGACGAAATACCTTCTTGATCTGGTCATTTGCGGTTATTTTTTCTTACCGGGCGTATGGAAGTGTTCCCGTGGTCGAATCTCCGCTTTTTCTGGCTATCGAATACCTTCCAGTATTGGCAGGCCTGTTTCTGGATTATTTTCTACCCAAAAGAAAACTTAAATTCAAGCCATGAGCGCATTTCTTCGATTCCTCATTTTGCTGGCTCTTGTGGTACAGTTTTCCTGCTCTCCAAGTCCTGAGGAGCAGGCCAAGGTACTTTTGGAAAAATCCATGGCAGCTCATGGAGGAGCAGACAAATGGGCTGAACTCAGCAGTCTGAAATTCCGAAAATGGACTCGCCTGCACAATGAAGACGGTTCGGTCGAAAGCGAACTCGAGCAGTGGCATGAGTTCCGGTTTGCCCCTTTTTTCGAAGGGAAAATCACATGGACCAAGGACAGTATTTCCCATGTTTCCACTTGGGATGGAGCTCAGATGCGCTATTTCATGGGGGAAAATGAAGTGAAGAATGAGGGGTTATTGGCCTCCAAAAAGAAAGATTTTGATGCGGCTTTTTACACGGTTTCCCAGCCTTGGAAATTGCTGGACGAAGGGGCGAAGCTGCTTTACGAGGGACAGAAAACGCTTGAAAACGGGAAACTGGTAGAAGTGATCCGGGTGGATTATGGACCGGATTCCGATGTGTGGTGGTATTATTTTGATCCCCAAACTGCCGAAATGGTCGGGAATGAAATCCAGCTCAAAGATCACCGAAGTCTGGTCTACAACGGTAGCGTGGAGGAGGTAAATGGGCTCAAACTGCACGGCAAGCGGGAAAGTTACCGGGTGAATGAACAGGGAGAGCGGCTTTTTCTTCGGGCAGAATATCGGTACTCCGAGTATGAACTAGAATTTGAAAAATAGATAAACGACATGATGACCAAGCTTCTTCAATACACCTTCTTTTTTGCTTTTGTAGGATTGATGGCTTCCTGTGATCAGCGGACTGAGGCTGAAATGATCGTCGATGCGGCAATCGAAGCCCATGGAGGCAAGGCTTTCGAAACTTCAAAAATCGACTTTGACTTTCGAAACATCCACTACACGATCTACAAGTCTCCGACGGCTTACGAGTACATCCGGGAATTCACCGACTCCACGGGGACGGTGAAAGATGTGCTGAACAATGCCGGCTTTGCCCGAACAGTGAATGGGACAAAAATCGATACCCTGACCGAGGAGCGGATCGGGGCTTTTTCGCGCTCGGTCAACTCGGTGGCCTATTTTGCTTTTCTGCCCTACGGACTCAATGACCCCGCCGCTGTCAAGACCTACTTGGGTGAAACCGAGTTGAAAGGTAAAAAGTACCATCTGGTAAAGGTGACTTTTCAGCCCGAAGGTGGAGGGGAGCATTACGAGGATGAATTTTTGTATTGGTTTGGGATGGAAGATCACATGATGGATTACATGGCCTACAGCTACCATACCGATGGGGGCGGAGTGCGGATGCGGGAGGTCAGCGGAGTGATGGAAGTAGGGGGTATACGTTTTCAAAACTACCTGAATCTCAAGCCTGCTGATAAAAATACTCCGGTGGAAAAGATGCAGGAATTGTACATTTCCGGTAACTTGGAGAAGCTCTCCGAGATTATTCTCGAAAATATTCAGGTTGAGCCCATCGCAAAATAACTTTTATTCAGCCGACTCCCTATGAAGCCTTGGTTCACAAAATATCTCTTCAGTTCGGTGGGTTTGGTGCTGCTCAGTTTTTTCATCTGGTTTTTTATTCCGGCAGAGCCATTGATCACCACGGACGAAAAGTGGAAAGGAGTCTGCTGGGTAGGCAGTCGTCAGCCACTTCAGGGAGGTGAAATCCAGGCCTTGAAATCCACCGGAGCAAATGCCCTTTCACAGACGCCTTTTGGATGGCAGACAGACAAAAATACGCCGGAAATCCGCTGGGATCTCAGTAATGACAAGCGCTGGTGGGGAGAGACTCCCGCTGGGATTCAGGTGACCTTGGACTCCTCTGCTCAGCACGGAATGATGAATATGCTCAAGCCTCACCTGTGGGTGCGGGGAAGCTGGCCAGGTGAAATCGAGATGAAAAATCCCGAAGACTGGAAGCGCTGGTTTGAGAATTATAGGGGATTTATTCTGGATTATGCCCAACTGGCAGAGCAACTGAATATGCCCATGCTGTGTGTCGGGACCGAGCTCGAGATGACTTCTCAACGCGAACAGGAATGGCGGGAAATCATCGCGGAGGTTCGAAAAGTTTATTCTGGAAAATTGACCTATGCGGCCAACTTCACAGAATTTGAAAAAGTGAAATTTTGGGATGCCTTGGACTATGTGGGCATTCAGGCCTATTTTCCTTTGGCAAAAGACCACGATCCTGACTTGAATGAGTTAAAAGCTTCTTGGGAAAATCATCTCCCCAAGATCGAAAAAGTCATCCGGAAGTATAAAAAGCCTGTCATCTTCACCGAAATCGGCTATTGCAATACGGTAGATGCCGCCATCGAACCTTGGGTTTGGCCCAATGAACGCAAAGAGGTCCAGTTTTCAGAGGAAGTACAGGCGCTTTGCTATGAAGCATTTTTTGAAACAGCCTGGAAAAAGGACTGGATGGCCGGAGTATTTTTTTGGAAATGGTACCCCGAGCGACATACCCGTGAGCCTGACTTTACGCCACAGGGAAAGGCAGCCGAACGAGTGATGGCCAACTATTTTTCAGCAAACTAAAAATCAGATTCTTGTGTGACTTTTGTCATTTCCTCGAAGTTGGGAGAGGTATACTTTTAACTTGAAAATCAAGGAAAAATTCTTCAACCTAATCCAATAAGAAAATGAAAAAGAACATGGGTTCCACCGATAGAGCATTGAGACTGATCATAGCGATCGTACTGGTTGTGCTTTACTTTTCCAACACCCTGACCGGTACGCTTGGTATTATTGCCTTGGTGGCTGCAGGAGTATTCACACTGACAAGTTTGGTTAGTTTTTGCCCGATTTACCCGTTGTTGGGAATCAATACCTGCAAAACCAAAGCGGCATAGAAAGATAATTGATAGTGCTTTCAAATTGAGGGAAAGGCCGGAGGCAATTGCTTCCGGTTTTTTTTGTTGCAATTGGATGAGGGGCGGGGACTTTTTTGATTTTTTCGCTAAATAGTCACTGATTACCCTTTAACAGCACAAAAACTATGAATCAAAGAAGAGAATTTTTGAAATCCACCGGATTGGCAGGACTGGGGCTTTTTGGTGCCGGAGGTGCATTGGCAGGGAGTTTTCAGACACTGCCACAAGAAGCCACCTACGGGAATTCCAGAATCCAGTCGTTCAATATGTGTGGTTTTGCTGCTCCTAAGCTGGAAACCGTACGAGTTGGAATCGTTGGCTTAGGCATGAGAGGTCCCGGAGCAGTGGATCGTCTGAGCAAGATCGAAGGTGTGGAAATCAAAGCTTTGTGTGACCTTCTACCCGAGCGGGCTGAGAAGGCCAAAGCTTCTTTGGCTGGTACCCCACATCAGCCTGAACTCTACTCTGGATCGGTGTATGCCTGGAAAAAAATGTGCGAACGCCCCGATCTGGACTTGATTTACATCGCTACCCCATGGGAATGGCATGTGCCGATGGCCGTCTATGCCATGGAGGCCGGCAAGCACGCAGCGGTAGAAGTGCCAGCGGCGCGGACCTTGGATGAATGCTGGCAACTGGTCGAAACCTCTGAGCGAACCAAAAAGCACTGCATGCAGCTGGAAAACTGTTGCTACGATTTCTTTGAACTGATGACCTTGAGGATGGCCAGAGAGGGATTTTTTGGCGAAGTGGTGCATGTGGAGGGAGCCTACATCCATGACTTGCTTTGGCTCAACTTTGATAAAGAAAAGGGGTATCAGGACATGTGGAGACTGAAGGAGAACTTCCGAAACGGCAATCTCTATCCTACCCACGGACTGGGACCCATCTGCCAAATCCTGAATATCAACCGTGGAGACCAGATGGATTACTTGACCTCACTTTCTTCCAATGATTTTCAGATGAAAGCAAAAGCGGAGGAACTTGCGGAGAAAGATCCGTTTTTTGGGTCCTATGCTTCCAAGTCCTACAGAGGAAATATGAATACCACCGTGGTGAAGACCAAGCATGGCAAAACGATCATGATTCAGCATGATGTGACTTCCCCTAGGCCGTATTCACGATTGCATGTGGTCAGTGGAACTGAAGGATATGCTCAAAAATATCCCGATCAAAAAGTCTCTAAAGGTCACAGCTGGATGAAAGAGGAGGAGATGAAAGAATTACAGACCAAGTATACCCCGGAGATCGTACAGAAAGTCGGTGAACTTGCCAAGCAGATCGGCGGACACGGTGGAATGGACTTCATGATGGACTGGAGATTGATCGACTGCTTGAGAAACGGCCTTCCTTTGGATCAGGACGTGTACGATGCAGCGCTGTGGAGTTGCATCACGCCGCTGAGTGAGTGGTCAGTGGCCAATCGCTCCAATTCGATCGATGTTCCTGACTTTACCGGCGGAAGCTGGAAGACCAATAAGCCTGTTCCGATTACCCTTGCGGGTGGTGGAACGACTAAGGTGAGGGTATAAACAAAAAAGGGAGGTTTTAGCCTCCCTTTTTTATTGTATGCCACATTTACGGGCTTTTATTGATCATACGAAGCACTGCCCATACCGGATAATGATCAGAAAAAGGGACCGGGAGGACTTTGTACTCGACGAGTTCGAATTTCCGGGAGTCATACCAGATGTAGTCGATTCGTGCTCCGTTTTCAGCAGTGCCAAAGGTAACTTCTGTTGAACCTGCCACTGCTCCTGCCTCTTTCCAATGCGATGGGATTCGCTGATATTCCGGAGAATCTGGTGTGAAATTCAAGTCACCTACCCAAATTACAGGCTTTTCCAGAGAATCTGCATAGGATAAAATGGAGTCCAACTGCGCGATCCTGTTTTCTTGGAATTCATGGCAAAGGTGAGTTCCTCCGAAATAAAACTCTTCCAGAGTTTTGAGTTCGGCTTTGACCCAGGCAATCGATCTGGGTTCTCCACCGGCAGGATTTGGGAGTTTCATGGTATGATACTTTGATCCTTTTTTCACCAAAAGACCTTCCCCATAGCCGCCTTCCTCAAAATCCATGGCCTTGCCAAAATAGCTCCGATAGCCTGTTTCTCTGGAGAGCTTACCCATGAAATCCAGCTTTTCCCCATAGATCACCGCTGATCTCAGCGTCATGCTGTCAATTTCCTGAAGGGCAGTGACTTCAGGTTGACGCTGAATAAGCAGATTGGCTATATCGGTAAAATTAGGTTTTCCGGGTTGATCCGGACGTTCACCGTGATAGACATTGTAGGTTAAAATCTTGACTTCCTGTGCTGAACCGGAAAGGGAAAGGAAAAAACTCGCAATCGTTGCGAAGAAAAACTGCTTCATACCCAAATGTATTAATTTGTGTTTTACTCCTGTATTCAAATGTGAAGAAGAGAAGAGAAAATCTCCATTTTTCTACGCCTTTTTATTGCACTTCATTTTTGGAGTTGAAAATCTATTCTGCTTAAAATCATATTTTTGGTGGGAAAAAATGCTAATCTTTAAGTTGGGTTTGGAAATTTTTTCCTGACTTGAGAGTTAGGTACTCAAACTGGTTTTTATGAAGATTTTAAGAGTTTTGGCCGTTCTCCTCTTGTTGTTTTTGATGACAATCGGATTGGGAATTTATTTGGGCAGCAAGTGGATCGACAGTAATCTGGAGTCGGTCATCAATTCCAAACCTGACCGGAAATATGACTTTACTTTCGAAAAGGTGGAGTTTAATCTCCTTCAGCGAGTTATTCTGATTTCTGATGTTAAAATCACTCCTTTTGGTGAGCAAACGGGGGTTTTTGTCGAAGGACAAGTGGCACAGGCATTTTTGAATAATTTCAATCTGGCTGAGCTTTTTTTTGAAAGGGATTTGCAAATCAAAGAATTGATGTTTGTCCAGCCGGAGTTTGTGATTCATATTCCTGCAGAGAATCCAACCGATGAAAAAGCGGGTGAAGCGATGAAAAGTCTATTTGGAGATATTTTATCACGAGGCGGCATCGAAAATTTTGAACTGGGAAGAGCAAGTGCCTTGATTCTGTTGGGAGGGGAGCAAGTAGGAAGTTTCAGCAATTTTAACATCAAAGCTACCGAGCTTCGAACCGATTCATTGAAGTGGCATTATCCCATTCCGTTTGACTATGGCCGGATTTACATGTCATTGGATAGTTTGGATTACCTGATGGGCAACGGGCAGCTGTTCAAAGCCGGAAAAATCGTGTTTGATACCCGAAGCCGGCAATTTAAGATGACTGATTTGTCCCTGATCTATCCCGATGGGATCAGAAAAGCCGCTTCAAAGCAAACTCTTCAGACCGATTTGATTGAATTTAAGTTGGATTCCATGGTTTTTTCCGGAGTGGAAGCGAATAGCAATCTTTATTCAGATTTGGACATCAGGGCCCGAAAACTGGAGCTTGCAGGATTGGTGTTGGAGGATTTTCGAAACAAATCCCTTCCAAGGCCTAAGGATGAAATCAAGCCGCTTTTCCAGGGAATGGTCAAAAAAATCAAGGTGCCGCTAAAATTAGACACCCTGAAAATAACCAATGCGGCAATAGCGTATGGAGAGTCGGTTCCGGGGAAAAATGAATTCTGGAAAATCCATATCAACCAGATGAGCGGAGACTTGGTCAACATCACTACTATTCCCGAATATCAATCCCAGTACCTCCATTTTGACGGGAAATTTACAGGGAAAATCGAAGGAAGCGGAAATTTGGCGATCAACCTCAAGGTTCCTTACGACAAGGATGAATTTGATATGGAGGTGGATTTTACCGGCTTTCCTATGCCCAAGGTGAATGAAATTCTGAAACCCATTATGAATGGAGATATTGTCTCCGGGGATTTGGTCAAAATGAATCTCAAAATTCATGGCGACCCGAAAAAGTCTACCAATACTTTTCGGTTTGACTACACCGATCTGAAAATCGAGTTGTTCCAAAGAGGCTCACAAAAAAAGAACAAGATACTGTCAACAATCGCCAATATAGCAGTCAATACTTCCAATTTGCCCGGAGAAAAATCCTACCTGACTTCGAACTATACGGTACCAAGAAATCCAAATCGCGGCCCGTTTTTTATGATTTGGCAAAGTACCAAGGAGGGAATGATCAAGATCGTGCCCGGTGGGGCCGTGAAGGATATCTTGAAAACGACCGAGAAATAGCCCAGGATTAAAGTTTCCGAATTCCCTGAAAAGGAATTATTCAGCAGTATTCAGTCATAAACCGACTAATCAATCAGGTTAACTTCATTTTGAAATTCAAAATAAAACAGAGGGAAAACAGGAATTTTGAGACGAAAAAATATTCTTTGTTTATGAGGCTTGGATTTAGGAATTGTTTGGCTTAACTGCTATTTTTCACTAAACCATTCAACCAAATTTACCTTATGAGAAAAATTTATTCTGCGCTGTCTTTTACTGCTTTAATGGGTATGGCAGCGTCCTGTTCGGATGTCATCGAAAATGATGTAGCGGTTACTGATGCAACTGAACGGATGCTTCAGGAGAATTTTGTACCCGGTCAACTTTTAATCAAGTACAAAACCAGTCAGGCTGGCTCCCGTTTGTCCCAGGATATTCTTGCGATGATTCAGGCAAATGTCGTGGAAGAAATCACTACTGGTGCCATGGAAATGGCCAATGCAAGAAAAGGAGGTGATGAAGGTGACCTCTTACTCGTTGAGTCCAGATTGGGAACCATGGAAGCCATCGAGAGACTCAGAAATATGCCTGAGATCGAGTATGCTGAGCCAAACTGGATCTATCAGCACTATGCAACTTCCAATGATCCATATTTCACTGGTGGTCAGCTTTGGGGAATGTCTGCTGGAGGAAATCAATTCGGTTCTGGAGCGGCTACTGCTTGGGCAGCCAATAAAACCGGCTCTGCAACAGTTTACATAGGGATCATCGATGAAGGCTACATGTATAACCATGCTGATCTTGCTGCCAATGCTGGCGTAAATCCAGGTGAAGTAGCAGGAAATGGTGTGGATGACGATGGAAATGGATTGGTAGACGATGTCTATGGCTGGGACTTTGATGGCAACAACAGTTCGGTTTTTGATGGTACCGGGGATGATCACGGGACGCACGTAGCCGGTACAATCGGTGCTGTTGGAGGAAACGGGGCCGGTGTAGCAGGGGTAGTTTGGAATGTGAAAATGCTTGGAGCTAAGTTCTTGGGTTCTAGAGGCGGTACCACCGCCAATGCCATCAAAGCTGTCGATTATTTTACAGGATTGAAAAATAGAGGTGTCAACGTGGTGGCCACCAACAACTCTTGGGGTGGCGGGGGATATTCCCAAGCTCTTTTTGATGCAATAAACCGGGCTAGAACGGCTGGAATTCTGTTCATTGCCGCTGCAGGAAATTCGGGCACAAATAACGATGCCACCGCTTCCTATCCTTCCGGATATAATCTTGATAATATTATTGCCGTGGCTTCTATCACCAGCACGGGAGGCCTTTCTTCTTTCTCCCAGTACGGCGCAACAACCGTAGACATCGGGGCTCCTGGTTCTGCCATCTGGTCGACTGTTCCTGTTGCGGTAGGTAAAGGTAAAAATGCAACAGTGGGATCAGGCTATGCCAGCTACAACGGTACCTCCATGGCGACTCCTCATGTGACCGGGGCAGCGGCCTTGTATGCTTCACTCAATCCGGGTGCTTCGGCTTCACAGATCAAAAATGCGATTATGAGCTCAGCCATTGCAACTCCATCCTTGACTGGAAAGTGCGTGACAGGAGGCAGATTGAACGTTTCAACATTCTAATTGCTTAATCTTCCATAAAATTAATGAGCCCCAATCGGGGCTCTTTTTTATTCCGGCCTTCGTTTTCGCATTTCTAAAGCGACTTCTCTGTCCAACGAAAAAGGACTTTCGTCTAGCTTTTTGACAATGTGGTGGTAGTTGACATCATCCCTATTTTGGGATAGTTTGGCGCTTGCCTGTACCTCCTCTATTTTTATTTCGATTCCCACCAAGGCACGGACCTGACTTTGGACGTAGGACTCAGTCATGGTTTCCACCTGCACGCGGTTTGGACGTCCTTCTTCATAAATATCGACAACGGATTTGAGGTGGTGCATCAGTTCCTCGCCTTCGATCATTTTGATTTTTCCATACACATGCACGGCCAGGTAATTCCAGGTCGGGACATTTTCATGATTGTACCAAGAGGAAGAAATGTAGGCATGAGGTCCCTGAAATAAGACAAGGACCTCCTGATGTTCAGGAAGGGATTTCCATTGAAGATTGGCCTTGGCCAGGTGACCGTGAAGTACAGGGTTGCCTGACTGGTTCTGGTCCAAAACCAAGGGAAGGTGAGTCGCCCAAGGCCTGCCATCTACTTGACTAACCAGCGTAGCAAAGGCGTTTTTCTTGATAAATTCAATGATTTCCGGTTCGTTTTCCCAAGAATTGATCGGATGGATATTCATACTGACAGGATTGAATGGTAAAGCTTGGGAATTTGTATCGGGTTGGCAAAAGTTTTCCTTCGATTCCACGGAAGCGGTGGAAATAAAGTTAAAAAAATCTAATTTAGTTGAATGGAAAATCAATCCACTGACCGACTGGAGCTTGCGGCCAGGTTTGTAAATACCACCGGAGCTCCGATTTTTTTAACAGGAAAGGCAGGTACTGGCAAGACGACTTTTCTACGGGATCTCAGCCGACTTACTCACAAGAAATTTGTCATCGTGGCGCCTACAGGCATCGCGGCACTCAATGCCCGTGGTGTGACGATCCATTCCCAATTTTTGCTGCCCTTTGGTTCTTTTCTCCCTACCAATGAAGTAGAGGGGAATTTCTCGGATCAACATGGGTTTTTTACCCAACAGACCTTGGCGAGGAAGCATCCACTCAACCATATCCGCAGGACTGTGCTGAAGTCCATCGACCTTCTGGTAATCGATGAAGTCAGCATGCTGCGGGCAGATATCCTAGACGCGGTAGATTACCGGATGCGAAGTGTGAAGCGAAATTACAAAGTGCCCTTTGGAGGTGTTCAGGTGTTGTTGATCGGAGATTTGTACCAGCTTCCTCCTGTGGTCAAAGATCAGGAATGGACTGTGCTGAGCCGATTTTACAAGTCCATGCACTTTTTTGAGGCAAAAGCCCTTCAAAATTCCGGGATGATTTACCTCGAGCTGGATAAAATCTTTCGGCAGCAGGATGATGTCTTTATCCGGATTTTGAACAATCTCCGGGACAATCGCGCTACGGCTGAGGATGTAAAAGTGCTCAATCAGCACTTTCGGACTCAGGATGAAATCCGGGATTTGCCTCCAAGCATCACCCTCACCACCCACAACTACAAGGCCGATGAACTCAATCTTTGGGAGTTGAGAAGTCTGGATTCGCCTTCATTCTTTTATGATGCCGATGTTGAGCGGGATTTTCCCGAAAATCTCTTTCCACTCCCCCAATCCATCGAACTCAAAGTAGGTGCGCGGGTCATGTTTATCAAAAATGATACTTCGGGATTATCCTCTTATTTCAACGGGAAGCTCGCTACCGTCAAAGAATTGGAATCAGATCGGATTTTGGTGGAAATGGATGATTCCCATGAGGAGTACATTCTTAAAAAAGAGCTTTGGGAAAACAAAAAGTACAAGATCAACCCAGATACCAAAGAGCTGGAGGAGGAGGTCATCGGGACTTTTTCCCAATATCCGATCAAGTTGGCCTGGGCAGTGACTGTGCACAAAAGTCAGGGTCTGACTTTCGACCGGGCTATCATCGATGTGGGCCAGGCCTTTGCGCCGGGTCAGGTCTATGTGGCACTCAGCCGATTGAGAAGCTTGGATGGGTTGATCTTGCGAACCCGGGTTCAGCCGGACGTGATTTATTCTGATCCCAAGGTGGTCGACTTCACCCAAGGAGCTGCGCATCAGCATCCTTTGAATGAATTACTTTCCGATCGACAAACCCGGTATTTGGCCGAATTAATTCAGAGTACCTTTGAATTTGAAAGCCTTCGAAACTCCCTGACCCAATTTGACAAAAATCAGGACAGCAGCATGGAGTTTGAGGATGAAACGCTGCGTCAGGATTTACCCCGCCTGTTTGAATGGTTGGGTTCGGAGCGGGAAAACACCGGAAAATTCGTCTCCCAACTTGGCAGTCTGCTGGTAAAAGGTGAGCAGGAAAAACTTCTCCAGCGACTGGAAAAAGGCACCGAATATTATTTAGCCTTCCTCGATCAGGCCTTGGAAATCCTGATGGAACATGAAGTTAAAGTGGAGGATTTTTCCCGGATCAAAACCTACCAAAGCGGGCTGGAGGAAATCGAGCTCGAACTTCTGCGGAAATATGCAGGAATTGCAAGGTCAGCCCGGCTGATTCAGGCGATTTTGAATGGGGAAAGCACGGCAAAACTGGCCGATGTGGATCAATTGGTCGCATTGAAGCGAAAGTCGATCCTTGCTAAAATCCGCGAAAACAAGCCTCAAAGAGCGGAGGCTACCACTAAGACAGGACGGAAAAAGTCCAAAGAAAAACTGCCCAAAGCGCCCAAGGAAAAAAAGGAAAACTCAAAGGAACTCAGCGTCGAGATGTTCCTTTCCGGCAAAAGTCCGGACGAAATTGCCAAGGAACGAGAGTTTGCCCTATCTACCATCTTGGGCCATTTGGGCTATGGAATGAAGACCGGAAAGCTGAAACTCGAGCAGTTGGTGGCTGAAAAGGACATTCAGGAGATCCGGACAGTGGCAGGCAAATTCAATTCCCTCAAGCCCTATTTCGAATATTTCGAGGGGAAATTCGATTACGGGACGCTGAAATTGGTGCTGTTTTCAGGAGAGGAAGAGGACTAGAAATACGAAGTACGAGGTTCGAAATACGAGGGTTGTACTAGAATTTCGAATGTCGAATATCGAACCCTGAACTCCGAACTTCCAACCCCTAATACATCGGCTCGGTCAGCACACTCATAATGGTCAAAATTCCCTCTTTGTAATTGCCCAGTCTCAAGTTTTCATTCGGGCTGTGCTGATTGTTATCGGCATTGACCGTGGGGATGGTAACGGCAGGAATTCCCAAAGCATCCACAAACGGAGAAATCGGAATCGATCCCCCGGAAATCCGGATCTGCACCGGATCTTGTCCAAAAGCCCGGTTCATCGCTTTTCTCAGCCATGCCCCAGTCGGAGAATCCATCGGTGTACGGAAAGCCTGATAGGAAATGGAAGTGTTCACCTTCACGATTTTCGGATACATCATGCGTTCCTCGTCAGTGGGATCTTTCTCCACAATGTGAAAACCCTGCTTGCGGATATGGTCTTTGATCAGGCCAAAAAGGCGGACCGGATCAGACTCCGGAACCAATCGCATGTCCAGTTCCGCTACTGCGGTAGCAGGGATGATAGTGGTAGCCTGAGCTCCTGTGTAGCCGGCAGACATTCCGCGGATATTCAGCGAAGGGTAATTGATGCTTTCCTGATAGCTTTGGCCCACTTGGTCGGTCCGTCCTAAGCCCAAGCGCTTTTTTACCGCAGGTTCGTTGTCAGGGACAGCTGCGAAAATCTTTTGCTCCGCAGCGGTAAAGGTGATCCCATCATAAAAGCCAGGAATCACCACACGCCCGTTTTCATCCTTCATGGAAGCCAAAAGCTGAGACATCAACAGGGCAGGATTGGGAGCGTAGTTGCCATAGTGGCCACTGTGCTGCGGAAGCTTGGGTCCGTAGGTGGTGAGAAACAATTCAGAAATTCCCCTTGCTCCATAGCTGAGTGTAGGCAGATTGGAAGTGTGGCGAGGCCCATCCATGATCAGCATCAGGTCGGCAGCGAGTTTGTCTTTGTATTGGACTACTGCAGCCGGAAGTCTGGGCGAACCCTGTTCCTCTTCGAAGTCCAGAATGATTTTCACCGAATAATCCGGAGCAATTCCTGCCTCAGTCAGGGCGTCCCAAGCTGTGATCAACATGGCCAAAGGACCTTTGTCATCGGATGTCGAGCGTCCAAAGACCCGCCAATCCGAATTGTACTCGGTTCTCAGTTTTTCCATCGGAAGAACTTCCCAAGCTCCGGAAGGCGATTGGGTTTTGAGTACGGGTACGTACGCATTGGGCTGATCCCACTTGCTGATGTCTACAGCCTGTCCGTCCACATGGAAGTAGAAGAGCGCAGTTTTATTTGTATTCGGTTGCTTTTTTTCTACCAGAAGGAGCGGTATTCCCCCCGTTTCCAGTCGTTCCTGGGTCCAGCCTCGGGCAGCAAAAACCTGCTCACACCATTGGATATTCACTTCGATCTGTTCCGGAAACACCGCATCATTGGGCATGGAGACGATCTCAGTGAGCAGGGAAAGGCCGGATTGCCAATGCTTCTCGGTGAGTGATTCGAGTGTTGCACGGTCGGGAGTTTGGGCAAACAATCCAGTGCAAATCAGGAAAGCAGGAAGAAAGGTTAATTTTTTCATACGGTGGGGTGATTTTCTAGCACAGATTTACACAGAAAATGGGGATTTTTTTACCGCAAAGGCCACAAAGGGTAAATGAGAGAGCTCAAAGAATTTACCGCAAAGTACTCCAAGGGAAAAAGTGAGGACTCAAAGATTTTTCACCTCAAAGACCGTTAAGGGTAAATGGGAGGACACAAAGGGGTTTCCTTTGATGGGAATGTTGAAGAGTTGGTTTTAGGACTCCGAAACTTGTTTCTCGTGGGGAAGGACTGTATTCCGTGAGATCCAAGACTAGGCCTTGAACCCATTTCATTTCAGTTTCTATTGGGAATTGGCTATGGAAATCTTAACCAACTGCTCGGTTAGCTCAGGCAAATTGGTCGCATTGGTATTGCTGAGTACGATAAAGGTTTTGTTTCCATCGATCAAATGCAGCCAGTTGGCATTGGCACCCCAGATCGAGCCTTGTCGGTTGGCGGCCAAAAAAGTCTCCTCCCCAAAGGTGGAATCAGTCACCCAAAAGCCATAAGCCACTCCGTAAAGTTCGGGATAGGGGGTGAGCATCAGATTCAGCATTTCCTCATTGAGGAGCTTTGCCTTGAATATCCCCTCGCTGAATTTCAACAGATCCTCCGCCGTGGAGTACATCGCTCCTGCAGCAAAGTAGTTTTCGATGTACATGGGGTCATCTTTGTAAAAGATCTGGGTTGCTTCGTCCAGATTGTAGGTTTCTGCCAGATTTGGGATGATATCCTGGTGGTACAGCAGGTTGGTTTCTTTCATTTCCAGAGGATTGAAAATCCGCTCTTTCAGGTTTTGGGAAAAAGACTTTCCTGTGACTTTTTCAATGATGCGGCCGAGTAGAATGTAGTCACCGTTGTTATAACTAAACCGACTCCCCGGCTCAAATTCAAGCTTTCCGCTGCAGTATTTGAGGATAAATTCATCCACGGAGAGGGCACTTTGGTAAACACCTATTCCATCATCTCCTTCACAGTTAGGGATGCCCGAACTGTAGGTGAGCAGTTGATGGAGTGTGACGCGGTCCTTTCCTTCGCCCTTATACTCGGGCAGGAAAGTGCCAAGCGGAGCGGTGAGCTGGATTTTTCCTTCCTGAAAAAGCTGAAGGATCATCACTGCGGTGAATGTCTTGGTGACGGAAGCGATTTTGAATTTGGTGTGAATGTCCATCGGAATGCCGAATGTCCGATCAGCCAGACCTTTGGATTGGATAAAATCCACTTTTCCATCCGTTGCGGCTAATACCACGCCGTGGAAGTTTTTCTCCTGATGGTAAAAATTCATCAGGGAATCATATTTAGTCTGCGCTAAGGCAACAAAAGGCAAGAGAAGGAAAAGGAAAACAAAAACAAGTCGGGACATAAGTGCGATAGGGAGAAATGAAAATTCCATTTAATCTGCGAGGAAAAAGACATTTGTTCTCAGTTAAGAGGAAAAACCAGATTAACTACTCTGATGTTTGTCCCTTGGCAAAAATTAAATAATATGATAATACGCTATTCTGCCAGTAAGCCTATCTTCTTTGGTTATCGGGCCGGAAGACCGATGACCGAAGACCGAAGAATCCCACAATCCAGCGTTTCTAAGCATTTTCATTTGGCTAAAAGAGATACTGGTAAGAAAGCGGATATACATTTTAATTAAAATAAACTGACAAAGTCAGACTAAACCAATCATTTATTTGGAAAAACAGGAAGCAAGAAGCTCAGCTCACAAAATTCAAATCTGGTCCAAAACCAAGTCCCGAATCAGTGTGTGGCAGTCCGAATCCTGCCTTCTGGAATGAACGTTAAAAGGCTTGAATCAATCGAGGTGAACTCATCAGTTCACCGGAAGGAGGACTTATTCTTCCTCGGTAAGATTTAGCTGTCGGCCTTCTTTTTTGGCTTTTTCATCCAAGGAGGTCCCTAAAGCGATACCGATGGCCATCCCAATCGGTAAGCCTATTCCCAAAAAGGCCATATTACCAAGGCATATCCCAAATACTACCCCAAACGGAAGTCCAAAAGCAGACATGCCCAGTACCATCCATTGGTTGCGGAAGTGGTACTTGGGAACCAACTTGAGTTCTTTTTCTAAAAGCTTCAGTAACTCAGCTAGGGTTGTGGAAACTAATTTTTCCAAAGGTTTACCTACAAGGGGGGAGGTATTGATGCCCTCGATCTTGGAGTTGATCCTTTGAATCAAATCAGCAGGCAAGGATCTTTTTTGAAGATATGCAATCAGTCGTCGTAGCTTTTGAGTGGGCTCTTTGAGGGTGGGATTGCTGAGAAATTGCTCATTGGGTTGAAGTTCGAAGAGAGCCATGGTTGAAAAGGAAAAGTTTT
>CAYONF010000033.1:17817-18884 GCA_964405255.1 uncultured Limnohabitans sp. | reverse complement strand
GGAAAAGGGATTTTTTCCAATGGGATTGGTGAAAAGCCGACCGCAGGAAAGGTATAGACGGGATTTTCGATATCGCTGGGAGCCACCAGCATGGCACCTTTGATCTTTCTGCCAAATCGCTTGGCCCAGTGGGCGATCGCGGTGCATCCTAGGCTATGTCCTATCAATACGACTTGTTCGGGATCAAATTCACTCACCTTTTCCTCGATGCGATTGATCCAATCCTCGCACTCAGGAGCATCCCATTCCTCTTGCTGAATTCTGGAAAAGTGAGGCCCAGACTGCTCAAAATACGTCTGCCAATGTTCAGGGCCCGAATTGCCAAGTCCGGGTACGATCAGGTAATAGTTTTCTTTGGTCAAGTAAAAATTCAGTTTTTATGTAAAGTTTACTAATGTAAATCTTACATAGGTTTTTCTGTTTTCTTCTTTCCAAAAAATCCAACTCCGATTAATGCCCCACCCAATAAGGCAAAGTATTTTCCGTATTCAGCTAGTTTAAATAGTAATTCATTTTGAAAATTATCCGCCAAAATAAGGAAGAGGGATAAGACGAAAAGGACTATTCCTAAAATTCCTACTGTTCTATTTTTCATATTTGTTGTAGCTATGATTTAATCGGTTTGCCTTTTTGCAAGGGAAGACTTTCTTTTTTTAGACTATCTAAAAATAGATAAATAGCATATAGCATTTACTCTTGCGATCAGAATTTGATGTCAAATATGGTTCTGAAAAGTATGCACTTACTTTTCTTTTAGCGCCTCTCCGTCAAATTGGATTCCTTCCCAGCCATGGAGGATAAAGTTGCGGATGTTTTGGTGGTCGGTGCCATTAGGATTACCCAGCACATCCACACGATAGTGGTCTCCGAAGAGGGCTAGGGTTTGGGCTTGAGAAAGGCCTCTAAGCTTGGCAAAGGAAAAAATCTTGCAGCTGCCGTTGTTTTGCCCGGCTTCATTGACTGCAGTGCCATTGGTGAATCGGGTAGGAGTGAAGTCAAAATGCGCATCGATGTGGGCGATCACTTCGGGAAATGTAATGGTCTCGGGGGCTTGGTTTATTTTTTCG
>CAYONF010000033.1:0-17717 GCA_964405255.1 uncultured Limnohabitans sp. | reverse complement strand
TTTTTTACCACAGGGAGCACGGAGGAAAATAGAGAGAATCACAAAAATATTTCTTGCAGAAAGCGTACAGGACGCGGTTTTTTGAGTGATCAGTAGACAGTCGCAGTTTCCATTACTGCCTACTGAGACTGCCAACTGCTCACTTCTTCTCAGTGTTCTCTGTGGTAAAAACTTATAATCCTGATTTGAAAATACGATCCATCAGCACCCATTTTTCACCGGGTTTGGCCCAGGGGAGCGGCTGCTGGAAACCCCACATCAGTGCTTCCCATTTGGCTATGATTGGATTAGCGGCATCCATTTCGGCCTTTTTCTCAAAAGTAAATTCATCCACGGTCTCCAAGATCATAAACATGCGGTTGCCGGTGCGAAAAATTTCAATGTTCAAAATCCCGCAGTCAATATCATGTTGGGTGACCTCGGGCCAAGCGGCTCCAGGGGCATGGTGGGCTTCGTAGACACGGATGGATTCGGCGTCGTCAATCAGGTCAAGGGCTAGGCAGAAGCGTTTCATGGGAAGTTGGGAAGTTAGTAAGGAAGTGTTCAGGGTTCGAAGTTCGGTGTTCAGCAGTTGATGGTCGATTTTAATAAATTTTGAAACATGAAAAGGATTCCCTTGTTCCTAGTCTCAAAAGTTAACTTAGATATCGTATTTCGTACTTATCTAAAGAACTTGCGAAAAGCATCTATGGTCTGCTTGGCGGCGGCATCGGGATCGGGGAAAGGAAAAGCCTCGGCAGAGACATAACCCGAATAGCCGATTTCCTTCAAGGCCGCTGAAATCGGCACCATATCGGTATGACCGAACCCCATAGGCTTTCGGTTGGAATCGGCGAAATGGACATGGCCGATGTATTTTCCATACTCCAAGATACTCTGAGCGATATTGTCCTCTTCGATATTCATGTGAAATAGGTCAGCCAACACTTTTACATTTCGGGTCTTTAGATAGGGTTGGAAGTTTTCAAAGGCAAAGAGGTAATTGAAACCGGAAGTTTCATACCGATTTAAGGGCTCGACCAAGAGGATCACTCCTTCATTTTTTGCGTGTTCACCAAGTATATCTAAGGCTTCGCAAAAGTGTTGAAATCCCTCGACTGATCTGGGCGTTCCTATGCCAAAGCTTCCTTGCATGGAACCGATTATCGCGGGTGCTCCAAACTTGGCTCCAAAGGAAATCATCTCGGAGATAAAGGAAATGGCTTCTTTTCGGATTTCTGGATTGGGATCGGTGAGCGTCAATCCATGAAGCACCTTCCCGGCTCCTGTTCCCACGGCAGCAAGTGGCAGTCCATAATGCCTGAGTCGATCCTGAAGGTGATTTGCGTCGAGGTCGCTTCCCGATCTGGTAAACAATTCCACGGCATCGAAGCCCAATTCAGCGGCTTTTCGCAGACTTTCCTCCAAGTCATGCCAAAAGATCCAAGGACCTTGGGACATGGTTTCGATCAGATTGATGGTGACAGCAGATCGAATCATTGGTCTTCGAGGTTGAGCATGATTTTGATGATTCCCTGTGGATTTTTGGCCCAGTCATCCATGGTTTCAGGTGCTTGATCGATGGAAATGACTTTTGAAATGACGGAATCCACGGGGAATTTACCCGCTTCGAGGTACGCGATTACTTCCGGAAAGTCAGTTTTGCCCACACAGTTTCGCGAACCCAGAATTTCAATTTCTTTTTGGACAAAAAGAGAGGTATTGAACTCCACTGGGGCTTTGGTATAGCCGATGCAGACCACCCGACCCAAAAAGGCTACTTCCTCGACCGCGCTTCGGTAGGTTTGGGGACTGCCCACCGCCTCGATGATCACATCCGGACCGTCTCCACCGGTGAGTTCCTGCAATCGTGAATGAAGATCTTCTTTGCCGGGATTGATGGTATGTGCTACTCCGATTTGTCGGGCTATTTCGAGTTTGGAGTCGTCGAGGTCCACGGCAATGACCTGAGCGCCTTTGTTGACAGCCGAGGCTACAGCTCCCAAGCCCACGATTCCGCAGCCGATGACGGCTACCCGATCTTCCGCACTCACTCTTCCCCGTCTAGCCGCATGGAAGCCCACGGTTAGCGGTTCGACCAACGCAAGTTCGCTGAGGCTGAGTTTGTCGGAAGGAAACACATCCTGCCAAGGTGCGCTGATGTATCGGGTCATGGCGCCGGGTCGACGTACCCCCATGGTTTTGTTGGTTTTACAGGCATTTGGACGGCCTTTTCGGCAGGCTACGCAGGTGCCGCAGGCGAGGTAGGGGTAAAGAGTGACGCGGGTGCCGAGCTGAATGGATTCAGGAACTTCGGTTCCCACTTCTACAATCGTGGCCCCGACTTCATGACCGAGCACGTTGGGGTATTCCTGCAGTGGAAAAAGGCCCTTGAAGCCATTGAGGTCCCCACCGCAGAAACCGACCTTGCCGACTTCGAGCAAGACTTCGCCGGATTTTGGCGAGGGTTTTTCTATTTCCCGAACTTCTGTTTTACCGATTTCGGTAAGGAAAAATGCTTTCATATTTAAGTACGATATACGACATGGAGAGGGGATTTTAGCCTCTATTTCCTTTTCAAGCTTTCTGATTTATTTCTAATCTTTTTTTTTATTTCAAATCCTCCTGTAATTCTACGGGATTGGCTCCTTGCCTCCTTTGATCGAGTTGGGTTTTCCAAATTCTTTTTTCGGAATAAAGTGGGAGATGATTACTGCTTTGATCTGAGGTTTTTTCTATAAAACCCGACAACCTGACAACTCGACAACACTCTTTACATCGAATGATGAACATCGAACACCGAACACCGAACATCGAACTCCGAACTGAGAAAAATCCGAAATCCCAATTCCAAAATCAAATATTATTCTCCTCCTTCCCTTCAAACCACATCCTGTTTTTGACGGGTTCGACGAGGCTGAGAATCTTGTTTAGGAGTTCTTCGGGGATTTCCAAGTCCACTGCGTCGAGGTTTTGCTGCACGACTTTGACCTCACACATGCCTACGATCGTCGTGGCAATAAGCGGATGATCCATGGCAAATCGCAAGGCCACCTGGCTTAAAGACAACCCAAAGCTACTACAAAGCTCCAGCAAAATCGGCTGCATGGCTTTGACTTCTGCAGGAGACCTGTGCCAAGGCGGAAGTGAGGCATCTGACAAAATGCGTTGCATCAGTGGGGCAGCATTCATCAGCCCAAAGCCCATTTCCTGCGAAAGGGGTACGAGTTCGTCATTGATCTCGTCTTCCAGCAGATTATAATGTGCCCAAGAAAGGACGGTGTCAGGGTTGGTTTCCCGGGCGATCTGAGCAAGGTACCGCACGGGGAGCCCGGTAATTCCCCAGAATCGGGCTTTTCCGGATTGGACGACTTCTTGGATAGCAGGAACAGCCTCTTCGAGGATGATTTGTTTGTCGACAAACTCGATGTCATGCAGCTGAAAGAGATCGAGGTAGTCCGTCTTCAGTCGAGTGAGGGATTCGTCGATGCTTTGGAGGATTCTTTTTCGGGAAAAATCAAAGTGCTGCAAGTCGTAACGTCCGCATTTAGTGGCGAGAATGACGTCTTTTCGCTTTCCTTCCAGTGCTTTTCCGAGTCTGCTTTCTGCCAAAGTCAGTCCGTAAAAGGGGGAAACGTCTACGAAATTGACCCCTTGATCGAAGGCAAAGTGTACGGCTGAAATGGCTTCTTTTTCATCCACGGGATCAAAGACATTGCCCATGGGAGAGGCGCCAAAACCAAGGATGGATACGTCGAGGCCTGTGTTGCCTAAGGTGCGGTACTGCATCGGTTATTGGGTAGGTTTGAAAGAATAAGATTCTTTTTCCAAGATAGGGGAATTTTTAAAGGAAGGAATCCTGAATAGTTTTCCCTGGAGGAAAAATGCAATTGGTGGAATAATAGGTGGTTTTCTTGGAAGATTAAGTTGCCCCTTTGTTTTGTGGATTGGAATCACTGCATGGTTTTTAGCCCTGTTGATCCGCTGTTTTTTGAAAGGGAAAGCATTTTTCTCCCTATTTTGGCCGGGATTTAAACCGCAAAACTTCTCCAAACTAGTGTGCAATTTTCTGATCTTTCTGTTTTTGACCTTTTTCGCCTGGATGTCAATCAATCAGGAGAAGGACTGCGAACTCCGGAAATCTGCCGAGGGGATCGAGGTGTACACCTGTCCGGTGGCTGATGCCAAAATCAATTCCATCCAATCCACCTTCACCCTTTCGGCTTCGATTTCGGAACTGTCGGAGGCCTTGCTTGATCTGGAGAATTTTCACCAATGGCAGTATAAAATCGGCAAAACCGAGCTGCTGAAGCGAATTTCTGCCGAGGAGTTTATCTATCGGGCCGAACTCATGACGCCTTGGCCGGTGTCCAACAGAGACATGATCCTGCATGTGAAGCTGTCACAAGGACCGGATCCCCACGAGTACCACTTCTCTGCCATCGGCAAACCGGATATGATTCCTCCCCGAGATGGTTTTGTGCGTGTGCCCCTCAGCGAGGCACATTGGTACATTACTGTCGTGCATCACAGAAAGCTGGAGATCCGCCACAGCATTTTGATCGACCCGGGAGGATCCATTCCCGCGTGGCTGATGAATCTTTCGCTTGCTGAAGGACCGTATGAGACCTTCAAGAGCCTTCGCGAGTTTTTGAGTTCAAGGAAATGAGGAATTGTCAATGACCAATGACCAATTATCAATGATCAATTATCAATGATCAATTAGCAATGAGCAATTATCAATGAGCAATTATGCATGAATTCAATTCCCAACCTGAATTGAATTTTCCAATCATTCAATCCGCCACGGCGGACAAGTTTTTCCAATATTTCAATTTTATCTAAATGAAAACTCTCTGGATTACGCCCGAAGGCCTGGAAAAGCTGAAGGCCGAACTCGATCACCTGTGGCGAGTGGAGCGTCCGGAGACTACCCAAAAGGTCGCTTGGGCGGCCAGTTTGGGGGATCGGTCCGAGAACGCAGATTACACCTACAACAAAAAACGCCTCAGGGAAATTGACCGTCGCGTGCATTACCTTCGAAAAATGCTGGATAATCTGAAGGTGATTCCCTACACACCGTTTCAGGAGGGAAAGGTTTTGTTTGGAGCTTGGGTGGAGATCGAGAATGCCAAAAAGCATAAAATCCGAATCCGTATCGTGGGCGGAGAAGAGATTTTTGAGCGGAGGGATTACATCTCGATTGACTCACCCATGGCCCAAGCGCTTCTGAAAAAGGAGGTAGGGGATGAGGCTATTGTCCAAACGCCAACGATGCAGATGGCTTGGCGAATTGTAAAGATTGAATATGAAAAGGGGTGATTTTTTTCATCTCAGAGGGCACAGAGGTTAAGAGGAGGCTACGAAAAGGTACAAAGAAGCAAAGGAAAACGGGTTTGGTTTGGAAGAGGAACCAACTCCCTTTTGGCAATGGGGGGATTGGCTCAGCTTGGAGTTATTTACCAAAACCTACACAATGGGCAATGAAGAACCATAAATAAAAAAGGGTGCAGTTTCATGCTACACCCTTTCTCTTCTGATTTTTTATCACTCCATGCGGGAGGAATCGATTTTACTTGCTCTATTTCACCTCTTCAAAGTCTTTCAATTGCCAGGTTTGATCAAACCAAGGCTCCAAAGGTCCATACAACCTAAACAGTACGAAAAATCCCTTGCCGGGTACCGATTCTAACCAATTGGCTTCTTTTCCGGCCGGGGCATGATTTTTTGGGCCAAAATAGAGGGTAACCGACCCGTCTTCGTTGGCTACGAGTGGGTTTTGGATGTTGCTGACACTGGGAAGTGTTTGGTTGGTTTGCAACTCAGATCGAGTCTGAGGATCATACATGACTATGGACCAAAAATCCCTGGCGGGTACATTGGCCGGGATGGTCAAGGTGTAATTTTTGCCTCCATCCAAGTAGCTTCCTTTAGAATCCATGAAAGCCATCGCATACTGTGAACCGACCCCCGGCATCCTTAGGACCATCGCGGGGGTATTGACAGTGGCTACATAAAAAAACCGGGTTCGGGCATCGAGGTAGCGACCGCCATTCCCTTCGTTTTTGAGCCATTCGTAACTGCCTCCCAAAAAGCCCGCTTCCCAATGGCTATTTTCGAAGAGACGGGCACCTTTTTCTCTTGATTTGAAAGAAATAGCTCGGGCAGTAGCATTCCCTACGGCAACTGATTCTTCAAGAATAGTTTTCATCCGCTGATCCGGTGCGAATTCAGCCCCTTTTTCAATGCCAATGCTGGCAAATAAGCCCCGCAATTCTGGATCTAGAAAAGAAACCGGCTCACGTTGGATGACATCATTCAACTCCTCAAAGAAGGTGTAGTTGTTTGCATGGACGGTATTGAAGGACTTCTTAGAACCATCGATAAACTCCATCGCAGGGGGATTGTCCTTATCCTTTAAGGGGTAGATTTTCAAGCCTTCCCGATACATCTTGGATGCTTTTTCCGGCTTTCCCTCTGATAGAAAGCCTCTTAAAATCAGCCAGTTGATATAGCTTTGTGACTTAGCCACAAAGTAGCCATCTGGCACAGTTCCCTCATAGTTTGGAGGCAGGATCAGGTATTTGCCTCCTTTACCGCGATCCGGTCCGGGTGCTCCCATATCGATTACAAATCTGAAAAAAGCATCATTTACAGTGCCCGGACCGCTGCCGGCCGGCACTTCCACCACCATGGGACCTTCGACCTCCAGATTTAGAAAGGCTGAAACATAAACCGTACTCGTGTTGCCTGTGAGAAACAGGGGATTGGAATCCATTAATTCATCAAAAATTACAACTTGGTTGGACTGGGTCGCTCCTAATTCTTCCTGACCCAAGCGAATTCCTTCAATTGAAGCAGCCGGAATCCCGCTAAGGAAAGTCTCCACTCCGCGCATAAAATCCAGGTTGTCATATACTTTTTGGACTGTCCCGTCTGAAGGGAGTCCGTCAAAAAACTCCAAATCGCCGATTCTGGACTTAACCAGATCTGGAGTAAGGATTTTGTCTGGGACCTCTGTCTTGAATTTGGATTTGATGGATTCCAGTCCACCTGACTCGGTTGAAGTCTCTGTAGATTCTGTGGTGGAGGTTTCGCGGCAGCCTAGAAGCGCTAAAATTACCAAACCTGTAATCAGTTTAATTTTTGGTTGCATAAGATATTTTTATGAGGGAATATGACTGGGTTTTGGCTGATTTTTTCTATTTCCTGCTGGGAAAAATCAAAATTTGGGTCGATTTAATGTCTTTTGTATAGGTGATTTTTGATATTCATTGGGTTTACCAAATTTGAAAATTCATTTTGGACAAGATTCGATTTTATAATTAAAAGTGGAAATCTTGGGTTTGGGATCTGGCTTCAAGACAAATAATCGGTTTGCAAAAACCTTTGGAAACACCGATAAAATCTAAGGAAAATTTTAGGCAATAAATTCTCCATTGCAAAAGTTTTTTTTCACAATCGGCCAATTGAGTAGCCATCTTGGTTGACCGCTCAAAAAATCCTGAATTCAGCTCAAACACGCAGCTTATCCTTTAAATTGACGGATCCACTTCTTGAAATAGTCTCCGAATAACATAAAGGTCATTCTTTACACTTCGCCTCAATTGAGAAGCGATTCCGACCAACGGTGTAATCTGCTCAAGCAAGGAGTGAATGAGCCTAGGGAATTTGATAGATAATCAGATCGGCACAAAGGGAGAAAAAGGCCAATGTGTCGATTTACTTTTTCCGATATCCTTGCACTTTATTTCGCTTCGTAGATCGTTTTCCCCTCTTTGATGGTAGCCATTACCTTAAGGTTGGTGATGTCCATCGGGTCGATTTTGAGTGGATTCTGATCCAAAATCACAAAATCTGCCATCTTGCCCGCTTTCAGCGTTCCTTTCAGATTCTCTTCAAAACTCTGATAGGCCGCCCAATCGGTAATGCTTTTCAAGGCGATGTAGGCCGAAACCCGCTGATCCGGTCCTATGATATCTCCACTTCGGCTTACCCGGTTTACTGTCGCATGCAACACCCGTAAGGCATTGGGAAAGGCCACCGGAGCATCGTGGTGTTGGGTGAAAATCATGCCTCTGTTCAGTGTGGACACGGCAGGAGAGATGCGGTAGGCCCGCTCCTTTCCCAAAGTTTCATCTCGGTGCCAGTCCCCCCAATAGAAGGTGTGCATCGCAAAAAATGAAGGAATAATCCCGAGTACTTTCATCGAATCGAGCTGATCTTCCCGTGCCGTTTGGGCGTGAATCATGACACTTCGCCGATTTTCGTTCCCGTACCGGTTGGCCGCCAGCCGAACAGCCTTGATGTACATGTCGCCCGAAGCGTCCCCATTGCAGTGGGTGATGATCTGCCAGTTGTGTTTAAATGCCGAATCCACCAGAGCATTATAGGCAGACTCGTCCGGAATCGCCGGATAGCCGCGATAATCCTTAGCTGCTCCTACAGGAGGCACCTTGTAGGGCTCCGATAGAAAGGCTGTCTTCCCTTGAATTGCTCCATCTGAACTCAACTTCATCCCTGCGATGCGGAAGTGGTTGGTGTATTCAGCCTGAGTTCCGTTTTTTAGCATGTAGGCCAATTCATTTTGGATATCCGGGTAAGCGTAGATGTCGATCGGGAGTTCTTGGGCGGCAGCCATGGCTTTCAAGGTCTCACAAACCGCAGCGGAGGCGCGACCCTCCTGAGCGGTGGTGAATCCAAATTTGGTATAGGATTCGATTCCTGCCCGGACGATTTTGGTGTTTTCAAGGGAATCAAACTGGGCAAAAACTTTGAACAAGGGTCCAAACATGGCTGATTCCTCCAAAACTCCATCGGGCTTTTGAGTGCCTTTGATTCTTCGGATAATCCCCCCTTCAGGGTCAGGGGTATTTTCGTCAATCCCGGCCATTTCCAAGCCCTTGGTGTTGAGGCTTGCCAAATGCCCGGATTGGTGGATAAATATCACCGGAATGTCTTTCGAAATCTGATCCAGTTCTGTAGCCAAAGGGTGGCGTTTTTCCTCGAGTTGCGCATCGTCGTAGCCGAAGCCGATAATCCATCCAATTTTATCGATTGAGGCCTGGTTGGTACCGGCCCATTCCAGCGAGGTCTCGATCATCTTGGGAATTGAAGACCCATTTCCATCCGGTGGAGGAAGCAAATTGGCTGACATGGCCTGAATCCCGGTAGAAAAGATATGCCCATGTGCATCAATGAATCCGGGAAGCATGGTTTGGCCTTTGAGATCCACCATTGTGTGACCCTCACCGGCAAGCTCCATCGCTTCGGTTTGGCTGCCTACAAAGAATATTTTGCCCTCTTTGACGACTACTGCTTCTGCATATTGGGCACTGTCTCCCTCCATGGTGATGATATCACCTCCGTAGTAGACTAGGACTGGGTTTTCATTAGAGGAGGAATCAGTCGAGTTTCCTGTGCATCCCGCTAGGTACAATGCAAGAAAAATAACCAAGCCAAGAAGTGATACTGAGTTTCTTGAATTTTTCATAAAGTTTAAAATTCGATAGGTTATTCGTGAATATCTTAAAAAAAATTATTTTTTGTTTAATTAAAATACATGATGGCCAAATATAATTTTTAAGGGAGATGCCTCACCAAACTACACTTCCACGAAATCCAAAGGATTAGCTCTTTATTTGCAAAAAGCAAAATCAAACAACAGCTCAATAAAGAAAGATGGAGTTTTTGACCAGCTACACCGGCAAGCAAGTCCTGGGTCAATTGGATAAAATGAGGGGAGGGTATTTTTACCTTCGGATCGAATCGGATATCATCAATCAATTTGAGCGGAAGCGGCATACACGACTGATCTGTCACTTGGATGATAAAATCTCCTTCCCCTGTGGCTTGAATCACCTCGGGGATGGCAACTTTTTCCTGATCATCGCCGGCAAACACCTCGAGCAGTTGGGTAAAAAACCGGGGAATACCGTGGTTTTCCGAATAGAAGAAGATCCCAATCCATTGGGTGTGGAAGTGCCCGAAGTATTGTCCACCCTGCTGATGCAGGATGAGGGGTTAAAATCGATCTACGAAAAGATCTCCGATGGTAAAAAACGAACCTTGATTTTTGCCCTTTTGAAAATCAAGGACATCGATAAGCAAGTGGAAAAGTCTATTGACTTTTTGACCCAGGAAAAACTCCAACTCATCCAAAAAGGGAAGTGGTAAAACGAACCGAGAAAGATAGGGGGAGTACATGCTACACCCAACAGCAGATTGGAAATCCCAGAACATCCTGAATTCCCAAGCAGGACAAGTCAAAAAAAAATGACCCTTGGTAGGGTCATTTTTGGTTTGGGAGTAGTTGCGCCTTTTCCGCTTAGCTAGTGATTCTACTCCCAGTAGGGGAAGTTGATTCATGCAGCCCGGTAACAGGGGCAAGTCCCTTAGAATAGGGATTCTCCTGTTAACGTGTTGTTTTCCAGATTTGAGTCGGAAAATCTGATCTCCAGGGAGTAGGTAAGCTTGTCCTCACTTTTTTGGTAAAACGTCTTTTGTGCATGGTACACAATAGTTTGCCCCGGTTTGATTTCCGGTGTAGCCTTGTCAAAGCTTGCCGTTTTTCCATTCACCTTCAGAAAAACTTGGTAGCTGTTTGGTGCGATGGTGGCAGTGCCGATATTCTTGATCGCATAGCTGTAATAAATCCCATTGTACTCGGTTCTTTTCTCAATTACCTCAAATGCTGCCAATTCAGCGGTTTTCGGTGCAGGAGGCAAACTGAGGGACAGGAGGGAAATGCCAAGGAGGAGGGTTACAAGATTCATGGTTTTAGCTTTTGGTTTAAAATTGATTTTATTTTTTTCTCATGCAACTAGCAGGATAATAGTAGTTTAAGCCGAAATCAATCCTATTCCTATAACAATAAGGAACAACTGGAAAATGAATAATACTAAGGCACCAATAGACATTAATAACGTGTCATATCTTTCTTTTGGTTTCACAAATACCTTATAGACCAGCCATAATATCAGCAAGTAAACTAATGGATTGACAGGGAGTTCAGTCCTGGCAATCAAAAAACTGATTAATCCTAAAAGAGAAGCCTGACCGAGGATGAAAGAATTGATGGCTAGATGTTCTGCGAAATTAAATCTTCTAAAAATCAGTTTGGTGGATACGGATAAGGGGATGATACTTAGGATCCAAAAATATTTGAAGTAGATGGCAATGTTTTTCCCGGCTGCGAATCCGACTTTTTGAAAATCACCTTTAGGAATTACTTGTGATTCAGTGACTCCCTTGGGAATCCTCAACATACTTTCAATGATCAAATAGAGGGAGATAGAAATGACCAAAAATGAAATCGGATTGAGCACCCCTCTTCGTTTGCCAAGAATGTATTCGGTTATAAACTCCTGCGGCCTCAGAAATAGATTTTTAACATTATAAAGAATTCCTCGATCCATCGCTGTGATGGTCGAGAACGTATCTTCGAAAATTGACCTAAAAGTAATTTTTTTGGTGCCTGATTTTTCACCACAGTTTGGACAAAAATCAGCATCATGCTCACTCTTACAAGAAATACAAATCATTTAGTTTCTGTAAATGGGTATAGGTTGAGAAATCGTTATGTTATTCTTGGCGGCAAAAGAGTGATTTTTCAATCTCCTGCATTTGCCTGGCACTTGATCCAACATGGCGTTTTGGGTGAAGATTTGCAATCAAAAATACCCAATCCAATTTTTCACTTGATCCAAACTTTAAGCGAAGTGGATACTCCCTTTCTGGCTCACACTAAATCTGCGAAATAATCCAGGTATTGATCTTTTGTTCCAACAAGACCAAAGGCAAACTCCCGGAATTCAGGACTTGATTGTGAAACTCTTTGATGCTGAACTTGTCACCCAACTTGGTTTCGGCTCGGGTTCGTAATTCACGGATTTTTAGCTGCCCGATTTTATAGGAAACCGCTTGGCCCGGAGTAGCCATGTAGCGTTCGATTTCAGCAATAATCGCATCCTCAGATTCGGCCTCGTGGTCCAAGGAATACTGGATGGCTTGTTCACGGGTCCATCCTTTACTGTGTATTCCGGTATCCACGACCAGGCGAATCGCACGGTGCATTTCCATACTCAGCATGCCAAAATACTGAACAGGATCCTCGTAAAGACCCAATTCAGCGCCCAAGGATTCGGCATACAAGGCCCAGCCTTCCACAAAGACTCCCAAGCTTTCGGGATGGAGAAACTCCGGCAAATCCTTGTTTTCCTGCTGCAGGGACAATTGATAATGGTGGCCGGGAATAGCTTCGTGAAGGAAAAGGGCTTCGTCCGAATATTTATTGTATTTCTTCACATCCGGGATGGGCACATAAAAAATCCCCGGTCTCGAGGCGTCTTTGGTCCCCGGAACATACTCCGCACTGGCGGAAGCTTCGCGAAATGCTTCCGTACGCCGCACGACAAAATCCGCTTTGGGTTTCAGGTCAAACACCTGATTCAGTGTACCATCAATCCGTTCCTTGATGCGGTTGAAATTGTCAATGACTTGCTGAGGATCGGTAAAAGGCATTTGCTCGGGACTGTTGCGGACGAACTCAAAAAATGCCTTGATGTCACCTTGGAAACCCATTTTGTTTTTCGCCTCCTCCATTTCGATCAGTATCCGAGCCACCTCACGTTTTCCCAATTCGTGAATCTCATCCGCGGTTAGGTTGGTCGTGGTGTGCAGCTTGAGGAGGTAATTGTATGTTTCTGGTCCATTGGGCAAAGCTCCGATTCCTGACGTTTCTCTTCCCGCCGGCAAATACTCATTCACCAAAAACTCTTTGAGTTCGGCGTATTTGGGCTTCAACTTCGTCGTAATCATGTCGCTGTAAGCAGCGGAAATCCGATTTTTATCAGCCTCGGTGATTCCCTCAGGCAGGGCAAGGATAGGCTTGTAGAATAGATGGTCCTCCACCGGGTTGGTGATGAATTCCTCCAATTGGGGAATTACTTTTTGGGTCAGGGCGGAGGGAAGTACTACGTTTTGAGCCATTCCTTCTTTCATCTTTACCATCGCCGTGTCCAGAAATCCAAGGTAGTCATCCACCCGTTTCAGCCAATTGTCATAATCCTTGGCAGTTTCAAAAGGCTGAACACTTCCTCCCGCCGCCAATTGCGCGACATAGAGATGCAGGGATTGCACCTGAATCAAGGGCATCAATTCAAAACTGGGTAAGTTGTAAATCGGGGATGCCATCGTGACCAAGGGATTGTTTAGGCCTTCCAACTTCACCTCACAGTCCCATTTCATCACTTTCATGCTCAGCAGGTCCGCTTCAGAAAGGGTAGTAGTATCCAATTTGCTGAGCAGATTCAGGAATTGCGCGTAATTTTTCCTCAAGTCCTCCTGATAGGGATCGGAGATGTAATTGGCGATGAAGTCATTGTATGCAGCATTCCCACCCTTGGTCGCCTCAATGGGGTTGATGCGGTCCTTGAATTGCTGATACTCCTCAAAAATCGCATCGATGGAAACCACTTCTGCTGTTTTCTCCTGGCATCCAAAAGCGAGGAGAAGGAGGAAGATAAAAATTAGATTTTGCTTCATTTTTTTTGGTGGTTGAGGTGTTTATCCGAAATCCATCCATGAAGGGGCTCCGATGGAGCCAAACTATTCATGCCTGTCCGACATGGTGGAACCCTGTACGGAGTGCAGGGCAACTGACGAATTGCCTGTTCGAGAGCCCTGAAAGGGTGAAATTTCTTAGTGCCACCCCTTCGGGGCTCTATTATCTATTTTTTTACATTACCCCCGGCTTGACCGGGGGTTATGAATTGTTTCGATCCTTCGGATCTGGTGTAAGCTAAAATTAAGCTTCCTGCCAGATACATTGATTAAATTTTGTGCCTGGTGTGATTGCGGATAGACTTTTGATTAAATAGTTATTCTTATACTCCGAAGGGATGTTTTAATTCCGATAGCTACCTCGGATTACACCCAATCCAAGACTCTCCTTAATTCAAAACGTTACACTCCAGAACCACTGCCTTTCTTTTCTTTTTTACCATATACCAAGGTTTCAAACCATGCCCTTTGAGGTCTGCCGGGAGGATATCCGTTTTCAGCACGAAACTTTTTTCGGGCCGCCGTAAAGTCCCACCAGGTTTTGTTCCGATCAGCGGTATTGGCATGGTGTACGATCAATCGGAATTGGTCTTCCACGCAAGGGTCTGTCCAATACCCTTTTTTCAGTTCGTAGGCGTCGGTCAGTTTTGCTCCGTCTTGGTCTTTTAGCTCCTCAAGTGAAAAATAGCCTAAAAACACCAGATCCTCGGCAAATTTTATCCCGACGGAGGGCACAGTTTGAAACTCTGCCAAGGCATAGAGTTCCTTGGCTCGCTCAGGTGAAGCCTGAAGCAAAACTTCCAATTCATCCACAGCAAAGTCAAGAATGTCGCCCATTTTGATTTTGTGTTTTCTCAGACTTGCTTTTTCATCGTCTGTGAGCGGAAGTTTGAGGTTTTTTTTACTTTTCATCCAAACCAAAAGTTAACGAATAGTCGGGTTTATCTCCGATGGATTATTCTGAAGTGCAGAAAATGTTTCTTCAGGACCTGTGATTCCTCTTGTTCTTTTTCCAATAAAGAAACGCAGGACAAAATCCCAGTGGCGGAACTTACCACTGCTGAAATCGGATGCCTACCTGCTGATCGGCGATCGCAAATTCCTTAGCGCCCCAAGGCCTCCGTGTGACTTCCTTCAGATTGGGATGCAACAACTGGGGATGGGTGCTGGATACGGCGGCATGCACTGCTTCGATATCGGCAGTTTCCAATCGGAGTTCGGGATAGTGTTCCTTGGACAATGCCTCGTCTTGGAATACCATGACCCGAATGCCATCCTTGTCCAAGACCGCATAGGGCTGGGCAGTGTGCACATCGATGTGGCGGATCTCAAATCCCAGGCAATCGACAAATAAGGCGAGCCCATCGTTCAGGTCGGTATAAAACACGCTGGGTACGAGCCGGGTGAAATTCATAGGCAAATCAATTCAAGGATTAATCGAACCCAACTCATTTTCGGGAAAGCAAGCTGGGTTTTGTCGGTCGGTTTAGTTTAGGCCCCGTTGCTTGAGTACTTCTTCCAGCTCCTTACTGGTTTTGGGATTCTTGAGCAGCTTATAAATGAAGAAAATGGGGAAAACCATGGGAATAAGGAATCCCAGGCTCCGCTCTGAGGATAATATCCAGCCTACAAATCCAAAAATCACGATCCCTGCCAGAAAACCAATCCCGGCCGCATGAAGAAGTCTGGAGTTTTTGAGGTTCTTTTTTTCAAGGAGCAGTTCGGCATCGCTCATGCCGGCGTAATTCTTCTTTTCCATTTTTTGTGGTTGCTAAAGGTTTGGTTTCCGGTTTCAGCTGGTTGGGTTCTCTTCTCAGTTTTCCGAATTAAGATATCAAAAAAATCAACGGGCTGAGAATCAATCGGGAAAATCCGGAGAATTTTAAGGGGAGGGAGAATCGTTTTATATCGAGTTAGGGGCATTTTATCAAGTACACGATGATTTCCGATTAGTTCTTGGATGTGTTCTCCAGATTCGGGTTACCGAGGATAGCTTCGACCTTTGAAAACAGTTTCCATCACTTGGATATCCTTGATTTTCATCGGATCAATCTTGAGTGGATTGGATTCCAGTATGGTAAAGTCAGCTCTTTTTCCTACCCGGATAGAGCCGATTTCATCCTCCAGATTGAGCGTTCTAGCTGCCGTGATGGTAATTCCTTTCAATGCCAAGTAGGCATCTATCCGCTGATCCTGAGAAAATTTACTGTTTTGGGAAGTGACTCTGTTTACAGCAGTCCATGCCAAGGTCAAAGGCTCGATAGGCGCCATGGCAAAATCGGAATGGAAAGAAACAGGCACGCCTCGGCTGGTAAGTGATTTGATTCGAACTAAATTTTCGCCTCTTTCTTTGCCCAATCCCTGTTCGGCATACTTGTCTGCCAAAGCCCACAGATAGTAGGGATTGACCGAGGCTTCGATTCCCAGATCTTGCACTTGCTGAGCTTGATTGTCTGAAAAATACCCCATATGGTGCAAAGTAAAACGGTGGTCTTTTCTGGGATTGGTTTTTTCATTTTCAGCTACATAATCCAGCACTTGTTGGATCCCCTCATCCCCATTGGCATGGATGTGTATCTTGTATCCGGCTTCCCAGTAAAACTTGATTTGCGCTTGCAATAGGTCCAAAGGGGTCATCCATTCCCCCTGATGCCCGTCGGTGTATCCTCCTTCCATCCGCATCAATTGTGAATAAATGGCGCCGTCCGAAAAGAGCTTCACTTGCTTGGGTAAAAAAATGATGTTTGAGGTATTGTATTGCTTCGGCAACGCTTCCATGTATTCCTTCGCCTTCTCATTACTGTTGCCATTCATTCCATACAGCTGAGTTCCGTTGCCAATCAGGTAGACACTGTAAGGAGGATTCTTATCCATTTCCTTTTTGAGTAATCCATATTCCATATTGAAATCAGAGCTTGGAAAACCCGGTTCGGCTACTGTAGTGATTCCGTTTTTCTGAATCAACTGGGTCATCAATTCCAAGCCTTTGGAATAGCGGGCAGGAACAATGAACCATTGGGCAATTTTTGGCACCAGTCCTAACCAACCTCCTTCAAAAAAGTGCCCTTTCTTCCAATCCACCTGGGGGTTTCCCTTAAAGTCAGCTTCTTTTAGTTGCATGACTTCTATGGCTTTGTCATTCAAAAAGACCTCGTGAAAGGAGCGATGTAGGACCGCAATGGGCTTGTCGGAAGAAATTTTGTTGAGCATAGCCCGACTCAATTCTCCGTGCCAGAGCTGATGATAGCCCCACACCCAATAAACTTCATCCGGCTTGGCATTTCGGTTGACCGATTCACTCAGCGCCTTGATGTAAGCCTCCTGACCAATCACCCCTTTTTTGGTTTCGGTAGGTAGGACCCAATCGTAGGGCGCAATGATCTCATTGGGCAAGATGGATGCAGCAATGGAAGGATGCACGTGGGGTTCTACAAAACCGGGCATCATGGTCTTGCCCTGCAGGTCATGCAAAACCGTGGAATCCCCCACAAAGCCTTCCGCCTCCTTTTTTGAACCTGCAAATAGAATTTCCCCATCCTTCACCGCGACGGCTTCGGCATAGCTAGCCGTATCGCCTTCCATGGTGAGGATATCCCCTCCAAAAAAGAGCGCATCGGCCGGTAGAGAAGCTGAGTTCTGCTGGGAGTTTTTCTGACAACTTCCCAGAATCAAAATCCCGGAAAATAGCGCAGATGTGAGGATTGATTTCCAAGTCGGGAGGGAAAGTCGGGGCTTTTTCATAATTCCGGGGAATAGCGTATAAAAGTTAGAAACAAAAAATCTATTTTTTTTGAAGGCAGTTCCAAAGGATATTTTTTTAATTCCCCTTATGGCCAAATCTTACCTCAGGTAAGGTGAAGTTCTTTGGGCGCTGGGTGAAGTTTCCCGCTCTGTAAGTATTTGCCAGTGATTTTACTTCCTGTGAGAACCCAAAGCTTAAAGCCTGACTTATGGCAGCCCGGAGTGAAGCTCCGGGTAAAAAGATGAAACGTTGAGTAAAAAAGTATAAACGTTGAGGAAAAAAGATGAAACGTTCAGTAAAAAAGTAGGAACGTTTATATAAAAAGAGTGAACGTCGAGGTAAAAAGATGAAACGTTGAGGAAAAAAGTATCAACGTTGAGTAAAAAAGAATGAACGTTGAGTAAAAAAGTATAAACGTTCATATAAAAAGAGT
>CAYONF010000032.1:31195-41409 GCA_964405255.1 uncultured Limnohabitans sp. | reverse complement strand
GTTATAGGGCATTTTAAAAGATGACAGTGAAACAAATAACAAAAATAATATTAGGACTGACTTTTGTTGTTTTCACAGCTTGTGGACAAGGACAATTGAAAACACTAGACAATGCAATGACAAAGTTTGAAGAGTTCAAAAACAAAGAAAAATTTCTACAAGATGACAAACTTTTTTATCCAGGAATTGGCGACCCGAAACTGAAACCTATTTTGACAGAGAAAATTAATCTAGTCGCAGACGACTTTAAAAAACTTGCGGACAAAGGAAACTCAACAGATAAGGATTATCAAAATGCAATTAAAATCGGACTTGAAAGATTCGCTGACCTATACTTGCAACTTGACACAGAAGACAGAGAAAGAGTTTGTATTTACTTTGAAGAACTAATGGACATTGTAGGACTTGAAAGTTCTGGTGGACATTTGAATAACTTTATGTATGGGTTTGACCCTTCAAAATAGCAATCAATTGAAAAGGACTTTTAAAATAATGGGACTATATATTATTGGACTATTATGCTTGGGACTGTTTTTATTTATGGATAATTCTCAAGACTTAAGTGACTTTTTGAAAAAAGCAGACAGGTATAGAGCAGATTGGGGATTCGGATTTTATGCAATTATTGGTTTGATAAAAATGGTTTCATTAATTTCCGGAGTGACAATTCCATTAGTACTGACAATAATGTTAATAAGGCAAAAAATAAAGAAAAACGCCCTACCAGAGTTCAAATGATGAATTACTTGAAAACAATATGGACTTATTAGGACAAATATTATGGTTCGCTATGTTCGGGACACCAATCTTGACAATCCCCTTGGTTTGGCGATTTATGGACACGAAGAAGGTTTATCGTGTAATCGTAGGACTGCTCTTTGCATTTGTTCTTTCGTTTTTACTTTATCATATCAGTTTAGCAATTATATTCAGGGACGGAATGGGACCAGGTTAATAAAAGAAAAACGCCCTATAACACGGGTTTTGCGTCAGGCGGGGTGACGTGCAAACTTGTAGCTTTGTACTTCTTATGAACTTTAGAAATAAATTGAAACTTTGTGCTCCGAAACCCGCCCTAACGCAAATCCCGATAACGTTGTGCGTCATTTTAGAAAACAAACCGCAGAACAATAACGACAAAGAAAATGACTGAAAACGCTATTAACCGATTGAAATATATTTTAGACATTGTTCCTAATATCTTGACAGAAATTGGTGAAGAAAATATGTCTATAAAACCGTTGCCAACTAAATGGAGCAAAAAGGAAATTATCGGACACTTAATTGACAGTGCAACAAATAACCATCAAAGATTTGTGCGCGGACAGTTTGAACACAATCCTGAAATTCGTTATGACCAAAACAAATGGAATGAATTTAGTTTTTATCAACAAATTGACAGCAATCAAATTATTGCCTTTTGGACAATTTACAACAGACAACTTTTGGAGATAATAAGTCGAATATCAGCAGACAACCTAAAAAAACAAGTAAAATTAGGAGACAATTTATTGACCATAGAATTTCTAATTGTTGACTATGTTGAACATTTAGAACACCATTTAAAACAAGTAATTGAGTATTGAAAAAAACGAACGCACCACACGCGTTATGTTTCAGGCGGGCTGAAGTGCAAAATTCAAGTGTAGTTTTTCAATTGATTTTTAGTAATAATATCAACTTTTGTGCCTCTAAACTCCACCCTAACCCAAAGCCGTAAAACGACGTTGGTACAACAACACTAGACCCGAATAAATTTTTAAGAAGGAAAAAGTTTAAAAAAATGAAAAACATACTACGGGAATTAGTACCTCCGGTAATTTGGAAAATTCTACAACGGACCACAGCGCCCACTCCTACTGCCAATCCTCCTCAGGTTTTTTCAAATTATCAAGATGCACTGAAATTATGCACCACTGATGCCTATGAGGAACGAGAGCTTATTGAAGTCATTCTGAAGAAAACGAAACGGTTTTCGGAAAACCTGAAATCGGAAGCAATACCCATCTCAGAAACTGCCGCTTACAGCTTGCTTTCGGCAATCAATCCCATCATAGAAAGCCAATCCAACGGGATTAGGGTGCTGGATTTTGGTGGCGCTTGCGGAGCTCATTACTTTCAATTTAGAAGTCTCCTAGCCGGAGATTTGAAATTAAATTGGGTTGTCGTCGAAACTCCCACCATGGTGAAATTTGCAAAAGAATTGGAAACAGAGGAGCTTTCATTTTTTGACAACTTTACCGATGCCATTCACAAACTTGGTCAAGTTGACCTTTTACATACTTCCGGGACACTTCAGTGTGTAGATAACCCACACAACTATCTGGCTGAACTCCTCAATTGCAATGCTAAGTGGTTAATTTTCAATAGGCTGGGATTGAATAAAATCGACAGAGATGTGATTACCATCCATTCCTCAAAACTAAGCTGGAATGGTATAGGAGAATTACCGGAAGGTTATACTGACAGGTGGATTAAGTATCCCTTTTGCTTCCCATCCGAAACCAGGTTCCTAAAAACAATCGAAGAAAAATATTCCATAGTCGCAAAATTTAATGACCAAAGTGGAATGTATCCCGTGGCCGGAGAAGAAATAGTGGGCTATGGATTACTATGCAGATTGAAAACCAACTTATAACCTGGGTTCTGCAGCTGGAGGGGTGAGATGAACCTAATCGAAGGCGGAGATTTTGGTTGATTTTGAAGGCAGGGAGGAGGCGTAGTACTACGAATACCTTCCTGAAAGCCAGGCTAAGGCCAAATCATCTCATCCTATCAAAGACTTGCCTCTTTTCCGACCAGTCGGACATCAATCCGTTTTGGTGATTTCCGGCTGTGGCACAGGTTAAATCAAAAGGAGTCTGGCCAAATGGAATCTCGCCGAAGTTTGAATTAAAAAGGCCATGGATCTTGGATTTTGGCTCCTTTGTCCAACAAATCCAGCTCCCGGTCCGTCATCAGGCAGGCAGTCAGTTCCTCGGATATCTTTCCCGCATCAGGATACTGACCGATCAACACGAGTTCATTCATCCGGTCTCCAAATCGCTTATCCCATCTGGACTCGATCCATTTTTGATTGTCCAGGTAGGAGGCATAGCGGATCCGCTGCTGAAAAGGCATGGATGCCCACCAGACTCCGGCAGGTTCGGCTTTCAGGCTACCCCCGGCTTGAGACCAGGAAATCGCCTCATTCATCCGTGAAGCGATGTAAAACAGGCCCTTGCTCCGGATAATCGAGGCCGGCCAATCCGACTGGATGTAGTTCCAAAAGCGCTGAGGGTGAAAGGGTCTTTTGTCCCGAAATACAAAACTGCTGATGCCATATTCCTCCGTCTCCGGAGTATGCTCTTTCTCCAACTCTTCGATCCAGGCGGCAGAGGCGGATTCCAGGGATTCATCGTACAGTCCGGTGTTCAGGATTTTATCCAAAGGAGCCTTCCCTTTCTCCGTGCGGATGACCTGAGCCCGGGGATTGAGTTTGCGAAGAATCGCTTCCAACTCCTCCGCCTGGGCAGGTGCCACCAAGTCACATTTATTCAGCAAAATCACATTGGCAAACTCAATCTGATCCGTGAGTAAGTTGACGATGGATCGGGTGTCCTCCGGATCGTCATTCATCTTTCGGGTCCAGACGGTATCCCCACTGCCAAAATCCTTCGGAAAATTGAAGGCATCGACCACAGTCACCAAGGTATCCAACTGACTGACATCACCCAAAATGGATTTTCCGTTTTCGTCCTCAAAAGTAAAGGTCTGAGCTACAGGAAGCGGTTCGGAGATGCCCGAGCTTTCGATCAGAAGGTAATCAAACCTTCCCTCTCGGGCCAGTTTGCCCACCTCTTCCATCAAGTCTTCCCGCAGTGTACAGCAGATGCAGCCATTGCTCATCTCCACGAGTTTTTCCTCCGTCCGGGAAAGGGTATTTCTCTGCTGTATTACCTGGGCATCCACATTGATTTCGCCCATATCATTGACGATGACGGCTACTTTCATCCCTTCTTTATTGTGAAGGACATGATTGAGAAGGGTGGTTTTCCCGGCTCCCAAGAAGCCACTCAGAACCGTTACAGGCAGTTTTTTCATAGTGGATTAGATGATTGTTGCATTTCGGATGATGAAAGTCATTTCCTCCACATCGCTGGCATTCAGGTCCAGAATGCCCCGGACTGTCACGATTTGGTCCACCTTCATGCAGGGAGGTTTGGACTGAAGGTAGATGACAGCGACAGATTCCGGACCTGCCGCCCCGCAGAAGAAGCACTCGGCCATGGGGTATTTGGATAAGATAAGCGTCTGACTGGACTGAAGGTCAAGCGGAATGTAAAAGCCTTTTAAGACCACTTCTTTACCCTTCAGTGCTTTAAGCTCCTCGGTGAATTCGGGATAGAAAAAGTATAGCCCATGCTCCCTGTTCAGTTTTTCCTTGAAAGGAACCCGCTGAAAGAGTGCCCAAAGATCCGGTTTGGGACTGCTCTGTCCGAACGCCACAGGATAACCCAGGAAGAGAAAAAAGAAGACCAGAAGGCTTGAAGAAAACTTCATGTAGCTTTTTTTGCAACAAAGTTGCTATTTTCTGTCGACTTACTCCATTGATTTGAGAATTTTTTGCAACTTTATTGCAAAATCATTTTAGACTCAGTCATTCATGCTTGAAATTCAGGGAGTAACCAAAAAATTCAAACAGCATACTGCTGTGGATCAGCTTTCTCTTTCCGTACCGGAAGGAGAGGTATTTGCCCTTCTCGGTCCCAATGGCGCAGGGAAAACCACCACGTTGAATCTGATTCTGGGCTTTGAAAAAGCCGATCAAGGGACCATCCAAGTGGATGGGTATGATGTCTCCAAAGACCTTTCGGAGGTACGGAAGCGACTGGCCTTTATCCCGGAAAATGTGCAGCTCTACCCCCATCTCACCGGGAAGGAAAACTTGGCCTACTTCTCCCAATTGGCGGGTCTTGCCTACTCCTCAGACCAACTGAGCCGCTTGCTCTTGGAAGCTGGCCTTCAGGAAAAAGCCCATGACTCCCCGGTATCCACCTACTCCAAAGGCATGCGTCAAAAGGTGGGAGTGGCCATCGCTCACTCCAAGAAAGCCAAGCTGCTCCTTTTGGACGAGCCGGCGAGTGGCTTGGATCCGCTTTCCAGTGCGGAATTGTCCCAATTGGTGCGAAAAGTGGCCGCGCAGGGAGCTACAGTGTTGATGGTGTCCCATGATCTTTTCCGGGTAAAAGAGACCGCAGACCGAGTCGGAATCTTTAAAAATGGAGAACTGAAGAAAATCGTCAAAGCCAGCGAGGTCACTGCCAATGACCTGGAGCTCATTTATCAAGGAATCGTCGAATAGCCATGAATTCGATCTTATTTACCGAATGGAAAAACCTGCTTCGAACACCGGGCATGCTGATTGCGCTCTTGGTGTTGTTAGGAGCGCTTGGATTTACCGCTTGGGCAGGTCTTGAGGAATACCGAGTCATTTCCAGACTTGAGGGAGAAGCCAAAGCGCATCTCCGTCAGCAATGGGAATCCATGGGGCCAAACAACCCTCACTCTGCTGCTCATTATGGAACCTATGTTTTTAAGAAAAATCATGCGCTTACGGCCTTTGACGAAGGGGTAAACGGCTATGTCGGACGCACGCTTTACCTGGAAGGTCACCGTCAAAACGAACTGGTGCAAAGCGATGCAGCCCAGGGGGATCTGCTTTCCCGATTTGGAAAACTCCGACCCGCACTGATCCTCCAGATCATCCTGCCGCTTTTACTATTGCTTTTTGCCTTCCAATCCGTCCGAGGCGAGCGGGATGCAGACCGGGTCAGGCTTTTGCTGGTGCAGGGAGTTTCTTATTCCAAGATTCTCTACGGAAAACTTTGGAGTCTGTGGATCCCGGGGATGTTGTTTGTCCTGCTCACTTTGGGAATTCAACTGGGTTTACTGGGCTTTTCAGCCCCGCTTCTGGGAAGAGCGGTTCTCCTGGTTTTCGGATATGGCTTGTTTTATTGGATTGTCATTGCCTTGGCACTTTGGCTCAGTTCCAAGACGGAAAAATCCTACACGGCCCTTTCCTGGCTGCTTGGAATCTGGATCGTCTGGGTGATTTTTTATCCAAAAGTCACCTACTCAGTCGCTGCCATCCTCTACCCTCTCCCGGATCGGGTGGAATTTTCAGCGGGAATAAAGGAGGATAGAAGTGCGCTCTTGGACGGGCATAATCCGGAAGAGGAAGCTCTGAAAGCTCTGGAAGACAGTGTACTCCAAGCCTACGGCGTCGCCACAAAAGAAGAACTTCCCATCAATTTTGACGGGTTGCTGATGCAGGCCGATGAGGAGTTTGGCAACCGGGTTTGGGACAAGCATTTTGGCGAACTCTACCGGCAAATGCAAAATCAAAAAAGTCTGGTTCAGTGGGCCTCCCTTCCCAATCCCTTCGGCAATCTCCAAAGCCTGAGTATGGGGGCATCCGGCACGGATAATTTTCATCAGGTGGACTTTCTTCAAGAAGCAGAGGATTACCGACGGGTCTTCATCCGCACCCTCAATGAACGACATGCCTATGGTGGCTCCCGAACCGGGGATTGGGATTACGAGGAGGATCAGGAGTTTTTCAATTCCATCGCTGACTTTGAGTATGCCGAACCTCCTTTCTTTTCACTGATCAGACAGCAAATCCCTTCCATACTTCTTCTCCTTGCCTGGATAGGACTACTCGGTTTCGGACTGGCGAAGGTAGAACCTAAAATCTCTGCACAATGAAGCTGAATCAAGCCATCCATTGGGAGTGGAAAAGCATTCTCTCCTCCCCTTTTCTTAAAAGTATCCTTATGGTTTTTTTCCTCGCCTCGGTCTATGGCTTGTACAAGGGAAAACAGGTTTACGCTCACCAACAGGAGGTATTGGAGCGTCTACATGCCGAATCTGAAACCCAGATAGAAGAAGTGTTGCAGCTCTATCGAGCAGGCAAGCCTCATCCGGATGACCGACCTTGGCTGGATGTCAGGAGTCCCTTCTATGCCTATTTGATGTATTTACAGCCTTTGGTAGGCTTGAATGCCAGTCCGCTGATGGTTTTTTCTGTGGGACAGGCTGAGTCTTTCCCGTTTTTCAAGCGGGTTTCAGTTTTCAGTTCGCCCTACGACCACGATCTGGCCCCTGAAATCAGCAACCCCGAACGGATTTCCTTGGGAAGCCTGGACTTTGGCCTGATGTGGATTTACCTCCTTCCTTTGGTCCTCATAGCCTGTGCCATGCGGATTGGGAGCTTTGAGCGTGAGGTGCAGCTTTACAAGCTGATCGGCACCTTAGGGAATGAAAGGAAATGGAAAATCCAGCGATTTGCCGCATTGGCAAGTTTCTTTTTGATCCTGCTTGGCCTGCTGCTCGGGATCGGCTGGATGATGGGAGGAATGCAGGCTTCGATTGCAGACTTGGCTGTTTTGGGCTTTTGGGCCATGCTTTATCTGATTTTCTGGTTGGTTTTGCTCTTTTTACTTTCCGAGTTGAAACTCCATCAGACCGGACAAGCCTTGATTTTCTTTTTGGCCTGGATTCTTTTTGCCCTGATAATCCCCGGCGCAGTGCAGCAGGCTGTGGCTTTGCAGTTTCCCAACACGCTCTCTCTGGAAATGATCGATGCCAAGCGGACAGGAAGAACCGAAATCTATGAGCAGGAATTTGAACCGACCAAAACCCAAATTTTGAAGGTATATCCCGAGCTGGACCAAAGCCTGCCGGATAGTCTACGGTCGGAAAGTGCCCGGGAAGGCATTTATAGAATGGCCTACCGAAAATACCTTACCGAGGTGACCCAAAAGCTGGATTCTGTCCAATCGGAGAAGGTTTCCCGCTCCAGAGCATGGTTTCCAGTCAACCCGGTCTCTTTCTTCCACCATCGTCTCAGTCACTTAGCAGGTACGGATTACGATGCCTATCAGCAATTCAAAGATCAAATCACCCAAAAAGCCGAACAGTTTCAGTACCAGATTTTCTTCCAAGAATGGAATGGAACAGTGGTAGATGAAAAGATTTTTCTTGAAACCAGGAAAGCTTTGGAATGAATAGACTCAAATTTTATCTCACTCTAGTTGGGTTATTAGCTTTTGTACCTGTCAGTGGCATACTCGCTCAGAATGCGGAAAATTTTCCCCCGCCTGAAGCAGCTCCTGTGATTCAGGCAGTGAAGGCCAAAGGAAAAATCACGTTGGACGGAAAACTGAATGAAGAGGACTGGAAAACGGCTCCTGTTTTTGATGATTTTTTCAGACAGGAGCCCCGACAGGGCGGGGAAGTGGAGTTTCCCACGGAAGTTCGTGTGCTTTACGACGAGGTCAACTTGTACTTTGGGGCCTATTGCAGGGATTCTTTGGGCAAAAAAGGAATCCGGGTTCAGGATCTTCGAAGGGATTTTGTCTTTGGAGAAAATGACATTTTCATGGTCCAACTGGATCCCCAGCAGCTGAAGCGGTTTGCGGTCAGCTTTCAGACCACTCCACTGGGTAATCAGCGGGATTTACAGGTTTTTGATGATTCTTTTCGGGACAATGACTGGGATGCGCTTTGGAGAGTGCGAACCACTGTTTTGGATTCGGGATACCTGGTCGAGATGGCTATTCCTTTCAAAAGCATCCGGTATACCGAATCCGAAGATCCTTCCTGGGGAATCACCGTGGCCCGACTGGCCAGAAGAACGTATGAGTATTCCGTCTATCCAGCCATCCCTCAGGCATTCACGCCCTATCGGATGACTTATGCCGCAGAGCTGCAGGGTTTGGATCTTCCTCCGCCTTCGGTCAATGTGCGGATTCAGCCCTACGGCCTGGCCCAAGTCACCCGACAGGTGGATGACCGGGGAGTTTCCTCCCAAACTACGGATTGGAAAGCAGGTGGAGAGGTCAAGTGGGCCGTATCTCCCAGCTCAGTTTTGGATTTGACCTTCAATACTGACTTTGCCCAGGCCGATGTCGACCGGGCGGTCAATAACCTCACCCGCTTCAACGTGTTTTTCCCGGAAAGACGTCAATTTTTCCTTGAAAACAGCGGAGTCTATGCCGGTGCTGACAATCAGGACATCCGTCCGTTCTTCAGCAGGACCATCGGTCTTTCCAATTCTCAATTCAATGCAGACCCGGTACCTATCGATGCTGGCGTGAGATTTACGGATAGGAATCAGGAGCGAACGCTCGCCGGACTCTATGTCCATCAGCGGGCGACACCTTTTCAGTCTGCTGTTAATTTTGGCGTGGCCCGCTACCTCAAAAACTACGCGGAGCAAAACAACATCGGGGTCATGCTCACGCAAAGAATCGATGAAGCTGAGCCGGAAAACGGGCGATTGCAGCAAAACAATACCACGCTGACCATCGACGGATTGATCCGGCCAAAAGATGAGTTGACCATCAGCTACCTGGTTTCGGGTTCAAGACAAAACAGCTCCGACAGCCTGGGTTTGGCTGCTTCATTTTTTGCAGGCTATACCGCCAACTCCTTTTATGCAGGTTGGCTCAGCCGCTATGTCGATCAAAAATACCTTCCGGGGATGGGATTTGTCTTTGCCCAAAACGTCCTCTATCACAATCCCGGAGGATATTACATCTGGAGACCTGCCAAGGGCTGGCTGTCTAAATGGGTTAGGCGGGCTGACCCGGGATTTTTCCTCAACTGGTATCAGTCGGCTACCACACTCGCAACTCAGGAGGTCAGTGTGGACATTTTCCCGATCTATATTTTCACCAAAACCAACGGGCTCATCACCTATACCATCACCCCCTCCTGGCAAAATTTCGATTTTTCCTTTGAGATACTCGGACAGACGATCCAAGAGGGCCAATACCAATTTGTCAGGCACGAATTGGTATACAAGACCGATCAATCCAAAAAACTGTCCCTTTCTTCCCAATTCAGTACGGGAGGGTATTATGACGGTTCCCTCAATTCCATCACCTTGGGCACAAGAGTGGCTCCAAGTCCACGGTTCGCCTTCGATTTCAGTGTGGAGCGAAATGCCTTTGCGAATTTTGGAGAAAATCGGGAAGATTTTACAGCAGATTTATATACAGCCGGGATCCGATTGGCTGCCAATCCAAGGATCCAGCTTTCCGGGTTTTACCAATACAACTCGTTCACCCAAAGTGCCAGAATCAACCTAAGGGGAAGTTGGGAATTTGCCCCGCTCAGCTTTCTTTATTTGGTATTTAATGAAAGTAGCTTTACAGAAAGTCCCG
>CAYONF010000032.1:0-31095 GCA_964405255.1 uncultured Limnohabitans sp. | reverse complement strand
ATCCTGAAGCGAAAAAGAACCTATGTCTTCACCGCCCATGGGCGAGTATTGGTTTGGCTACAGCGATGGTTTCCCGGCTTGGTGAGAACCATTGTTTCCAAAGGTCCGAAACCGGAATAAAATTATTGCAGGGCGAGTATCTGGTTATCACAGACAGGTTCCTAACCAGCATTCAAAATTTAAAATTGAATCTTCCATTCCGGTTAGTGGAGACACTAACCGTGGCGAAGCTACCACAGACAGGGAATTAATCACCCTATCCAAAGGAGTAAAAGGAAATAGCGCATGAAATAATTTTCAAATGCCTTGCTATCAAACGGGCCTTGACAGTATATTGAAGAAGGTTTTAAGGGAAAAAGGCCGACCCGATTTTTGGATTCCACGTTTTCCCAAAGCCTCAGGATACTGGGGAAATCAAAAACTAAGTAGAAAATACCCTCAACTATTGCGCAATGTATCCGAATAAGCATGCCTTACGAAACTAGTTTCGTAAACACAGACGTTGGACTCAATTCTAAAAATGGCAAAGCAGAATCCTTGGATAATCGGAATATTAGGGTTTGGAGTATTTCTATACCTGGCATGGAATAATTTTGAAATGCCTTTTGCTCCATGGACGAAAACGGCAGAAATAAAAGCCGTGATTACAGATAATGCACTTGGGTATGGACCAATGGGGAGAGGATTTACTCAAATCATCACGATATCTTATCAGGTTGACGATTCGGTCTACATTCAGAAGAAAAAACTTTCTCAGAGAATCAATAAAAAGGAAATAGGATCGGAAGTTTGAATTGAATATGCTATTAAAGATCCTGGCAATTTTGAAATCAAAGGGTTTTCGAAACAATGAACTAATATTTTTATAAAAATACTTTATCTTCCTATATGGAAAAAGGTGACTTTATTTCTGAAATAGTAGTTTTCAAACCTTCTCAAGGGAACAATGAATTTGAAATCATTTTGGATGGGGAGCAGGATACGGTTTGGGTTACCGAACAGCAGCTAGTTGAGTTATTTGGTAAAGCTAGAAGGACGATTGGTGAGCACATTCGAAATATTTACAAAGAGGGGGAATTGGAAAAAGAGTCAACTTGGCGGAATTTCCGCCAAGTTCAAAAAGAAGGAGAAAGAAAAGTAAAAAGAGCGGTTTCAGCTTACAATTTGGATGTAGTGATCTCAGTTGGATACCGAGTAAAATCACCTGTTGGCATTGAATTCAGAAAATGGGCAACCCAAAGACTGAAAGATTACCTAGTGAAAGGCTATGCCATCAATAGCGAATTATTGAGCAAGCAAGGCCAAAAAATCATACAGCTAGAAAACCAACTTGCTATTTTAAGGGAAAAAACATTTGAATCACAAAGAGTATTGACCGAAGGCTTTTTGGATATTATTTCGAAATATTCCAAATCTTTTGAATTACTCAATAGGTATGATTCAGAAGATCTTCAGCTCGATAACCTTTCAAAAGAAATCATTTATGTCATCAACTATGATGATGTCAAGAAAGCCATTCACCAATTAAAGAGGGAATTGATTCAGAAAGGAGAAGCCGGTGAGCTTTTCGGAAACGAGAAAGATGATTCATTCAGGGGAATATTGGGAAGTATCCCCTTCTGGGAGTAGAAAAGCCAGTTAGGACTAGGCGTAGTTTGCAACTACGCCTTCATATGAAAATGAATTTGCAATTCTCTAGTCCCTGAAGTTACCATTATGCAAAAAATCTATTTCATTAATACAGTCCATGAGGATATAGGAAAATGCAATGGAGATGAATTGCATAAGATTTTATCCAAACTTAGTCCTGAAGTAGTATTCTTGGAGGCACTGGAATCCAATTATTCCGAATACGATCAGATTAAATTTTCTGATTTTGGAGTATTTCACAAAAGACTAGAGATCAAGGCAATTCAGAAATATTCCCTAGAGAGAACTTTTAATTACATAGCCGTTCTTGATTTTGGCCATTCGGAAGAATTTGAAGAGAAATATGAATTAGTATGCAAAAACAATTCACATCAAAGACTTTTGGACTACTTTAATTCTCTTGCTGCCAATCTTGGATTTTCCTTTCTTAACAGCACCCAAGCCATTAAACTCCAAGATGAATTGAGAAAATTAGAGGAGCAAATTTTTAATAATCCTGAGGAACAGAAAAAAGTAGAGGATTATATTGACAATTATGAAAACAATATGGTTGAAAATATCTACTCCTTTTGCAGAGAAAATCATTTTGACAAAGCCGTTTTCATGTGTGGAGTTGCACATAGAAAATCCATGCTGCAAAAAATAACTGAATATGAAGAATCGACGAACTTAAAACTTGATTGGGAATTTCCAACCGAGTTTTAGCCTTTATCTTCCCTCAAACCACCCCAAAACACTGCTTCGCAATCTCCAATTCCTCGTTGGTGGGGATGACCCAAATTTGGACTTTTGAATCGGGAGATTGAATGGCCCGGGGACCGGAATTGGGGAGCTTGTTCTTTTCGGGATCGAGTTGAATGCCGAGGAAATCCATCTTTTCGCAGACCAGACTTCGGGTGAGTTGGTCATTCTCTCCCACTCCTCCGGTGAAGACAATCGCATCCAGCCCATTCATCGCCGCAGCGAAGGAACCGATGTACTTTTTGATCCGATAGGCATAGAGTTCATAAGCCAGGACGGCGTCCTTTTCTCCCTGAACATACAGCTTGCCGATATCCCGCATATCGCTGAATCCGGTCAGGCCCAGCATCCCGCTTTTCTTATTCAGCATGGTATTTACTTCGTCCAGGGTATAGCCGAGTTGATTGACCAGGTAAAAAATCACCGACTGATCGATGTCTCCCGCACGGGTGCCCATGATCAGCCCGTTCATCGGTCCCAATCCCATGCTCGTGTCGATGCACTTCCCATCCTGAATCGCCGTCATGCTGCAACCGTTGCCGAGGTGAATGGTGATGATTTTGGAATGGGCTTTTCCCAAGAATTCGATCGCCCGCTCAGACACGTACTTGTGACTCGTCCCATGGAAACCGTAGGCACGGATGCCGTTTTTCTCATAAAATTCCCTGGGAATCGCCATGCGAAAAGCCAACGGAGGCATGGTTTGGTGGAAGGCGGTGTCGAAGACGGCCACCTGCTTGGCCTTGGGGAAAATCGTTTCGGCCACTTCGATCCCGAGAAAGTTAGCGGGATTGTGCAGGGGAGCCAAGGGAAAAAGCTCTTTGATTTTGGCCTTGGCCTCCGGAGTGATGACTTGGGTTTGGGAAAACTGCTCTCCTCCATGCACCACTCGATGCCCGATGACATGCACCTGATCCGGATCGGAGATGACCCCGGTTTCAGGATCGGTCAGGAGTTTGGCCACGGCCTGCAAGCCTGCGGCATGGTCGGGAATTGGGAATTCCAGGACCTTTTTCACTTCTCCCGAATCCAAAAAGGCCTTGTATTCGACTTTGGCTCCTTCCAAACCGATCCGGTCCACCAAGCCTGAGCAAATGACTTTTGCCTCAGGCATTGAAATCAACTGGTACTTGATCGAGCTGGAGCCGGAATTGATGACGAAGACGTTCATAAGTGGGATGTTGGATGACCGATGTGGGATGATGTCAAGACGGAAGACCGGAGACGGAAGAGGGAAGAAGAGTTGGATTACCGAATGTGGTGCGCCGTATTTCGTATTTCGTACTTCTCATTTTGATTCCTGCGCCTGTATCGCCGTAATCACCACCGTATTAAACACATCCGCAACGGTACAGCCCCGGCTGAGGTCATTGACGGGTTTGTTCAGGCCTTGCAGCATGGGGCCGATGGCAATGGCGCCGGTTTCCCGCTGCACGGCTTTGTAGGTATTGTTGCCGGTATTCAGATCGGGGAAAATCAACACGCTCGCCTGACCGGCTACTTCGGAATTGGGCAGTTTCTTTTTCCCTACTTCCGGATCGACGGCCGCATCGTATTGGATGGGTCCTTCCACTTTCAGATCGGGCCTTCGCTCCCGAACGAGTTCGGTGGCTTTGCGGACTTTCTCCACGTCCTCCCCTTCTCCCGAACTCCCGGAGGAATAGGATAACATGGCGATTTTGGGTTCTATGCCCAGCATTTTGGCAGACTCCGCAGAAGAAACAGCGATATCGGCCAGTTGCTCAGAAGTAGGATTGGGAACTACAGCGCAGTCCCCGAAGACCGAAACCCGATTGGGCAGACACATGAAGAATACGGAGGATACGGTGGACACGCCCGGCTTGGTCTTCACAAACTGCAATGCCGGACGGATCGTGTGCTGTGTGGTGTGGATCGCCCCGCTGACCATTCCGTCTGCGTGACCCTTGTACACCATCATGGTTCCAAAATAGGACACGTCCTGCATCAGATCCCGGGCCATTTCCAGGGTTACGCCCTTGCTTTTGCGAAGCTCATACAAGGCCTTGGCATACTCCTCATAGTGAACTGAGTTGCGCGGACTGTCGATTTTGACCATACTCAAATCCAGGGAAAGATTAAGTCGCTTGGCTGTGAGTTCGATGGTTTCCCGATTTCCCAAAATGGTCAGGTCCACCACATTTTGCTTGATCAACTGATCGGCTGCCATCAGGATTCGCTCATCTTCGCCTTCGGGAAGGACGATGTGTTTTTTGGCTGACTTGGCCCGCTTGACCAATTGATATTGAAACATCCTTGGGGTAAGGACTTCGGAATGGAAAGCCACCAACTTGTCGGTGAGGGCTTTTTCATCCACCGCCTGCTCGAAAAGCCGTACCGCAATGGCGATTTTTTCCTTGTCCTCAGCAGCAATTCTCGCTTTGATCTTGCTTACTTCGGTCACCACTTCAAAGGTGGGTTCCTCCACCTGAAGGACGGGAACCACAGTCTCCAAGCCTTCCACCAATTGCACAATAGAATCCTCCGGAAGCATGCCCCCGGAAAGAATCAAGCCCGCGATTTTTCCGAAGTTTTTGGAAATATTGGCCTGCAAGGCTCCGATGATGATATCTCCGCGATCCCCGGGAGTGATGACCAAGGTGTTGTTTTTAAGTCGTTGCAAAAAATTCCGCAACTGCATCGCTCCCACGATCACCTGGTCCACTCGGTTGGTCAGTAAATTTTCCCCAAAGAGCACCTTGGCTCCCATGGAATCGCGGATCTCTTCCATGGTCGGATTGCTCAGTTCCATGTGAATAGGAATCACACTGATCAGAATGTTTTCAGAAATCACCTCCGCCAGTTTTCGGGAAATCTCCTGTTCCTTTCCGGGTTCTGCCTTGTTGGCCACCAAAGTCAATACCTGTACGCCGTTGGAGGTAAAGGAATTGACGGTAGAAATGGCCTGCTCCACGATCTCGGGAATGGATTTGTGGGCACAGTTCAAAATAATGGCTGCCGGGATTCCCAGGTTTTTTGCGATGGAGACATTTCCGTTGTACTCCACATTGGTGCTGATGCCAGCAAAGTCGGTTCCCTCCACCACAACAAAGTCTGAGCTCTCCCGAATCCGCTGAAACTTGTCGATAATGGTATCGATCAGGTAAGCTTCATTTTTTCGGTTGATTTCTTTGAAGGCCTTTTCGACCGTGAAAGCAAACATGTCCTCGTAAGGCAAAGCCAGATTGAAATGCTGTTTGATCAATTGCAATCGCCGGTCTTTTTCCTTTTTCCCAACCGTAATCAGGGGCTTGAAATAGGCGAGTTTGTCGGTTTTCCCGGCGAGGAGGCTCATCAGGCCCAAGGAGAAAATGGATTTTCCGGAAAAAGGCTCCGTGGTGGTAAGGTAGATGGCGTTGGTCATAGCTAGGCGGTGAAAAACCCGTTTTAAAAAGGAAGTATAATTTGGCTCAAAATAGGGAATAAGTGCTGGGAAAAAGCCTGATAAAGGTCATGTCAGGACATATTTACCGCATTATTATTGGGAAATGAATTCTCTCTTAAAAAGGTTTGGAAGACAGAAAATCGATTTTGACCCAGCTCCAAAGGAGCCAAACCATTCATGACCCTGTACGAAGTGCAGGGGAAGGAAATAAAAAATTTCCTTTAAGCCCTGAAAGGGCGGAACTCCAAACTTTCGCCCCTTCAGGGCTTTCACCTAGATTAAGTTCCATTCCCCCGGCTTCACCGGGGGTCATGAATAGTTTCAATCCTTCGGATTTGGTTTGGAATAAAATTTTACATCATCGGCAAAACCGATTTTTTCTATCTTCCAACTTTCGTTTCGAATGAGCGCTTCAAACCCCCACCTCACCCGCCAACTTGGCCTTCTTGGATTAACCGCAACCGGCATTTGCTCCATGATCGGCGCGTCGATTTACATCGTGCCCTTTATGATCCAGCGGAATGTGCCGGGCATCGGTCCTTACGTGCTTCCGGCATTTCTCTTTGCGGCCATTCCGGCAATTTTCGCGGCTTTGGCCTACACGATTTTGGCTTCGGCCATGCCAAGGGCCGGAGGTTCTTACCTCTACGCCAGCCGGGCCATTCATCCCTATTTGGGTTTTGTGGCTAGCTTTTCCCAATGGTTTGGGCTGTCAATCGTGATCGGGGTGATCGCCTACGTGGTGGTTCCTTTCTTCCGGGATGTGGCGGTTGCGCTCGGATGGACTCAGGTCGCAGGCTTGATGGAAACTCCCTGGATTCGACTGGGTCTGGCTTTGGCTTTCCTGTGGTTCTTCGTTTATGTAAATATTCTCGGGGCAAAATTCTACGAGCGCACCCTCATTCCCCTGATGATCCTGATGTTTGTGTTGGGAGGAATTGTGATCATTTCGGGATTGAGTTTTGATCATGCAGATTTTCTCTCGGCCTTATCAGAAAAGGAAGGAAAGACCTTAGAACTCACTCCGGCTACTTTCCATTGGCCGACTTTCCTTTCGGCAGCAGCCTTATTGTTCTCCAGTTTTATCGGCTTTGATTCCATCGCCCAGGCTGGCGGCGAGGCCAAGAACCCAACCAAAAACCTTCCCCGTGCCATCGGCTTGGCCATCATGAGTGTGGGTTTGTTTTACATCAGTTTTACCTATTCGGTGTATCACGCCGTGCCTTGGCAGTTTGTTGCAGAGCAAGCGATGCAAAAAGACATCACCGCGGCAGGAATCTTGAGCTATTTGCTTCCTTCCGGATTGGGCGTGTTGATCTTGTCGGGGGCAGCGATTGCGCTGTTGAATGACCTTCCCGCAATGATTTTATCCGTCTCGCGATTGGTTTTTTCCTGGGCAGAGGATGGCATTTTCCCCAGAGCTTTATCCAAAATCCACCCAAAGCACAACACTCCACACTTGGCGATTATCCTCAGCGGGGGAGTATCTACGGTTGGAATTTTGGGAAGTCACTTTGCGGGAGACATCTTCCTTGGGATTGACATCATGGTGACTTCCATGCTGATCAATTTCCTGCTGATGTGTGGTTCGGTCCTCCTGTTTCCAATTCGAAATCCAACATTGGCATCCGCAATCAGCATTTTCAAATCCAGAGGTATTCAGCTCCTGATCGGAATCGGGGGAACATTGATGCTGGTTTCTTTTCTGGTGATCCACACGATGAAAGACCTGAATGCCAAGGTTTCCGCTTGGTACTTTCACTCTACCCCAGTTTGGCTGATTGTGATGAGTTTTGCCTCCCTGATTTTCCTGTTTCATTGGAAAAAGCTCAAGTCCGAAGGCGTGGATACGAAAAGTCAATTTTCGACCTTGCCTGCTGAGTAAAGAATTGTCGACAGTCCACTGTCCACTGTCCACTGCTGGTTCAAATAAAATCTAAACATATATTTTCCGCTTGCCGGTTTACTTGCAGCTACCAAAATTCATAAAAAATGAATACTTCAAAATACACCGAACTCGCACCGGGATTGACCATTTGCAGAGCCTTGACTGGACTATGGCAGATCGCCGACATGGAGCGGGATGGCACTAAAGTCAATGCCAAGGAAGCCTCAAAGGCGATGAAAGCTTATGTGGATGCGGGTTTTACCACCTTTGACATGGCGGATCATTACGGTTCGTCGGAGGAAATCGCGGGCGTTTTCCGTCAGGAATATGGAAAAGATGCAGCCCAACTGTTCACCAAGTGGGTTCCCTCTCCCGATCGGATCACCAAGGAACAGGTGCGGGAAGCTGTCGAGCGGGCTTTGACTCGGATGAAGTCGGATGCAATTGATCTGATGCAGTTTCATGCCTGGCAATATTCCCATCCGAGTTGGGTGGACAGTATGTTTTGGCTTCAGGAACTCCAATCCGAAGGCCTGATCAAGCATCTCGGGCTGACCAATTTTGATACTGCCCACCTGAGCATTGTGGTGAATTCGGGGATTGAGGTCGTCTCCAATCAGGTTTGCTTTTCGCTGTTGGATCAGCGAGCAGGGGGAGCGATGTCGGAATTTTGCCTGAAACATGGGGTAAAAATCTTGGCCTTTGGAACGGTAGCTGGAGGATTTCTCTCCGAAAAATGGCTGGGCAAATCCGAACCCGTCCTCAACGAATCCCTGACTTGGTCTCAGATGAAATACAAGCGCTTCATCGATGCTGCTGGAGGCTGGGAAGTCTTTCAAGCCTTGCTCCGGGTTTTGGAAAAAGTAGCCCAAAAGCATAAGGTCAGCATCTCCAATGTCGCGAGCAAATGGATCATGGATCAGCCTGCTGTCGGCGGGGTAATCATCGGTGCCAGATTGGGACAAAGTGCCCATATTGAAGACAACCAAAAGCTTTTTTCATTCGAATTGGATGAATCGGATCGGGAATCCATCCGGAAAATCCAAAGCGAACTGACTCCGATTCCGGGCGACTGCGGTGACGAATACCGAAAGCCACCATTCCTGACGGCTTCGGGGGACCTGAGTCATCACGTGGAAAGTTTCCCTGCCCCCTACCCGACCAAAGCGGGCTCAGACGGCCGAACCAAAGCACTCAGCGGAACGATTTGGGAGGACATTGCAGGATTCAGCCGGGCAGTGCGAAAGGGAAACCGCATCTTGGTTTCGGGAACCACCGCCACTCACGGTTCGAAAGCCATGTGCGGAAATGACCCCGGGGCACAGGCGCATTTCATCCTGGACAAACTTGAAGGAGCCATTCAGTCACTGGGAGGAAAGTTGGAAGACGTAGTTCGAACCCGGATTTTCATCCGAAATGCAGATCAGTGGGAACCGATCTCCCGAGCACATGGCCAGCGATTTGGGGAAATCCAGCCTGCCAATACCATGATAAGAGCCGATCTGATCGGAGATGACTATCTGGTAGAAATTGAGGCGGAAGCTGTCGTAGATTGAACATTCGGGAAGGGAATTTTCGAGAAAATGGGCTAACTCGACAGTTATTGATGAGTATCCGCCATGATGCACGTCGGACAATACCTATCGATACATGGTGCGGATACTCCTCCACAGTCCACAGCCGACAGTCCACCGAAAGGCTTTTCAGTCAGCTAAGAAGTCTTTATTGGGCAATGTGAAAGAAAACGGATACACAAGTTCTAATACGCTTATTAAAACCTGATGATGGAAAAAATCTTGATCAACTACTATAAAACTCCGGTTGGTGAATTGGTGCTGGGATCCTATCAGGATAAGTTGTGTGTCTGCGATTGGAAATACCGAAAAATGAGACAAGTGGTGGATGACCGAATCAAAAACGGTCTCAACGCTGAGTTTGAGGAAGGCGAATCAGCGGTACTTGACCATACCATTCAACAACTGAACGACTATTTCGAACGGAAGCGGGAAGCATTCGATATCCCTTTGCTGCTGGTTGGGACTCCTTTTCAAAAAAGTGTCTGGGCAGCACTTCAAAGGATTCCTTTTGGAAAAACCAGCTCCTATTTGGGTTTAAGTGAGCTTCTCGGAAATCCGGATGCCATCCGTGCCGTGGCCTCAGCCAATGGTGCAAATGCCCTTTCGATCCTCATTCCATGCCATCGAATCATCGGTTCGGATGGAAGTCTGGTCGGTTATGCAGGAGGGCTGGATGCTAAAAAGAAACTGCTCATGCTCGAAGGGGTTCAAATTTTATCCGCTAAAAACCAAATTCCCTTATTCGGACCACCAAGTCCAGCAGATTTTTCTTAATTTTTTACTCCTTAAACCCAACAACTTATGACCAAACTCTTATTTGCCTTTGTACTTCTATTCACCTGCGCTGGAACGATACAGGCTCAGGACAAAATCAACGTCAGCGGATCTTGGACCATGTCCGTGGAGACGGATATGGGCAGCGGTTCACCGGCTTTTAACCTAAAGCAGGAGGGTGAAAAAATCACCGGAACCTACACCGGACAGCTTGGAGACTCCCAAGTGACCGGTACACTCAAAGGAAACGTGATCCACTTGGAGTTTTCCATTCAGGGAAATCTGATCACCTATGATGGCACGGCCTCCTCTACCGAAATGTCGGGGAAAGTCAAACTTGGCGAAATGGCGAGCGGTACTTTTTCAGGGAAGAAAAAACCCTGATTTGACTCCGCAAAACTTGATTTTTATGTAAAAAAAAGGACAGACCGAAAGTTAATTCAGGTCTGTCCTTTTTTCTTGGTCACTATTCGATTCGATCTTCGAAGTCAAGGATGTATAGAGCTTTCTGACCGATGAACAATCAGCGAGCGTTGTAAATCACAACTCACTCATCCTAAATCCATTACCTCATACTGATCTCACCTGTAGACTTATGCTTCAGGATGGTCTTTTTGTCTCCATTGGGTAGGATTTCTTCCTTGATCAGCCAGTGATCCGCATCGTAGTTGGTGTAGACGGAGGGCTTACTCAACCCTCTTTTTCCCCTCCAAACAGGCAAGTCAACCGGCTCCCAAAGCTTGGTTTTGGCGGATTTGTAGGCGGCATCCAAAATCGCATTGACCACATAGCCATCATAAAAAGTCTCACGGGGTTGAGCGCCTTTTTCGAAGGATTCAAACATGTCCACAAACATGGTCGGATAGCCCAATTCGTGTGCTTCGTCCCCCACCGGAAAAAGCCAACCGGAGGAAGTTTCGGCCTTTTCCGCTACATAATCCCCTCCCTTTCCGCTGGAAAACATCTCAAATCCAGTCCGTAAAAAGGAATTGATCCAGATCGTGCCTTCAGTACCCATGACTTCATCGCGGAGGTCCATACCGCCCCGGAATGTCCAGGAAACCTCAAACTGCCCGATCGCTCCGTTTTCGTACTTGACCAAGCCAATGGCATGGTCCTCCGCCTCGATGGGTTTTACCTGGGTATCCGCCCAGCACATCACCTCGACCGGAAGTACGTCTTTGCCGATGAAATTCCTCGAAATCTCCACGCAGTGGCATCCCAAATCGAGAATTGCCCCTCCTCCTGCTTTTTCAATATCCCAAAACCAGTCCGAATGAGGGCCGGGATGCGTCTCGCGTGACTTCGCCCAAAGGACTCGTCCGATCGCTCCGGCCTCCACACTTTTCACAGATTTCAAAAACTTGGGTGTGTAGCACAGGTCCTCGAGATATCCGGCAAAAATCCCGGCTTCCTCGCAAGCCAAAGTCATCCGCAAGGCTTCTTCGGCAGTTCGGCCCAAGGGTTTGGTGCATAACACGGGCTTCTTGTGCTTGACGCAAAGCATGACTGCCTCCTCGTGTACATAATTGGGCAAGGCGATGATCACCATCTCCGAATCGGGATGGGCTACGGCTGCCTCCATGTCGGTGGTGAAATTCGGCACGGAATAGTCATCCGCAAAGCGCTTGGCTGTTTCTTCTTTTCGGGCATAGATCACGCTGACCACATCTTTTCCTCTTCTCCCGATCAGGGATTCGGCATAGAATCTTCCGATAAATCCTCCTCCGAGGACGCAGATTTTCAACATGGTTTGCTGGGTTTATTTAACGTTAAGGGTTATTTCAGCTTCTTTCACCAGGAAATCGGCTCCGGAAACTTTCTTTTGTCCACTTGCCAAAATGGCCTCGTCCGATACCACATCCACCGGAGTGATGCAGGAGGTATGCTTCTCCCTGAAAGGTTTATTATAGGACAGATTGTACGCCGAGATCACCGACCAGCGGGCATTTTCGGAAAGGTTGGCTTCGGAGCGATGGAGGATATTGGGATGAAAAAAGAGCACATCCCCAGCTTTGAGTTCACAGTAAACCAGCTCAGATATTTTCTCTGCCTCTTTGACAAAATCCAAATCAGCCCCCTGCTGCTCTCCGACGAAAGAATGCTCGAAGCGCTGCATTTTATGAGTGCCCTTCAAGACCTGCAGGCAGCCGTTTTCTTTGTTGGCATCGGTCAGGGCAAGCATCACCGAAATCATCGCTTCGGGAAAGAGAAAACCGTTTTTGTACCAATACCCGTAGTCCTGATGCCATTCCCATGCACCTCCGACCTTGGGTTGTTTTTGCATAATCTTGGAGTGAAAATGGCAAACCTCGCCCGGCCCCAAGAGCGCCTGCACCGATTCCACCAGTCGCCGGCTCCTCGACATCAATCCAAAGGAATCATCCCCCGCGGTAAACCAGAGGGTGAGTTTCGTCTTTTTTCCATCCTGATCATTCAGATCAAAGGAATTGCCGGTGACTGTATCATCGGTGGCTACCGCATAGAGCAGGGCAATTTCTTCCGGACTGAATAGCCCTTTCAAAACCAAGTATCCATCTCGGTGATAGGCGGAAATTTGTTCAGAAGTCAGCATGGAATTTTGGGTTTAGGGTTCAACTCCATCCAAAGGAGATCGATCCGACTTTGGATTTATTCCCTTTAAGTTGGCAAATAAAAATCCTGAAACAAAAACCAAATCAGGGATTCCCCGATTGCAACTGGCTTCACGGAAATTCAAGGCAGATTCAGGACGATTGCCTATCTTCAGGATGGGATGATCTTGAACTTGAACTCCGGCTCTTGGCAGATCAAAACAGGCCAAACGACTTTAACCAGGCAATGCTAATTCGATGAAACACCTATCTCTTTTTCTTTTGGGATTGATCCTCCTCAATTCCTGCACGAATGAGGCTCCAAAAACCGAAGTGCCAAAAAGTGAAAACTATGAAGATTTGGTCGGTCTTTTTAAAGAATGGAGAGCTTTTGAAAATCCCCCATTACGGGAAGGAGCCCCGGATTATACCGCCGAAACATTTCAAAAAAGACATTCTGAGTTTCAGGAATTACAGCACCGGCTTTCCTCCATTGAATTCAAAAACTGGCCCGTAGAGCAACAGGTGGACTGGCACATCGTCTGGGCAGAAATGAACGGGTATGAGTTCAATTTCAATGTTTTAAAGCCCTGGGAAAGAGATCCGGCCTATTACAAGTCCATCTGGATGGAACGAAGTGATGTTCCTGCCCACGAAGGCCCCACCCATCACCGGACCACAGAAGTTTGGACCTATTCTTTTCCGCTTTCCCCTGAGGAAAAAGATAAGTTTCTCGCTGACCTGAAGGTCATTCCACCTCTCAACGAACAAGCCAAGAAAAACCTGACCGGCAACGCCAAAGACCTCTGGATCGCTGGAATCAGGGATATTGAATTTCAGCTACAGGATCTGGATGCGATTTTGGGATTTCCGGGGGTAAAAGAGAATCCCGCATTGGTCACGGCAATCGATCAGGCAAAAGCCTCGACTTCAGAACTCGCTTCTTGGCTCAAAGAACAGGCACCGAGCAAAAACGGCCCATCCGGAATAGGGAAAGAAAACTACACTTGGTACCTGCAAAACGTCCATCTCGTCCCTCTGACCTGGGAAGATGAAGTGATGATCCTCAAGCGAGAGCTTGCCCGTGCCTGGTCCAACCTCAAACTGGAAGAGCATCGGAACAGAAATTTACCTCCCCTCAAGGCGGCAGATTCCCCGGAGGCTTATTTGGCACAGGCCGAAGCAGGAGCTGAAATCCTGATGAAGTTTCTGAATGAACAGGAAATCGTAACCGTGAAGGATTACTTTGAACCGGCCTTGCGGGAGCATTTGGGAGGATTTGTGCCGGAAGAGCGAAGGAATTTCTTTTGGATCACTGCCCATTTGGATCCAAGGCCGCTTTATTCGCATTTCTACCATTGGTTTGAGTTAGCCATCATGGACAATGATCCCCATCCTTCTGAGATTCGCCGGGGGCCTTTGCTTTACAATATTTTCGATTCCAGAAATGAAGGGACCGCCACGGCTGTCGAAGAAATGTGGATGAATGCCGGACTTTATGACGACAGTCCCCGCAGCCGGGAGATCGTGTATATCCTGATCGCACAGCGAGCCGCCCGAGGCTTGGGTTCGCTCTATGCGCACGCCAATGAAATGAGTATGGAAGAGGCCGGTGGAATTCATTCCGAATACACACCCCGGGGCTGGATGAAGACAGAAAAAGAACTGTTGCTATTTGAACAGCATCTGTACCTCAGACAACCGGGCTATGGTACCAGCTACATCACCGGAAAATACCTTCTCGAAAATGCCATGGGAGAATACGCCAGAATACAGGAAGCGAAGGGAGAAGAATTCCAGCTCAAGGGCTTCTTTGACCAGCTCAACTCGATTGGCGGCATTCCGATTTCGCTGGGCACCTGGGAGATGACCGGGGAAAATGATCCGGTAAAAAAAATCATGGATGACTACGCCAAATTACCCAAGCCTTTCCAACCTTAATCCGAATTCAAATCAAAAACTCTTGTCATGAAATTCATCCTTTCTTTCCTTCTAACCCTTTGCATCAGTGTAGCAGCTTTTGCCCAAGCTGAAAAAGAAGTGGAAACTGCCATTCAAAACCTCAAAGCAGCCATGTTGGCTGAGGATGAGGCCGAGCTAAAAACCCTAACTTCAGAAAACCTGACTTATGGCCATTCGAGCGGGGTCATCGAAAACCAGGAGGAATTCCTTGCGGTCTTTGCTGCAAATAACACCGACTACCAAAAATGGGACATCAGCGATCAGACCATCACTTTTCACGGAAAGGATCTTGCCATCGTCAGGCATCGGGTCAAGGCGGAGATCGCCGGGGCCAATGGACAAATCAACAAACTGGACATCGGACTTCTAATGATCTGGACCAAGGAAAAAGGGGACTGGAAATTGTTGGCACGACAGGCCTTCCGCATGCCTCAGGCTTAATTTGTGTACGCTTGTGCCAGCAAAAAAGACCGGATCGCTCCGGTCTTTCTGGTTTATAGAGGTTTGGAAAAATCAGTTCCATCCACCCCCAAGTGCCCGATAAAGCTGGACTTGTGCCTGGAGTTGGGAGGCTTTGAGATCGGCAAGTTCAATCGAGGACTGCAGGGCTCGGGATTGTGCGGTGATGACCTCGAGGTAGTTGGCATAGCCGACAGAAAACAGCGTGTTGGAATTATCAATAGACCGTTGCAGGACAGATACCTCCTGACCTTTATACTGGAGCTGGTTTTCAATGGTCTGGATTTGATTGATCAGGTCCAAAACCTCCAGATAGGCATTGAGTGTTCGCTTTTCATACTCAAGCAAGGCAATCCGCTGGTCGGCCTTTGCCACCTCAAACTGAGCCTGAATCTGTCTGCGATTGAAGATCGGCGCAGCCAGTCCCGCTCCCAACTGATAGGCCAGTGAGCCCGGGTTGAAAAACAACTTGCTGAAATCGAAGGCATTGAATCCTGCCATTCCGAATAGGTTGAGCGATGGATAAAACGCCGCTTTGGCAGCTATCACATCAAATCGGGTAGCCTCCAAGGCGAGCTCTGCTTCTCGAAGGTCAGGACGATACTGAAGCAGCTGAGCAGGAAGCCCAACCTCCCGAAATTTCGGCGTAGCCAATGCTTCATCAAGTTGTGAGCGCTCCAGCGGGACTTCGACCTTACCGATGAGCCGCTGCAGGGCATAAGTCGTAGATTGTCTGACCCGGAGTTTTTCCTCCAGCTGAGCCTGAGAGTTGAGCAGAAGTGCCTCAAACTGATCAATTCCCAACTGATTGGCCTTGCCACCTTCCTTGAGTTCGGTGATGAGCTGTACCCCGAGCTTCTGAAGTTCGATGTTTTCGTTCAGGACATCAATCTCTGCATCCAAGGCCAAGAGCTCGTAGTAGGTGCTTGCCACATCAGAGATCAGCCAGGTCTGTACTGCTTTTGACATGGATTCAGAAGCCAGGTAGCGGGCTACTGCAGCCTTTCTCCGGTTTTTGAGCTTTCCCCAGACATCCACTTCCCAGTCAAAACTGAGTCCGACCAAGAAGTCAGGATAGGGATCAGGGATTCGCTTGTCATCCGGGACATTTTCCGACTGATTGAGGTCAAAATTTCCTACCCCATTCATCGTGTATTCCCCAAATCGGGTGGTAGATGCACCGGCTACTCCGGAGATGGCAGGCAACAGGGCAGCTTTGGCTGCCCGCATCTGAGCCCGGGAAGCAGCGATACGCTCTAGGGTCATGCGGTTGTCCTGATTATTATCCAGAGCGAGCTGGATGAGATTTTTCAAACTGGAATCCTCAAAGTAGTTTCTCCATTGAATGCTTGCAATTGACGAGACCGAATCGGTCGTCTCGGCATGAAACTGACCAGGAAGACTGAGTGAGGAAGAGGGTGCAGCAGGTTGAGTGACCTTGCAGGCAGAGAGGAGGAGGACACCTCCGACGAGCAAAAGTAATCCGTGTCTCATGCGTGCACCTCCTGACTTAGGTTGAGCGTTTCCATTTTTTGGACTTTTCGCTCCTTCAGTTTGGTATCGATGGTCTCAAAGACCACATAAAGACCAGGGATCAAAAAGACCCCGATGACAGTTCCCACAAGCATACCACCCGCCGCGGCTGTACCGATAGTCCTATTGCCGATGGCACCGGCACCAGAAGCCAGCGTCAACGGAATCAACCCGCAAATGAAGGCAAATGAGGTCATCAAGATCGGACGAAGACGCTCCACCCCACCATTGATGGCACTCTGGATGATAGAGAGGCCCTTTTGTCGGTTTTGGATGGCGATCTCGATGATCAGGATGGCATTTTTGCCCAGCAGACCGATCAGCATGACGAGGGATACTTGGGCATAGATGTCATTTTGGAGACCTACCAGCCAGAGGAAGAAGTAGGAACCAAAGATCCCTGCCGGAAGGGAAAGAATGACCGGAAGTGGAAGCATGTAGCTTTCGTATTGCGCAGCCAAAAGCAGGTACACAAACACCAGACAGATTAGAAAAATGTACACGGCCTGATTGCCAGAGGCAATTTGCTCCCGGGTAATTCCTGACCAGTCAATGTCATATCCTCGGGGAAGGGTCTCGGCAGCCACTTCCTCCACAGCTTTGATGGCATCTCCTGAAGAATACCCCGGCGCTGCATCTCCGGAAATCAATGCGGAGGTAAACATGTTGTACCGGGTCAATTGTTCTGGTCCATAGACCCGCTCCAGACTGACAAAGTTGGAATAGGGTACCATCTCTCCGTCTTTATTCTTGGCATACATGTCCAACAATGACTCCGGTTTTGTACGGTACTCGGGGGAAGCTTGAATCATGACCTTATACATCATTCCGTACCGGATGAAGTTGGAGGCGTAATAGGAACCGATGTAGCTCTGAAGGGTTTCCATTGCATCATTGACTGAGACGCCGAGCTTTGCTGCCTTGTCGTGATCTACCGTCAGAAGAAACTGCGGGAAACTGGGATCAAAGTTGGTAAATGCTCCTTCAATCTCCGGACGGTCATTGAGTGCTTGGATAAACTCTTCATTGACCCGGGCCATATTGCCCAAGTTACCACCGGATCGATCCTGAAGACGGAGTTCAAAGCCAGAGGCGTTTCCGAAACCCGGAACCGGAGGCGGAGCTAGAAACTGGATATCTGCACCGGTGATGTGTGAGGTTCGTGCAATGTAATCCTGGATAAGCTCGTTGACATTTTGCTCGCGGTCACCCCAAGGGGCAAGATTGACCATGCCCATCCCGAAGGAGGCTCCTGCTGTCTCTGTGAGAAGAGAATATCCAGCCAACGTAGAAACGGTCTCCACCTCTTCCAGCGGAAGAAGGGCCGCCTGAACCTCATCCATGATCTCTGAAGTACGATCCACAGTAGCGCCGGGAGGAGTAGTCACGTTGACATAGACCATGCCCTGATCTTCGTTGGGGATAAATCCAGTCGGCACAATAGAAAGCATGCCATAGGTAAGGACGAAAAACAAGCCCAAAGCGCCGTAGGTCACCACCTTTCGGTTGGCGATCATTTTCAGCACGGAGGAATAGCGTCCCTGCAGCGCATCGTATCGGGCATTGAAGCCATTGAAGAAGCGCTGTAATGCACCCGGCTTGCCTTCCCCATGACTATGCATGGGCTTAAGCATCATGGCACAGAGCGCCGGAGACAGGGTCAATGCATTGATCCCCGAGATCACGATGGCTATGGCCAAGGTCAATGAAAACTGTCTGTAGAAAATCCCCACAGGACCGGAAAGGAAACTTACCGGGATAAACACTGCTGACATCACCAAGGTAATCGCCACAATGGCCCCGCCGATTTCCTTCATAGCGGCCAAGGTAGCGTCAAGCGCATTGAGTTTGAGGTCGTGCATCTTCACGTGGACCGCCTCCACGACCACGATGGCATTGTCCACCACAATCCCGATGGCCAAGACCAAGGCGAAAAGGGTCAGCAAATTGATCGAGAATCCAAAAAGCTGCATGAAAAACAGCGTACCTACGAGTGATACCGGAACTGCAATCGCCGGAATAAGCGTGGATCTGAAATCTTGCAAAAAGAGAAAAACCACGATAAATACCAGGAGGAACGCCTCAATGAGCGTTTTCAATACCTCAAAGATCGAAGCGTCCAAAAATCGGCTTACGTCATAAGAAACGTTGAAGGTCATGCCGGGAGGGAAAGATGACTCCTGGATTTCAGTCATCTTGGCCTTGATGTTGGAGATGACTTCTCGGGCATTGGATCCAGGCCGCTGCTTGATCATGATGGAGGCTGAGGGCTTGCCGTCTGTCATCGACACCATGGAGTATTCCAATGCGTCAAACTGAATATCAGCCACATCCTTCAGCTTCAGCAATGATCCATCCGGCAGTGCCTTTAGCGTTATATTTTCGTAATCCGACTCCTGATTAAACTTACCGGTGTACTTCAATACATACTGAAGTGCCTGAGGATCCCGGTCGGAAGAAATACCTGACTTACCCGGGGCTGCTTCCACGTTTTGGGCACGGATGGCATCGGTCACGTCCTGAGGAGAGAGATCGTAGGCCGCCAATCGATCCGGTTTGAGCCACACCCGCATGGCGTAGTCCTTCATCCCCATGATTTCGGCACGACCCACCCCTTCGATTCGCTTGAGCTCGGGCAGAATGTTGATGTCGGCAAAGTTGAACACAAACTTCTCGTCCTGTGTGGTGTCGGAAGTGGTCAGGTTGAGGTAGAGGAGCATACTGTTGACCTCTTTCTCGGTCTGCACCCCAGCCCGGATGACTTCCTCCGGCAATTCATCCAAAACCGTTGCCACACGGTTTTGAACGTTGACCGCTGCCTGATCGGGATCTGTCCCCACTTTGAAGACAATGTTGATCAGCGATATCCCGTCGTTGGTATTGACAGAGGTCATGTATTCCATGCCAGGCACCCCATTGATGGCCCGCTCGAGCGGGGTAGCCACAGCTTTGGCCAATACTTCTGCATTGGCACCGGTATATCGGGCCGTCACCGTCACGGCTGGGGGCACAATATCCGGGAATTGGGTAATCGGCAGCGTAGTCAATGCCAAGATACCCAAGAGCGTAATGAACACGGAGATCACCGTGGAGAGGATCGGTCTCCTGATAAAGAGTTCTAGCATGTTGAGTGATTTACCGGATCGGATTAGTTGGAGCTAAGGAGCTTTCCGTATACGTCTGCTGCCGCTACCGCCTGAGGAACCACACGGGAACCGTCTTTGACCTGCTGAATGCCTTCGTAGACGATTCGGTCACCCGGCTGGAAGCCCTCGGCGATGTAGTACACATCGTGTCTCTTTAAGGGTTTGAAACTTCTCACTTTGACCGTATTATCCTTGTCCACGACATAGACATAAGTAAAGTCCTGAATCTCAAAGGTAGACTTCTGAGGGATGAGGTAAATGTTTTCCATTTTGGACATCATCTCGATTTTGCCGGTAGCTCCATGCTTGATGAGATTGTCCGGATTGGGAAATCTCACCCGGAACCCGATCGAGCCAGTGCCCGATTCAATGTCACCCTCAGTGGTTTCAAGCTTGCCTTTTTGCGGATATTTTTCACCGTCCGAAAGAATAAGTGTCAACTGATCACTGAATGCATCCGGATCCCCTTCTTCGATCTTGGCTCGCATGAAGCTGAGGTACTCATTTTCGTTGACTTTGTAGTAAGCAAATACACTGGAGATGTCTGTGATTGAGGTCAATAGGTCGTTTTCGTTGACCAAACTTCCAAGCTTGTGCGGGATCCGGTCGACAATTCCGTCAAAAGGCGCTTTCACCGTGGTGTAGGAAAGTCCGGTCTGGGCAGACTTCAGCATCGCTTCCGCTTCGGCGATGTGCGAATCTGCCACTGCCTTGTTTGACTTGGCAAGCTCAAGTTCCGAGGCGGAGATGATCTTTTTGTCCACCAAAATCTTCAGTCGCTCCATTTCCACTTTGGCTGCTGATTGCTCTGCTTTGGCCTTCATAAGGTTAGCTCGGGCAGAATTGACAAGCTCATTGTATTCGGCTGAGGAGAGCTGAAAGAGTTTTTGTCCTTTTTTGACATACTGGCCTTCGTCAACGAAGATCTGGTCCACAAAGCCTTCGACTTTGGAACGCACTTCGACAAACTGTACCGCCTGGATATCGGCAATGTAAGTTTGAGGTACTTCCACCGCTTCAGGCTGCAGCTCCAAGACAGGAACATTCACAGCCACTTCTTCGGCTTCTTTGGAGTTTCCTTCGGTACAAGAGTTAAGAATTGCCAAGGCTAAGTTTGCCAGGACACAAAGTATAATCGCATAGCGTTTCCTTCCGGAAAACCATGACTGTTTTTCAGTTTTCATAGGGAGTAGTTTAGATGAGAAAGATCGACAACAGGGTTTATTGTCTGAGAGAAAGCAACTAAGTCCTAGGGGGCGTTGACTTGAATTGATTTGCCAATCAACAGTCGCAGGGACTGATCGTTAACTACGGGAATATAGGACTGCCAAATCCGGCAGCTGAAAAAGAGGGAATTGGGTAGTGTGATTCGTTCAGAGGGTCGGTCCGCTTTGTTGCGAATCTGAAAGGAACTTGCTGTTCTCGAACGTCTTGAACTGATGTCATTGAGATCAATTGACGAAAATGAATGTTCGTCTACCATCTCCAGGTGAATCGGTTTGGTCAATCCGTACCGATTCTGTTCCTCCAAATCCAATCCCAAACAACTGAGACTGACCAATCCAAGAAAAATACCCAAAAGCCATTTCATCGTGAGCGCAGCAGGTGTGAGGTTGGTAGACGGTTTGTTAATTTTTCTTAAGCCGGATTTCTGAGGTTTTTAACTGGGTGCAAAAATAAAAGGTTCAGATTTTTTCTTCTGAACCAGCATAAAAATTCGGTTATTTTTTTATGAATATGATAAATAAAAGTTCATTCATTTACCATATTTATGAATATCAAAAGATTTTTTAAGATTATTCGCAAAGGGTAGCCAAAAAAGCAAGTTGACCTGACAGGCATGGCCTTTTGACTTCATCTCTTCCATAAAGTCAACCATGTGGTCGGAGCATGATTTACGTTAGGGTTGATTTTCCTTCTTGGGATGAACTGTTTTTGGCAATGCCAAAGTAACTTATCCAAGCAATCGGAATTGGGTCGCAAATCAGAGTTAGCGCTCGGAAATCTGTTTGGGGCTGGTTTTTGTATGAAACCGCTCCTCAAATCCAACACCATCCTCGGTACCCATTCCTACCTCTCTTTTTAGAAAAAAACCTCTTCGAATAGAGCCCGGGAAAACAAGGACTAACTGCTTCCCCGGGCCTTCATCCTTGTTTTTCAGAATTCAATCCGGTAGCTGATCACAGGGATCAAAGGTGATTGATAAGCGGTTACAATTTCACCCTTCATCGGCTCAAAATAGCTTCCAAAGATGTTTTTTCGGTTGGTGACATTTTGAATATCCAAAGCAAGAGTACTTGTGGATTTTGGACGGTTCCACTTGAGACTGGCCCGAAGGTCTGTTCGGAAATAAGCCGGATTTTGATCCTCAAATGCCTCATTTTCCTTATAAACGGTTTCATTTTGGGTGATCGATTCTTCCAGATTAATCGGCGTAGCCCGGAGTCCGCCTCCATAGATACTTCTCAGATTCAGCCCTAGCATTCGATTCTTTTTCAGTTGATACTCCTTTCCTATGGTCAGGGTGAGATTCGCATTTCCGTTGTAGCGGGTATTTCTCCATTGGTTTTCCTGAGTTTTGTACAAAGAGTTGTAAAGGGAAGCGGAGAATAAAAAGTAGAGATCTTTGTAAGTAAACTGCTCCAAGGTAAACTCACCGCCGTAGTTCCTGCCAAAACCTTCATTGACTAAAGGATCGGTCATGAATGTCCACTGCTGATTGAGAATGGAGTAGGTCTGATCCTCCCCTGGCTTAATTGGAATATTGAAAAGCTGTTGGTAGTATCCTTCGATCTTCATTCTCAGGTAGGGATTCAGCTGCCGATCGTACCCCAGCACCACATGATGAGACTTGCTCAATCCCAACTCTTTGTTTGGTAGGATGATTTGGCCGTTTTCTTCTTGCTCTGCAAAGTAGGTTCCCAAGGGTTGCACTTGGCTATGCAGGCCATAGCCCAAGCTGATGCGCTGTTTTTCGTCCAATTCATACGAGGCACTGATTCTTGGCTCCAGTGAATTTGATTGATTCAGCACAAGCAAAAGGTAGTGAAGCCCAACATTGAACGTCAGGCGTTCGCTTGCCCGATAGTTGAGTTGGGAAAAGGCCTGAATACTTTGGGTACTTCCTTTGGAATTGATGAATGTCTCTAGTGCCTCGTTTTCAGCTGTCCGGCCTTTTTCTTGGAGATTGTAGTAAAGTTGGTTCAAATAAACCCCACTTCGCAGATTGGATCGAGCCGATAGTTTGGAATTCAAGACACTGCTTAGCGTGATTTTGGAGTTGGAGAAATTTTCGTAATTCCACTCCTGACTGGTGTATTCGTTATCCAATCGCTCTACATCATCGCCAAGCTCATGCCCAGAAGCCAAGAGGGTAGTTTGGAGAAAATTGGACTGATCAATCAGGTAAGAATGTTTGATTCCGACCGCTCCCGTGTTGGAGAAATACCGGGAACTGTAGCGGTCTCCCTCGCTTTCCCAGATTAGAGAGTCTTTTTTTGCCTCTCCGTTTTGGTCACTTACCCCCCCAAAACCAAAAATCGAAAAGCTGCTTTTCTTTCCTGCAGGCAGGTAAAAATTAAAAGACAAATCCTGAAAATCCGTCACAAAATCCCCCAGAGGCACTCCGATTTGGGATAAAATCGAAAGGGTGGAATAACGGTAATTGATCAGGTAGGAACCCTTGTAATTTTTGGCAATCGGGCCTTCGGCTGCAAGATCTGTCCCGAGAAAACCCGCTTGTAAGGTAAACTCGCGCTTCTCATTGTTGCCCTTTCTCAAGCTCAAATCAAAAACCCCGCCCAGAGCATTCCCATATTCAGCCGGAAAAGCACTGGTGATAAAGTCAGAATTGGCCAGAAGCTGCGAACTCAAAATTGAAATCCCCCCACCAGAAGAACCGGGATTGACGAAGTGATTGGGACTGGGAATATCTATTCCTTCCATTCTCCAGAGCAGTCCATTGGGACTGTTGCCCCGGATGGAAATAGTGTTGTTGCCATCATCGGTACCTACCACTCCTGAAAAAGAAGTGGCCATCCGGGCTGGGTCATTCACTGCCGCGGCAAACTTTCGGGTTTCCTCAACAGAAAAGGTCCTCCCGCTCACGGTCACCATGTCATTGACGGTCCACTCTTTCTCAGCACCCAATACAACTACTTCATCCAGCTGTCCGATTTCCTCCACCAGACTAAGTGTCAGGACCACTTCTTTTCCTGAGTTGACCAACACGTTGGGAAGAATCTGGTCTTTGTAGCCGACAAAGCTTACGCGAAGGGTATGGGTCCCCAATGGTACCTGAGCCATTTTGAAGTCCCCATCCACATCGGTGGCCACCCCCATCAGCGGCTCTGTATGGAGAATCATCACCGTGGCACCGGGAATCGGAGCCCTGCTGATCTGATCGACTACTTTGCCCCGAACGGTCTGAGTTAGAGTCTGGGAATGCAGCGGATTCAATGCAAACAGGCAAAGTACCGCCAGGATTTTGGAGAATGAGTTCATAGTGTTGGTTTAGGGATGAATTGAAAATTCGGGCAAAGGAATCCCAGACCCCCGATTCACGATCGAGGATTTGTGGTTTGCTTTTTTTCAATGCTGAAGGAGGTTTTTGAAGGTTCCTCTCAGCCCGGGAGGCTTATTCCATTGGGATAGGTTCCTGGGGTTTTTCTGAAGAAAAAAATTAAAGTCCGTTTGGGTTAATGAGAGGATCCGGAGAAATTTCTTCCCCATCTTCCACCGCCTACAAAATAGCCGAGCGTAAATCCGAAGTATTCATTGATAGCCTGTCCTACCACTTCTCCGCTTACGGATTGGAGGTCACTTTTTGGTACAAAATTGTACTCGGCCCCGATTCTGAATTTGCCCAGCTCCACTCCGGCTCGAACCATCGGCGCCCAGGCAAAATTGGCTTTCAGATCACTGAGATCATCTTCGTCAATAGTACTGTCCTCGATGTCTATGTTGCTCAGTGCATAGTATCCGAAACCAGCCCCAACGTAGGGCGCTACTCTGCCCTTGCCAAAGTTGAAATAGTAATTGGCGGTACCGGAGATGGAGGTGTTGGCAGCGAGCTCTCCGGTGTAATCATCCGGAATTTCGTAGTAGACCACGTCTTTGGCCAGGCCGGTGACTCCAAACCGGAGCCCCAAAGCCAGGTTGTCCAGAACCAAAACCTGGGGTTCTAAATTGACCAAGGCGCCGATACCTCCGTCTTTTGGCGCAGCCATACCCAGATCCATCTGGAATCGAAAGGATTCGGCCCGCTGGGCATACGCTGTGGAGATCACCTGAAAGAAAAGAATAAGAGCAAGAAGTTTTTTCATAACGATTTTTGAGTTGAGAAAAGCTCCCAAGCCCTGTTTCAGGGCCCGGGAAGCATTTTCGATTGTTGGTTTAGATTTCAATAAAGAGACAATTGAGCGGGGACTTACCCCTATGTGTTTTGATGATTTTTTTTGAGAATTACTAAAAGAAGAACGAAAGACGAGATACGAAATAGGAGGGTTCTGATGGAGATCTGGCCCAGGCCTCTGTTCAACCTTACAACCTTACCCCGTTGCCACCTTTCAACTCTTGGAATTTTTCAATTGCTTCACTGAGCTTTCCAAAGTGTTTCAATCTTTCAATTTTTGAATTTTCCAATTACTTAGAAAAACCTCATCCCGGCCCTGAAGCCAAACCAAAGCTGACTTCCCAAGTCTTCGGGATAGTATTTTTCATTTTGGAAGTTCGGACCTGAAAAGACAAATAAATCCGGGTGACCGAGGAAGGAGGTGTCATACACCCGGAAGTTCAAAGTAGGCCCGGCATAGACTGCCATTTTTTTACCCACCTGATATTCCCCTCCCAGGTAAAAGCGATTGACCAAGTTGAGCGCTTCTACCCCACCTTTGCTCAGTTGCTCCGAACTCAGCTCGATGTTCAGGTAGGTTTTCTTTCCCAGTCTCGGGGCGGTACCGACCCCATAGCCAAAGGACCAGGTCAACTGCTCGTCGATCTCGGGCCGAATCCCGATAAAAGGGAACGTGAAAAACTCCCGCTTGCCGGTCCGAAAGGCAAGATTCAGGGGAGTTACTTCATTGATCCCCAATTCCAGGGTATGGTAACCCGTGCGGACAAAACTCAAAAAGCCCACGGGAACTCCGCTCATGCTATCTGCATAGTTGAGGAAGCCCAACTGAAAGCCGTCCACCTTGTGCGCAAAATTCACCAGTCCGACCTGAGATCCTTTGACATCTTTGGGCGTAAAATTCAACACCCCCGCGACCTGAGAACCTTCCACCTCGGCTGCGGTAAAGTTCATGACTCCCGCCACCTGCACTCCGGATATTTTTCTGGGAGAAAAATTGGCTAAACCCGCCACTTGCACCCCGTCAATCGGACCGGTACTGAAGTTGAGCAAACCGGCTAATTGTACAGCTTCCACTGAATCCAAGTTGGAATTGAACAAACCGGCCAATTGGACCCCGTCGACTTTTCCCCCGACCTGATTGAACAATCCGGCCAGTTGGACACCCGTCATATCCGAACGGTTGATGTTAAACAGGCCCCCGAGTTCAAGTTTGCGGGTTCCGGCAGAGTATCCCCCAAGCAAATTGAAGGAGTAGTCGTTGACAAAATTACCGGAGTTGATGCCGTTGGTTCCCACATAGGGGACAAAGGAAAACTGAAAACCGAGCGAAGTGGTATCGCTGAGATTTTTCCCGAAGGGATCAAACGTGATCACCCGGACATTTCGGTTGAGGCTATCCGATTCTTGGTCCCTGTTGGCCTCGGAAGCGGTGCTTTTTGAATTTAGGGCGGATTCCTGTTGGGGAAGACCGGCTTCTGGAATATGGAATCCCGCTTCGGCTGGGAAGGAGGCCAGGATCCCCAATGCGACTAACATGCTGCTAAACGTATTCATGAGTTTGGATTAGTTTTCGCCCTAAAGACAAGCGAACACTTCCTTACCCCTATGCCTTGCTGAAAAAAAGTATCCTGTTTTCAAAAATTTATTTACCCGCTTTCCTACCAGTAGCCAAAGAAAAAAAGGTTTGAAGTTCGATAAGACGAGCTGTGGACCGTGGACAGTCGTCGGTGGACGATTATCCGTTCCTATCCGTGTTTATTTTTGATCAACTGGCACAATTGCGGATAATAATATTAAAAAAACCGGATACCAGCCCGGAAACCCCACCAAAGCTGAGTTCCGATATCATTGGTGGCGTAGAATTTTTCCGACTGAATGGGGGGATCAGAATAAGTGAACAGTTCGGGATGGGCCTCATACGAGGTATCATACACCCGGTAATTCAGCGTGGGACCCGCAAAAACACCCAGCCATCGGGCAGCCTGATAGTCAAATCCCAAGTACAATTTATTGATCAGATTCAGTGCGGCGACATTGCCCTTATTGAGTTGTTCGGAGCTCAGTTCGATGTTAAGGAAGGTCTTTTTTCCCAATTTTGGTGCGGTACCGACACCATAGCCAAACGACCAAACCAGGGAATCCGAGGCATCAGGCCGCATTCCTGCAAACAGGATATTGTAAAAGGTCCGCGTTCCGGTGCGAAGCGCCAGATTGAGCGGCAACACTTCATTCCCCCCGACTTCGATAGTATTGTACCCTTTGCGGACAAAGCTGATCAAGCCCACCGGCGCTCCCGAAATGCTGTCCGCGTAGTTGAAGAGCGCGACTTGGGAACCGTTGACTTTTCTCCCCACATTCAAGACCGCGCTGACCTGTGCTCCGGTGACATCCCGATGGGTATAATTTGCCATTCCGGCTACCTGCGTGCCGGTCAGGGAATCCGTGCTCACATTCAACAAACCTGCCACCTGCACTCCGTGTACTTTTCCACGGGTAAAATTCATCATCCCGGCGAGCTGAACGGCATCGACCCCATTCCAAACCGAATTAACAAAACCGGCCATCTGAAAACCGCTGACTTTTCCTCCCACCTGATTGATCATACCTGCCAGCTGTACTGACTGCACATCGCCCCGATCGATATTGAATATGCCTCCGATTTCGGCCTTTTCCGTCCCAGCCGAGTAACCGCCGAGGATATTCAGAGAGTAATCGTTGACTACACTTCCGGATAGTTTGCGGTTGGTCCCGACAAAAGGAACCAACGAAAGCTGAAAATCCCGGTGGAGGGTATCCCGGACATTTTCTGAGTTTCGATAACCGAGGGAATTTTTGGTCCAAGTCACAAAGTTCTTGGCGGAACCGGCGATGCGCTTGCCGACCTGATCCAGATCGACTTCTTCCGCCTTCAGCAGGATCTTCTGAAAGGAGGACTTCTCCTCCAAAAGCAAGGTGTCCGAATAGTCTTTCTTATTGACGATCAATTGAAAATCCTCAGCTGCGGGATTTTTCACCTCAAACTGGAAGTATCCGTACTCGTCCGTAGTCGAGGATTGCAGGGTAATCGGATCGTAAATCGTGGCATCCCGGATGCCCTGACCCGATTCATCCACCACGTAACCGCTGATTACGACTTCCTTGGGTGAGTCGGGTTTGGGAGTCAGAATCACATAGCGCCCTTTTTGCTTGAGCAGAACTTTCCCCTCAAAAACGGTTTCCAAGACTTCCCGCAGCGGTCTGTTTACAAACTGACCCGAATAAGTCTTGCTCACTTCCATAGCCGAAGAACTGTACGAAAAAACGCAATCCGCCTGCTCGGAGAGTCGTTTTAAAAAACTGTCAATCCGCTCGTTTTGGGCTGAGATGCTGACTTTTCGCTCCAATACTGGAATCTCCTGAGCACTAACCTGGATCGAAAAAAATAAGGCCAGAAAGGCAAAGCACATCCAAAAAATAACTGTTTTTCTCCACCTACCCATTTCCATCATTTCTTCTGAAACAATGGAAGCCTCGACTTGCCAACAATCTATCAAAGGAGCAGGATCTGCAGTGGACTGTGGACCGTGGTCTGTTGACCAAAAGCACGCAACCGCCGTGGACCGTGGACCGTGGTCTGTTGACCCTTTACTAGAAGCACCCCTCACCGCTGATTCGGATTTGATCGCCCTCCGTACTGACCTTGAGCGAAAGTGTTTCTGAAATCACCGCCAAAATGGTTTCCAAGTCCTCGTTGTCAAAGCTGACGGTCAACTTACAGGCGGCGATATTTTCATCGAGGACAATTTCCCTGCCGTACACGGCGCTGAGTTCGGCCACCACCTGCCGGAGTTCCTTTTCCTCAAAGGAAAACTGCCGGGTCTTGAAGGCAGCCACATTGGTGTCGGCCTCGGCCTTGGAGAAGGTTTGTTGGGACTTGAAGTAAATCCCCTTTTCCCCGGCCTGAAGAGTGATTCCGGCTTGAGATTCGGTGTACAAGCGGACTTCTCCTTCCTGAACGGAGACCTCTACCGTTTCACTTTCAGGATAGGCCTTCACATGAAATATCGTCCCAATATCCTCTATCCTCAAATCGCCCGTTTCCACCACCCAATTCACTTTTTTAGTCTCGGGAATATCCACCAAAGCCTCCCCGCTCAGCCGGATGGTACCTGTTTTTTTTCGCTCGTTGTACTCCACTTTGGCCTCGGAGTTTTGGTTGAGGGAGATTTCAGTTTGATCGGGAAGAGCCTGAGTAAAGACCTGATTTTCGCTGACCAAAACCAGTTCCTGAGGCGCAAGGGAGTTCTGATAGAAGAGGAAGGACAAGGCAAAAATCAAAACCAATCCTGCCGCAATTCCCCAAATCGGGATGAAAAACCGGGTTTTCCGATCCCCGCCGGAGATCCGGGCCTTCACTTTTTCCCAAGCCAATTCGGTATTAAACTCCGCCTGATCCGGCAATTGGGCTTTTTCAAAAATCAAAAGCGCATCGTCCAGGTATTTCTGGTTTTCCGGGGAAAGCGCACACCATTCCCGCAGCTCCCGGATTTCCGCTTCGGAAACCTCGCCGACCACAAATTTACCGATCAGCTCTTCGATATGTTCTTCGCTATAGCTCATCCGTCCAAGAGTCCTTTCATCAACAGCGCAATCAGGGGCAGGTATTCTTTGAGGTAAAGCCGCATCAGCTTGAGTGCTTTGCCCATTTGGTTTTCCACCGTTTTGATGGAAATATTCAGCTGATCCGCGATTTCCTGATACTTCAGTTCCTCAAAGCGGCTCATGGTAAAGATCAGGCGACATTGCTCCGGCAGGCGCTGAATGGCCTGGCGGACCTTTTCTTCCAACTCCACATGGATGGCCAAGTGGTCCGCAGGTTCGCTGGTCTTTTCCTCCTCCTGGGTTTGGGCGGAACGATATTTCTGCTTGACCTGCTCGTGCTTGAGTTCGTTCAGACAGGAATTCCGCACGGTTCGGTAGAGGTAAGATTTGATCGAAGTATCGATGGAAATCGAGCTTTTCTTTTCCCAAAACCCAATAAAAGCAGCCTGAACGACCTCTTCTGCCCCGTCCGGATCTTTCAGATAGGAATTGGCATAGCGGCAAAGCGGCTGGTAATGGGTCTTGAACAGCATCTCGAAAGCAGGGAGTTGGCCTGATTGTATCCTTAAAAAAAGCTCGTGATCCGAAACCTGCATGGAGTTGAAAAGCATTCGCTGCAAGATACGGTTTTGGCTTTTTTATAAGACAATTGAGGCGGCTTTTACCCCTATTCGCTCAGAAAATTCTTTTGAAAGAAAACCGAGACTCTTGGAAAGCCTGAGTACGAATTGGGAAGATGGGATAGGCTGGGGCCAGGATTTATTCCTGGTTCAAAGCGGAGCTTCGATCACACTTCAGGCTCTGCCAATCGGGCCACCATAATCCCGGATTGGGATTTATTGGCCTTGAGGTATTCGCTAAGGGGCTTGGAAGAAATCTCCACTTTCATCGAGCCCGTACTCGCATGCATCAGGTGAATCCTACCCGCTTGCTCGACGGCAAAGCCTACGTGAACGATATCGAGATTTTTGATTGAGGTCGTAATCGCAATGAGGTCACCTGAGCGGATGTTCTTTTCGTACGTCTCAATTTCGGCTTTGGGGATAAAATAATAAGCCCTTTGGGCAATTTCTGCTTCGTCCGCTTTGATCGCTTTCAAAAATTGGGGATTGCTCAATTGGGCATAAAACTGTGGGTTTTCGGACATAAAACTCGGCTGATTGGGATATTCCGTCCCTCCGATTTCCCGGGTGATGTCCCGGATTATCCCCTTTTGCTGGTTTTGAAAAATCCAGTCAGAAAAATAATGCAGTCGGGAAGAGTAGTCTTTCCGGATCCCCTCCTGATAGCGCAACTGCTCCAATTCCTTCTCAAATGCCTCAAAAGTCAGATTTCCGGATGTAGCAACTCGGGCCAAAGTCACCACCGTCTCCAGGTAAGTGGTGCAATCCAAGCCGTTAAGGTTGATGACCAGTTTTTCCTCACCCGGCAGCTCCAGGGTTTTCTCGACATAGG
>CAYONF010000031.1:31998-42550 GCA_964405255.1 uncultured Limnohabitans sp. | reverse complement strand
GAAAGTTTCTGGCCAACCTGAACAATGAAAAGGGAGGGGCTCAAATTACCGCTGAGGATATTTTGTTTTTCAATGGTTTGGGCGATGCCATTGCCAAATTGTACCAGTTCCTGATCCCTACGGCGCGTATCATCGGGCCTTCGCCTGCTTACTCCACGCACAGTTCGGCAGAAGCCGCCCATGCCAATACTGCCCCGATCACCTACAAGCTTGATCCGGACAATCAGTGGTTGCCGGATATGGAGGATTTGTATCTTAAGGTGAAGTACAATCCATCAATTGTCGGTATCCTGATCATCAATCCCGACAATCCGACCGGTATGGTGTATCCCAAAGAGGTGTTGGAAGGATTTGTAAAAATCGCGGAGGAATTTAACCTGCTGTTGATAGCGGACGAGATTTACCAAAACATTACCTATAACGGGATCAAAGCAGTTGCCCTTGCTGAAGTAATCGGAAGTCGTCCGGCGATTTCTTTGAAAGGGATTTCCAAAGAATTTCCTTGGCCGGGAGCGCGATGCGGCTGGATGGAGTTTTACAACCGGGAGGCTTCCAGGGAGTTTTCCAAGCTTTGTCAAACTTTGGAAAATGCCAAGATGATCGAAGTTTGCTCCACGATTTTGCCTCAGTTGGCTATTCCAAGGATCATGAGCCATCCGGAATATCACGCTTACAGAGAGCAGGCCAATGAGCAAATCGGGAAGCGAAGTCAGTGGATGAGAGAAATTTTGGGAGATATTCCGGGGATCAAATTCAATCCTACCCAAGGAGCTTTTTACAATACCATCGTATTTGACGAAAAATTGCTAACACCAAGCCAATCCCTTCCCGTTGAAGATGAGCGATTGCAAAAGTTATTGGATTCATGGCTTGGCGATCCGGAGATGCCTTTGGACAAGCGTTTTGTGTACTATTTGCTTGTCTCTGAGCGGATCTGCGTAGTGCCGATTTCTTCGTTTTGTTCGGATTTGAGAGGATTTCGAGTAACATTACTCGAGGAGAATGAATCTGTATTCAAAAATACTTTTGAAAGATTGGGCTTGGCTATCCGCAAATACTTAGCCTCCTAAGGTTATTCATTGTCATGACTCCTGACCTTGATTTTAGGGTCAGGAGTTGTTTTTTCTGCCTCGATCAACGAGGAATCTGTCAGATTGCTCAAATCAGGCTGTCCGGCATTAATCCACGCGGTGTACCAGAAATCCGCGATCATCTTGATAGATCGCTTCATTTGCCGCTCAATTTGATTGTCCAAGGCCAAGGCAAATGCCTCTGTGAATGCTCGTGAGTAAACCCTGACAGTTAATCCATTTCGCTCTTCGTAGCTGTATTTCTGATCCTCCGGAAATTGAGCGGTAAGCTCCCTTTCCATCCTTAGGACACTGTCCACCTGGGAATGTGCATTGGCCACTGCTTCCCAAATTGCAAGCTGTGGTTTTTCGATATACTCAGCTTTCCCCACCCAAAAAGAATAATCTTTTGCCTGAAGTTCCGGTACCCGACTTTCCCAAAACCCATGGATTCCCTCCTGACCGGTGAGTTGCCCGTTGTAATTTTTGGTGGTATGCAGAGGGACATTCAGATCTCCGAGGTAATGACCCAAGTCCGCAGAAAGCCGTAAAATGGCGGCCATATTCTTTTGTTCAAAGGCTTTGGATAGGCTGAGCATAGTTTGGTATGCAGACCAAGGCCCAATCCCATGGGCACGCAGGGAATCTTCGGGAAATTTTTTGATGGCCTCAGGCCAGTATTTTGGCAAAACAAAAAGCGCACTGTCCCCATAGTGATCCAAGTCGATGTAGTGTTTTTCAGCTTCTCCCACCACAGCATATCTCCGACGGTCGGGATTGACGGCGTTTTCCTCAATGAATTGAAGATGAGGTTTGTAAAATTGGATCAGCTCAGGTGGTAGTGAAAAAACTGCCTGTCGATTGATCAGTGAATGGGCATAAAATCCCCAATCCACCAAAATTTGGGGCCAAAAAAGAAAACCAAAAGCCCAAATAATAAAAAACTTCATTCCTGAAATTAATCAAAACAATTGTCTTTGAAGATAATAAAAAACCTATATTTGCAGCCTGTTAAGAGCTTTTCGCAAAATATTCGAAATTGAGAAGAGCGGAGACGGAAAGGAATGTTTGAAATTCCTTTGGCAGAATTAATTATTTACAATAACTTTGCACTCCAATTCGGAATAGGGGAACGTAAAGAATTTAAGTTAAAAACGAGATATGGCAAATCACAAATCAGCTCTTAAGAGAATTCGTGCCAACGAAGCGAAGCGTTTGAGAAACAGATATCAGGCTAAGACCACCAGAACTTTCATCAAAAGACTGAAAGCTGCAACTGATAAAGTAGAAGCAATGGAGCTTTACAAGAAGGTTGTTTCTATGTTGGACAAATTGGCTAAGAAGAATGTGATTCACAAGAACAACGCTAACAACAAGAAATCAAGATTGGCCAAGTTCGTCAGCGCTTTGGCTTAATTACTGAAAGACTTTGTTATTGAAACCCTGTCCCAAGCAGGGTTTTTTTTATGTCTTTTTCTAAGTAGTTTTAGTTACACTTTTTCAAGAACTACTTATGAGTCAATCCACTTCCATCAAAATCTCTGAGCTTGCAGAAGAAGACCGTCCCAGGGAAAAACTCCTTCTCAAGGGAAAATCTGCTCTTTCCGATGCAGAACTCATTGCCATCTTGATCGGATCCGGTACTCCGACTATCAGCGCGGTGGATCTTTCCAGGATGATTCTTCGTGAGGTAAATCACGATTTGGCTTCCTTGGCCAGAATGTCCGTCAAGGATCTGATGAAATTCAAAGGAATCGGCGAGGCCAAAGCCATTTCGATTGTGGCGGCTTTGGAACTCGGCAGGAGAAGAAAAGACCAGGAGCCTCAGGTCCGGCCCAAGATTACTTCTTCCCGTGATATTTACGACCTGATGAAGCCGGAGCTTTATGATGAATTGGTAGAGCATTTTTACCTGATTTTATTGACTCGATCCAATCTGGTCATTAAAAAACAATTGATCAGTCAAGGCGGGACTGCAGGGACGGTAGTAGATCCCAAAATTGTCTTTAAAACAGCATTGGAACACATGGCGCAGTCGGTGATTTTGGTCCACAATCATCCCAGTGGGAATTTATCTCCCTCCGAGCAGGACAAGCGATTGACCGAGCGATTGGTCAAAATCGGGCGTGATTTGGATTTGCCAGTCTTGGATCATGTTATTTTTGGAGATCGTGGCTATTTTAGCTTCGCCGATGAAGGTATACTCTAAATGAAGTCAAGTCATATCATAATTCTTGCCATCAGTCTGGTGGTAGTAGTGGCAGTTGCCTACATGTTTACCGCTGCCGAAAGTCCCGAAGCGTATGTGGAGAAAATCGAAAAGGAGCGGGAGCGACAGTTCAAATTCATCCGATTCAATATTGAATCCCCCTTGACTGAGGAGCAAAAGCAGTCATTTACGAAACTGACCTTTTTTGATATTGATCCCCAGTATAAGGTCAAGGCCAGGCTGAATCCGATCGAAAACAAGAAGGTCCGGGAAGTGCCGCTGACCGATGGATCCAAGCAACGATACATTGAGCATGCCTTCGCTGAATTTGAATTGGGTGGAAAAACAAACAAACTGCTTTTGCTTCAGGCCATGGACGAAGCAGATAAGCGGAATTTCTTTTTGGCCTTTGCCGATGCTACCAGTGCAGGAGAAACATACGGTGGAGGGCGCTACCTCAATGTGCGCCAAGATGGCAAAACCAGCATCACGATCGACTTCAACCTAGCCTACAATCCGTATTGTGCATACAACCCGGACTTTGCCTGTCCCATTCCTCCCAAAGAGAATATTTTGGATATTCCCATTCTTGCCGGGGAGAAAAATTACAGCAAATAAGCCCGCCCTCCTGCAATTCTTTTAAATTTGCCAAGCTGTTTTGAAAAGGTGCCTTTGCACCTTTTTTGTTAAAATAAGGATTCAGATCCTGTTAAAATCAAGTCAATGAAAATCTCAATCAACAGATTAAATCAATACATCGCGCTCACTGAAAGTCCCGAGGAAATCGCAGCCTTGCTTACCCGCTCAGGTCTTGAGGTAGAAGGGGTTGAAGAGTTCGTTTCGATTCGCGGAGGTTTAGAAGGTGTCGTTATCGGTGAGGTTCTGACTTGTGAGCGTCATCCCGATGCAGATAAACTAAGCTTGACCACAGTGGATATCGGATCGGCCGTGGTACCTATCGTTTGCGGAGCATCCAATGTTGCCAAGGGACAAAAAGTGGTCGTGGCTACCGTTGGGACAAAGCTTTTTCCAACTGAGGGCGAACCTTTGGAAATCAAGAAAGCAAAAATCCGAGGACAGGTATCCGAGGGAATGATCTGCGCCGAAGATGAAATCGGAATCGGCACTTCCCATGCCGGAATCATGGTGTTGGATACCAATCTGCCCAATGGAACTCCGGCCTCTGAATACTTTGAGGTTTCGGAAGACCATGTATTGGAAATCGGATTGACTCCAAACCGTGCCGATGCTGCTTCACATCTGGGCGTTGCCAGAGATTTGAAAGCCCTCCTTGGAAGACCAATTTGCTTGCCGGAAGAAAAGCCCCTTGCTGTTGAAAAATCCGGCCCAGCCATTTCTGTAGAGGTTCAAAACTCTGCCGATTGTCCCAGATATGCCGGAGTAGTAGTGACTGACTTGAATGTCGGGCCTTCCCCTCAGTGGCTTCAAAATTTCCTTCGATCTCTCGATTTGGAACCGATCAACAACGTGGTTGATATCACCAATTTTATACTGCATGACCTGGGCCAGCCTTTGCACGCCTTTGATGCGGACAAGATTGCTCAGGGGAAAATCATCGTGGGCAAGCTTCCCAAAGGAACCCCGTTCGTGACTTTGGATGAAAAAGAGCGTAAGCTATCCGGTGAGGAATTGATGATCTGCGACCCGAACGGGGGGATGTGCATCGCCGGTGTTTTTGGAGGTAATCATTCCGGAGTGAGTGATCAGACGACCACTATTTTCTTGGAGTCAGCCTATTTCTCCCCCGATGTGATTCGAAAAGGGTCTCAGTTTCACGGCTTGAAGACGGATGCTTCATTTCGCTTCGAACGGGGAACCGATCCTAACATGCCGGTTTATGCCCTGAAACGTGCAGTAGCCTTGCTTCAGGAACTTGCCGGAGGAAAGGTTTGCTCTGAAATCATTGATCTTTATCCTCAGCCCATTTCCGATTTTGTAGTCGAGGTTTCCTATGGTCATGTCAATCGCCTGATTGGAAAGAAAATCGAGCCTTCGGAGGTAAAATCCATCCTTGAAAGTTTGGATATCAAAGTGACTCAAGAAACGTCCGAAGGCTTCACAGCCACCGTCAAGCCCTATCGTGTGGATGTGACCCGTGAGGCGGATATCATTGAGGAAATCCTGCGAATTCACGGTTTTCATCAAGTGGAGCTTTCCAATAATCTCAAAACAGACTATCTGGCGGAGCATCCTCTTAAAGACCTTAACAAACTTCAGTACCGACTGACCGAAATGTTGGCCGGACAAGGCTATTTTGAGCTGATCACCAACAGCTTGACCAAGCCTATCTATGCCGAAAAATCCGGCTATTTGGATTCTTCTTTGAATGTGGAAATCTACAACAAGCTGAGTGAGGATTTGGGCGTGATGCGGCAGACTTTACTGTTCAGCGGCTTGGAGGTTTTGGCTCACAATATCAACCGTCGACAGACCGATCTCAAGTGCTTTGAGTTTGGTACGGTTTATCAAAAAAACGCCGATGGATACAAAGAAGTCCGAAGATTGGCGATTTTTCATTCCGGAAATCGCTCCTCAGAAAGCTGGGTCGAGGCCGAAAAGCCATTTGGATTTTCAGACATCTATGCAGCAGTAGAGCGAATATTGGAAAGATTAAATATCGAAATCGGGCAGATTTCCATGAAGGAGTCCGCTCCTTTTTTCTATGGTCTGGTGCTGAAATTGGGTGAAAAAGAACTCGGTACTTTGGGACTAGTGGATGAAAAAATACTGAAACTCTCCGAGGTGCGTCAAGACGTGTGGTATGCAGAACTCGACTGGGACCTCTTGACCAAAAAAGCATCTGGTTTGAAGAAATTCCAAGAAATCTCCAAGTACCCAGAGGTCAGGAGAGACCTATCATTGGTGATTGACAAGGCGGTGACCTACGATCAGGTAAAAGCTGTTGCAGAGAAAGCCGGAGGGAAGCTCGTTCGCAAAATCGGGGTGTTTGACGTCTATCAAGGTGACAAAATCGAGGCAGGAAAGAAGGCCTACGCATTGAGTTTTATCCTTCAGGATTTGGAAAATACACTGACCGATAAGGTAATTGAAAAAACAATGAGTAAATTGATAGATGCCTTCCAGGACCAGGTAGGCGCCATCATCAGAAGCTGAAAATGATTCACGAGGAACTGCAAAAACTGGAAAAACTGGCCGTTCAGGTCAGTAAAAAACTCGAAACCGTAAGTGCTGAAAACGAGCAGTTGAAAGCTCGATTGGCTCATCTTGAGCTGGAAATTCAGGACAAGGAGCAGGAAATCCATCATTTTAAAAATAAGATTAAAATTAGTAACATTGTGGACAACCGACCGGTGAATCCAGAGGATGCCACCGAAATGAGTGACTTAATCAATAATTATATACAAGAAATCGATCATTTGATCACATACCTTTCCGAATGAAATGGAGACGCTGGCCATCAGAGTGAAAATCGGAGAAAGGGAGTATCCTATGCGTGTCAGGCCTGAAGACGAGGCCAAAATCAGACATGCCGGGAAACTGATTAATGAAAAATTGAGGAAGTATAAAGCCGAATTTGGTCTGGATGACAGCCAGGATTTATTAGCCATGGTCGCTTTTGACTGCATGGTGGAGTCCCTGGAGACCAATGAGGTCAATGCTGAAGACAGCGAGCATATTCGTAAAAGTCTTTCCCATATATCAGCTTTGCTTACCAAAGCTGTTTGATTATTGATATCCGCTCATTTCTGGGATTTTCGGAGCCGCGAGGGAGTATAACTATATACAATACCTATGGCAGACGTACTATTTATCATCCTTGCAGCCCTGGCAGGGTTAGGAGGAGGTGCCGCATTGGCGGGATTTTTCATCAAAAATAAAAATGCAAAGCTGGAAGAAGAGACCAAAGAAAAAGTCAAATCCATGCTTAGGGAGGCTGAGCTTACAGCTGAGACCATTAAAAAGGATCGGATCCTCGAAGCAAAAGAGAAGTTTCTGAAGATGAGGGCAGAGTTTGATGAAGAGATGAATTCCAAGAAAAACATCATCATCACCAATGAAAACAAAGTAAAACAGCTTCAGAGTCAAGTTGCTAAAGAGCAGGAAGTTCTCAAACGTAAGGAAGCAGAGCTCGACAGTAAAAAAGAAAACCTCAATGCACAGCTTCATGCTGTTCAGGTCAAGAAGGAAGAGCTCGATAAAGTTACAAACCAGCGTATCGCTGATTTGGAAAAAATAGCCGGGCTTACCCGCGAAGAAGCAAAAGAACAACTCGTCAGTATGCTGACTGAAGAAGCTCAGTCAAAGGCCTCATCCCACATCAAGGATATCCTCGACGAGGCAAAATTGACCGCAACCAAGCAGGCAAAAAAGATTGTCTTGGACACCATTCAGCGTACGGCTACAGAGCACGCCGTGGAAAACTGCGTATCGGTCTTCAACATCGAAAGCGACGACATCAAAGGTAAAATTATCGGTCGTGAAGGCCGAAACATCCGTGCGCTCGAGGCAGCAACCGGCGTCGAGATCGTTGTGGACGACACTCCCGAAGCGATCATTATCTCAGGATTTGATCCGGTCAGAAGGGAAATCGCAAGACTTTCACTTCACAGATTGGTTCAGGACGGTCGTATTCACCCGGCCCGAATTGAGGAAGTGGTGGCTAAAACTGAGAAAAACATCGAGGAAGAGATTGTCGAGATCGGGGAAAGAACTTGTATTGACCTTGGAATTCACGGACTTCATCCCGAGTTGATCAAGATGGTGGGCCGGATGAGATTCCGATCTTCCTATGGTCAAAACCTCCTGCAGCACTCCAGGGAAGTAGCGAAACTTGCTTCAACCATGGCTGCAGAAATGGGTCTCAATGCGAAACTGGCTAAACGGGCCGGATTACTTCATGATATCGGAAAAGTCTGGCCAGAAGAACAGGAATTGCCGCACGCGATTCTCGGTATGGAACTGGCTAAGCGCTACAAAGAGCATCCTGAAATCTGCAATGCTATCGGAGCCCATCACGATGAAATCGAGATGACCTCCATGATATCTCCGATCGTTCAGGCTTCCGATGCCATCTCAGGTTCCAGACCGGGCGCCCGTCGCGAGATTATGGATAGCTATGTCAAGCGTCTGAAAGAATTGGAAGAGCTGGCCTTGAATTTTGATGGAGTCAACAAATGCTTTGCCATGCAAGCCGGACGTGAACTCAGAATCTTGGTCGATGCCGATAATGTGGATGATCAAAAAGCCAGCAAGCTTTCGTTCGACATTTCTCAAAAGATCGAGAAAGAAATGCAGTATCCGGGTCAGATCAAAGTCACTGTGATCCGAGAAATGCGTGCGGTGAACTACGCGCGATAAACCAAAATTGCATTTACTGAAAATGGCAATTACTTTAGGTAGTTGCCATTTTTGTTTTTATGCCATACAACTACCAGTTACAGCTCATTCAAAATCTCTTAGCGGAGCTTAGGTGGAAACTTTTTCCACGAATAATCAAACCGGAGGAGGTGAGCTTTCTAGAGACCCATTTCCCGTATTATCGAAAGCTTAATGAGAAGCATAAGAAAGAATTTCTCCAAAAGTTGAAGCGAATTCTTTCCACCAAAAAGTTTTTGCCGGCAGGAGGCCTGGAGGAAGTCACCTCCGAAATGGAGATGCTCATCGGAGCTACGATTACCATGGTTACGTTTGGTTGGAGACGCCTCAATTTGGCACATTTTCATACCATCCTGATCTACCCAAATGCCTATTATAATAAGGCTAATAAGGTGTATCACAGAGGCGAAGTCAATCCTAAGTTTGGAATCATTGTGGTGTCATGGCGATGCTTTGTCGATGGACTTGCCGACCAAAATGACGGCGTAAATCTTGGTATCCATGAAGTAGCACATGCCCTCAAGCTCGCTAATCAGATCGACACGGATGGAGAGCGTGAATTCGATCCTAAGGCCATGGAATCCTACCGGAAGTGGGTTCCGCTGGAAATGGCAAAAATCATGAACGGGGACTCGACTTTTTTCCGAAGCAGTGCTGCATTGAATGAGCACGAGTTTTTTGCAGTCGCCTTGGAGAGTTTTTTTGAGCGAAGCGAACTATTCAAAACTTACCATCCGGAATTGTATCAGGCGCTCGTTTTACTTTTGAGACAGGATCCATTGGTATTGCTGAATTGAAGATGAAAAAGATGTTTGGAATCGGAATAGTGGGTACTGGCGCGATCGCCATCAAGCATGCTCAGGCGATCGAAAGCCTGGAAAATGCTGAACTGATCGCATTGTTTAACCCAAATCCGCTCAGTGCGGAAAAAGCCAGCTCCAAATTTTCAGTACCTGTTTTTAGCGATTGGGAAGAGTTTACCGCCTTGCCCGAGCTGGAAGCTATGTGCATTTGCACGCCAAGCGGCTTGCATTTGGAGCCTGCTCTGAAGGCCATTCAAGCAGGAAAGCATGTGTTTGTCGAAAAGCCCATTGAGGTCACACTAGATCGGGCCGACCAATTGATCCGAGCTGCCGAGGCAAAACAAGTCAAGTTGGGTGTTGTTTTTCAAAACCGCTTTTCTCCGGATTTTTTACGCTTGAATGAGGCGATTAAGTCGGGAGTTTTTGGCCGGTTGCTGATGGGAAATGCGGCAGTCAACTGGTTTCGCGATGCTTCCTATTATTCCTCCAGCCAATGGAAAGGAACTTTGGAATTTGACGGAGGGGGAGCCTTGATCAATCAGGCGATTCATACTATCGATTTACTGTTGGAAGTCATGGGGGATGTTGAGTCCGTTTTTGGGAAAGTGAAAACCACCCTCTATCCGATCGAAGGGGAAGATTTGGGTGCGGCTTTGGTTAATTTCAAGTCGGGGGCGATGGGGACGATCACAGCAGGAACTTCACTTTATCCCGGCTATCCAGAACGACTTGAAATCTATGGTACCGAGGGCAGCGCTATTTTGGAAGCTGGGAAGTTGATATCCTGGAATGTAAGAGGACAGGAAAGTCCGATCGCAAAATCTGATTTGGCAAGTGCCTCTGGTTCTTCAGATCCCAATGCGATTGGTTTTGAGCTTCATGCTGCACAGTGGAAAGATTTTCTCCAAGCCATCGAAACCGGAAACAAACATGAAGTCGATGGTCCCAAATCCCGAAAATCACTCGAACTCATTCGGGCCATTTATCACTCTAGCAAGGAGGAGAGGTTGATTCGATTTCCTTTTCACGAATAATCATTTTCTCACAGATTGCACAGATAAGCACAGATATCTCTGTAAATGCCAAAAAAAATCCGAAGCTTTCACCCCGGA
>CAYONF010000031.1:0-31898 GCA_964405255.1 uncultured Limnohabitans sp. | reverse complement strand
GCATCTTTGATGATGTCCTTGGTCTTCATGTCCAAGTGGTTGGTCGGCTCATCGAGGATCAGGAGATTGACCGGCTCGAGTAGCAACTTGATCATCGCTAGTCGGGTCTTTTCCCCTCCGGAAAGGACTTTGACTTTTTTGTTGATATCATCGCCACGGAACATGAATGCGCCGAGAATGTCTTTGATTTTGGTTCGGATTTCACCCACTGCGATTTGATCGATGGTTTCGAAAATGCTCAGACTTTCATCCAAAAGCGAAGCCTGATTCTGGGCAAAGTACCCGATCATGGCGTTGTGCCCGAGTTCGCATTTGCCCTGGAAGTCAATTTCTCCCATAATGGCTTTGATCATGGTTGATTTTCCTTCCCCATTTTTCCCGACAAAAGCCACTTTTTGTCCCTGCTCGATGGTCATGGAGGCATTTTTGAACACCACATGGTCTCCGTAGCTTTTGCTCATCTCCTCTACGATCACAGGATATTTTCCGGATCTGGGAGAAGGCGGGAATCGGAGTTTCAAAGCTGAAGTATCCACTTCATCCACTTCGACGATCTCCAGTTTTTCCAGCATTTTCACGCGGGACTGGACCTGAAGCGTCTTGGAATAGGTGCCTTTGAATCGCTCGATAAACTGGGTCGTTTCGGCGATAAACTTCTGCTGCTCCTCGTAATGCTTTTGCTGCTGCTCCCTGCGCTCTTTGCGCAACTCGAGGTAATGGCTGTATTTAGCCTTGTAGTCGTAGATCCGGCCCATCGTCACCTCGATGGTTCGGGTCGTGATGTTGTCTACAAAAGCCCTGTCGTGGGAAATCACCACCACGGCTTTGGCTTTGGTCATCAGGAATTCCTCCAGCCACTGGATGGACTCGATATCCAAGTGGTTGGTCGGTTCGTCGAGCAGGATCAGATCAGGCTTTTGCAACAGGATTTTAGCCAGTTCGATTCGCATTCTCCAGCCTCCGGAAAATTCCGAAGTGGAGCGCTGAAAGTCTTCCCGCACAAATCCCAATCCCAACAGGACTTTTTCTACCTCTGCCTCATAGTTGATTTCCTCGATGGCGTAGAACTTCTCGCTGAGTTCGGAGACTTTTTCGATCAGTTTGTAATAGTCCTCTGACTCGTAATCTGTTCTGACTGTCAGTTCTTCGTTGATTCGGTCGATTTCCTCCTTCATCCCAAGGTAGGACGCAAAGGCTTTGGAGGTTTCTTCCATCACGTTGCAGTCATCAGCAGTGAGCAAATGCTGAGGCAAATAGGCCACGACATAGCCTTTTGGGGCTGAAACGGTGCCGGAGGTAGGCTTGCTTACCCCGGCGATGATCTTGAGAAGCGTGGATTTGCCAGCTCCGTTTTTGCCCATCAAGGCAATTTTGTCGCTGTCGTTAATGTTGAAGGTGATGTTGCTGAATAGCGGCGTGCCGCCGTGCATGACGGTCACGTTATCGACTGAGATCATGAATCTTGGAATTGAAGGGGCAAAGGTAAGGATTGGAAAATTGAAAAATTGGAAGATTGGAAAATTAGCTGAAAGTCAATAGTCCATGGACCATAGTCTATTCACGTCATGATTATCTCCCAACTATGGTCTATCGACTATGGACTATACCCCATAAAAACTTAACTTCGCCCCATGCTTGTAATCGTCACCGGAGTATCGGGAACGGGGAAAACCACCCTCGGAACGCTTTTGGCCGAAAGGCTCAGACTTCCTTTTTTCGATGCGGATCATTTTCATCCTACGGAAAACATCGCCAAAATGAGTGCCGGGCATCCGTTAAATGACGAGGACAGACTACCCTGGCTTAAGGCTCTTGCCGACCAGCTGTTGGCTTCACAGCAAAAAGGCGGAGCGGTTTTGGCCTGTTCGGCTTTGAAAAATTCTTACCGGGAAAAGCTTTCCGTATCAGAAAACCTGCGCTGGATTCACCTTACGGGGGATCGCGACCTGATTTGGGAGCGAATGCTTGCACGCAAAAATCATTACATGAAAGCCGGAATGCTGGATTCCCAGATTGCAACCTGGGAAAGACCTCAGACCGGATTCTTATTGGATATCTCTGGGACTCCCGAGCAATTGCTGGAAGCTTCCCTTCATTATTTAACTTCTCAACCTATGAAAATGAAAATGGGAGTCATTGGGATGGGTGTCATGGGCAAAAGCCTGGCGCTTAATCTTGCCGAAAAAGGCGTTCCCGTCTCACTTTACAACCGATTTGTTGCCGGAAAAGAGGAAGGCATCGCCCAGAAAGTGGTCGATGAGAATCCTGAGTTTTCCAATATGCTGGCCTTTGAAGATCTCCGAAAATTTGTGGATTCTTTGGAAAAACCAAGACGAATCTTAATGATGATTCCAGCTGGCGCTGCGATCGATGCCCAGTTGGATACGCTGATTCCGATTTTGGAAAAGGACGATTTGGTGATTGACGGAGGGAATTCATTTTATCTTGATTCTGACCGAAGAGTCAATCGGCTCAAAGAAGTTGGTATGCACTTTTTGCCCATGGGCGTGTCCGGTGGAGAAGAAGGAGCGAGAAAAGGTCCTTCCATTATGCCCGGGGGAAATGCCGAAGGCTATGCCATGGTGGAGGATTTCTTGGGAAGAATCTCGGCCAAAGACAAAGACGGAAAGCCTTGCGTGACTTACGTGGGTCCGGGGGGTTCGGGCCACTTTATAAAAATGGTCCACAACTCCATCGAATATGGGGAAATGCAGGTCTTGGCTGAGTTGACTTACTTGCTCAGATTAGGGTTTGACTGTTCGGCAGAGGAGGTTTCCGCGATTTTCTCAGACTGGGGAAAAGGAGAATTGAAATCCTTCCTTCTGGAAATCACTGCTGATCTGCTCCTTTTCAAAGAAAACGGCGAATTGCTTTTAGATAAAATCCTTGATCAGGCCGGCCAAAAAGGGACTGGTGCTTGGTCTCTGACCACTGCCTTGGAATACGGTATTCCCTACAGTCCTTTGGCAGAAGCCGTCAATGCCCGCGGAGTATCCGGAGAAAAATCAATGCGGGTTGCGTTCTCCAAAACTTTCCAGCATGAGTTTCAAAAAGTCGAAGGTTCTTTGGAAGAATGGCTCCCAAAAATCAAGGCTGCCTATTCCCTGGCTAGAATTATCAATCACGAAGTCGGTTTCCGCCTGATGAAAACCGTCTCAGACACCAAAGACTGGAAGCTCAACTTCAATGAAATCTCCCGAATCTGGACCAATGGCTGCATCATCCGATCCGGCTTGATGGAGAATATTTCTTCTAACTATTCAAATTCGGTTTCTTTCTTTGAAATGTCGGGAGTCAAAGAACAGGTGATTTCCGGAAGAAAAGCCTTAGCTGAATTGGTGGGTTTGGGCTTGACTCATGGGTTTGCATTGCCGGTCATGAGTGCCGGAATCAATTACCTGCTCGGTCGAATCACGGCAGAATCTTCCGCTTCGGTGATTCAGGCGCAGCGGGATTATTTCGGAGCGCATACCTATCAGCTAAAAGACGATCCCAGCGGGAAGTTTTACCACACCCAGTGGACTTGAGATTTACGAATTACGATTTACGAGGGGCTGGAGCGATTCAGCCTCTTTTTTTATTCTCGCAAAGCTGCCAAGGCGCAAAGCTTATGAATTTCTTTGCGCCTCTAGCGTCTTCGCGAGAGCATTATGGCTCGTAATCAATTTTTGTCTAACAAATCAGATTAAATTTTCTCTGCGTCCTCTGCGCCCCTGCCTAGCCGGCAGGCAGGCCTACGGTGAATCCAAAAAAATCCACCACCGGATTGGTTTACAAAATGGAAAGGCCGAACTTAAGTTTCCCAACTTAACCTGTGCTGCTATGAAACGATTTAAAATTCTGCTTTCACTCCTTTTTCTGAGTAGTTCTTTTGTTTCATCTTTTTCTCAGGAACTCGTAATCAATCACTTGAATGTGATCACCATGCTGGACGACCAGGTTTTGGAAGACCACTCCATCTATGTTAAGGATGGGGTGATCATGGAGATCGCACCTGAGGACGAGATCTCCGTGGCTGGAGTCAGGACTTTGGACGGAAGGGGGATGTATGTGTTTCCCGGTTTGGCGGAGTTTCATGGCCACCTGCCGAACCCCGAGCAATACGGGCAGGAGTTTCAAGAGGAAGTGATGTTGCTTTACTTGGCCAATGGAGTTCTGCGGATTCGAAGCATGTTGGGTCACGAGTCACATTTGGCACTTCGGGATCGGGTGATGAAAGGAGAATTGCTGGGCCCGAGGACTTTTGTTTCAGGTCCTTCACTCAACGGTACTTCTGTCACTGATCCGGAAGCCGGGCGGGCGATGGTCCGTGCGCAAAAAGCTGCTGGATACGACCATCTCAAATTGCATCCGGGATTAGATACGCCAAAGTTCCTCGCAATCGCAGATGAGGCGAAAAAGGAAGGGATTTTCTATGGAGGCCATGTGTCTCTGGATGTGGGATTGGTGACTTCGGTGACCCGGGGCTATCGCTCGGTGGAGCATATTGACGGTTTTTTGGAAGCCATGCTTCCTGAGGGAACGGTAATTGATCCGACTGTTTCAGGACCGTTTAATATGAACTTGGTCGGCAAAGTGGACAAAAGTAAACTCGATGGATTGATTCAGCTTTGTCTGGAAAACAAAACCTGGATGGCACCTACTCTTACCTTGTTTGAGCGCTATTTTGGCTATCAGCCATCCTACGAACTGCGCCAGCAACCTGAGATGCTATACCTCCCAGGCCAGTTGGTGACCCAGTGGTTTAACACCAAATCCAAACTGGAGGCAGACGGAGTGTTGGCTGAAGCTAAGGTCAAGCCTTATTTGGAATTCCGTCAGTGGCTTTTTCTCGAACTTCACAAGGCAGGTGTGCCGATGGTAATGAGCTCAGATTCCCCTCAGGTGTTTAATGTGCCGGGATTTTCCATCCACAGGGAAATCGAATCCATGTCCAAAGCTGGCATGTCCAATTATGAAATCCTGAAAACCGGGACTGTCAATCCTGCCAAATACATGGAGCAAGAAGGGCAGTGGGGAGTCTTAAAGCCCGGCGCCGCAGCTGAATTTGTGTTGGTTCAGAAGAATCCCCTCGAAGATCTGACCACCATGCAAAAGCCTCAAGCCATTATGATTCAGGGGAAATTTATCCAGCGTGATGAGTTGCAGCTGCAGTTGAATCTGATTCGGCAGAAATACCTGAGACAGTAGAAAATACGAAGTTCGAGGTACGAAATACGGCAATTGACTAGATGGGAGCTGTTTGCTAATTCACCATTTTGCCACTTTCCAGATAAATTTTCCAATCTTTCAATATTTCAATTTTGCAATTCAAAAACCCATGAAATACCAATCCATCTTTGGCACTGCAGCCTTTCTCTCTGTTGCTTTCGCCTGCTCCCAAAAGCCAACTCAAGAACCTATTAAAGAAGAAATTACTCTTATGATCAAAGCAGAACAAGTTGCTGAGCACAATGGCCAGCCGGTTTTCCACTACGTCTTGGACAACGGCACGATGCAAGTGGAAATGTCAAACTACGGAGGACTCATCTCCAAAATCATTGCCCCAGACAAAAATGGAAATCTGGAAAATATCACGCTTACTCTTGACAGCGTCGCCGAATACCTGACTAAAGCCAATCCTTTCTTCGGTGCAACCGCTGGCAGGGTGGCCAACCGAATCGCCAATGCTGAATTCACCTTGGATGGAACAAAATATACCTTGGCCAAAACAAATGGAGACAATCACCTGCATGGCGGGGTGGAAGGTTTCAATAAAAAAGTTTGGACTCCTGAGACATATTCCAATGACTCCACAGTAGGAGTTAAGATGACTTACCTCAGTGTGGATGGGGAAGAAGGCTATCCCGGAAATCTGGAAACTACCCTTTGGATGGAATTGACAGCGGATAATACCCTTCGCATCCGCTTTGAATCCACCACGGACAAGAAAACGATCATCAACCTGACCAATCACACCTATTTCAATCTGGGTGGAATGAAGCGGGATGCGCAGGATCATGAATTCCAGTTTTGGGCGGATGCGTATACTCCGGTGGATGAGGAACTGATCCCTACCGGTGAGGTGAAAGATGTGACCGGAACTCCTTTCGATTTCCGTACTCCAAAGATTCTCGGAGATCAGATTACCGCCAACGGAGGTGGTTTTGACCACAACATGGTGATGAAGAAGGAGAAATCATCCGAAATGAAGCACTTTGTCCGAGTACGCCATGCCGAAAGCGGCCGGGTGATGGACATGTATTCAGATAATACGGGGGTGCAATTCTATACCGGAAACTTCCTCGCTCAATTTGCAGGAGCTGATGGCAAAACTTACGACAAGCATTGGGGCTTCTGCTTAGAATCCCAAAACTGGCCTGATGCGATCAATCATGACAATTTCCCAAGTCCAATTCTTAATCCGGGAGAGAAATACGAGCATACCATCGAGTATCGATTTTCGGTGGAGAAGTAAAGCAGAAGAGAAGTAAAAAAAGGAACCCTCCAAGAGTCTTAAGCTTTTGGAGGGTTTTGTCATTTTTAGGAGTAAGTCAGGAAAATCCTGAATTAGGTATAAAAATATTACAAGCTTGCTTTTAATTGGAAGTTTTCCCCGATTGCTCGGATTACTTTCAAAATGGTTTCAAACTGAGGTTTTGAATCCGGGGAAAGAGCCTTGTATAGACTTGGGCGGCTAAGTCCAGTTTGTTCGGCAATGCGTGACATTCCTATCGCTTTTGCCACATGGCCAAGCGCAACAATGATTTCTTGGGCATTTCCTTCTTCGAGTACGGTATTCAGGTATTCCTGCACCATTTCCTCATCATCGAGGTACTCGGCAATGTCAAATTTTGAGGTATCCATATTAGTTTTCTTTGTATTGATTCCAGAGAGCCTTTGCTTTTTTGATATCGGATTCCTGAGTGCTCTTATCCCCACCAACAAGTAAGAGTAGGATTTTTTCTCCCTGTCTCCGAAAGTAAATTCTATAACCCGGACCATAGTGGATCCGGAATTCTTCGATTCCTTCACCGACGGAAGAGACATCTCCTAAGTTCCCTGTTTCTACTCGTTGCAGCCTCAAGAGGATTTTAGCTTTGGCTTTCCTGTCTTTCAGTTTTTTAAGCCACTTGTCGAATTCTGAGGTTTTCTCCAGAAGAAACATACGTAAATGTAATCACTTGGATACAAAAGAAAAAATGTTTAAACTAATGGTTGAAGTGAGAGAATGCAGGATTAATTAAGAGCAAATTTATTTATCAGACAGATCAGTTTTCTGTGTAGTAACTTTTGATTTTCTCTTTTAGAATATCGTCTATTTGCTTGATTACTAAAGTCATTTTATTAGTGTAAAGAGGGTCCAAAAAATCAATTTCTAAATCAGTTCCAATTTCCTTAATTCGAGATTTTTTTCCATTTCTCAATCCAATAATCGTTGGGTTTAATAATATTCTTTTTCCCAGTACTTTGGTCTTACCAATAATAATTAAGTTATCAGGATTAATTACCAAGTCACATTCGTAAAAGTCATAATTGCTTGTAAATGGGCTAAATTCAAACATTCTCTTTTTTTGAAAAATATCAAAATTCTTTATCCAAACTTTAAGATCGTAGTGGATTTCTGATTGTTCGTTCAAATAATTAGTTATTGCATTTTTTGATTGGCACTCAAATTTTTTCAGAAGAAAAATCCCAATAATTAAAGGAGTTAAAATTAGAGTGAATACTATGAATGTTTCCAGCATAATATTTTAGGCTATTTAAGTATACAAAGAATTGATGGGCATAGGGTATCCATAGAGTCCAAAAAAGCTTCAAAATTCAATAGTGTAAAAGGTTAAAAGGATTATTTTAGAAAATTTACCACCACCTCCTGCACCTCCTCAAATCCCTGATATCCAAACACCACCGCTTCAAAATCTTCCAGTTTTCCGAGATGCTTTAGTGCCAAGGGATTTCCGAAATGAACCAGAATACAAGGTTTGCTATTTGCCAATTCTTTAATTTCATCTAGCATCGATTGATCCATTCCAAACTGATTCAGTGGCTTGTGACTCGGGACAAAAACAGCCAAAATCACTTTTTCTGCTTGTTCGACTGAAGCAATTCTTAGTTGGAGTTGCTGGGAAAAGAGGCTTGGACCATGGGTAAAAAACTCCCGATAACCCAGCTTTCCGGCTTTTGCCAAGGCTTGGAGTTCAGAGGAATTAATTTCCCCTGAAATGACCGAGACGTAGTTTTCCGCAAGATCCTTTTGGAGTTGGGAATGCCTTTCCCAATCGAAAGCAGGGACTTCAAAGGGTTTGGTTTCCATCACGCCCAAGCGCTTTTTCAAGTTCATTACTTTTTCAAAAACCGCATCCACTTCCTCTTCTGAGGCATGTTGTGCGATTTTTTCAATTCCTTCTTTCACATGATCGGAAAAACACAGGATGTCATTTCCGGCATGGAAAGCCTGCCATTCGAGTTCGCCGGGCTCAGGATATAGATTAGCCACCGCTTTCATATTCAGCGCATCGGAGATCACGAGTCCTTGGAAACCCATCTCTCCTTTGAGCAAATCGGTGATCAGTTCCCGGCTGATACTGGCGGGAATGTCTTTACCTCCCGTGAGTGCCGGCACGGCCAAGTGTCCGACCATGATGAGTTCCACCCCTCGGTCGATTCCGTATTGGAAGGGAAGGAGTTCCTCGGCTTTGAGTTCGGCTTTGGATTTGTGCAAAATCGGCAAACCCAAATGTGAATCCGTCGCCGTGTCTCCATGACCTGGGAAATGCTTCAGACAGGCTCCAATTCCGGCTTTTTTCATCCCTGAGTAGGCTGCAAATGCCATTTTGGCGACTTTTTCGGGATTGTTTCCGAAAGAGCGATAGCCGATCACCGGATTGTTTGGATTGGTATTGACGTCGGCGCAAGGGGCAAGATTGAGGTGAATGCCCGATCGCTTCATGTCCAAACCCATGCGGTAACCAACTTCTTCGACCCATTTTTCTGCGTCTTTTTTCAGAGCTCCCAAGGTAATGGCAAACGGATATTGAGGCGTTTTTTCCACCCGCATCGCCAAGCCATACTCTCCGTCGATGCTGATCAGCAAAGGGATTTTGGAAATGGCTTGGTAGCGGTTGATGAGGCCGATGAGTTTTTCAAAAGTCCCCGATACGTCCAAGACCTCAGCTCTTTTCTCAAAGTTGGCAGCGGCAGAATGACGGCTGTGGAAAAAGGTCAAGCCTCCGATTTCCTGCTCACGAATGAGCGCTTCGATGGCTTGGTAGTTATCTTCCGTATCGTGAATAAACGCCGCAGGGGAGAAGCATTGGGCGATTTTTTGGTGTTTGTTCATATCATTTTTGTGATTTCGAGACTTCGTTATTCATCATTCGGAATTCGATATTCGACATTATTTTAATAATCAATATCGAAGACTGAATATCGAATGTCGAAGTTTCAGCTTTCTCACTTTAGCCTTCTGACTTTTTTCCAAACTCCCTCGGATACTTCACCGAGTACGCCATCACAAAGCCCGGAATCGTGGCGATCACTACCCAAACGAAGAACCCCGGATAGCCCAACCAGGCTTGCATGTAGCCCGAAAGCATCCCGGGAAGCATCATGCCCATGGCCATAAAACCCGTGGCCAAGGCGTAGTGGGCGGTTTTGAAAATTCCCTCTGCCAAGAAAATCAAGAAAACCATAAAAGCAGCAAACCCAAAACCATAGCCCAATTGCTCTATGAATACTACGGTAGTCGCAAAAACCACGCTTTCGGGCTGAAGCCAAGCAAGAAAAATATACCCGATGTTTGGGGCATTGATCGCAAAAGCCATCGGCATCATCCACCTGCCCAAGCCGTCCCGGGAAATCAATATGCCTCCCAAAATGCCTCCTGCCAACAAAGCAATTACGCCCAAAGTGCCATAAATAAACCCGACTTCAGTCGTGCTCAAACCCAATCCTCCGGCTTCTCTGGAGTCCAGAAAAAAAGGAGAGGCCATCTTGACCAACTGAGATTCGCCCAAGCGATAGAGTAAGACAAAACCTAAGGAGAGTCCGATATTTTTCTTGGTGAAAAAGGTGGAAAACACCTTTCCAAAGCTCGGTTGGTCTTCCTTGGCAGCCCGTGCTTCGATGACTTTGGGCGTGGACAGGAAATTCACTCCGGTCAAGGTCAGCATCAAGGCTCCTACTCCGATCATGGTCCAAGACCAAGCTTGGGTCGGATCCCCGAATTTTTCCTCAAGATAACCTGCCAAAATCACAATCAGGCCTTGACCGGTAATCATCCCCACTCGGTAGAAGGTGCTGCGCATCCCCACAAAAAAGCTCTGCTGATCGGGTTTCAAAGCGATCAAATACAATCCATCCGATGCAATGTCGTTGGTGGCGGAAGCAAAGGCTCCCATCCAGAAAAAAGCAAGGGTAACCGTGAAAAACTGATCCGTACCTGTAGTCAGGCCTACTCCCAGAAAAACCAGGGAAAGGATCAACTGCATGCTCAGAAACCACTGTTTTTTGTTTCCGAAAAGCTCCAAAATCGGACTCCAGATGGGTTTGATCACCCAGGGGAGGTAAAGAAAAGACGTGTACAGCCCGATGTCAGCGTTGGAGATGCCAAGGTTTTTGTACATAATAACCGAGACAGTGATGATGACAACATAAGGCATCGACTCGGTGAGGTAAAGCGTAGGAACCCAAATCCATGGGTTTTTGGTTGGATTTTGGGTCATGATTTTCTGAGTAAATGCTGGTAAATACTGACTTCGGAGCCATCAATGAGTTTGGCGCCAACCGCTTTTTCATAAAATTCTGCGGGTCCAACTCCCCCGATGATAGCGTAGGCATACCCCATTTCCTTCATTGATTCCAGGGATTTGATCAGTAGGACTTTACCGATTCCTTTTCCCCGTTCAGCTTCCAAAGTCCCGGTTGGTCCGAAGAAATTCCTCGCGGTGCTCTCATAGCAAGCAAATCCCAAAATCGCATTTCCCCGTTGGGCAATCCAACAGGAGACAGGCTGACGGGAAAAAGCCACCTCAACTTCGGATTTCCAATAGGCTCCAAATTGCTCCATGACCCATTCGCTCACCAAGTGCTTTTCGGGAGCAATCGCCCTGCGAAACACGATTTTTTCTTTTTCCTGCAGCTTCTTTTCAAGTTCCGAAGCATCCGGAAGGTCCATCAGGCGAACGAGCATATCCTTCATGGGCGGGGCGATTTGGGGGTTTGGAATACCTGAGTTTGTACAATTCTTCCGAAATGGTCTATCCAGCGGATGGCAAGGTATTCAGTATTTAGGCTTGGCACTTCCAGCGATCTGGCCCTGGAACCTCCCACCCAGGCAGGATGAATCAACGCATCGTGCAAAGTATTGAGATCATTTCCCCCCTGAACCAAAGCATAGCGGATGGCCGGATCCAGAGGCTTTTCCAGATTGATTGAGGTCTTTTCTGGGGTAGTTTTGACGTCAAAAACTACCGGGATTTCGATGATTGCAGGGCTTTTGGGTTCGAAGGATGGAGGCAAAGTCGGTCGGTCGTACACCTCATTTTTCAGTCTTGCAGCGATATCCTGATTTTTGATGTAGATGGATTTAGCGGAAAAAAATGCGTTTCCGTTGATTTGAGGCAAAGTCCGGGTGTAGTTAACCTGCGTGTTGAGTTCTGCCGGATTTTTCCACGCTTCATCTGAATCTTCTCGGATTTTATACGGTCCATTTCCGATGTAGACGTTGGTGCCAAAGCTGTTGTTGGACCACCAGTCGGCGAGTTTGCGGTAGGAAGCCAAGGGATGCTCCATGCTCCAGTATAGTTGAGGAATCAGGTAATCGATCCAGCCGTTTTTCATCCAAAGCAACACGTCGGCGTACAAGTCGTCGTAGTTCGTTTGCCCTGCCCGAGTTGGCGAACCTTTGGGGTCTTTGTCCTGATTTCTCCAAACACCGAAGGGGGAAATCCCAAACTGTACCCAGGGTTTCTGGCTTTTGATGGTTTCACTGAGTGCCAAAATGAGCTCATTCACATTTTCCCTTCTCCAATCGTCCCGAGTCTGCCCGAGCTTTTTGTACTTTTCAAAGGTAGCCTTGTCCGGGAATTCCAGTTTGGGCTCTTTGTAGGGATAGAAATAATCGTCAAAATGGATCGCGTCCACGTCATAATTGGTGACGATTTCCTTGATGACGGCAAGCAAATGGTTTTTTACCTCCGGAAGTCCGGGGTTATAATACCACTTGGTGCCATACTTGAGCATCCAGTTTCGATGCTTGAAAAAGTCATGTTCGGGACTGAGGTCTTCGGTTTCAAGATTCATGGTGGCCCGATAGGGATTGAGCCAGGCATGAAACTCCAGTCCGCGGTCGTGTGCCTCCTTGATCATCCAAGTCAAAGGGTTTTCTTGAGTTTTCGGGGCCATTCCCTGTTTTCCGGTCAGGTACTTAGACCATGGGGCATAGTTGCTGGGATAAAATGCATCGCCCGAAGTCCGGACCTGCACAATCACTGCATTGAAATTTAGTGACTTGTAGTAGTCGAGTAGTCCAATAAATTCCTGCTTTTGTTTTTCCCAGGGATCCGTGGAGGAAACCGGCCAGTCGATATTTGCCACAGTAGCGATCCATACCCCTCGAAATTCCCTGGGAATATCCGGCATCCGATAGCTCAGAGGAGTCAGTGCAACAGGAGGTTTGGGAAGAGGAGTGGCCTGGGTGGTTTCGCTTGGTTTTTGACTCAGAGCGGGAGCAGGTTTTGGGCGAGTTGCCGCCGGTTTTTGGGTTTTGCAGGCAGCAAACAACAGGGTACTGAGGATAAAAAGATAAAAGAGCTTTCGAAAAGAATACATGCGGTAATCAGGGCTTTAGGGCAAATTAAAGAAGTAAATCTGGGTCAGTGAAGCCACGGACATGGGTGATTAGAGTTTGGGAAGGGGTTTCAGGTTAAGGTCGGTCAGGTTTTTTCGGAGTTGGTTCATGAATTTATCTCCGGGATCGGACTTGACGGTACGGTAGTTGGGGTCAGTTTCTTTCCAGAGATCTGTGGTTTGGAAGTTTTGGTATTCGTGGTGACCGATCACATAGTCGATCGGATATTTCCGCTTTAGGTAGCGGATGAGGTCCTCATTGGCTTTGAGTTGGGCTTTGGTCAGGGGCATTTCATCGCTTCCGATATTTTCAATGCCGATGGCCAGGTAGTTTAAGCCAATCACGTGCCGCGCAAAGGTCGTATCCGGTAAAAGCCGGAAAATCGTCCCATCCCGATCGATCAAAAACTGACTGGATACATTCAGGTTGCTGGCGCCGGTCAGGTCAGCCCGACCACCCAGAGTGGGGGGATTGAAGACATCAAAGGTGACCTCGATGTTGTTGATGGCAGTCCAGTGCACCACGACCATTTGTGGCTCTATAGAAGCGGTGGTTTTATCCAATCCATGTCGGTCTTTGAGGTATTGGAGGGCGAGTTTTTCCCGCTCTTCGTTCCAGGTGATGGGCTTGTCGATGATCCGGAAAGTGGCTTTTGGGCTGCAGGAAAAAGCAATCAAGGACGAAAAGAGGAAGACTGATCTGGAAAGGATTCTGGGCATTTCTTCAGGGGTTGGGGTCTGTTTTCGGTAAGCTAAACTAGCCACAATTTTTTCAGGAAAGGCCATTTGCGATCCAAAAAAATCACATCCCCGGATGATAAATCCGCTTCGCTTTTTTCAACACTTCCGCCTTGTCCAAGGTCATCGGCTTCAAATCACGGCTTAAAAACCGTTCCATCTGATCGGCATAATGGGGGCTTTCGGGTCGGTTGCTTGCTCCGTACACATTGATGGATTCTAGTACTGGAAGGCCATCCCCAAACTTGACCATCAGGATGTAAGATTCGCCCTGAGCTGCTTTTCGCATGCCATTTTCCCAAGGGGTCGATCGGATGGTCGTCAGGACATCATCGATTCCCCAAATGGGCAAAACCTTTTCTCCCCGCACTAATTTTTGGTATTCTCCCAGCGTGACCAATTCTTTTCCAAAATGCGTTTCAAAGTGAGATTTTGCAGCCTGGATTCCCTGAACTGCCTCTTCTTCTGACAAAACAGTTTCAAAACTTCTTCCGGTTTTTGCGAATTCATCCCACCAGTAATAATAGATAAAAGCAAAAAGCGCCGCTCCTTCGCTGTTCACATCGGCTTCTTTGTTCCAGTTTTTCAGAGTCAGAATCTGATTTTTTATTTCCGGGTATTTTGCGGAATCCAGGCTGAAAAGCCCGCTCAAATTTGTTCGGAATGCCAATTCGGTTGGCAAGGTTTGGTCAAATTTGATCTGCTCAAACTGCTCCCAACTGATTTTGCCCGTATCCGGCATCAACTCCCTAAACCGGGTCGATCGGTTATTGTCTCTCAGGTCAAAGCCCATTTCCATAGGAAAATCATCCGGGAAAAGGTTGTCCTCGAATCCTGTGGCCTTGAATGGGGAGTGGTTGGTGTTGAAGAGGTAACCAGAGGGTGGGTTCACTTGCTGAGGGAGTTCCTCGAAAGGGTGATAATCTGTCCAAAGCGTCTTTTTGGTATTGCCCGGGATAGTTCCGCTGTAGTCAAAACCCGGATTTCGCTTGGGCAAAAGTCCATTGCTGACATAGAAAATCGTGTCGTATTTGTCTGCATAGACGGTGTTGAAATTGGTCAACTGCATGGAAGCCATGGCGGATTTCCACTGGCTGAAATTTTTGGCTTTGTTCATTTTCCACCATTGCTCGGGAGCTCCGATTCGGTCCAAGGCCCCAAAGCGGATCGCAAAGGCTCCTTGTTCAGTCACCAAGGTCGGACCGTAAATGGATTTCCAAACTCTCTTTGGAACAGGCAGGGTGATCCAGTCCCAGAGCCTGACTTTCAGCCAAACGAGTTTGGATTCCAGTTCCAGCCATTCTCCGTCGACTCGATATTCGTCCTCATCCCCTGGGTTGAGTTCCAGTTGATAGAGATCCAAAAAGTCCGGTGAATTCACCGTATGTGCCCATCCCAAGTGTTCATTTACTCCATGAAAAATCATGGCTCCACCGGGGAAAAGACCTCCCAAAGCGTTCCATCCTTCTTCCGAGTGGAGGTGGGCTTCGTACCAAGCCACCGGACCTTCAAGCGGCTGATGGGAATTGATGGCCAAAAAAGCCTCTCCCGAATCTGTTCGGGAAGGATGGATGGCAATGGCATTCGAGCCTTTGGGCAACGTGTCCTCCGGAATCAAATCCACATTTCCCCCGACGATCGCTTGTACAGCCCGGTCTGCACCGGACATCTGTGCGAGGGAAAGGATGTAGGCAGAGATGATTTCTTTGGGATTTATGGGGAAAGAAGGTTGGTAAAGAACCTCTTCGGGATGCGCCAAGGCATAGTCGTTCAGCCCGGCGGCATAGCCTTCCAGTACTTTTTTGAACTCAGGTGAAAAGCTTTCCTCATAGTTTTCCCTGGCGATTTCCCGGGTTTCCAATAGGTGTACAAAAAAGTCAATTCCTGCTCCCTGCTCTCCAAACACTCTCCCGGCCAGCGCTTTTCCTGCCAAAACTGTCTTTTGGATGGTTTCAAAATCATCCTCCGCATGAGCCCAAGCAAGCCCATAGGCTACATCTGCATCGGTTTTTCCAAAGACATGAGGCACCCCAAATTCGTCTCTGGCTATCTCCACCTGAGTGGTATCCCAGTCAGAAGGTTTTAACACACGCTGACAACCCAGGAGGGTAATCAGAAGGAGCAGAATGGAGAATTTGCGGATTAAATTGAGCTGGAATGAAATTGACATCTGAGCACTGGTTAAACTTCAAGATTAACAAAAAAGCCGACCAGTTGGCCGGCTTTCGGGGGTGATTAAACACTTTTCTCTATCCTATTGGATTTCAGCATTTAATTATTTGAACTCATAATCCACTCCACTCACCTGAGTCAGCAAGGTGGCTGGGGCATCCAATGCCACAGCAGATTGTGGAGGAGTAGGGGTCACGGGCGAATTTTTTGCCAGATAATTTCTCATCGCCTGGTGAAGCGTAAAGGGTGTGTTTTCGGTTTCTTTTACCCCTCGGAATCGACAAAGCATGTCCTCCGGGTCTCCATCTCGCTCACAGGCACAGATTTTATATACTTTTTCAAACTCAAGCGGTTGACCATTGACTACAGCAGACTGGACTCGCTTACCTTCCTCTCCAAAGGCATTGAACTTGACTTCCATGCCTTTGAATTTGATCACCCAACCTCCAAAACGCTTGGAAGCATCGGCAGCAAACACGTTGTTGAGCTCACGTTCCAGCCATTCTTTAATCTGCTTCCCATTCACTTTTCCGGTTCGGATCGTGCTGTCCACCGGAAGCATGTCGTAAATAAACCCGTTGGTGATCGGAATGTTTCCGGTTTGGTCAGGTGTTGATCGGGGAGGGCAGAATCGGAAGCCATTGGAAAGCACAATGTCCACATCAGTCACTTGCCAGCTGATGGCGTCCAGGATTAGGGTGTCGATGGTGTTTTCGATCACGAAGTAGCGATACAGCGGAATGGTCGAATAACCTACCACTTTTTGGATATCCTCGAGATAGGGTCCTTCGTATTGAGCGATGATCTTTTTCATCTCCTGTGATTCAGGATAGTTTTTGGCATCCACTTCCATGAGTTCATAGTGATCTGAGATCACTTTTCCGTTTTCGATTTTTAGGTCCAATTTTCCTACAAAAGAACCAAAGGCTCCAGGCTCGACCACCTTGGCGTATTTGGCTTGAATTGGCTTTCTAACCCGTTCGTGGGTATCACCACCAAGGATGTAATCCACTCCTTCACAGGCAGGAAGATCGGCCAGATGGATTTGCTGGGAAAGACCCAAGTGAGCCACGATGGCTACGAAGGCACATTTTTCCTGATTTCGGAGCACATCCACGTAGTGCGCGAGGTTGTCTTCCGGCTTGGTGTAAATGATTCCCTTGCTGTAGTTGGGAGACTGACGGATAGGCACCAAATGATCGGTGTAGCCCAAAAATCCAATTTTCACTCCGTTGACTGCCCAGATGTGGTAAGGTGGGAAAATCAATTCTCCTTTTTTCCCTTCACCCAAGTCGTGATACATGTTGGCGCAAACCTTGGGTGCAGTCAGTGAACCCAAGAGATGCTGCATGGATTTTTTGTAGTAAATCACCTCCCAGTTACCGGGAAGATAGAGGTCATAATTCAAGGCATTCAGGATAGGTACCATTGCCTCTCCGGTGGTTTTGACCGAAAGCTCCGACCCCTGAAACATATCCCCTGTGTCGATCAGGAAGCTGTATTCCATCTTTTTTCGTTCCTTGTCCAGGAAAGTTTTCAAGTGGGCATAGCCTCCGGTTTTCCGAAACACAGACTGACCATTTTCCCAAAACAACTCATCATGCGCGTGGATCTGACAATGCACATCGGTGGTCTGCAAGATGGAAATGGTAAAAGAACCGGGGGTTTCATTTTTGCCAGGACCCAAAGCAGGTTGAGCCGAAGCCAGTCCGGCCAGTCCTGTCCCTGCTCCAATTGCGCCAAGTTGAGCGATGAATTTTCTTCTTGATGACTTCATACAAATGGGTTATTTGGGCTTATGGTTAAGATTTTGAGTGGTTTGAGGAGAGGAAATACCTCCCCAATCTTCCGAAAATTAGAATTCTGATTTTCGGTAAATGGTGACTTCCATCACAAAAACAAAAAAAGGATTCCTCTTTCGAAGAATCCTTTTCAGGTAGTCGAAGCTTGATCACTTGTTTCCGCCTTTTTTTGGAGTCATCCCCCCATCCTTGCAGCAGGGATCGAGTTTTTCGTAAGCTTTTGGATCTCTGGGAAGATTGTCAGCATTGTATCCGACCATCGTTACCCGCTTTCTGAGTAAGTCAGGATTGGTCTTGCCGTCGAGGTAGGCGATGTTCAGGACTTTGGTTTCAAGATCGAGGTTGACTGACTTGACACCCTTTTCGAAGGTCAGGTCTTTTTCCAGTCGGTCCTTGCACATCTCGCACACTGCAGAGGTCTTGATGCCGACGGTTTTTACATTGGATTGAGCCAGTCCCATCCAAGAAATGGACAGAAAAGCCAGGGTAAGGATTAATTTGTTCATAGTAGATGTAGTTAGTTGTTTAATTTCATTCTAAAGCCGGCGTAAATCATTCTGCCTGCAATCGGCCCCCAAGTCATGGAAGCGTCAAAGTTTTCTCCAAAGGGATTCTGCGGATCAACGATGGGGTTTTCCTGACGGAAATTCAGGATGTTTTCTCCGCCCAGGTAAATGCTTCCCCATCTGAATCCTCTGGAAATCTGAGCATTGAGCAAGAAGAAGTCCGGAGACTCCGTCTCAAGCCTGAATTCGGAAGGACTGTCGCTGGTGTCCGGGAGACGCTGAGGACCGTTCCAGTTGATGGTCAGGTCTGCCTTCCACTTGTCAAAGCGGGTGGCATAGCCCATGTTGAAGAAAAAACGGTCCTGAGCCTGATAGGGAACTTGTTGTAGGATCCCGTTGGTGGTCATCCTGTTCTGGTAATTCTTGTAGGCGGCTTTTGCTGAGAGCCGGTCGGAGAAGGAATAGCTGGCTTCCAGTTGAAAGCTTTTTGCAAAGGACTCACCCTGTAAGTTGTCAATGACCAAGAGGTCCGAACTGATGTCCTGATCATAGACCAATTGACTTTCAAACCGGGTGTAGAAATAATCCGCCACCACAGCAAGCGGTTTTTCACGAACCATCCAGCTGCCTGCCAAGCTCAATCCTGAATTCCAGGAAATCTCCGGTTGAAGGTCAGCTTTGTACAAAATGTCCCTTGAACTCACCCAAATCATGCTGTTTTCCATCAGCGCATTTGGAGTTCGGTAACCTTTCCCTACCGATCCTCTGAGGGTCATTGTCGGAGTGAAGGCCCAACGGGCATGAATCCTTGGAGTGAAATAAGTCCCAAACAGATTGTGAAAATCCGTCCTTGCCCCTGCGACCAAGGTGAAGTTGTCATTTGGAATGAAGTTGTACTCAAAGAAAACACCTGGGACTTTTTCAGTTCTCATAAAAGCTGAATCCAGACTTCCCGTTTGGTTGGAATTGAAGCTTTCTTGGAAGTCATCCAAGAGGAAACTTACCCCGGTTTTGTACTGGTGGAAGCTATTTCCAAGGACGTTTTGGTAAATGAAGTTTCCGTAAAGGGTCTTTTCCTCCCCTTCGTAAACTCTTCTGCCAGCTCCTCCGCTGAAATCCTGATAGGACATGGAATATTGTAATCCCCAGCTTTGGGTAGGCTTGGATGGATAAATCATCCCGATTTTTCCAAAGAGTTCGGCCTTTCGGGTATCCATTTCATAGCCATACATCGGGCTGGTAGCGAGCTCATCATTGAATCCAAAACCGAGTTGACCGCCGGCGGATTCTGAGCTGAAGACATTCACTCCGACTTGTGCCATGAGTTGATCTCCCTCGTATTTCCAGCGATTGAGGAAATTGACCTGACGGGTTTTGGGCATGTCCATAAAGCCGTCGCTGTTGTTGTCCATTTCGAGGAATTGTTGGCTGGCATGAAACATCACTCCGGAGCTCCACTTTTCAGAAATAGGGATTTGCCGGTTAGCATTCAATTCCAATCGCCCGAATGAATTCAAGTAAGCATTCAGGTACCATTGATCCATGGATTCCGGCTTGAACAGCTCGACATTGATCTGCCCGGTCATGGACTCGTAGCCATTGATCACCGACCCTGCGCCTTTGCCTACATCGATGGATTGGATCCATGTGCCCGGAACGAAAGTCAAGCCCAAGCGCGAATTCAAGCCGCGAATGTTGGGAATTCCTTCCCGGCTGATCAGCACATAGCGCCCGTCCAAACCCATCATTTGGATCATTTTGGTACCGGTCACGGCGTCCGCATAGGAGACGTCCACGGAGGCGTTAGTCTCAAAACTTTCGGAAAGGTTGCAGCAGGCGGCTTTTTGAAGCTCTGCTTCGGTGATCAGAATATTGAGAAATGGTGCCTCGTCGACCACAGCATCGGTTCTTCCCCGGACGGTCACCGTTTCGAGGGACTCATCGGTTTCAAAGAGAGTCACGACCATTTTTTCTCCAAAAACCGGGGAGAGCGTATCCGAGACATAGCCGATGTAGGTAAAGATCAACCGATCAGAAGCCTGGATTTCCTGCAACTCAAACGAACCGTCGATTTGGGTGACTGCTCCGTTGGATTTGCCGAGGACTTGGATCGTAGCGCCAATCAGAGGCTCTTTTGCATTGTTTTGTACTTCCCCGGTGACTTTGCCTTGGGGAAATGCGGGAATTGAAATAAGTAATCCTGATACCAGGAGAAATAGGGATTTCATAGAAATGACTTTAACGTGAACAGATTTTCACAAAGCCCCGAAAGCGGGGAAAGTCATTTTTAAATCAAAAAAGTCTGGTGTAAAACCTGAATATCCGGAATCGGGATGTCCGGAAAATAGGAAGAAGGAGTCTGAAAGTCAGTCTCAATTGCCTCAATTCCTACATAGGTGAGTACATAAGCCAACACATATGCAGGGGAAATTTGAGTTTTGATTTCTGATTTCTTGAAGAAATCATCGGCATCTGCCTGGGCAATTTCATCCTCGCAGCAATCCATCGGGACTTTTGCTTCGGATCCACAGCAATCTGCGGGTTTGGGATTCAGCGTAAGTTCACTGCTGACCAGTTCATCCTCACAATAGTGGCTCGCCCAAGCCAGATTGACCTGGCCGGCAAAGAAGATGAGCAACAGAAGGATGGATAAACTAGTTTTCACAGCGATACAAAGGTCTTCATTTTTGGTCAAAAAGAAAACCTACCTCATCAACGAATCCCGATGAGATAGGTTTTGAAACTGGAAGTTCATTTTATTTTGCCGCGGCGGTAAACTTGATCACCTCGTTTTTGATCGGTTTTATGGTTTTTAGGTAGGCATAGATAGCTTTTAGATCTTCCTCTTTCATGCCGGCATACATGGTCCAAGGCATGATGGAGTTGAATTCACCCGGCGCCACTGTTGGATTCACATAGGCAGAATCTGTGTATTGTTTGAATCGAGCCACAAATTGTGCCTCAGTCCAGTTGCCTATTCCTGTTTCTTTATCTGGAGTGAGATTGGAAGAGGTCACCATAACCCCTCCTGGCATGGGAAAGCTTCTGCCCCCGGCGAACTTTTGATCTTGAATGATCATGCCCTGAGGATCTACTTGGGTGTGGCATTCTGCACAGCTGGATGCATTGACCAAGTAAGCACCATAGGCCACCAGATCGGTGGGTGCAGGTTTGACGACTGGGGTGGCGTTGACCGGCATGGTTCGAAGGAGTAGATTGACCGGGAAGTCTGCTTTGGAGTCTGGAATGTCGTTTTCGACGCTGGGAATCGACCGGATATAGGCAATGATATCATAGATGTCCTCAGGATCCATTTTCCCATAATAGGAATAGGGCATCAGAGGAAACATCGGTCTGTTGTCATTGGTCACTCCTGTGGTGATCAGTCTGAATAACTCCCCGTCTGTATAGCTTGAAATGCCATGGGGTGTGATGTTTTTGGCATAAAATACACCAGGCAATCCCATGGATTGATCAAATCGGTCTCCTCCGGCACCCAGCGTTCCCGGGGTAGGTGGTCCGGAAAACTGAGAAAAGTCCCGCTTAGAATGACAATCCATGCAGACGGTCACATGGTTGGCCAAATAAGCCCCTCGCTCGATCCGATCAGGGGTGTATTCGAGGGTGAGTTCGGGTGCTGGATCTACTTTAGGAAATCCTAGTTGGAGAAATGCTACTCCCCCAAGGGCTAAAATGACAATTGCACCTAGAATAAAGGCGATTACTTTCAAAAGTGTTTTCATGCGTTTTCAATTGGTTTTCTATGAACACATGAAATCTCGCTATTGGGATTCTTGTCCCGGCAAACGTTACCTGAGCTTTGCTCGATTCCATAGTGCTTTAAATTGAGTTTTAGAAATTAAGAAGATTCTAAGTGACTGAAAATTAATCGGTTTAAAATTCTGTCTCATATTTGAAAATTTAAAATTTTTCTAGGATTGATTCTATTTTGGTTTTTAAACGGAGATTGAATTAGCTCTTGACGAGGTAATCTTCTTTTGAGAACAATTAGTATTTTGCCCAAAAAACAGACCTTATATGAAAAAGTATTTACCACTAGTAGTGCTGCTGGTTTTTTGCAAGCCGCTATTTGCCCAGGAGGATGTGCTGAAAAAGCTCGATTCCAAAGCTGATTTTTATGGTGACATTGCCAGGCAGATTTGGGCTAATCCTGAATTGGGTTATCTGGAAACCAACAGCTCAACGCTCCTTCAGAAGACCTTGGCTGATGCTGGTTTCAAAGTGACCGCTGGAGTGGCTGAAATACCGACCGCTTTCGTGGCGGAATATGGGTCAGGAAAACCGGTTATCGGGATCATGGCGGAATTTGATGCCCTTCCTGGAGTCTCTCAGGCTGCAGTTCCTTTTAAAAATCCTGTGGTTGAGGGTGGTGCTGGACATGCCTGTGGTCATCATCTCTTCGGAGCAGCATCCGTAGCAGCGGGTATTTCGGTCATGGAATGGATGAAAGAAAACAAAATCCAAGGCACGCTGAGGGTTTACGGAACTCCCGCTGAGGAAGGCGGAGGGGGAAAAGTCTACATTGCCCGCGCCGGCCTGATCAAAGACGTGGATGTGATGATGCACTGGCATCCGGGCTCGCAAAATGCCGCCGGAGCTACCTCTTCGCTGGCCAATATCTCCACCAAGTTTAGATTTTATGGAGAAGCATCCCATGCCGCAGCTGCACCTGAGCGCGGGAAATCTTCGCTGGACGCGGTGGAAGCGATGAACTTTATGGTCAATCTCATGCGCGAGCACGTTCCGATGCAAACCCGAATGCACTATGTGATCACCAAAGGCGGAGAGGCGCCCAACGTTGTGCCGGCTTTTGCGGAGTCCTATCATTATGTCCGTCATCCGGATGCTTTGGTGGTCAAGGAGATTTTTGCCAGAATGGTAAAAGCTGCCGAAGGCGCCGCATTGGGTACCCAAACCCGCATGGAATACGAGGTGATCAACGGGGTGTACAATCTGCTGCCCAATGAAACACTGGCCAGAATCATGCATAAAAATCTGGAAGCTATCGGCGGAGTGACTTATTCTCCTGAAGAAAAAAAGTTTGCCGAGGACATAATTAAAACTTTCCCTGCAGGAGTCAAATCGACTCCAGAAGATGCGGCTAAAATTGCCCCATTTATTGTCAGTGAAGAGGGAGGTGGAGGCTCAACCGATGTGGGAGATATCAGCTGGCTCGTGCCGACTGTCGGTTTGAGTGCAGCGACATGGGTTCCCGGGACTTCCGCACATACCTGGCAAGCCGTGGCAGCAGGAGGTATGTCGATTGGCCAAAAAGGAATGATGGTTGCTGCCAAAACCTTGACCTTAACCGCCATGGACATTTTCAAAGATCCTTCCGTGACAAGTAAAGCTTTGGAAGAATTGAACAAGAGAAGAGGAGAAGGTTTCGTCTATGAAGCTTTGGTAGGAGACCGAAAAGCTCCCCTCGATTATAGGAAGTGATTTTTTTTTGGGCTGATTTTGTCTTTTTATGAAAACAGGAATTAGGTTGGCTTTTGCCTTTCTTATTGGATTTACCGCGATTTTGAATGAAGGGAAAGCCTTTCAGGAAATTCAAAAATCAGGTGATCGGCCCAAAATAGGTTTGGTGCTCAGTGGCGGAGGAGCCAAAGGCATGGCCCATGTGGGTGTGATTCGGGCCATGGAAAAAGCCGGAATCCGCCCTGATTTTGTGGTTGGGACAAGTATGGGATCTGTAGTGGGCGGACTTTATGCCATGGGCTACAGCTCCGACGAATTGGAACAGATCATCCGCTCTATTGATTGGGATTTGATTATCTCAAATCGGGTTGGTTTTGAGACCATTGCCTTTGAAGAAAAGGAGTATTACAACCGATATTTGCTTGAATTCCCTATTCGAAACGGGAAAATTTCCCTACCATCCGGTTTGATAGAGGGACAAATGCTTTCTGAGGTTCTACACTATTACACTTGGCCCGCTAGAAAGTACCACAACTTTGATGAGTTCCCTATTCCTTTCCGTTGCATTGCCACGGATATCAGCACAGGTGAACCTGTCATTTTCAAAGAAGGATATCTTCATGATGCGCTTCGATCCAGCATTGCAATACCGACTGCATTCACTGCTTTCCAACTCGACAGCACCATGGTCGTGGATGGGGGTGTGGTAAATAATTTCCCGGTAGATGTGGTTAGGGAAATGGGAGCTGACTTCGTCATCGGAGTCAATGTGAGTGATGAGGATTTTATCAAAGCAGAAAAACTGGAAGGATTTGCGGCAATTCTGATGCAGCTCTCCATGGCTAAGTCTCTGGGCAAAACAGCTGAAAATATCAAGCAGACAGATATATACATCAAACCGGACCTAGGTCCGTATGGAACTGCGAGTTTTGATGATTTTGATGCAATCCTAAAAATCGGTGACGTGACGGGAGAAAAATTTTATCCGCAGTTCAAGCAGGTAGCCGATAGCCTTGGGCTTTCTGATCATGCTCAGGGAATTGGTTTGGATGCTCGGCCGATTCGTTTTGAAAACATCACGGTGATTGGAAATTCCCTTTTCCCCACTCCTTTGATTTTGTCCAAACTGGATCTCAAAGCCGGTGATGAAGTGACTCGGGATCAGGTCCAAGATGGAATCAACCGGGTTTTTGGGATGAATGGGTTTTACAAAGTGGATTACAGCCTGGTACCAGCCAGTGAGGGGAATTATTCTCTTCAAATTCGCGTGAAGGAAAAATCCTCACGCCTTTTGAATACTTCCATCCATTATGACAATCAGTTTTCGGCCGGAATCCTGGTCAACTATACCGCCCGGGATATGATTGGAAAATCTTCTCGGACGGTTGCTGTGGCAGATATATCTCAGAACCCCAAGTTTCGGATCGACCATTACAAGTACGTAGGTCAAGCCAAAAAATTAGCATTCAATCTTCGGTTAAACTACCTCAATCAGGAGTTGCCTTCCTATGAGGATGGCGAAGAAACCTCCCTTTCGATTGTCAAAAATTCCCGGGCTGAGGCACAACTCATTTCGACTTCTTCGCTGAAAGAGTCCTTTTCTTTTGGCGCCCTCTATGAAAACAACAATTCAAAAGTCCGCCTCAACAGCTTTTTTCCGGAGGAAATCAAAAATGTTTATCAGAGTTACATTGGGGCGAGATTGCGCTATTACCGAAACTCCCAGAATGACCGAAATTATCCCACAAGAGGAGCAGAAGGCCTATTAGAAACTGTCTTTAACCTCAAAGATTGGGTGGGGATCAATCTTCAGTCCAATGTCGATTCCATCACCTTTAGCGCGGGAGGAGAGGAATTGAAATTGCCAGCCTCATTCATTGATCAGTTAGAGGATTTGGTGGTTCCTTCTCCCCATGCAACCCTATATGGCCGATATTCCAAATTTCTTTCGTTGGGAGAAAGAATCCAGTTTAAGCCTGAGATTGCGGGGGGCTTGGTGATCTCCAATGATGATGGAGACAAGATCTTTCAGGATTTTTACATTGGGGGATATCAGAATATCCGATTTGGTGATACCCGGTTTTGGGGTTTGAATTACGCAGAGGTGCAAACCCCAAATTTCATCAAGGTCGGGGCAGAATTGCAGTTTATTCCATTGAAGAAAATCTATCTCCGGGGGGGCGTCAATGCTCTGGGATACAGTAGGCAATACCCAATCAATGAAACAGATTTTCCGGATAATATTTTTCGGGATGAGACTTATTTTGGGTATGGCGCAGACATTTCATACAATTCGATTTTAGGACCGATTTCATTCGGAGTCAGCAGCAATACTTCTGATAAGAAATTGAGGACCTATTTTTCGATCGGGCTTTCGTTCAATTATTCCGATCGATAGTCGGATTCGCTCATGTATTTCCGCTGGTGGAATTATCCCCGGATTTTCATCGGCTTTTTTCAAAAAAATCTATCTTGTCATTCCGTATTTGACCAAAATACCGACTACTATGGATAGACGTAAATCCCTCAAAATCATCGGAGGATCTGTGGCCGGGATCGCCGGATTGGTACTTGCCGACTGGAAATGGCAAATCATAGATCGGATTACTCATACCGGCTATTTCAGCTTTGATGAGGAGCGATTGATTTCGGTGATTGCCGATACGTTTATCCCAGCCGGGCTGCCGCCCAAGGTAACTGTTCCGGATGCCCAGCCTATCGGGGCGCTCAGTACCGGAACAGATAAATTTTTGATCAAACTTTTCGAGCAATGCTATGAAAAGGAGGATCAGGATCTGATCAAGGCCCAACTTAAAGCACTTAAAAAATCCGGTTTTGAAGACTTCACCCAAGCAGAACGGGAAAAAGCACTGATGGCTTTGAAGGACTCTGAAATTGAGGAAGAGACTAAATTTTACGACTTGCTGCGATCCAATACGGTCATGGGCTTTACCACTGTGAAAGAAGTCATGGCAGATTATCGGGGCTACAAAGTCGCTCCCGGATTCTATCATGGCTGTGTGGACGTGCCCCAAGCCTAATCTCCAAACGACATGCTACAAGATTCTAAAGAAAAGCGCACCTATGATGCGATTGTGATCGGTTCGGGTGCCTCCGGAGGCTGGGCTGCCAAAGAACTGACCGAAAAAGGACTCAAAACCCTCGTGCTGGAACGGGGCCGAATGGTCCGACACATCGAGGACTACCCCACTGCTTCCAAAGCGCCATGGGAGTTTGAGTTTCGGGGGGTTGTGCCTATCGAAAAGCGATCTGGAATCGGGGCCGCCAACTGGGGACGTGAAGAGACCATGCACTGGGCAATAGCACAGGACGAGCAGCCTTACATTGAGGAGAAGCCATTTCGGTGGTTTCGGGGATATCATGTTGGGGGAAAATCCCTTCTTTGGGCAAGAGGTACCCAGCGCTGGTCTGATTTTGATTGGGAAGGTCCTGCACGGGATGGATACGCTGTGGATTGGCCGATCCGATACAAGGACATGGAACCTTGGTATACCTATGTGGAGACGTTTGTTGGTTTTGCGGGTAGTCGGGACGGATTGGATGTATTGCCGGATCAGGTAGTGCAGCCGGGATTTGAGCTGAGTTGCATCGAGACTTATTACAAGGAAAAGCTCAAAGAAATGTACGGTTCAGATCGGCATTTGATCCAAGGCCGCTGTGCGCACCTGACCGATCCTCAGCAGATACACAAAGATCAGGGTCGTAACAAGTGCCAAAACCAAAACATGTGTAACCGGGGCTGTGTCTACGGTGGGTATTTTTCCGCAAACGCTTCTACGTTGCCCTGGGCCGAAAAGACCGGGAATCTGACCATCCGACCCGATTCAGTCGTAGAGTCGATACTTTATGATGAGCAAAAAGGAAAGGCGATCGGTGTCCGAGTGATTGACCGGCATACGAAAGAGGCCATTGAGTTTTATGCCAAAATCATTTTCCTAAACGCTTCAACAATCAATTCCAACGCGATATTACTCAACTCAAAATCTGATCGTTTTCCAAACGGACTGGGCAATGACAACGGGCTGATGGGCAAGTTCATCACCTGCCATAATTATCGGGGCAGTGGGTATGCGACGTTTGAAGGGTTTGCGGACAAATTCAATGATGGCCGAAATCCGGGCCATGCGTATGTACCTCGCTTTCGAAATGTTTATCGCCAAGAAACGGATTTCCTCAGAGGTTATGCGATCGGGATGTCGGGCAGCCGTCAGCTGGATGGCAATGGCGAGCTGATCGGTGATGCACTTCGGGACAATCTCCTCAATCCGAAATATGGACTGTGGGGTATGTCGGCTTGGATGCAAGGTGAAATGGTCCCTGATGAATCCAATCACCTTCGATTGAGTGCTGACGAAAAAGACAAGTACGGCATCCCTAAAATCATTATGTCTGTCGAATGGAAAGAAAATGACGACAAAATGACCCGAGACTTTGTGGAGCAGCAAACCGAGATGTACGAGCGGATGGGCTTCAAAAATATACGAGTCGAAGACCGTGGCTCACCTCCCGGATCAGACATTCATGAAATGGGCGGTGTGCGAATGGGAAATGACCCCAAGACTTCCCTTCTCAATAAATTCAACCAGCTTCATTCCTGTAAGAATGTCTTCGTTACGGATGGAGCATGCATGACGAGCGCCAGTACACAGAATCCTACGCTGACCTTTATGACCCTGACTGCCCGAGCTGCAAACCATGCGGTGGAGGAGATGAAGAAAATGAACTTATAGTCAACAGTCCAAAGTCCATGGTCCACAGCAGGTCACTCTGTACTACATTCCTTTTGACAAGATCTTACCAGTTACATTTTGAAAATGAAATCAACCGGCAAGTAGACTGTCGTCTGTTGACAAAAAAATAAACCTATGAAAAAGACCCTAATTGCGCTTCTCCTCGCTTTTGCCTGGATGATCACTCCTTCCGAAACTCAAGCCCAGAAAAAAGGCGATTCGATGCTTCAAGTGCCCCTTGGCTTTGCCTCCTATACTTTCCGCAATCAGTGGAAAAACGGAGTGCCTCAGGCGCTAGACATCATTCAAAAAATGGGATTCACCGAATTCGAAGGCAGTGCTCCTCAGGGTGTGAGTGTGGAGGATTTTAAGAAAATGCTTGCTGATCGCGGCATCTCCCTACCTTCCACCGGTACGGGTTTCGAAGCCTTGGAGTCTGACCCTCAGGCGGTGGCAGACAAGGCTAAAGCACTGGGTGCCAAGTACGTGATGTGTGCATGGATTCCTCACAAGCGGGGTGAATTTAGCAAAGCCGACGCTGACCGTGCCATCAAAGCGTTCAATGAAGGAGGAAAAGTCCTGAAAGCGAATGGTCTCACCTTCAAATACCATGTGCATGGGTACGAGTTTCAGCCGTATGGAAATGGGACTTTGTTTGATTACTTGGTCGAAAATACCGATCCCAAGTACGTTTCTTTGCAAATGGACGTGATGTGGACTCATTTCGGGGGCGGTGATCCTGCCGCTTTATTGAAGAAATATGGCAAGCGATGGGTGTCACTCCACCTCAAGGACTTTAGAAAAGGAGCGCCAAAAGATATGACCGGTTTGACAGGTCCTGAAAATGACGTTCCATTGGGTGAGGGCGAACTGGACTTTCCGGCCATACTTCGCGAAGCCAACAAAATCGGCATCAAGCACATGTTTATCGAAGATGAAAGCGATCATGAATTGGAGGCTTTGCCTAAAAGTATCGCATATCTGAAGAGTCTGAAGTATTGAATTTATTGCTGACCTGATTTTTCATTGGGTTAAAATTTGGGAAGGTGATCCTATCTTTTCTCTATCCATTGGTTTTCGAAGGCTTGGTTTTTCGAAATTTCCTTGTGAGGCAATGGTATAACCTGATTCTATGAAAAAAATTCTTTTTCTGTGGTTTTTGCTCTTTACATCTGGGTGGGTCCAAGCACAGGTCGACATCGATGACGATCAGCTTGGCGCGTGGTACATGTACTTCTTTACCAAGAAGTTTAAAGACAGTCAATTTGGGATCCAGGGGGATTATCAGTTTCGAAACTGGAACATCGGTGGAGATTTGGAGCAACTTCTCCTCCGGACTGGCCTGACCTACCAGCCAAAAGATACCAATGTGACTTTTACCCTGGGATACGGATTTATCTCCTCCGGAGAATTTGGAGAGAGTGACCGAACTTCCCTGGAGCACCGGATCTATCAAGAGGCACTTTTGCCCCAAAAGGTTGGTGGAAGGGTTTATTTGACGCATCGATTCAGGTATGAACAGCGATGGGTGGAAAATCAGGACTTCCGTACCCGATACCGCTATACCCTTTTTATGAACGTTCCCCTAAATGGAAGGGAATTGAAACAGGGGATCGTCTATCTGGCGCTTTACAATGAGATCTTCATCAATGGACAAACTGACATCGGGGATGGTCGATCGGTTCAGCTTTTTGACAGAAACCGCTTTTACATGGGAATGGGATATGGCCTGAAAAACAACCTCAGAATGCAGTTGGGTTTCATGAATCAGACCACTGTGGCGTTTACCAAACCACAGTTGCAGGCAGGGATTCATCACAACTTCTGATTGATTAAAAACCGGGTTTTACCGGTTTTTTTATTTACACCTCAGCAAAGTATCCGACTGGGGTAAAGTTTAGATTATTTTTCTTATCCAAAAAATGGTGCAGAGGCTCGGGAGGACAATTGCAAACCCTCCCGACTTCCTCTGGCTTTTGGACTAAACTGAATAAACCTATCTTATGAAGTAATTGAGAGTAGATACGGCTTGAGTTACTCCTTTGACTGATATTTTTAATGAATTGATTTTATCTAACCCATAAGCCAAAAAACCGGTGAATCGACTGATTCTATTCGTATTGATTTTGCTGTCATTTCCTGCATTTTCCCAGGAAAAAGAAGAATTCAATATTCTCCTCATCCATGTAGATGATTTGGGTGCGACGGATTTGGGAGTCTTTGGAAGTGATTTTTATGAAACGCCGAATATTGACCGATTGGCAGCAGAGGGCATGCTTTTTACCCAATCCTATGCCGCTGCAGCGATTTGTTCACCAAGTCGGGCAGCCCTGATGACAGGGAAGTATCCGGCACGTACGGGTATTACCGATTGGATCCGGGCTAAATTTCAGGGTGGATCAGGATTGGCCTTGCCGACAGATTTTGAAGAAACGGAGGGGAAACCTTTGAAAACTCCCAAAAACCAGGGCTTTCTGCCTTTGGAAGAAGAGACCCTTGCAGAGCAATTGAAAAAGTTGGGCTTCGCAACGATGCACGTGGGAAAGTGGCATCTTGGCGAAGAAGGTAATTACCCCGAGGATCAAGGCTTCGATATCAATATCGGCGGGAATGATCTGGGTCAACCTCCGACTTACTTCGACCCCTATTTGCCGCCAAACGGGAATAAAGATTACGTGCTGAAAAATGTGCCTCCAAGAAAAGAAGGGGAATTTTTGACCGATCGGGAAGGGGATGAAATTGTGAGTTTTCTCCAAAATCAGAAAAGCAAATTCTTCATTCATTGGGCTCCCTATGCAGTTCACACCCCGATCATGGGGCCAACTGACTTGGTAGAAAAGTACAAAAACAAAACTCCGGGTGTGCAGCGAAACCCAACCTATGCTGCCTTGGTCGAAAATCTGGATCAGAATGTCGGAAAAGTCCTGGATGAACTCGACCGCTTGGGAATCCGGGATAATACGCTGATCATTTTTACCTCGGACAACGGCGGCTTGATTGGAAATCCCAACAATCCAGTCACGGTTAATCTGGGGCTGCGATCCTACAAAGGTTATCCTTATGAAGGAGGAATTCGGGTGCCAACTATTGTAAGTTGGCCGATGATGGTCGATCCGGGTTCGATTTCTATGAGTCCGATCATCACCTTGGATTGGATGCCGACTATTCTGGACTACCTGGGGGAAGATTTACCCGCCGGATTGGATGGACAAAGCCTGAAACCGATTTTTGAAAATTCGGAGGAAGATTTTTCCAGGGATTTGTTTTGGCATTTTCCTCATTACCGGGCTCCCGATGTGGTCCCGTATTCCATCGTCCGGTCGGGAGACTACAAGTTGATTTACTATTTCGACGGTTCGGAAGCGGAATTGTATGACCTTTCCAACGATCCACTTGAAGAAACCAATCTGGTCAAGCAGCTTCCTTTCATCGCGTCTCAATTGAAGACCAAACTCGAAAACTGGTGGAGGGAGACGGGGGCGAGGCTGCCAATAATGAAATAGAATTTGAATCACCCATAAAGATTATGAAGAAAACAGCCCTTGTTTTGGGAGGAGGTGGATTTATCGGAGGACATCTTGCTAAAAGATTAAAAGAAAATGGCAATCGTGTCCTGGTCTGTGACCTGAAATTCCACGAATATTTAGATCCCGACC
>CAYONF010000030.1:0-42676 GCA_964405255.1 uncultured Limnohabitans sp. | reverse complement strand
AATCGCTTACCGATGGATTGAGCAGCCCTTTATGAAACGGCACAAAACAAACACAGAACCTGCCGCTCAGCTGACGCTCGCTTCCACCGCCAAGCACTAAAAACACTACTTATGAAAAAGATCCTCTACCTCTGGTTACTTCTGGCTCCGCTCTGGACCTCTGCTCAGCAGACTTCCAGCGAAGTCCGTCTGGAGCAACTCCTCCCCTTGGATTCCTTGGTTTCCATGGCTTTGGAAAATGCCCCACTCGTCAAGCGTCTCAGCATGGGTCAGGCCCAGCGGGAAGAGGAGATCAAGATCGCACGCAAAAGCTGGATGCAGCACCTTGCCTTGACTGGCGGGTACAACTACGGCAACGTCGTGGTCGCAGATCAAATGGCAACTCCACAGGATGTCAGCACAGTATTTCGCACCAATACCTCCGCCACCTACACTGTCGGAGTATCACTGAGATTGCCTCTGTCAGAATTTGCTACACAGAAAAACAAAGTGTCCATCCAGGAATACGCCATCAAAGAGATGGAATACCAGAAGGAGGATCTCCAGCTGACCATCCGAGATGAAGTAATCAAGCGCTACAATGACCTCCACAGAGGCTTGACCACCATTAAGTACCAAGCCCAAAAGGTAGAAGCCAACGAAGCTGCAGTGCAAGTAACCGAAAATCACTTCAAAACCGGTACTGCCTCTATCGATCAGTATCGCATGGCTTTGGATATTCTCACCACCTCCAAAATCGAATTGGAAAAAACCAAAAGCGATACCTGGTATTCGCTCAAATCTCTGGAACAAATCGTCGGAAGCTCAATCCTCAAGTAATCATGTCATTCACTCAGATACTCCGCCTTCTGGTGCGCTTTGCACCCTATTTGGTTCTCTCCGCAATCCTCTTGTCGGGCACTGTAGCACTGCTTACCCTCAAGACCAAAAAAGAGTACAAGAGCCACACGCTCCTCAATACCGGACTCATCTCCGGCTACACCATCGAAAGCAGCAAAGGCAACCGCATCGACTATGCCTACACCAACAACGAGATCGAAAACCTGATTAACCTTGCCACATCCCTAGAGACCAACCGTGAGCTATCCTCCCGACTGCTCACTGAGCTGATCTGGGCCGAAAAAAACGGTAAGTCTCTTCTCTTGGCAGAAAACAAAACCGAACTCGCTACCATGAGTGAAGCGCTAGCTGCTGCAGGCATCCGTTTTTCGACGAAGCAAGAGCTCTACGACGAGATCATCCGCATCCGTGAGCAGGACAAAACCAACGGAATCTACCTCCTCACACACTCCAAAAATCCCCTCATCGGATTGGAGCGTCTGGAAGAAATCAAGGTTTTCCGTGAGGGAAACTCGGACATGATCCGAATGGAGTACACTTCGATTGATCCATTTATCAGCCAGAAGACCCTGGAGCTTCTCACCGAAATCTTCATCTCCAAGCAGAAAACCACCAAGGAAGGTCAGTCCGACTCCGTGATCCGGTTTTTCGAAGATGCCACGCAGAAGACCCTAGATCGCCTGCAGACTGCTGAGGATGAGTTGCTGAAGTTTCGGGTGAAAAACCAGATCATCAACTACTACGAGCAGACTCGATTCATCGCCGGTAACCGAGAAGAACTGGACAAAAAATACCAGGAGCAACTTCAAATCAAAGCCGGATCAGAGTCCGCATTGAACAGACTCGAATCCGAAATCAAAGACAAAAGAGCTTTGGCTTCGCTCCAAAACCAGATTTCCCAAAACCAAAGCCAAATTGCCGATTACAACTTTGCGCTTATGGAACTCAACCTACTCGGATCCAATGATCAAAATCAGGAGACGGAAGGTCTGAAAAGAGAAATCGAACATAAAATCGCCCTCTTGCGCAACGACATGCTTTCCTCCACTTACGGAGTGATGGACGTCAACAAAACCACTGACGGAGTACCCACTCAAAACATCCTCACCCAGTGGCTGCAGGCACTCATCACCAAAGAGGAGTCCAGCGCACAGCTTCAGGTCATGGACAATCGCATGAAAGAATACGATCAGATCTACGACCGATTTGCTCCGCTGGGATCTACCCTGCGAAGACTCGAGAGCGAGATCGACGTAGCCGAGCGGGAATACCTCGAAAACCTCCACTCGTACAATCAGGCCCGACTGCACAAGTACAACATGCTCATGTCTACCAACCTCAAGGTGATCGACTTCCCGTATTACCCTGCCCAGGCCGAAAAATCAAAAGCTGCCATGCTCGTCATCCTGTCCTTTGTCGTGGGACTGATCATCCCTTCCGGAGTGGTAATCGGAGCCGAATTGGTAGACAGCAGCCTCAAAAGTCCAAAAAATGCCTCTGAGCAGACCGGATTGAAGGTATGCGGACTTTTGCCTCAGTATCCAAAAAATCCTGCCAAGAATCCGGTGGATTTCACAGCCCTGACCAAGCAAGCTATGAACCTCTTTGTACAGGAGCTGATCGTATCTGCTCCGGCAGACAAGAAGCAGGTGAAAGTAGCCCTGGCATCTATCCATCCACAGGAGGGTAAATCTACCTTGGTGGAAAAAGTGGAAGAGTTTATTCAGGCATACTACCCAGAGTCCGAAGGACGGTTTGAATTCAAAGAGATCCCTTCCTTGCTCAACAATCCCTACACTCAGGAGACCATTCGTGAGTCAGACCTGCACTTGGTACTTGCCCGGGCAGACCGAAAGTGGAGCGAGGCAGATGCTCATGCGCTCAAAGTATACCGCAAGTTTGTCGGACAGAAGCCCTTGCTTTTTTTGACCAAAGTACGCACCGACATCATGGAAGATGTGACCGGTGAAGTACCCCGAAAAAGATCCTGGCTACGTGCCAAAGTAAAATCTCTGCTGAACTGATTCCCCAAATGAAAACGATCATCTGCCATAGCTTTCCCGCCTGGGATTCTCCTTACGTCAAATCGACCCTTGAACTGATCACCCGGATGGCCTCCACCCACCGGGTCATCTTCCTGGACTACCCCTACACGCTCAAGGACTACTGGAAGACCAGCTATGCTCCCAAAGCGGCCCTTCGAGGACAAAATGGAGGAGTACGCATCGTGGAGACCGAGTTTGGTCCGGTGGAGATTTACAATTCCCTCCCGATCCTTCCTGCCAACTGGGCAGACAGCCCGGAGGTGTTTAAGCGGCTGATGCAGATCAATGCCAAGCTGATCGGAAGGACCATCCAACGGATCCTGAAGACCGTAGACCCGAAGACCACTCAGGTCATCAATGCCTTCAATCCGGTGTTTGGGTACTTTACCCGATCCTATTGGGGCATCATTCCGGTGACCTATTATGCCTATGATGAACTCTCGTCTACTCCTTGGGCTGGCAAGTGGGGCAAAGTCTACGAGGAGAAGTTTCTCCGATTGGTGGACCGGGTAGTGGTAAGCTCTACAGGACTGGTAGAAAAATTTGAATCCCAGCATCCTCGGGTACACTGCGTCAAAAACGGGGTCAACCTCCAGTATTTCTTGGCAGATGGACCCGGGCACCGCCCGGTGGTCAAAAAGATCGGTTACCTCGGTGCTTTTGACGAGCGGGTAGATCTGGAACTGATCGCACAGGTGGCCTCAGCCTATCCAGAATACCTCGTGGAAATCCTCGGTCCAGTCAAGATAAAGCCTGCTGTGGAGTTGCCTGCCAATGTGATCTTTGCAGGAGCAAAATCTCAGGATAAACTTTCCTTCCACCTGAGTCAGTGGGCCGTCTGCCTGATCCCTTTTCTACAGACCCCATTCACCAAAACCATCTATCCACTCAAAATCAACGAATACCTCGCCTCCGGCAAACCGGTGGTGACCACTGATTTCGCAGACCTCAGTGACTTTGCCGGACTCGTGCGTATTGCGGAAAACCGGGAGGACTTTGTCCAGGGAATCCAGCGCGAGATCCGCGGGGACAATAGACTCAAGGCCTCCCGCCGAAGGGAGTTTGCCATGCAAAACAGCTGGGAAGCCCGTACAGCGGAATTCCTCCAAGCTTTAGCCTCCTGATCGGAGGCTTTTTTTTGTCTTGAAAAAACATCCATTCGTCGGAGTCCAGCTGTCAATCATCGGATAATTCCAGCCACCGGCAGCGCCTTGGATACCTTTGAGCATTCCTTATTACTGACATGAACACGACCCAAACCTTTCCAAAAAAATACGGCGCTGTCCAGCTTCTCAGCGGACTGGGTATCGTGCTGCTCTTGGCCTTTTGGGTAGTGGGCAGCATGGTCATCAGTGTCATGGGACTGACGGGGGCTTTGGTCCTGCTCGGACTTCCTTTTGGCGTCGCCTTGCTCATGTACCTCTGGTCTTTTCCCAAAGCGGGAATTTGGCTGAGCCTGATCATGGGCTTTTTGCTCTCGGGCATCAGCCGATACATCAATGCCCCATGGGGACTATCGATCGATATCTTTCTGACACTTTCGCTCCTGGTAGTCCTGATCAACAAGGCCATCCGCATCCGCTGGTCCGATGCCCGCACGGATTTGGTGATCTTTTCCCTGGTCTGGATGGGCTACCTGGTACTGGAGATTTTCAATCCGGCAGGCAATGGCTTTGAAGCTTGGTTTTATGCCATGCGTGGAATTGGATTTTACCAGGCTTTGGCTGTACCGATGGTTTACTTGCTTTTCCGCGAGGAAAGGGACTTTCACACCTTTCTCAATCTGCTCCTTTGGCTTTCCCTGTTGGGGACAGTGTGGGGATTCAGACAGCAGATCTTCGGGGTAGATGCTGCGGAGTACCGATGGCTATGGGATGAGGAGCATCACGAGGAGCATGTGCTTCATGGAGTCCTTCGGGTGTTTTCGTTCTACAGCGACGCGGGCCAGTTTGGTGCTTCTCAAGCCATGATGGCCTTGCTTTCCGGTATTCTTGCTGTTGGTCCCTTCTCCTTGGGACGACGGATTCTGTACTGGATTTTGGCGGTGGTGTTCTTCTTGGGTTTTGCCATCTCGGGTACCCGGGGAGCCTTGGCAGTTCCGCTGTTTGGCGGACTGGCCTACCTGATCACCACCCGCAATTTCAAAGTGCTCTTTGCCGGAGTCAGTGCGATGGTTTTGGTCTTCGTGATGCTCAAATACACCTTCATGTTTCAAGGGGTGGAGCAAGTACGGCGTATGCGCACTGCCCTCGATCCCAACAATAGATCCCTGGAAGTCCGACTGGAAAATCAGATCACTTTCGGCCGATACCTAGCCGACAAACCTTTCGGAGGAGGTATTGGTACGGCAGGATTCTGGGGAGCCCGCTTCAATCCCAACTCCCTCATGGCCAATACGGCCACGGATAGCTGGTATGTGAAAATCTGGGCCGAAACCGGCATCGTCGGTCTGGCGATCCACCTGAGCTTCTTGGGTTTTGTCCTCGGCAAAGGCGGCGCAATCTGTATGGGCCTACAGGATCCCCGACGAAAAACCTACGCAATGGCGATCTACGCCTCAATCGTGGGGGTGGTCTTTTCCAGCTATGGAAATCAGGTCTTCGGACAGATGCCCACTGGCATGATCATGAATCTGGCCATTCCCTTTCTATTTCTTATTCCCACTTGGTACGAAAAAAAATCGAACTCATGAAACTAATCCTATTTCTCGTCTTGTCACTTCCTGTGACTTATCTAGCCCTGGCAGCGGTTTATCAGCTGGTCTTGGCATTGGCTTCCAAGCGGTATAGCGCTCCAAAACTGGGAGAAAAAGCAGCCGGCCGGACACTCATTCTCGTTCCTGCTTATCGAGAGGATGCGGTCATTCTTTCCTCCACCGAAGCCAATCTGAAAAATCTTCCTGCCGATGGCAGCTGCGATTACCTGGTCCTGGCTGATACTCTTCAACCTTCAACTGTCGTAAAGCTGCGAGAATTGGGTGCTGAGGTACTTGAAGTCAATTTTGAAAAAAGCACCAAAGTAAAATCGCTCAAGGCCGGCATGGACTCCAAGGCCGGTCGCACAGACTATTGGCATGTGGTCATTCTGGATGCGGACAATCGCCTGGAAAGCGATTTTATCCCTGTGGCACTTCAATACAGAGCGCTGGGCTATCGGGTTCTTCAGGGAGAACGACTGGCAGCAAATACCCACAACGGCATGGAAATCCTTGACGGACTTTCCGAAAAAGCCAATCAGGAAATGCTTTGCAAGGGAGCCAATCAACTGGGATTCTCCAGCAAACTGACCGGTTCTGCCATGGTGTTGGACTTCGACTTGTTTCAGCTGGTGCTTCAGTTGCTTCGGGCTATCGGAGGATTTGACAAGGAAATGGAGCTCGTCCTCACTGCCATGAGAGAATCCATCCACTATGCTCCCGAACTGCGGGTTTGGGATGAGAAAGTAAGCAACAGCCAAGCCTTTGCCAAACAGCGTGGACGATGGCTGGAAAGTCAGTATACCTTTCTCAGGAAATCCTTCAGACCAGCTACTAGAGGTCTTTTCAAAGGCAACTTTGACTACTTCCACAAGAGCATTCAGCTTGCTCTTCCTCCTCGGGTGCTGGCCCCGGCTGCACTTGTTTTCTTTTTTGCACTGTCTGTCTTGATAGGTTTTTGGGGCTTGGCTTGGTTTTCGGCACTGGCATTTGTAGCGCTGATCTCCTCCTACTTGTTGGTATTGCCTGCTGCACTTTGGAAGTCAGACCTGTTCAAAATCCTGGTGACACTACCTTCATTGGTAAGTTCGGCGATTCAGGCGCTTGGCTGGATGAAGCGCTCCAAGAAAGAATTTCTTCACACCTCACATACCCTGTCCAAGTCATGATCACGCAAGGAATGCCCTGGCCGATTCTGCTCCCCTTGGCTTTTTTGTTCTTGCTCTGGGGAGTATCCCGCGGCACCCGTGAGGCGCGGGCCAGTGTCCCACAAAAGGGAGTCAGGAAAAAAACCAAATCCACCAAAAAACACTCATCGGCCAAGTCTGGTCACTGATCGATCCCACAGAGGCATTGGACTAAAGTCCCCAATCAGCTGCCTGCGATTGACTTGATTTGCCCCATCAAATCCAAACAAGATGAACGCTCCACTCGCCATACTAATCATTGTCAAGTCCCTCCCCTGGAGATTCAAGGGAGGCATTCAGACCCATGCCTGGGATCTAGCCAAGGCACTTCATGCCAAAGGACACCCGGTAACCTTGCTGACCGGAGGTGCTTTTCTCTCCAAAGAAACTCACATCGAACAGGATGGCATCCGCATCGTCGAGGTACCTTTCTTCCCAGGACGATACCTTCCCGGAGTATCTTACCTCGCTGAGGAGTTGGCCTTCAATCTCCGGGTCAAAGGCTGGGTGAGTAGACACCACCATGCTTTTGACATCATCCATGCCCAGGGCAGAAGCGGCTACTTGCTTTACCAGCTTCCACAGATTCACCGCAAGCTGGTGCAGACCATCCATGGACATACCGGAGTGGAGGCCGCCACAGAAACTCAAAATCTGGATGCCCGAATTCATGCGTTTTTTGCTCAAAGATGGGAAAAAAGCTCCCTGCGTACCCTTCGAAAAACCATCGCCGTCAGCCAAGATCTGATGCAGGCGGTGATAAAATCCCGAAAAATCTCCTCCCAGTCCATCGCTGTCATTCCCAATGGAGTGGCCTGCGGGGAAAATGGATCTCATGCAGTATCCTCTGAGCAGACAGTAGATCGATTTGTCTTTGTGGGACGACTCCATCCGGTCAAAGGACTTATTCCTCTGATCCACCAAATCGCCAAGGCCCCAAAGAAAGTGTACCTAGACATCATTGGAGAGGGGCCCCAGCGGCGTGAGTTGGAAAAACTCATCGCTGACTTGGGATTAGGGGTTCAGGTTCGTCTCCTGGGCGCATTTGACAATTCCGCTGTTCAGCTTCTTTTGCCTCATTACCTGGGACTGGTGTTACCCTCCGTCTACGAGTCCCAAGGCATTGTCCTCTTGGAAGCCAACCTTCATGGCATCCCGGTGATCGCCTCTGACCTTCCTGCCATTCGGGAGAGTATCACACCCGGAGAAAATGGCCTGCTCTGCAGTCTCAGTCATCCGGAGGAGTTTGCCAATGCGATGATTTTCCTTCAAGAAAACCGCTCTTTGGCCAAGCAAATGGGCAAAACAGGAGAAAAACGAGTGAAAGAACAGTACTCCTGGTCCAGGATTGCCGATCAGACCATCGAACTCTACCACCAACTTGCCAGCTGATGAAATCGGGACTTTTGGGAAAGCTCGTCGGAGCAGTAGGCGGGCAAAGTTTGTTCCTGCTGACCAATATGCTGTCCTTTCTGGCGGTGGTGAAGATCTTCCGGCCGGAGGAATTTGCCGCCTGGGGATTTTACCTTAGCCTGATGGCTCTGGTGGATGGGATCCGTCAAGGGCTGATACAAAACGGACTGACGCGGTTTTTGGTCCATGATCCCAAGTCCGAAAAATCCCTCCTGGGTTCGGCTTTGGTCCTCCACATTGGGTTTATCGCCTTCTCAGGCTTGCTCTTTTTCCTCTTTGCACCGGTGATCAGTTCCTTCTGGGATATGCCTGCGATGGAGGTGTTGCTTCGATATGCCTGGCTCAGCTTGACGGGTATCGGGAGTATGCAAGGCTTATTCAGCCTGCTTTTTGCCAAGGGCAAAAGTACCCGGTATTTCTACTTCAATCTGATCTATCTGCTGCTGAGCAGTCTGGGGATATGGGCCTTGTATTCCTTCGGAAAACTGGATCTCCTCCCTTTGCTTTGGATGCAGAGTGGCATTTCGGTCGGTCTGGCCGTAGCGGGTCTCACCTTGGGCCGCTGGCTACAGTGGGGTATGCCAACTGGTGAATGGATCGTCAAACTCCTGCAGTTTGGCAAGCATGTGGCCGGGACCAATGCCTTTTCGCTGCTGTTTCAAAAAGCTGATCTCTGGATGATCGGGTATTTTCTGGATGCACAAGCGGTGGCTCTTTTTCTTTTGGCTACCAAAATCATCCAATACATCGACCTGCCGATCAGCTCACTGAGCCAGTTGATTTATCCCCGATTAGCTGCCACTGGTCGAAGCAAAGCTGCCAATGATCTGAATTTTGAAGTAGCCCGAGGAATCCTCCTGTTATTTGTACTCATACTTCCGGGGGTGCTCTTGGTGTTGGTATTTTCCAAACCGATCATACTGATGCTGAGCACACAAGACTACCTGGAAGCAGCGCCGATTGTAATCCTCCTGGCTTTGGCAAGTCTGGCCAAACCTTGGGGAAGAGTCTTCGGAATGGCCCTGGATGCCTCAGGCAAGCCAGAAGTCAACCTGCAGATGCTCGCACTCAGTCTGGCAATCAACGTGGTCGCCAATGCACTGCTGATACCCGTCTTTGGACTGGTAGGAGCCGCGGCAGCCACCAGTTTGAGTACGGTTCTGACGATCCTGATCGGACAGCTCAGAATTAGAAAGTACCTGGAAGTAGTCTCCTTCCGCAAACAGCTCCAGCTGATCTGGATCATTCTTACGGCACCATTAAATTTTAAAAAACTATGAATCTTACTTTCGGAATCGCTCAGGTACACACCTCAGCCCGCATGAAAAACAACCCCACGCTAGCCAAAGTATTCCATCAGATCTTCGGCTACACCAATCTCGGCAACTACGCCCGGTTTACCATCTTCAAAAAGCTCGTCAAGCAAGTACCCTTGCCTGAGCAAGCCAAAATCCTCGACCTGGGCACCGGATACGGAGAATATGCCATCAGCTTAGCCGGTGCATTGCCCAAAGCCAAGGTTTATGCTTTGGATATCGATGCCGAGCGAATCACAACACTTCGTACTGCCTTAGAGAAAAACGGAATCACCAACATCAGTACCTATTGCCAAAAAATAGAAACGACCTTCCTTTCGGATTTGGACTTTGTCTTTGCCATCGATGTGTTTGAGCACATCCGCCCCGAAGAGATGCCTTTTGCCTCTGTGCATCAGCGGCTGACTTCCGGAGGTCATTTCTTGGTCAAAATCCCAAATGTGACACAGAAGACCATCTTCCCTGAGGGCTGGTTTGAGGAGCATCACGACTGGTTGGAAGAAGAGCACGTCGGTCAGGTCTATGATCTGGAAGGACTGAAGCAGCGGTTTCTGGCTGAGGGATTTGAGATTGTACATGCTTCCTATACCGACGGATATTTGTCCAGACTGGGTTGGGAATTGGCCTACCTTGGCAAAAAACAAGGCCTTGTTGGTCAGCTCCTAAGCTTGCCTATCGCCAAAGGTCTCGTACTGCTTGACAGACTGGTACACCGCGGTACTTGGGGCAATGCCATTCAGGTCATCGGCAAAAAGAAGTAATAATGGGAAGTCCGGCAGTCAGCATCATCACGGTCAACTACCATCAGCGTGAGGTCACGGCGGCGTTGCTGCGCAGCCTCTCGCTGGCTGGATATCCCAATCTTCAGGTCATCCTCGTGGACAACGAGTCTGATGGCCAAGATGGGGACTACTACCGGGAGATCTATCCCGGACTGACCTTTCTTCATTCTTCGGAAAACCTCGGCTTTGCCGGAGCAAACAACCTCGGGATCAAAGCTGCCTCGGGAGATTACCTCTTCTTTGTCAACAACGATACTGAAGTCGGCCCCGAACTCATCCCTCATCTCCTGACTGGATTTGATTCCCCGGAGGTCGGAGCGGTGTCCCCGGTGATCCGCTACGCGGAAGACCCGGCCAAGGTGCAGTTTGCCGGATATACTGAGATCCATCCCCTCACCGGACGCAACAAGCCCCTGCGTGAGGTACAGCCCACTCGATGGACCGAGTCTCCCTATTTTCATGGTGCCGCGGTCATGATCCCCCGCTGGGTGATCCGCCAAATCGGCCCGATGCCGGAGGAGTATTTCCTCTACTACGAGGAGCTCGACTGGTCGGCCATTCTACGTCAGGAAGGGTATCGGATCCGTGTCGCCCAGGAAGTGTTCATTTTGCATAAAGAGTCGATCTCTACCGGCAAAAACTCTCCGCTTAAGCAGTACTACCAAACCCGAAACCGAATCCGGTTCATGAAGTCGCACTCCAAGTGGTATGCACTTTTCCTCGGGTTTTTCATCTTGATCAGCCTTCCCAAAAACCTTTTAACCCTGGGGCCGGCGCACCGGAAAGCCTTTCGTCTTGCCTGTGAAGACGCGCTCATCCGCAGGAGATTCGGGTGGAAAAATCCCAAAGCTTTTCTGGCCTGAAGATTCTTCACCGAGTAGATCGGTCAGCGATCGGAGGATTTGGCCCATTCGTCGAAGTCTCCTTCGCAATCCCTCATCACAAAGTAATTTTGGTGCATAACTCACTGTATACCATGGAACTTGTATTCTGGATTTCCGCAGGCATCGTCCTATACACTTTTGCAGGCTATGGCCTGGTAATTTCTTTTTTGGCCTTTCTTGGTAAAAAAAAGGTTACCTATCCCCACCTGGAAGACGAGGACTTGCCGGAGGTCACACTGCTGATCGCTTGCTTCAATGAGGCCGAAATTCTCCCTGAAAAAATCACTAACAGCTTGGCTTTGGATTATCCAGAGGATAAACTTCACATCTGCTTTGTCACTGATGGAAGCACCGATGAATCAGTTGCTCTTTTGCAAAGTCGGAACGGAATTTCTGTGAGCCATTCGCCAGCCCGCCGTGGCAAAATCGCCGCGATCAACCGGGTGATGCCTGAGGTCAGCACACCGATCACGATCTTCACCGACGCCAATGTCATGCTCAACCCCGAGGCCATTCGCGCTTTGGTCCATCCCTTCCAATCCAATCTCGTGGCTGCAGTCTCTGGAGAAAAGGTCGTCATCTCTCAATCGAGCGATGGCGCAAGTGCCTCTGGAGAGGGCTTCTATTGGAAGTATGAGTCCTTTTTGAAAAAGAAAGATGCAGAATGGAATACGCTGGTCGGATCGGCCGGCGAGCTTCTCGCCATCCGGACCCAGACCTACCACGCTCCTGAAGAAGACACTGTGATTGAAGATTTTGTGATGACAGTGCGACTGGCTGCAGTTGGATATCGGGTGGAGTACACCCCTGAAGCCATGGCGGTAGAGACGGGTTCTGCTTCCGTAGAGGAAGAGAAAAAACGAAAAGTACGAATATCAGCCGGAGGTATTCAGGCCATCAGCCGATTGCCTCAAGCCTGGAGACTAGATCGCCATCCCGGACTTACCTTCCAATACCTATCCCACCGGGTGCTTCGCTGGACAGCCATGCCGATCGCTTTGGTTTTGACTTTGGTCAGCAGCCTGATTCTCGCAGGAGAGCTCGGTGTCTATGCACTGGCTGCAGTTTCTCAGCTTGGTTTTTATGGTTTGGCGGGCATTGGCTACCTCCTGCGCAATCGTCCCATCCGGATTAAATTTCTGCACATTCCATTCTACTTCACCTTCATGCATGTTTGCGTGGTGCAGGGCTGGTGGAGATTTGCCAAAGGCAAGCAAGCAGTCACATGGGAAAAGGCCCGACGAGCCACTCCTTCCCTTGCTGGGGTGGATTAAAGCAGGTTCAGCCTATTAATCAAGCTGTCCTTATTGGCTCGGGAGATGGGTATGACCTTGTCGTCGATCAGCAGGTTGGACTCTTCGATGTCGATGATTTTGGAGATGTTGACCACAAAGGAGCGGTGGACCTTCTGAAAGTTAAACGCTTCGAGTCTATCCTGGACTTTTTTGATGGTGGTGTGAACGATGTAGCCTTTGGCTTTGGTCTTGAAGAGCGCGTAGTCTCCCTTTGCCTCCACGTAGAGAATGTCCTCTATTTTCACTTTGACCAGCTTGTTGTCCACTTTGAGAAAGAGGCTGTTGTCGATGATTTTCGACATGCTGGAGTTGGCCCGTTCGGCTTTTTTGAGTCGGTCAAAACTCGCCTTTGCCACCTGAATGGCTGCATTGACCTCCTTTACCCCATAGGGCTTAACCAAGTACCCAAATGGCCCCATGTCTCTGGCCCGAGATATGGTCGCATTGTCAGCAAATGCAGTGGTAAAAATAAAGGGAATGTCAAATTGGTCCCGGATAATCTCTGCCAACTCGACCCCGTCGATGTCGCCGGCGATCTGAATGTCCAGCAGGGCGATTTCGGGTTGGTGTTGATTGCAGAGTTCGATGGCATCCTGGGCGTTGTCTGCCACTCCGACCACCTGATGATCAAGCATCCTCAGGATATCCCCGACACTTTCGGAGATCATGGGATCATCTTCTACGATGAGAATTTTCATAAGGCCTTAGTTCTAGCTACGAAAAGCGGAATTTAGACCAAATTACTGAATTAAGCCATAGGAAAAAGCAGGATAAACTCAGCTCCTTTATTGGTGTCGCTGACTACAGTTATCGTCCCTCCATGCATGTCTATAAATTCCTTGACGATTGAGAGTCCGAGGCCTGTTCCTTGGATGTTTTTGACATTGGTGGCCCGGTAGAAGGAGGTAAACAGACCTTTCTGGTCTTTGAGCGGGATACCTATGCCGTAGTCCTTCACGGAAATCTTGACCTGAGAAAGCAACTCATAGGATATCGTGACGAGGGGATTGGGTTTGCCTTCAGAGTATTTGAGGGCATTGGTAAAGAGGTTGCCAAGAATGTGCTCCAAAAGCGTGGCATCCGCGGGAACAGGCTGCTTGACCCCGACCACCTGCAGTTGAATAGTTCTTTTGTCTTCTCTTCCCAGAGCGATCCGCTGAATGGTCTGCTCCGCAAATTTGACCAGATCGACCGGTTTTTTGTTGATTTCGACTTTGCCGGCCTCGATTCTTCCAAGGAGCAACATATCATTCATCAACGAAGTGACCCGGATGATTTCAGAGGATATTCGTTTGAAATAGGAGGAAAATGCCGGCTTGAGCTCCGGATTTTTGAGCTCCAGGGCATAGTCGATTAAGTCGACATTTTGCTTGATCGTGGTCAGCGGAGTGCGAAACTCGTGCGAAGTCATGGACACGAAGCGGGACTTGAGCTCGCTGAGCTCACGCTCTTTGGCAAGGGCCCGCTCCATTTCGTCTTTGGAGTTTTTTTGCAGGGTGATATCTCTGGCAAATGCCGTGAAGGAGTGTTGCCCATTGGTGACCATCGGGATAATCGACAGCTCGACAGGAAACTCCCTGCCCGACTTGTGCAGGGCAGTGATCTCAATGCGCTGATTGAGCACAGGTCCGTGTCCGGTGGCCATGTACTTATTCATTCCCTCAAAATGCGAGGTCCGGTGCTGAGTTGGGATGATGTTATCGGTCAGGTGATGCCCAATGACCTCCTCCTTGGTCCATCCAAAGATCAGCGTGGCCTGTGGATTCCATTCGGTGATCCGACCTTTGTCATCGATTGCAATAATTGCATCCAGGGCTGAGTTGATTACCGTTCGGAGTTTGGTTTCACTCTCACGAAGCTCTTTTTCGGCTTTTTCCTGACGCCGCTTGGACTTGGCATTTTTGAGCCGGTTGGCAGCCAGATTGGCGATGATAGTCAGGGTCTCAAGGTGTTTTTCGTTGAAAAAATCAGCCTCAGGGTGCTCGGAATCGATAACTCCTATCACTTTATTCTCAAATACGATGGGCACCGTGATCTCGGAAAGCCTGACCTCATCGTCTGGCAGGTACCGGGGATCCTTGGACGTGTCGTGAATGATCTCTGCGATACCACTGACTGCAACTGAACCGACGATCCCTTGCCCCATGGCTACCGTAATGGGATCTTTGATGGTGCGCTCCCCGGCATCTTTGGGGCCATAGGCAGCAAGCTGCTCCAAACAGCCACGTTCTTCATTGAGAATGTAAATGACACAATCTGTGAAGCCAAAGTTATGGATGACATTTTCCACGATTTCCCAAGCGATGGTCTGGATATCGTCCTGATCCAGCAGTTTGGTGACAAAGTTGTTGATCGAGGAGAGAAACTGCTTGCCCTCTGACAGCTCCTGGTTTTGCATCAGAAGGGTCTCTTGCTGCTCAAAGAGTGTCTGCCTGTTTTCCTCAGAAGTCAGCACAAATCCCACGTATCGGGCAAAGAGCCTGAAAAACTGAAGATCATAGGCCGAAAAATTCTCCCGGGCAGATTCAGTAGAGCCCAGCAAAATCGCCCCGAATTTCTGTCCATTGACGAAGATCGGCATACTGAGCATGCACTTCAGCCCAATGGTAGAAATAGTGGTATAGGAACTGTATTCTGACTCGGCTAAGTTGGAGATAGCGATCAGGCGCTCCTCCAGGTAGGCCAGTCCAGAAACAGAATTTTGGATAGGAATGGCCCTTCGGTAGGCTTCGGGCACATTTTCATTTTGAAGATTCCGAATGACGATCAATTGATCTCCTACAGCCTTGACTATTCCTCCAAGCGGGAGTTGGAAATACTCCGAAACGATGGAAAGGCCCTTACTTAATTGCTCCTCAAGGGTAAAGGAAAGATCGGAAGTGATCGAATTGAGGGATACAAGACCTTGAGTATACCGGTCCAAGTCACTTTTAATCTGGCGAAGCTCGAGTTCATTATTCTTTTGCTCGGTGATGTCGACATGTACTCCAATTGAACCCGTCCGCTTTCCGGTGAGGTCAAAAGTCGGTGCACCTGAAATCAGCCCAAAAAAGGAACTCCCGTCTTTGCGGATGATCTCGACTTCGTAGGCACTGGCCTTGTTTTTTTCCCTGAGTCGGTGTTGTTCCTCTATTTTCTCTTTGATTTCTCCTCTGACAAGCAGGTCAGAAGCTACATGACCCATGAGCTCCTCTCGGGAAAACCCGGTGATTCGTGTCATGGTGTCGTTGACAAAAATGATCCTCTCCTCCAGGTCAACCTCCATCAGTCCAAATTGCAGGTTCTCCAGAATTCCCCGGTACTTTTCCTCAGAAAGTTTGAGTCCATTTTCAAGATTATGTCGATCCGTACGGATTCTGGCCACGGCGATGGCTCCTTGCAAAACCTCCTTTCGGTAGATCAGCTGTACTTTTTGACCGATCCACTCTACTTTTCCATCTTTGGCCAACACCGGAAACTCCAAATAGGAAGATCGTTCGCCTGACTCGATCTGATAGGCGTAAAAAAGAGCGACATTTTTTCTGTAAGTCTCTTGGATCAGATCCAGGTAATGCATCGACAGTAACTCAGCCCGGGTATAGCCGAGTATTTGAGATGCCATCCCATTGACAAAGGTAAAATAGCCCTCATCATCTATTTCGTAGATGATATCCTGAGCTTCCTCAACCAGCATCCGATACCGGTCGATGGAAAAGCTTGGAAAATCAGCTTGAGGTTCCAAAGGAATTTGGTTTAGAAAGGGAAACTTTTTTTCCAAGAGGCAAGTCCAGATTAGTCAGGCCCAAAGGAAAAGATATGAAGACGAAAGAAGTCATTTTTTCGATGAGTGTACGGGAATCTTCGACGAATGAATTCATGTACTTGGTTTTAAGTGCCCGGGAACGAAATCCCCTTTACTCTTCGATAAAGATTCAGAGCATAATTGTCAGTCATCCCGGAGATGAAATCCACCAATACCCGAAGCATGGGATAGGGATTGACCTCCGAGCCCCAGCCTTTGAGGGGAAAGTCCTCCGGAAGCAGTCTCAAGATACTTTTGTCTTGGCCTGAAAACAACTCCGGGCTGTAAAACTGATGGTAAAGTGCCTGGGAAAAAACGGAAAGCAAACCTTCCAGTACCTGGAAACCCGCAGCCTCTTTTTCCAACACCACTTTGGACCGGTAGATTTTTTTTATGGATACGGCAGAAATTGCTGCAAGAGCTTTCGCTGAAGGGATAATATCGGTCAAGGCTTTGTCAAAATTCCCTTTACGCATACTTTCTTCATACTGCGCAAAAACCGTAACCGTTTCTCGGATCAATTGTCCGATCGCCAAGGCACGCAAAATCCCCAAGTTCTGGGCTTGAGTTCGGTCTTTAAGTTTTTCTTCATCAAAACGCTCGCCCAATATCGGCTTAAGCAAGGCCACAGTCTCTTCAAAGCTGACCAAACCCAGGGTACACCCATCCTCCAGATCGATGATACTGTAGCAAATATCATCCGCCGCCTCCACCAAAAAGGCCAAAGGATGCCTTACCCAGGATTCAGCGCTGATTTTCTCAATTCCCAAAGCCTCCGCCATCGTTTCAAAATCAACCAGTTGATTGATGAAAAAGCCGAATTTCTTTTGGCTCTTTCTTGCAATGTCGCGCTGGGGAATCAGACTGGGTCGGGGGTATTTGGTAAACGCAGCTAAAGTGGCATAGGTCAGATTGAGTCCAAACTGCTTGGAAACCAGCATCCGAAATCCCTGTGCATTTCCTTCAAAATTGACCAAATCAGCCCATTGATCAACGCGAACGTGTTTTTCCCAAATCTTTCCGTAGGAATTCAAACGGAAAAAATCAGAAATCGCTTCCTCTCCCGCATGGCCAAAAGGAGGGTTTCCGATGTCGTGAGTCAACGCGGCAGCAGCAACGATGGAACCGATCGAAGATGGGGTAATCCCCAATTTTTGCAATACGGGATGTTTCTCCAGGAGAAATTCCCCGGCCGCTTTTCCAAGTGACCTTCCAACACTGGAAACTTCCAAACTATGTGTCAATCGGGTATGGACAAAAGCTTGCTCGGGTAAGGGGAAAACCTGCGTTTTGTCCTGGAGATTTCTGAAAGGAGCTGAAAAAATGATTCTATCGTAATCTACTTCAAATTCTGTCCGGCTGGATTCGGTCAGCGGGGATTTCGGCACTTCCCCGAATCGACCGCTCGCCAGCAACTTTTCCCATTTCATCATGCCCAAAATTAAAAATCCAAAAGGACAATAAGGGGTCATCGTATGAGTTTATTCCCAAATGGCTGAATTTTTTGAAACTGTTCAAATCTTGGTAAGCAGGGAAAAAATGAAATCATTTACCCTAAATTTGGTCCGTGAAAACACTGAAATTCCTCTTTTTGATTGGTATACTGTCTCCTTTGCTCTGGTCCTGCACCGGATTGGATGACAGTCCCAAGGCCTTGGTCAATGTCCTTCTAATCGATGCGCCGGCTCAATGGGATTCGGTGATTGTGGAGCTTCAAGGGGTCGAATTGGAATTTGTGCCCAACGGAAGAGAAGGAGAAGTTCAGAAAATTTTTCTCCCCTACGAACCGGGAGATAAGCAGGTGGACCTTTCTCAATTGGTGGGGGGAGCGGCGCTCCCTGTGGCAAGAAATGAAATGGAATTGGGGGTAATTACCGGAATTACGCTTAGACTAGGCCCAAGCAATTTTCTTTTTCTGGACGAAAACAGCTATCCATTGGAATTGCCGGAAGGACAAACAGACTACTTTCAAGCTATTGACATCGACTTGGAATCAGGAATCTCTTATGATCTGATTTTGGATTTTGATCTTGAAAAATCCATTCAAGTCACCAACTCGGCTCCCTTGAGTTTCGATTTCAATCCCACCATTTTGGCTTACTCCGGTATCGGAAAAGGAGACCTAAGAGGTACCACCAGCCCAGCCGAACTCAAGCCGGCTGTGTATGCCATCGCTGATGGAGATTCGATCAGCACCCATACCAATTCCAGCAGCACCTTTTTGTTCCGGCTTAATCCGGGTACTTACACCCTGTTCATTGACCCGAAAGACAGCCGGTATCGGACGGACACCATCTTCGGAGTGGAAGTAAATACCGGAGAAATCACCACCCTGGATCGAATCACGCTAATCAAAAAATGAACGAACAGGATCAACTTTTCATGAGGAGGGCGCTGGAACTTGCTGAATGGGGCAGGGGATCCGTCAGTCCCAATCCCATGGTGGGTTGCGTCATCGTCCATGAGGGAAAAATTATCGGCGAAGGATATCACCAACACTATGGCGAGCCTCATGCAGAAGTAAATGCGGTCCGATCGGTTGAAAACCAAAAACTGCTTCAGGAATCCACCGCCTATGTGACGCTTGAGCCTTGTGCTCATTGGGGCAAAACTCCGCCTTGCGCCAATCTTTTGGTGGAAAAAAGACTGAAAAAAGTGGTCATAGCCGCTTTCGATTCCAATCCTTTGGTGGGAGGAAAGGGAATTGAAATCCTGAAAAATGCCGGGATCGAAGTTGTCACCGGTGTTTTGGAAAAAGAGCCTCGCTGGCAAAACCGCCGCTTTTTCACTCAAATCGAAAAGCAAAGGCCCTATGTCATTCTGAAATGGGCGCAAACTCAGGATGGGTTTGTGGCCAGAGAAGATTTTTCTTCCAAATGGATCTCCGGATCCCAAAGCCGGCAATTAGTCCACAAATGGAGAGCGGAGGAAGATGCGATTTTGGTCGGAAAAAACACTGCCCTTTACGATAATCCCAGCTTGACTGTCCGGGATTGGGTTGGAAAAAATCCGCTTCGAATCGTCCTGGATTCCAAGTTGGAACTTCCCGAAGACTTGAGGCTGTTCGACGGAAATACCCCGTCCATTTGTTACAATTCCAGAAAGTCTGAATCTCAAAAGAATCTGGAATTCATCAACTTAGGTGCTGATTTCTCAATAGGGGACATCCTGAAGGATCTTCATTCCCGAAAAATCCAGAGTTTGCTGGTAGAAGGAGGAAGTTCTGTCTTATCTCAGTTTTTGGTGGCAGGACTTTGGGATGAAGCTCGGGTTTTTACCGGAAAAGCCCGATTTGAACTGGGAATTCCCGCACCGACTTTGAACCAAAACCCTTCTGAAACACTTTCCATTGGCGAAGACAGTTTAAACATTTACTACCATGGCTGAAACTTTATTAATTCCCCAGACCGCCAGCAAAGCCGAAAAATACGAGGCTTTGATTCCTCAGATAGAGGCTCTGATCTCTGGAGAATCGGACCTTTATGCAAACCTTGCCAATATCGCCGCAGCTTTGAGAGAGGCATTTGGCTTTTTTTGGGTGGGATTTTATCTGGTAAAAAATGAGCAATTGGTCTTAGGTCCATTCCAGGGACCCATCGCCTGCACCCGAATCAACTTTGGAAAGGGCGTTTGCGGCACGGCATGGAAAGAAGCCAAAACCCAACTCGTCCCGGATGTGGATGCATTTCCCGGACATATCGCCTGCAGTTCCGCTTCCAAGTCTGAGATCGTAGTGCCTGTATTCAAAGGCGAAGAGGTAGCCATGGTGCTCGATGTAGATAGCGACCAGCTGGCTGATTTTGACCAAACCGATCAAGCCTACTTGGAAGAGCTGATGGGGGTTTTGGGAAGGACCTTGTAAGCCACTTACAATTTCTTAACTTTAGTTATGACCCAGACTGCTGTTCTTGAAGCCCTTACCAATTTTGTATCAGAAAAATTACCTGATGCTGAAGTATTTCTTTTTGGTTCGAGAGCTACGAATCAATCCACTTCGGATTCAGATTGGGATGTTTTGGTGCTTTTGAATCAGGATTCTGTAACTGCGGAAACAGAAAGATCCATTATGGATGATTTTTATGAGTTGGAATTAAAAACCGGAAATGTCATCTCTCCTTTGATTTACAGTAAGGCGGTTTGGAACAAAACCAGGCCCGTTACCAGACTTTACCAGAAAATCTCCAAAGAGGGAATTCGAATAAAATGAGCAGTTCTCAACATGAACTTGTCAAGTACAGACTTAGCAGGGCTTTTGAGACGTTTGATGATGCCTTGCTTCTTTCTGCAAACCAAAAATGGAATTCTGCCATAAATAGACTTTATTATGCAGCCTTCTATGCGGTATCAGCACTCCTTCTATTAGAAAACCAATCTTCTTTTACTCACAACGGAGTTAAAATTTCTTTTTCCGAGCGGTTTATAAAAACAGGGCGCTTAGATGTATCCAGCGGAAAATTATACGCTCAGCTTTTCGCTTGGAGGCAAAAAGGGGATTACGATGATCTAATCGATTTTGACGAAAAGACGGTTCTTCCCTATTTAGAACCGGTTAAAGACTTAATCGGGAAAATTTCAGCTCTTATTGAAGAGCATTTAGGCAAAACACTCTGATCATTTCCAAAGTCTTCTCTCTTTCTTCCACCATTCCCATATGACCCACTCCCGAGAGTTCAACGTATTGGGAATAGGCGGTCTTTTGGGCCCGACTGGATTCGATTTTGACTGCCCCGTCTTCCGTACCGGCAATCAAGAGTTTAGGTCCAGAAAACTGCTTTAAAACTTCCAGTCTTTCTTTGCGGTCCCGCATGGCACCCGAGTAGGCGATCAATCCATTTAGACTTGACCGCTTGGCATCCGCAATGGCGGCCTGGATTTCGTCAGCTAATTCTTCCCTACGTTTTTCAGGAAAAAGCGGAGGAACAAAGGAGGTGACAAATTTTTCAACTCCGTTTTTCTTCAAAAAATCTATGGTGCGATTGCGCATTTCTTTTTTCTCCGAATCATCCGGAAAAGCCGTGGAATGAAACAGGCCGATTGCTTTGATTCGGTTGCCCATCAATTCCAAAAGGGCTAGCGTGACATAGCCTCCGAGCGAATGACCGATCACTAGAGGTTTTTCGATTTGGTTAGATTCCAACCAATCCTCCAACATTACCGCCACTTCCTCTAAGGAAATTTGGGGCCCGGAAATCGGAGAATCTCCAAAACCCGGCAAATCAGGACAAATCACCCGAAATTCATTGGAAAGCTTCTCGGCAAAATATTCCCACATGTTGCCACTTTCGCAAAAACCGTGAATCAGGACCAAAGGCTGACCTTGTCCCTTTTCAAAAAAATGAATCACGGACATAGGAAAATGATTAGGATACCCGAACTATCTCAGAGAGACTTCGAACGGCTGCGGCAATGCCCTCTGGATCAAATCCACACTCCCGGTGCAGTTCGATTTGCTCGCCATGCTCGATGACCTCATCAGGAATCCCGAGACGCTTGACTTGGGCAGAGTAGCCCTTGTCAACCATCCACTCCAAAACTGCCGAGCCAAATCCACCCATCAGGCAGCCGTCTTCAATAGTCAGAACCTTTTTGAATTTGCCAAAGACCTCATGGAGAAGTTCCTCGTCCAGTGGTTTAACAAACCTCATATCGTAGTGGGCTGGATTCAATCCTTCCAAAGCCAATTTTTTGCAAGCCTCTACGGCATAGTTGCCAATGTGACCAATCGAAAGAATGGCAACATCTTCTCCTTCTTTCACAATTCGTCCCTGACCCACCGGGACTTCTCTAAGGGGGGTTCTCCATTCCGGCATGACTCCGTTACCTCTGGGATACCGGATAGAGAATGGTCCATTGTACTTACTTCCGGTGTACATCAGATTTCGAAGCTCCTCCTCATTCATAGGAGCGGAAACAACTAGATTGGGTACGCATCGGAAATAGGCTATATCGTAGGCACCATGGTGAGTAGGACCATCAGCACCGGCAAATCCGGCTCGGTCCAGACAAAGGACCACGGGCAGGTTTTGAAGACAGACATCATGAATCACCTGATCATAAGCCCGCTGCATAAACGAAGAATAAATATTACAGAACGGCACCAGGCCCTGAGTGGCCATTCCCGCTGAGAAAGTCACCGCGTGCTGCTCTGCGATCCCCACGTCAAATGCCCGATCGGGCATGGCCTTCATCATGATATTCATGGATGATCCGGATGGCATGGCAGGGGTTACTCCCATAATTCTGGAATCCATTTCTGCCAATTCCACGAGGGTATGTCCAAAAACGTCCTGGTATTTTGGCGCCTGAGGGGAAGAGGGAGTTTTTTTGAAAATCTCTCCGGTGACTTTGTCAAAGGTCCCGGGAGCATGCCAAGTCGTCTTATTTCCTGTCTCAGCAGGACCATATCCTTTACCTTTTACAGTGACGCAGTGAAGGATTTTGGGTCCGGGAATGTCTTTAAGATCCCGTAGGATTTCCACCAAATGATTCACATCATGCCCGTCTACAGGACCGAAATAGCGAAGGTTGAGGGACTCAAAAAGATTGCTTTGCTTCAGAACGGCAGATTTGATTGCTCCTTCGACCTTGGAGATAACTTCCTGTGCGCTGGAACCAAACTTGCTGAGTTTACCCAGCATTTTCCAGACTTCATCCTTGACCTTATTATAGGTATGGGAAGTAGTAATATCAGTCAGATAGTCCTTCAAGGCTCCCACATTGGGATCGATGGACATGCAGTTGTCATTTAGGATAATCAGCAGATTGGTGTCACTCACACCGGCATGGTTCATGGCCTCAAAAGCCATTCCTCCGGTCATGCTTCCGTCTCCGATTACTGCCACATGCTGAAGTGGGGAACCTTTGTATTTGGAGGCAACGGCCATTCCAAGTGCTGCAGAAATGGAAGTACTGGAATGTCCCACACCAAAGGTATCGTACTCGCTTTCTTTCCGTTTTGGGAATCCGGAGATTCCTCCGTAAACCCTATTGGTATGGAATTTCTCTTTTCTGCCCGTTAAGATTTTGTGTCCATACGCCTGATGTCCCACGTCCCAAACCAACTGGTCCTCCGGGGTATTGAGCACATAATGCAAGGCTACTGTCAGTTCGACCACGCCCAAGCTCGCCCCAAAATGCCCCCCGTATACGGAGACATTGTCCACAATGAACTGTCGCAGTTCATCACAGATTTGGACCAGTTTGTCCTTGGGAAAATTCTTCAGATCATCTGGAGTGTTGATTTGGGCGAGAAGTTCTCCTGGAATGATTTGCATTTTTGGATGGGTTGGTGTCAAAGTGGAATAACTGCAAATGCTTTTACAATGTTTACTCATTCTGAAAATGAGTCCAAGGTGTCAGCATGCATAATTCCGCTACGCTCCAATTAATTTACCTTAATTGAATATCTTTGGCTACGAGGAGCCAAAATTAACCAATAATATTTAGTATCCGGTGAGTTTCGAAATCAAATTGCCGCTGTTTGAAGGTCCCTTCGACCTGATGCTGTTCTTCATTGAGCGGGATGAACTGGATATTTACGACATTCCTATTTCCAAGATTACCAATGATTTCCTCGACTACATTCATCACTTGGAGCAAATGGAGATCGAGGTGGCGAGTGAGTTTATCCTCTTTGCGGCAACCCTGATGAAGATCAAGTCCAGAATGCTGTTGCCGCGACCCGAACTCAATGAGCAGGGTGAGGAAATCGATCCTCGGGAAGAATTGATCCGAAACCTGTTGGAATATAAGAAATACAAATCCGTGGTAGAGGACTTGGCTCAGTTGGAGTCAGACCGGCTCTCAAAAGAAAAACGGGGAAATGTCGTCAAGGAACTTGAGGAACTGAGTAAACTGGAAGACGTGGAAGCCGAAATGCAACACGTTGACCTTTATAAACTTCTGAAGGTTTTTCAAAAGGTCATGGCCAAAATGGCTTCCCGAACTGAGGAAACGAAGCACACGGTCATCCAATATCCCTACACCATCGAGCAACAAAAAGATTTTGTCCTGGAAAAAATCAGTTTCAAAAATCAAGTACCTTTTACCGAGTTTATTGCGTACAAACCTGATAAAATCTTTGTGATTTATACCTTTCTGGCTATTCTTGAACTCCTTCAGCTATCCCAAGTCAACATCATTATCGGAGAAGGTTACAACAACTTTTGGGTGGAAAAGACTGAGCCAATCGCTGCAGCCTGAGTATGAAGCTGGACAATAAGAAAATTTTTCAGACGCTTAATCCCAACCGGGTTTGGGTTCCGGTCCTGATCGGAATCGGGATTGTGTTTGCCATGTTTTATTTGGATCCGTCCATTACGCTGGACTCACTCAAAGTGGTATTTGATGCTTCTTTGCCTTGGTTGTTTTTTGCGGTTATCGTTCTTTTTTTCAGGGATTTTGGATATGTCTATCGGATCCGGGAAATCACTGATAAACACCTGACCTGGTCACGGGCCATCTATGTCATCATCCTTTGGGAATTTGCTTCGGCAGTGACTCCATCCGTAGTCGGAGGGACGGCTGTAGCCATGTTTATCCTGAACAAGGAGGGGATAAAAATGGGCAAGGCGATCGCTTTCGTCATGGTGACGGCCATTTTGGACAACTTGTTTTTTGTCATCGGTGCACCCATAATTCTCTACTTTGCCCAAGGAAACATTTTCCCTGAAACCAAGCTTTTTGAAAATCAGATTGGGAACAGTTTGGTCACCATCTTTTGGTTCAGCTATAGCCTATATGCGGGCTACAGCCTGATTATGGCTTTGGCGCTTTTTTATAGACCCAGAGTTTTTAAGTGGATTATCGTAAAAATCTGCTCCATCAAATTCCTCCGAAAATGGAAGCATAGTGCTGTGGAGTTCGGAGATCAGATCATCGAGGCGTCCAAGCAATTGGTGGGGAAAAACAAAACCTATTGGCTTAAAATCATCGGGGCAACCATGTTTGTATGGACATCCCGATATCTTATGCTCAATGCGTTGATTTCGGCATTTGTCCCACTCACTTTAAATCAGGAAATCATCGTTTTTGCCCGTCAGGTGATCATGTGGATCGTGATGATGATCTCACCGACACCGGGTAGCAGCGGGACGGCAGAGTTTTTCTATGGACAGTTTTTCACCCAATTTTTGGGAGAATACACCTTTGTAACCAGTATCTTATGGAGATTGCTGTCTTATTACCCCTACCTGCTTTTAGGGGCTATTTTCCTGCCTCGTTGGATTAAACAGGTCTTTTTCAAGAAGAAACTAGAGGAGGAAGAGTAACATGCTAAGACCGCTTTCTACAGCTCAACTTCAAGAAATCACCGGAGGAAAAGCTCAAGGGAAAGAACATCCTGCGCTCGTCACTCAAATCAGCATCGATTCCCGGCAAATCATCCATCCGGACCTGACGCTTTTTGTGGCATTACGGGGAGCCAAAGCAGACGGTGCAGATTTTATTCCAAGTCTCATTTCGGAAGGAATCCGGATTTTTCTTGTTCATGAAGATTGGGAGATTCCCGGCGAATTTTTGGATCTGGCAGCCTTCATTTCGGTAAAAAATACCCGGGACGCACTCCAGTCCATTGCAGCATTTCAACGCCGTCAGTTTGCAAAACCTGTAATCGGAATCACCGGAAGCAATGGGAAAACCATCGTTAAGGAATGGCTGGGACAGGTTTTGAGTCAAAGCTACACGGTAGCCAAAAGCCCGAAAAGTTACAATTCCCAAGTGGGAGTGCCGCTTTCCATTTTCGGAATTCAGCCCTATCACCAAGTCGCGCTACTGGAGGCTGGTGTTTCGAAAAGCGGTGAAATGGCTCCATTGGCCGGGATGATCCAACCGGAACTGGGGATTTTTACCAACATCGGATCGGCACATGAAGAAGGCTTTGAATCCTTGGAATCCAAAATCCGGGAAAAGCTGCAGCTTTTCTCCGAGAGCAGACTGGTAATCTATTGCAAGGATCAACCGCAAGTCAGTCAGGAAATCGAAAGTTTGTTTGACTCCAATCGATTGATCTCCTGGTCTACAAAGCCCGGTTCGGATTTCACGGTTTCGGTCAAAAAAAAGGAGGGCCAAACCAAAATCATCCTGATGAAGCTTGACCTGAGTACCATGACATTTCAGGTCCCCTTCACCGACGCCGCTTCTGTAGAAAACATTACCCATGTCATCATCGCTGCCCTGACACTGGGACAGGATATCCCTGCCATCCAAGAGGGACTCAATCATCTAAAGCCAGTGGACATGAGGCTGACCCTCAAGCCCGGTGTAAATGACTCGCTTCTGATTGACGATACATATAACAATGACCTGGCGGGTTTAAAAGTGGCCTTGGAGTTTCTAAGCCAACAACGCCCCAAACGGTCTAAAATCCTGATAATTTCGGATCTTCTCCAGCAGGGAATCCCCGCAAAAATCTATGCTGAGGTAGCAGAATTAATCAAATCCTATGGCTTGGATCGAATAATCGGGGTAGGGTCTGAAGTAAAGCGACTTCAGGAATTTTTCCCAGACCGATTTCAAAACTACGATACAACCGAAGATCTACTCCAGTCGCTGGATCCTGAAACTTTCCAAAACGAGCTGATTTTGATCACCGGGGCCCGTCCTTTTGCGTTTGAGCGGGTAGTCAACCGACTTCAACAACGGATTCACGGCACTACCTTGGAATTGAATCTGAATGCCTTGACCCACAACTTCAATTTTTTCAAGCGCCAGGTGAAGCCGGAAACCAAAATGATGGTCATGGTAAAAGCGTTTGCCTATGGGGGTGGAGCAGCCGAAATAGCCAATCACCTGCAAACCATGGGAGCGGATTACCTCGCGGTAGCTTTTTCAGACGAAGGTGTTTCCCTGAGAAAACAAGGAATCCGCCTGCCCATCATGGTACTCAATCCGGTAGAGGAATCTTTTGATCTGCTTCAACAGTATAATCTGGAGCCAGTAGTCTTCAGTCCCGAGTTTTTTAGAAAATTAGGTCACTTTGTTCAAAACAACCAGATTCAACTCGCTATTCATCTGGATTTGGATACGGGTATGCATCGGTTGGGATTTGAAAAACAGCACCTTTCAGAATTGAAAACGCTGATCCGTTCCTTTCCCGAACTAAAAATTGCCAGTCTCTACACCCATCTCGTGGGTGCTGACGAAGAGGAGCATGAGGAATTCTCCCTTTCCCAACTTCGCCAATTCATGGAAATGAAATCCGAAGTAGAGTCGGTCCTGGATTACAAGCCCTTGATACATGCCCTGAACTCTGCGGGAATCGTCAGATATCCTGAATTTCAAATGGACATGGTCCGATTGGGAATCGGACTTTATGGGGTAGAAGTCACCGGGAAATACGATGCCGCTCTCAAGTCGGTCAGTACTTTGAAAACCACTATTTCCCAAGTAAAAACCCTTGCTCCCGGGGCAACGGTAGGGTATTCCAGAAAAGGCAAACTTCCCGATGGAGGAAAAATAGCCACCTTGGCCATCGGGTACGCAGATGGGTATGACCGGAGATTTTCCCAGGGAAAAGGCTATGTGCTGATCCAGGGCAAAAAAGCCCCTGTCATCGGGAATGTCTGCATGGACATGGTCATGGTGGATGTAAGCGAGATCGAAGCAAAAGCGGGCGATGAGGCAATCATCTATGGGGAGCAAATTTCGCTAAAGGAGCTGGCCGACAGGATCGGTACCATCCCTTATGAATTGCTGACCAATATCAGTACCCGGGTGAAACGGGTCTACTACCTCGATTAGCGGAATTTTTGTTAAATTCCTTCATGAAGCTCACCAAAAAACACCTTGCTCACATCGTTTTTGAGTCAAATGATCGGGCCTCGAGAATGTTTGATCTGGTCTTGCTTTGGTTGATTTTTGGATCGATCACCGTGGCCGTATTGGACTCCGTGGGTGATTTGCATGAAAAGTATGGAGCTGTTTTTTATGCCTTTGAACTGGGATTTACCTTCCTTTTTACCATCGAATATGTCCTGAGAGTATGGCTGACCAGCAAAACGTTCAAGTATGTCACCAGCTTTTACGGAATCGTAGACCTTCTGGCCATTTTGCCGGTTTACCTCAGTTTTTTCCTGGTCAATACCCAAGTCCTTTCTGTTGTTCGGGCACTTCGGCTTCTGCGAATCATCCGGATTCTCAAGTTGGGTCGCTACATGGCAGAGGCGGATTTCATTAAAGATTCCCTTCGGGCCAGTGCGACCAAAATCCAGATTTTTCTCTTCTCTGTATTAACCATTGTGCTGATCATGGGGGCACTGATGTTTGTGGTGGAAGGACCTGAGAGTGGATTCACTAATATTCCTGTCTCAATGTATTGGGCCATCGTGACTTTGACTACAGTAGGATTTGGGGACATCACACCCCAAACTCCGTTTGGTCAGCTATTGGCCTCTTTGATTATGCTGTTGGGCTATGCGGTCATAGCCGTACCGACTGGAATTGTAAGTTCTGAAATGGCAAAAAGAAAGAACCCAAATGTGCACCTAACTTCGAAATCCTGCACCTTTTGCGGTTTTGACGGCATAGAGTCAAGTGACAAATTCTGCAGGAATTGTGGGGAAAAAACAGATTAACTACCCAAGCTCAAGAACTCCTGGATATTTTTGATTTTTCCAAAAAGCAACAAAATATCGTCCTGATCAAATACATAATCCGCTGAGATTACGCCTGCCACATCTTTTTTAGGCAGTTTGATTCCCAGAAAGTTGGTCTCCTCTTTTAGCTTGATGGTGGTCATGATATTGAGCGAAAACTCCTTTCGGATATTGGCCTCGCCAACAGACATTCCCACATACCGCGAGGGGACTTTCACCTCCACGATGTTGTAATCGTCTGAAATTTCGAGCGAGTCCAGCACACCCTTCAGTTCCAGTCGCTTGGCCAATCGCTCTGCCGTTTCTTCTTCCGGATGGATAATTTCATCTACTCCGATGGCACGGATGACCGTTTCGTGCAGGGCATTTATCGCTCTCCCGATGATCCGCTTGACTTTCATTTGCTTAAAAATAGCCGTGGTCATGATCGACGCACCGACATCTTCCCCGATCGCTATCACTACCACATCGCAATCTTTCATGGGCAAATTGGCCACAGCATGCTGATCTGTAGCATTCAAGGCTACCGCATGGGTAATGTGATCTTTTACCTTCTCGATTTTGCTTTCACTGGTATCTACACCAACCACCTCATGACCCAACTCGGTCAGCCTGATGGCGAGGTAAGAACCAAAATTTCCCATTCCTACAATGATGTATTTCATAATGTGCTCCTTAGGTGATATAGACAGTTTCTTCAGGGAATTTATAGCGTTGTTCTGAAGCTTTTCTGGTGATGGCTACCAAAATGGTAAGCGTACCGACCCTACCCAAAAACATAACAAATGAGACTACCAACTTGCTTGCGGTAGTCAACTTTGCAGTGATACCAAGACTTAATCCGACTGTGGAAAAAGCCGAGAAAACCTCAAAAGCCACATCAATGAGTGCCAATTCCGGATTGAAAATGGTGACTAGAAATACCCCAAGACCAATGATCAAGAATGACAAGGCAATCACTGCAAAGGCCTTTCTCAAGGTCTCTCCTGTGATTTCCCTTCCAAAAACCTCCACCCGCTGCTTCCCGGTGGCGATACTCCAGGTATTCAACAAGGCCACTGCAAAAGTACTGGTTTTCAACCCTCCACCCGTCGAGCCCGGGGAAGCACCGATCCACATCAGAATCAAATAAATCAGTACCGTGGGAACCGAGAGTGCGGCCATATCCACGGTATTAAATCCTGCCGTACGGGGGGTGACAGATCCGAAAAAAGCAGTTACGAATTTTCCATAAGGACTTAGACCTTTCAACGTAGAATTTTGCTCAAAAAACCAATAACATATGAATCCAAACAGTAACAAAGCCCCCGTGGTGTACATGACCAAGCGAGTGTTGATATTGGTCACGCGAGGAGTATGCTTATATTTTTCCCCAAAAAGCTTTGCCCGAATCGCGCCCTTGGTGATCCGGTAGAAGTAATTGTAATAATTGATAAACACCGGAAATCCGATTCCTCCCAAAATAATGGTTATGGCCACGACCAGATGCATGTGATACAATTCCCTGAATCCCGGCTCGTACAAACCCGAACTTAACGTAGAGAAACCTGCATTGCAAAAGGCCGAAATCGCATGAAACGCCGCAAAAAACCACTTTTGCCCACTTGAGGAAAACAGGGAATCCGCTGTCCAGTGAAAAATCAATACGGCCGAAAAAAGCTCTACCAGAAGGGTGAAAATGATGATTTTAAGGAGCGTGGAGGTGATTTCCCCAACGTTGTTTTCATTGATGTAGTCCCGGAGAAAAAGACTGTTTTCGATGGATAAACTTCCTTTAAAGAAGAAACCAAAAAACGTGGTGAAGGTCATCATCCCCAGGCCCCCAATCTGGAAAAGCGTCATAATGATAACCTGTCCAAAGGGAGTAAAGGCCTTGGAAGTGTCCAAAACCGCCAGTCCTGTCACACAAACAGCTGAGGTGGAGGTAAAAAGCGCATCTATAAGGCTAATCCCCGAGGTAGTGGCTCGTGGCAGGCTCAATAGCGCTGTACCGATCAAGATGAGAACCATAAAACTCAAGATAAAGACCATGGAAGGACTCAACTTGAGGGTATTGACCAATAAACTGAATTTTCCAAGCTCCTGAATAAATATCACAATGACCAGGATATTGACCAAGAGATACTTTCTTGAAATAATCAGCGCATCTTCTGAAAGCTCACCAAATGCATTCCATCGGATCAATGCGGAAATAATCAGGAAAGCAGCTACAATCAACTCGAAGATTACTCTCCGGGACTTAAAGGACTGAGTTGAAATCCATTTTTTTAAAATGATAAACAGCCCGAGGAAAAACAACATCACATCAAAAATCTCCGAGGTGATTAGGATTTTGCTTTGTTCAGAAGCATATCCCAGCTGATAGACAAACAGCCCAAAAGTCCCAAAACTGAGGTATCGGATGGATTGCTCCAATACCAAATTCAGCCTCTTGATGAACAACAGGTTTTGATCCGGATTGGAGAAAAACTTAAAGTGAGACTTCATTCTTTTGTCCTAAGAACTGAATCAAAATGAATTATTTTAATCCAAATCAACTCGAAGGTAACCCTTTTTGTCATCCCCATGGATATTTGGATTCAATTTTTTGGGAGGTGTAAATGCTCTTTCTGCCACTAAATAAATACGCCACCAAGCAGGCTATTCCCAGAAAAACTCCTGCTTGAACTCCAAAGATCTCCATCCCCATTACCGTACAGGCCAAAGGGGTATTGGTCGCTCCCGCAAAGACTCCCACGAATCCCATCCCAGCCAAAAGTGCCAAGGGTAGCGGGATTACTGCCGAAAGCGCATTTCCCAAGGTAGCTCCTGTAAAAAACAGAGGGGTGACCTCGCCTCCTTTGAACCCGCTGCCCAAAGTCAGTCCGGTCAGTCCGGTTTTGACCAGCCAGTCGTACCAGGACAAAGGGACCTCAAAAGCTTCCACAATTCTCGGAATACCCAATCCGATATAGGTCGTAGTCCCGGAAAAATACACGATAGCTGCCACCAGCACTCCACCTGCCACCGGACGGAGCGGAGGGTAGGAGATTGCTTTTTTGAATAATTCCGAAATCAGGTGGCCTGTCTCGGCGAAGAGTCTGGCCGAAAGTCCAAAGGCTATTCCTGCTGGAATCACCCAAACCAGATTTTGAAGAGTATGAAGTGGAACCTCCGGAATGGAATAGGCCGTATGTCCCACGCCCCAGCCGAATTCACAAATCCAATCTGCTACAATCGCAGCCCAAAAAGCCGGGAAAACGGATTTCCAATGAAACTTTCTGGTCAGCATCCATTCCATGGAAAAAACAGCTCCAGCCAAAGGAGTCCCAAATACCGAAGCAAATCCTCCTGCTACCCCACAGATGAGAATCAATCTTCGGTTTTCGGAATTCAGGGAGAACCACTTGGTCAATTGGTCTGCCAAGGAAGCTCCCATCTGAACAGCCGTCCCTTCCCGACCTGCGGAACCCCCAAACAAATGAGTGAAGATGGTCCCAAAGAGTACCAAAGGTGTCATTCGGAGCGGAATGGGATTTTGGCTTTGGTAAAGCTCTTCCAGCAGCAGATTATTGCCTTTGGAAGAATTGGCCCCATAATGGTAATACACATAGCCGATCCCGAATCCTGCAAGCGGAAGCAGTGCGATCAGCCAAAGGTGTTCCTCTCGAAAACGGGTCGCCCAGTCCAGAGAAACCAAAAAGATCGCCGAAGCCGTACCGGAAAGAATGCCTGTCAAAGCAGCCAATCCGAGCCAAAGGAAGAAGTATCGGGCCAATTCTCTACGGTTCACGGTCAGAGATTTGGCGCAAATTACGAGTTGAAAAAAATAATTGATTCAACAGGCCGATAAATTAACCCAACCAATTTGTTCGGTCGGTTGACTCGAAAGCGTACATTTCACCTGAACATAAGTTGGATTCTAAAGTCAAAACGAATCACGCCCCTCAGAATTTTCTCTTGATTTGAGCGGATCTTTTTCCGGGCATTTCAACCAAATCAGGAGTTAACGGGTTACCTTAGAAATTGTCACCATGCAAAAAATTCTCATCACCGGAGGATCAGGGCTGATCGGTCAGCGGATAACTGATTTATTGGAAAAGAAAGGATACGAAGTGGCCTGGCTGAGCAGATCCAAGCAGTCCGGACGAAAATCTTTTGTCTGGAATGTGGAAAAACAGGAAATCGATCCGGAGGCTATGGAATGGGCCGATGCAGTCATACACCTCGCCGGTGCCGGAGTGGCTGAAAAACGCTGGACTCCAGAGCGCAAAAAGCTGATTATGGATTCCCGTACCCAAAGCACCCAATTGCTTTATTCTTCCATTGAAAAGGCAAGCCATAAACCGAATGCATTCATTTCGGCTTCAGCAGTCGGATACTATGGATTCAACACCGGCACAGCTCTTTTGGATGAAAACAGCCCGGCCGGAACTGATTTTTTGGCTCAGGTGGTCATAGCTTGGGAGAATGAAGTAAGAAAAATGGAAAGCCTCCACCTTCGGACAGTTTTGCTTCGAATCGGAATCGTATTGGATGCCCAAGGCGGAGCTTTGGGTGAAATGCTAAAACCACCGGTAGCAGCCCCCCTGGGATCCGGAGACCAGTGGATGAGCTGGATTCATGTGGAGGACTTGGCCAGTATGTTTGTTTTTGCCCTGGAAAAAACCACCCTTCAGGGAATCTACAATGCCGTCGGTCCCAATCCTGCCACCAACCAGCAACTGACTCAAGAGGCGGCCTATGCAAAAGGAAAAACCTACCTGGGAATCGGTGTTCCCGGCTTTGTGTTACAGTTAGTCTTGGGAGAAATGGCAGCCATGGTCTTGGGAGGAAACCGGGTTTCTTGCCAAAAAATCCAGAAAGCTGGATTTCAGTTTGAGTATTTCGAGTTGTCTGCTGCGCTGAAAGATCTATTCCACAGCTAAAGATTCAAAGGCGTTTATTCCGACCCACCGCAAACCAAAGAACTGTCCCTAGCAGAGGAAGCAAAAGGACGATCAGTATCCAGATCAGCTTGTCATTCGAATTGGCAAAGCGACTGGTCACCACATCATAGATGGTGTAGGCATAGACGAGAATTCCGAGAAATTTCCACATGGTTTAAGTCATTTTTGATCCTTTTCCCAAAACTAAATATGCGATCGGCCCAAATCCGTGAGCGAATAGCAAAATCACCACCCAGATAAGCTTCATATTCGGATCTTTGAAATCTGAGCGAATCGCATCGATTAGGCAATACACCCAAAGAAGAAAGTAGACCAGTGAAAACAACAGAAGGACAATCATAAATCCTCCTCCAATATTTTGTACAAAAGCCAACGTTGTGTTTACCATCAAACAGATTAGTTAATTCAATTAAATAGCGGTTTAAATTTGATTTTCGAATTGCTACTAACCAGGCCTGATAATTGCCAAAAAACCAATCCCGAACTTGGTGTCATTAAATCCATGTCGCTTCTTCTCGTATTTTTACCACCGATCCAAAATAGCTTTTTTTGATTAATCTAAGTGAGAATTTAGTCGAAAGTTCAACCCCAACCCGATGAAGAAGTACACGATTGCAGTGCTTTTAGCCCTCTTTTCCTTTGGCAGTATAGCCCAGGATTTGAGTTATTACCTGCCAAAAGGCTACACATACAATCCCTCCATTCCCACACCCAAGCAGGTTTTGGGCTATGAAGTGGGAGAATGGCATGTGACACACGACCAGTTGGTCATGTACATGAAAGCGGTAGCTGAGGCCTCTGACCGGGTGATTTTCGAAGAGACCGGAAGATCCTACGAAAAGCGTCCACAGACGCTGTTGACCATTACTTCTCCAGCTAACCTTTCCAAACTTGACCAGATCAAAGCTGATCGGTCCAAACTCCGGAATCCGGCTGCAACGGTCGATATCGCGAAAATGCCGGTGGTGATGTTTATGGGCTATTCAGTCCATGGAAATGAACCCAGCGGTGCCAATGCCGCCTTGGTGGCAGCCTATCACTTTGCTGCTGCGAATGAAATCGCCGCTGATCTGGAAAACATCGTTTTGCTCCTCGATCCGGCCATCAACCCTGATGGTCTGAACCGTTTTGCGTCTTGGGTAAATTCCCACAAGGCCTATTCGATGAACGGAGATCCTGCCCAGCGGGAATTGAATGAGGCTTGGCCACGGGGAAGAACCAACCATTATTGGTTTGATCTCAACCGCGATTGGCTTCCAGTACAGCATCCAGAATCCAGAAACCGGGTAAAGGTCTTCCAAAGCTGGCTTCCTAACGTCCATTTGGATTTTCACGAAATGGGTACCAACAGCACGTTCTTTTTCCAACCGGGAGTTCCTGCCCGAGTCCACCCTTTGACTCCAAAGAAAAACTTTGAGCTGACCGAGAAAATCGGAACCTATCACGCCAAAGCCTTGGACCAGATCGGCTCCCTTTACTACAACCAGGAGAATTACGATGACTTCTACTACGGAAAGGGTTCTACTTATCCGGATGTCCAGGGATCAATCGGGATTCTCTTTGAGCAAGCCAGCTCCCGAGGTCACTTGCAGGAAAGTGCCAATGGCATGCTTAGCTTTCCTTTCACGATCAGAAATCAGTTTACCGCCAATCTTTCTTCCTATCAGGCTGCAAAGGAAATGCGTGTGGAGCTCAATCAGTGGATGAAGGATTTTTATACCGAGATCAAAAAAGAGACGGACGCCGACATCAACAAGGCGTACATTTTCGGAGCCAAAGATGACGAAGCCCGTAGCTTTCATCTGGCAGATCTGATTTTGCAGCACGACATCAAGGTGTTTGAACTTCAGGAAGATATCACCGTCAACGGCAAACAATTCAAAAAAGAAACCAGCTACATCGTCCCAGCGGATCAGCCTCAATACAGACTGATCAAGGCGATGTTTGAGACAAGGACCACGTTTCAGGACAGCTTGTTCTACGACATTTCTGCCTGGACCTATCCGATGGCTTTTCACCTGGACTTCATGGCCTTGAACAGCAAGATTTTGAACCTGGCAAGCGTGAAGCAAATCGATAAATCCGGTTTTTCTTTAGCTCCCGGAAAAGTGATCGGCGCTTCTGGCGCTTATCAATATGCGCTGGAATGGACCGATTACTATGCACCAAAAGCTGCGTATCAGCTGTTGAAAGCCGGTTTTTTGGTCCGCGTGGCCAACGCAGAATTCACCACGCCTGAAGGAAAATCCTTTGGTCGGGGCACTATCCTAATCGACAAAGGAGAATCAGGGCTGGATAATGAAGCCTTTTTCCAAAAACTTCAGCAAATCGCCCAAGCCTCTCATGTGGATATCCATGCGATCAGCACCGGATATACCGGCGGAATGAATATGGGCTCCACCTTTATTTCCCCCATCAAAAAACCTGAAATCGCACTTCTTGTCGATGGGGGAGTAGACAGTGGAGAAGCCGGAGAGATCTGGCACTTGCTGGATCAGCGGATGCAGATGCCGGTGACGCTACTTCCGGTGAGCGCTGTAGTCATGGCAAATCTGGACCGGTACAACGTGATTCTGATGGCAGACGGCAATTACAATTCCCTTGGGAAAATGGGGGCTGAAAAGATCAAAGAATGGACTGGAAAAGGAGGAACTCTCGTGGCAAAAGGAGGTGCGCTGCGCTGGCTGGCACAAAATGAAATCGCAAACTTCTCCTTCAAATCTGTGGACAACGCAGACAAAGGACTACAGCGAAACTATGCGGATTTTCAAAATGCCACCGGAGCAAAAGACACTTTCGGAGCGATCTTCAAAGCCAATCTGGACGTGACTCATCCAATTGGATATGGATATTCGGAAAAAGAAATCTTCACTTTCCGAAACGATAATTTCTTCCTCGAACCTTCCCCGAATCCTTACGCCAATCCATTGGTGTACACTGAAAATCCATTGGCTTCAGGATACTTACATCCCAGCAATTTGCCGGGAATTCAGAACAGCGCCGTGATCCGGGTATCCGGTGTCGGTAGAGGAAGAATCATCGGCTTTGCAGATAATCCTAACTTCCGGGCGTTCTGGTTTGGCACGAACAAACTCTACATGAATTCCATTTTCTTTGGTCAGGTGATCGATGGTGGAACAGCCCGATAAAAATTAAGATCCCGGTTTTTTCCACCGGGATTTCTTTTTCTCCGCACAAAGAATTTTCAAATCCATTTTAATCCGATTTCAGTTAAATCGCTCATGAAGAAAGCACTACCTATTTTCGCTACCCTTTTCTTATCTGCTGGGCTTGTCTTTGCCCAGGAAATGAGTTTTGAGAATTACAATCCGCCCTCCACACTAAAAGTCCCCGAAAACCCGGTGACCCGTGCCAAATTTCCTTTTATCGATATCCACAGCCATCAGGGAGGAATCAACAAGGGCAAAATTGACCAGCTCAAATCCGAAATGGATGAACTCAACATGGGCATCATGATCAACCTCAGCGGACGCGGCTTTGGCCAGGGCAATAGCAACGCCCAGCAGGAGTACATCCGAACCATGATGAATGAGTTTAAAACTCACGCCCCGGGAAGGTTTATGGTATTCACCAACTTGAATTTTAATGGTTTTGGAACTCCGGAGTGGACTGCTTTGGCAGTAAAAGAATTAGAAGAAGACGTAAAAGCAGGTGCCGTGGGATTGAAGATCTACAAAAGCCTAGGCTTGAATTCCAAGGATAACAGCGGTAATCGAATTCCTGTGGATCATCCCGATCTGGATCCTGTTTGGGCAAAAGCCGGTGAACTCGGCATCCCAGTCCTGATCCACTCTGCCGACCCAGCTCAATTCTGGCAGCCCATGGACTCCACCAATGAACGCTGGCTGGAACTGAAACTTCATCCCAACCGCCGCCGATCAGATACCGATCCTGCTCCTTTTGAGCAGATCATCGCAGAGCAGCATCGCGTCTTTGCCAAGCATCCGAAGACTACCTTCATCAATGCACACATGGGCTGGATGGCCAATGACTTGGACGCAGCAGGAGCCCACCTGGACAAATACCCGAATGTGAATTACGAGATCGGGGCGATCATCGCCGAATTGGGCCGTCAGCCGCGTCGCGCGAAGGAGTTTTTTATCAAGTATCAGGACCGGATTCTTTTTGGCAAGGACGCCTACAACAAAGAGGAGTTTTACACTTATTTCCGCGTGCTGGAGACGGAGGACGAATACTTCCCTTACTACAAAAAATACCATGCGTTCTGGAGCATGTACGGACTGGGCCTGCCGGATGACGTGCTGAAAAAGGTGTATTACAAAAATGCGCTTCGCATTGTACCGGGATTGGACAAGACGCTGTTTCCGGAATAAAATCGGATTGCTATTTCCTTGCTTAGGATGGCCTCATTGGATTTGATGAGGCCATTTTTGTTTTCAAAATCATCAGGAAGCTGATAACTTCATCCAAAAAGGAGTTCTAAACTACAGTGGATACACATCGTGCAATTTTCCAAAGACGGATGTCTAAACTTAAAAAAGCAAGAAACCTAATCCTGCTTTTGGTAGCGCTGTTGGGGATCACGATTCTCCAAGACTATCTCCAGTCCAGCTATCAGGACTATTCTTTTTATTTTTCCGAATCGCTGCTTTTCAATCTGTTTTGGCCACTGATCATTCCGGTCACGTTGATCCTGAGGGCGGCTTTCAAACGCACAAAAACTCTTTCAAAATGGACCAAACGAGCACTTTTCGTGCTTTCAGCTTCAGGCCTACACCTTTTGATTTTTGCCTTTCTGGTGTTTGCAGTCTCTGGATTATTCTATGGTCACACCTTTGGATTTTTTGACAATGTCGCCTATTCCATTTCCAATGATTTATACAAATATCTGCTGATCTACACGGCAATTTCCCTGATACCAAATCAAGCTTCGAAAGCTCAAAAAGTGACCGAATGCCTTGATTTTTTGCTTTTCCAGTCTGGAAAAAAGACCGAGAAAGTTTCCGCCAAATCCATTCTTTACCTGAGCGCTGCCACACCCTATGTGGAGTTTTTTACTGCCGAAAAAAAATACCTGCAACAGGGATCGCTTAAATTCTTTTCTGAAAAACTGGATCCTGAGGTTTTTGTCCGAATCCATAAAACCACCCTGGTAAACGTCCGCAAAGTAGATTCGCTCCATTCCCGAGGCAATGGAGATTATGATCTCCTGCTTTCCAATGGACAGCAGCTTCGGCTCAGCAGGAATTACGCTTCGGACTTTCGAAGCAGATTTGAGCAAGCCCCCACAGCTTGATATAAAATCTACACAGGTTAGGCCATTCGGTTTTCACGCGTCTAATTCTTTCCTTCACTTTGTCGGAAAAAGAAACCGATGAACCGAAACCTGATCCGATGCCTGATCTTTTGTTCTGTTTTCCTGAGCATAAACTGCTCCGGGCAGTCCCGCAAACCAATTGGCGGTGGTTGTGAAGGCTGTGAAGCTATCTTTGAGTTTGTGGAAAAAACCTTAACCCCAGTGGACACGCTTCCGGGATTTGAACAGACCGAACCCAAGCTCAAACTCACCGGCACTGTATTTCACCGCGATGGAAAAACCCCGGCAAAGGATGTAATCCTCTACATCTACCATACCGATCGTACTGGAATCTATCCCAAGAAAGGAACTGAAACCGGCTGGGCAAAACGACAGGGATACCTGCGGGGTTGGATCAAAACAGATGAAACAGGGCGCTATGCTTTTTACACCTTCCGTCCGGCAGCGTATCCCGACCGATCCGAACCGGAACACATTCACCTGACGGTAAAGGAGACTGACAAAAACGAATATTACCTGGATGATTATTTGTTTGAGGACGACCCGATTTTGACGGATCAAAAACGTAAACTTCTCGAAAATCGGGGAGGATCCGGGATCGGAAATCCACAACTGGAAAACGGAATCCTTACTATTCACAGGGACATCATTCTGGGCTTAAATATTCCGGATTATGAGTAAAATCGGATTGCTGGCTCTGGTTTTACTGGGATCCAGCTGTGTGGATAAGTCAAATTTTGAAGTCCAACTGGCGTCGATCCAAGAGCAACAAAGTTTGCCGGAAGTGCTGGAGGCAGATACGCTAAAACTTGACCTGAACCAATCCAACCTTTATTGGAAAGGGACCAAAATGCGTGGAAACGGAAGTCACGAAGGAGAAGTCAGCATCAGCCACGGATATTTGCTGAAGGACAAAAGTGGCCTGTCCGGGGGAAAATTTGAAATCGACATGAAGTCCATTAATATCACTGATATCCCTGAAACTGATCCGAATCCGATCAAAAACCTGACAGAACACCTGATGGATTTGGACTTCTTTGATGTGGATAACTTTCCTGTTTCAGCTTTTGAAATCACTAAAATCACGAATCATTCCCCTGAAAATCTGGAAGTTTCCGGAAATCTGACCATTCGGGGAATTACCAGAAACATCACTTTTAAGGCTATTCAAAAAGAGAAATCCATTACTGCTCGATTTCTCATCGATCGGTTTGATTGGAATATTGCTTACGAGGGATCTTGGGCAGACCGGACTTTGGTGGATCGGGAGATTGAATTCAAGGTTGAGCTAGTGTTGGAAGCCAAAAGAGAATTTGAGGATATGTAAAGCAGCTTTACATTGGCCTGTTACTCTGTAAAGAAAATCGAAAAATCTTTACATAAGACACAAGATATGTAAAGCAAATGCTTGTTTTCTTTACACACCAATTTATCTTTGTAAAGAAAATCGACTTTTCTTTACAAAGCATGACTTGGAAGCTGATCCCTTTACCCTATGCAGAGGACTTGGAAACCAAATCCATCCTCAAGCAGCTTCCCGCTGCCCATGCGGCTTTGGCAGAATTGAAGGGGATTGTCCAATCGATACCCAATCAAATCATCCTGCTCAATACCTTGGGAATTCAAGAAGCGAAGGACAGCTCTTCTGTAGAAAATATCATTACCACCCACGACGACTTGTACAAGGCGAATCTTGACTTTGAGGTCAATATTTCTCCGGATGTCAAAGAGGTTCAGAACTACGTCGCAGCAATGAAGAGGGGATTTGAGTTGGTTCAAACTCAAGGATTGCTCACCAATCAGACGATCCTGAAGATTCAGGAGACCTTGGAAGGAAACAATGCAGGTTTCAGGAGACTTCCCGGCACGGCACTGAAAAATGCCCAAACCGGAGAGACAATCTATCTCCCTCCACAGGACCCAGAGGAGATACTAAGTTTGATGGGCAACTTGGAGCAGTTTATCAATGATCCGGAGCTAAGCGACTACGATCCTTTGGTGAAAATGGCCGTGATGCACTTTCAGTTTGAAAGCATCCATCCCTTCTATGACAGAAACGGTCGCACAGGAAGGATTTTGAATATTCTCTATTTGGTTTTGACTGGGCTGCAAAAGCTCCCCATCCTCTACCTGAGCAGTCATATCATAAGAAACAAACCTGATTGTTACCACCTGCTGCAAGGTGTGCGGGAAAAAGGAGATTGGGAAAGCTGGATCAGTTACATGATTCAGGGCGTGGAAAACACCGCCAAAGAGACAATTCTACTCATCGAAGAACTCAAAGTCCTGATGGCGGAAATGAAAAATCGACTAAGGGATAATTATAAATTCTACTCCCAAGAGCTGCTCAACAACCTCTTCGCGCATCCCTACACCAAGATCGAGTTTATCGTCAGAGACTTGGGCGTCTCCCGCATCACCGCTGCCAACTACCTGAATCAACTAGCTGCCGATGGGGTGCTAAGAAAAGAGCGATTGGGGACGGGGAATTATTATGTGAATGAAAAGCTCTTTGCGCTGCTTAGTAGTAGGTAGGCTCCTTTAAAAAACTCTCACAGATGACACAGATTTCCACAGATCCAATTTCAAATGTGTTTATCTGCGCTATCTGTGAGAAATAAATTACTTAAAACTTCAAACTCAATCCCAGCAGAAAGTTCGTCCCGGCCTGAGGATAGTAGAAATTCTCGGTTACCAATTCCCTGCCGCTCGTTTCTCCCGGCACAAAGTAGCTAAAGGTGTAGCCATTCGGCTCGTATAGCTCATAGAAGATGTTATTGATCAGCAGGTTCAGCTCCAGCCCTTTGAAGAATCTCGGTTGGGCAGTGTAGCTGATTCGAAGATCATTGGTAAAGAAGGCGTCAAGGGATCGGGCTTCATTTGCCGTATTGTCCAAATACTGTCTGCCGACATATTTGCTCAACCAATTCAAGGACAAGTTTTTGATCGGCTTGTACTCGATGATCGCCGAACCCACCACATTGGGAGAAAAAGCGATGTCTGTATCGGTATAAGTAATTGCCTCTTGTTGGAATTCCTCGGTACTGTAATCATCGATGTACTCCGTGAATTCCCGGATCTTATTTTGGCTCAAGGCAATATTTCCTCCCAAAGTCCACGAAGAAGAGAGTTGGTAGGTACCATCCAATTCGATTCCGGCACGATAAGACGATTCCACATTTTCCCTGATGTAGGCTCCCACGTCATTGATCTGTCCCGTCAGGATCAACTGATCCTTGTAGTCCATGTAGTAGAAGTTGGCATTGTAGGTCAACCGGCCTGATTTGGCTCGAAGGCCTGCCTCGATGTTGTTCAACTTTTCAGGTCTTGGGACTTTCGTGATCGGGTTGTCCGTAAAGTCAGATCGAGTAGGTTCCCGGTTGGCGACCGCATAGCTGGCATACCAAGTCTGATTTCCTTTTTCATAAGAAAACCCAAACTTCGGATTGAAGAACGTATAGCTTTCCTGTCCGTCCACTATCCGCTGATCGTCATTGACACCGGCAAAGGAATAGTCAATTCCACGCACTTGAAGGTCTCCAAACAGATTCAAGCCCGGGCTGACTTCATAAGTCGCTTTGGCGTAAATATTCCGATCGTCCTTGATCGCGTTATTGT
>CAYONF010000029.1:0-42702 GCA_964405255.1 uncultured Limnohabitans sp. | reverse complement strand
GCTTTGATGATGGATCTGTAATTTTCAAAGTCGGTAAACAAAGGGGAATTGTTTTGGGAGTCGTCTTTGGCAAAAGAAGTCCCAAGCATAATCGTCGTAATGGAATAGGATCCCAAGCGGTTTGGACTGATGGTCTGATAATCTCCCGGGTTGTCAAAAGAATTCCTGAAGATTTCCTGATAATCTCCGGTCTCCCGTTTACTTGCATTTAAGGTCACCTTAAAATCAGGGAATGGTTCAGCCATTCCGGTCAATCTTAACGTGGTGGCCCTATTCTGCTTGAAGGTCTGAGTCAATTCCGAGCTTGGGGCTATTTGTCCATTTTCGGCCAAATCAAACCGGATATTGGGGTTTTGGGCACCAAAAACGAATGCCCAGCTTGGATTTTCCCATGCCCGGTCCATTCCCAATAACCCGGTATTAGGCATGTATCCGGGAAGAAAAGTCCCCTCAATAACCCCATAGTTGAAGGTGACTTCCTTCACCATCATCAGGAATTTGACCAGTTTATTACTGAAAGGAGTTCCGATGGTATCCTCTGCAGCCAGCGTATTTCTTCCGGGTATTCCGGGACGCTTCGGAGCATTCAGTGCTGCCAGTTTTTTGTTTTTGTTGTATAGCTTCACCAAATCAAACTTGCCTGTCAAGGTTTGGTCTCGGGTGTTGAAAATAGCATTGCCCAAGGTGTCCTTTTGTCCGATTGCGCCCGTTTGCCAAGTATAAGATGCTATGTACTTATAGTCAGTTTGGATCCAGTCGGTAATGGGCAACTTGCTCAAAGGAATGGCATAATTGACCGTTGCGGTGTGGTTGTAATTTGTCGTTCTGCCAAATCTCCATGCGTTGTATTTTACCGAATCCCGCTTAGCTTCTGTATCCAAATCCCCCTCCGGTTCATCCACGATTGCACTTGCTCTGGAAGAAAAATCGACTCTCAGGCTATTGGAGAGGTCCCAGTTGACATTGAAGGACCGATTCATGAAGAATGATTTTTGGAACAGAGGATCAACTCCAGCGGTTCCCAGCTGATCATTTCGATATTGGGACCTGAGGTATCTACGATCCACATCCAATCTGGCCAGGATGCTTGTGGGTGCGAGATTTAGGTTAAAGTCTTTGATCAACTTCAAAAAAGGAGAAGACATTCCCTCGCTGTTTTGGAACGGAGCGATTCGCCATTCCTTGGGTTGATAGCTATAGGTGATATTGCCTCGGTTGGTTTTGAAATTGTATCCTGCCAGCTGGGCGTTGGTTTGTGTCACCGAACCGACTGCATAGGAAAATGCCAGGTTGGAGATATCATAAAACCTGTTGGGGGAATCAGGATTTCGCTTGAGCTTTCTCACACTGTTGAAGCTGAGATTTTGCCTGCTGAGGTTATCTTGAGCGATGTTTCGGTAATTGTCCCGCTCAGCATTGGTTTCAAATTTTTGAAGCGCTACCTCGAACGGTACATCCGGATTTAGTGGGTCATACTCCGGCTGTGTGGTGGCGTTTTCAATGGAGAAATACATGGGTATGCTTAGCCCAAGGCTTTCAGGCAGAAGTTTGTTTATCTCTACATTGGTCGAAATATCGTACTGGGTGGTGGCCTGTCGAGCCCTTTGCGAAAGCTTGGTTTCCAAACCTCCAAATCCGATCGAATTGTGTCGTACAGAAGCAGAGACCACTGCGACATCCGCGATTTTGGCATTCAAAAACGCATTGGCAGCCCAGCCGTTGTTTTTGGTAAAACCCGTCACACGAAGTTCATTGGCCCAAAGACAGATGGACTTGGACGAATTGATTCCGGTACCGGGATTCCTCACTCCGATCATCATTCCCTGCACCATACTGAGCTCGGGACGTCCGACTACAGTGACTTTGTATTGTCGGATAGCTTTGGAATAGGGGAGCGTAAGCGGGGACTGACTGTTGTCCCGGTCTACCTTGACTCCTACTATTTCTTGGATTGCGATATCGAGCTCATTTTCCAACGGCCATACTGCTCTCGGATCATTGGTTCCCAAAGGAGAAATGAAGAGCGGGACCTCGATTTCATAGTAGTTATCCGTGTAATCTGTCCCCAACCGTAAAAATGCGCTGATTTCCCCATCTTGGGCGTCCTCGCTGTTGGCATGGAAAAACATCTTGATCCGTTCGTACTGGACCAAATCAACGGTTAGATTTTTGAAGACTGCCCTGGCATCTTTCGGAGCCAGATCTTCCACACAAACGCGGAGGGATTGTTCGTTTAGCCTACGTTCTACCGTGGAGGTATTATCCCGGTCTCGATTGATTCCCGGAGGCAAGACATAAGGGCTTTGCTTGTCACTTCCCTGAGAATTTTGCTCGATGTTGACTACATCTACCACTACATTGGATAGGTCTGGCTCAGGGATTTCGAAAAAGCCTTTTTCAAATAATGACTCCTGAAAAATTCTCCATTGGCTGCCAACCATTCGGAATTCAGCCATTCTCAATACCACCGGCTGTTCGAAATCGGTAAGGTAGGTTCTGATCCAACGGATGGATTTGAATCCGGTGATATCACCCTGCACCCGGTCAGGCTGGCGAACTGGAATTCTAAATAAATACCAGTTGACGTCTTCTCCGTTCTCGACATGGGTGACTTGATCGACGATGTAATTTTCCCCTACATTCAACTGCCCAGGTCTGAGATCGATCTCATATTCGTAGTAGTTTTCGAGCTCATTGATGGTGTTGTCTGTGTTCAGATCTTCATTGTCCGGAAGATTACTTCCGGATGGGGTATAAGGTAGATTGGGATCGGCAGATACCGGGGTATTGCCTTCCATTCCGTTGAATTTTTTGTAGCGCTCCAGGATTTTGACATTCGCTTCATCGAATCGATCGTCAAGGTAGTATTGGAACGCATCGGCAGAAACGTCCTGTTCGATGGCATTTCTGGCTTCTTGGGAGATGTTCAGCCGATCAAGGAATCTGCTTTGGAAAAAGCCTTTCTCGTCCTCGTTTTTCAATCCATCCAAGCCCACGTCCTGATTGACTCGAGAGGATTCAGAGTTGTCAAAAGCGGGGATCAAATATTGCTCTCGGGTGATTCTTCCCCATTCGTTTTGGCCGGCTTCAGCCGGATCACCATCCGCCGGAAGTCCGTTTTCAAACGCATGGCTTCCGTCTTTCATGACATCTTCTGAAATGTCACCTAAATTAAGGTAGAGTTTGCCCCCGGTAGTGTTGTTTTGGTTGAAAATCCCATCCAGAACTTTTCCGTTTTCACCGGGAAGGAATGGGTCCATGAGCCAAAACTCAATGTATTCGATATTGGTCCGGTCAAAATCCACTTCTGTGGTAATGGCCCGGGTTACTCCTCCATAGTTTGCCTTAGGATTAGAGAGGAGTCCGTCTGTAGTCAGGTTGGGGTTGTAATTGAACATCCCCCGCTCACTCGGAAAATAGGCCAACTCAAAAAGCGGCTGGGGAACGATGATTACGTCCCTATCTTGATTTTTGAAAATTTCCTGAGGGATTACCCGCCTCACATAGTGGTTTCGTTTGTCCTCATTGGTCAGATTGGTCGGTACACCCGGGCCACTTTCGCGGTAGAAAATGTTGTCAATGTTATACCATGCCAGGCGGGCTCTTCGATAGGTATTTCCAAGATTATCCTCAGTAAGTTGACTCAGATCAAAACGGTTGTCGCGAGTCTGAGGGGTAGATCCAAGTTTCCAGTTTTGGTTGGCAGCTGCCCCAAGGTAAAATGGAGTTACCGCTGCCTCAAAGTCATCGATGTAAGAAGCCGGATCTCCGTCAACGGTGTTGGAAGTGCCCGGTATCAAATGGGCAAATTCCGCATTGAACTGGACTAATGATTTTTCTTTGGTGTCCGTAAAGGGAAGGGCATCGGCCAGCTTGGTCAGCCAGCGGGATTCATCGTTGAAATTCACGTCTAAGCCCCAAAGGCTGTTTCTCAGAGTTTCATTCCCTGTGGCAATTCGGGTGACATTAGGCCGCTCATTAAGGTACATGAACGTCCCCCCAAGATTCAGTTTTTTACTCGCCAAATAGTCAAATCGCGTACCGATAAGACTTCGGGTTTGGAAGGAAACCAGATCCGCTTTTTCAAAACTTACATTGATCTGCTTTCCGGATTGAAGGATCGCGTCATTGATGATGACCAGTCGGCCGACATTGTAGTCCACGGTGAAGTCCACACCTTCAGTCAGGGGAATATTTCCGGCTTGCACAATGACCGATCCCGGGGCTATGTTGAGTCCGGGAAGTTGGATTTCGCTTGCTGAACCAGCTGTCAGTCTGCCCTTGATGAAATATTTATTCAGTCGGGTGACCAGTTCGGCGTCGGCTTGCGTGGTTCGGTATAGGGTATCGTAGACGTATTTGTCTTTGAGGACAATTTCTTCAGGAAGGAAGTACTTGTCCAAGTTGGACCCGAAAGGCTCCAGGACTGGAAAGATCAATAGGCCCCGATCTGACATCATGGTTAAGCCTTCTACAAAATCGAAGTTGCCATCAGGAGCAGGGTCATTTTGCGGGTTAAGATTGTCCAAGCCAGTGAGTCGGATGAGAGGCTTGTCTTTGAGATTAGCACCTTCCAGCAGGGAAGGATTGTCCAGACCGGTGCGGTCATCCCGATAGATCACCTGCAGTTGGAAGCCCTCTCGCATGATTTGGCTTGCATTGAGACTGTACACGTTTTTCATCATCAGATCCCAAGTTGGAACCCGTGGATTGATCCGCGCAGGTCTCAGGAGCTTGAGAAAAATGAGTTCATCCTCTCCCCGTGTCTGATAGTCTTCGGTCAATTCACCCACTTTATACACCTGTCCATTGTAGGTGTATTCAAAAGAAACTGCCAATACCTCATCATTTTGCAACCTTCTGAATAAGGACAGGTAGCCAAGTTGAGGATTAAAGAAGAATTCTGTGGGATCCAGTTTTCTGGCACCGTTGATTTGCTCAAAATCCTGTCCTTTTCGTAGACCCAAGGAGGATTCCATGGCTCTGGAACCTGTGTCGAAAGGCCTGAATGCAGGATTGGTTGAAATGTTGGAATAGAGCAAGTTGGCATTATTGCCTGCTGCAGCTCCTGTAGTACCCGAGCCGATGGCAGGGTTGGTAGGATTGTAAAGCACACGACCTTCTCCCAAATCCATGAATGCTGCAAAATTCCGAAGTGTTTCCGTGTTGGTCGCACGGTTCATGATATACACCTCGATACGGGTCACATTCACTCCTGAGAGAACCTGAGGGAGGCCTCTCAGCCAGCGCTCGTAGTTGTCCCTGAAGAAATGAGCCAGGAAAAAATGGCGGTTTTCATCGTATTTGGACGCCTGAATGTCAAACGCCCGTCCCTGACCATTGGCGTCAATGACCAGATTGTCCCTTCGGCCCCGCTGGGTGGAAGCTACCGCGGTGACATTGAGTTTACCAAACCGCATTTGGGTTTTTACCCCAAAGAGGTTTTGGGCACCCTGGATCAGCCGATTTTGGATGGGCATGCTGACATTTCCAATTTCCACGGACTGGAGAATGTCCTCCTCAAAACCATCGTATTCTACCTTGAGCTGATTTTGAAAATCGAAGGAATTGTTGGAATCAAAGTTTGCCGCAATCTTCATTTTTTGTCCCAAACTTCCATTGACGGCCATTTGGATTTGCTGCTGAAAATTGAAACCTCCGTTTTGTTGCTGTCGGATGGGCAGGGTAGGATTGTCGACTCTTCGGAAAATGGCTCCAAAGTCCAGATTGACATATCCTGTGGGCACGATATTGATTTCACTTCCTCCAAAAATCCGGTCGAAAGATGGGCTGACCGTCAGCGGAGGAATCAAACTTCTGCCCTCTACGGCACTTTCTCCATCCATTCCCCGAGCTCGGGTCCGCCAATAGTCCTGCCTGACCCGATATTCTTGAATCTGAGAAAAGCGTTCAAAATCATACTCCTGCTCATTGCCCAGGCGAGCACTGTCGATCTCATCTACGATGTTGTACCGTAAGGTAGAGTCGACCAATACCTTGACGCTTTGGTCCACCGGCGGAGCGGGAATAAATGGCGATTGGGGGCGAAGGAAGGGGTTTCGGTAAGGGTAAAGCGGATTGGTCCTCATGTTTTGCCAGAGCAAAAAAGAGGGCGAAAGTCTACGAATATTCAGGGAATCGATCCGGGATTGGATGCTGTCTTTTACACTTTGCTGGGCCTTTGCCGGTGTAATAGCCAGAAGAGTTCCCAACAGGATTAAGAAAACAGGCCCGTGACTTCTAATTTTCCCCCTGCAAAAAGTCAGTAACTCCTGAAAGTTCAATCCAGCTTCAAATTAAGGTGTCTTTAAAGATGCTTTAATTAAATCTTCTAAGGAAATTTCTCCGGTGGTTTTTTTGAGTACCTGAGTGATGTTTTTCTCTGCCACTGCCTTTTGAAATCCCAAAGTTATCAAGGCTTGTAACGCCTCCTCACGAATTTTATTGCCGGTATTCAGGAAGCCAAGAGGAGTGCTGAGCTCAGAACTTCCGGATTTTCCCACTTTATCTTTCAGCTCCAAAATAATCCGCTGGGCAGTTTTGGTGCCGATTCCTTTTACAGCCTGAATGGTTCCCACATCTCCGGAGAGAATAGCATGCTCGATCTCCTCTGTGCTTAGGGAAGAAAGAATCATCAGTCCGGTATTGGGTCCGACTCCGTTTATCGAGATCAAAAGAAGAAAAAGACGCTTCTCGGATTCTTCCTTGAATCCGTAAAGGGTATGACCGTCTTCCTTGATATGCAAAAAAGTAAGAAGCCGGATTTGCTCCTCGTCCTTGATTTTGCTGTAGGTCTGAAGTGAAATTTTCACCAGATAACCAACCCCACCTACATCAATGATGACGTAGGTGGGATCTTTGAAAACAAGTCTGCCACTTAGGTAAGCGATCATAGCATTCCTTCGGATGATTGTGCATCTACCACGGCGATGGCCACCATGTTGACGATTTCACGGATGGAACTTCCCAGCTGGAGAATGTGAACCGGCTTATTCATTCCCAGTAGGATCGGGCCGATGGCCTCAGCATTTCCCAGTTCTGCCAGGAGTTTGTAGGCAATGTTACTGGAAGCGAGATCTGGGAAAATCAAGGTATTGACCTTGTTTTCAGAGAGCGCTGAAAACGGATAAATTTCACGCTGGATTTCTTGATTCAGCGCCACATTTGCCTGCATTTCGCCTTCGATAATCAGATCTGGATACTTGGCTTTTGCCAGAGCAGTGGCCTTTGACATTTTTGCCGGGATATCTCCCTGTGCCGAGCCAAAGTTGGAGTAGGACAGCAGGGCAATTCTTGGTTCCATATTGAAGAATTTCACCGCATTGGCAGTCAACCCGATGATATCCACCAATTCCTCAGCGGTGGGGTTGAGATTGACGGTGGCATCGGCAAAGAAATAGGGGCCTTTTGGAGTATTCATGATGTACACACCCGCGACCCGATTTACTCCTGGCTTGACACCGATGGTCTGAAGAGAAGGGAGAATGGTTTTGGGATAATCCCTCGTCAATCCGGAAATAAAGGCATCTGCAGCACCGGTTTCCACCATCATGGCACCGAAGTAATTTCGCTCGCGAACCAGGCGATTTGCATCAAAAAGCGTCATGCCCTTGCGCTGACGTTTTTGGTATAGGAATTGGCCAAACTTTTCAAGCATGGCCGTCTCTTCCATGGGATCAATAATCATGACATGGGCCAGATCCAGGGAATTTCCTTCGATCATTGCCAGGATTTTCTCCCGGTTACCCAAAAGAATGGGAACAGCGATTTTTTCGTCACGGATAATCTGGGCAGCCTTGAGGATTTTTAGGTTGTCAGCTTCCCCAAAAACCACACGTTTTGGATCCTTTTTAGCCCTTCCGATCACAATCGACATCAATCGCTGATCGATACCGATTCTTTTTTGAAGTTCCAATTCATAAGCATCCCAATCGTTGATCATCTTTTTTGCCACCCCAGAATCGATTGCGGCCTTGGCCACAGCCGGAGCAATCGTGGTTATCAGGCGAGGATCGACTGGTTTGGGAATCAGGTAAAGTCTTCCAAAAGCCATGTTCAAATCCCCATAGGCTTTGTTCACGATTTCAGGAACGGGTTCTTTGGCAAGTTTGGCAATGGCATGCGCAGCGGCCAGCTTCATCTCTTCATTGATCACTGTCGCCCGCACATCCAATGCTCCCCTAAAAATATATGGGAAGCCCAATACATTGTTGACTTGGTTGGGGTGGTCAGACCGACCAGTGGCCATAATCACATCCTCCCTTGCCGCAATTGCCAAATCGTAGGAGATTTCGGGATCAGGATTTGCCAGGGCAAAGACGATCGGGTCGGGTGCCATAGATTTGATCATTTCTTGGGAAATGATATTCCCAGCCGAAAGACCCAGGAACACATCGGCTCCGGGTAAAGCCTCACTGATGGTATGGATATCCATGGAAGTGGCAAATTCCCCGTGGATGTGGGTCAGTCCGGGGCGGTCATTCCGAATCACTCCATCCTTGTCACAGACAATGATGTTTTCTTTTTTTACTCCAAGGCTTACATAAAATCGCAGGCAAGAGATCGCTGCCGCTCCTGCTCCGCTTACTACCAGTTTGATTTCGTCGATTTTCTTTCCGACAATCTCCAGGGCATTCATCAACGCCGCTCCGGAAATGATCGCGGTACCGTGCTGATCGTCGTGCATGACAGGAATTTTCATTTCCTGCTTCAGGGTCTGTTCGATTTCAAAACATTCCGGAGCTTTGATATCTTCGAGATTCACCCCGCCAAAAGTCGGTTCCAGGGATTTAATGATCTGAATGAGTTTTTTGGGGTCCTTTTCGTCTATCTCCAGATCAAAAACATCAATTCCGGCAAATTTCTTGAAAAGCACACCCTTGCCTTCCATGACTGGTTTGGAAGCCTCGGGGCCAATGTCTCCAAGACCCAAAACGGCCGTACCGTTTGAGATTACGGCGACCAGATTGCCTTTTGCGGTGTATTTGTAGATGTTTTCTTTGTCTGCTTCAATTTCCTTGCAGGGCTCGGCCACTCCCGGAGAGTAAGCCAAGGCAAGGTCAATCTGACTGGAAACCGGCTTAGTCGGTATTACTTCGATTTTGCCCGGGGATCCCTGGCTGTGGTAATTTAAGGCGTCTTGTTTCCTGATTTTAATCGTCATAAAGGAAGTTTTGGGTTAGGCTCCCTGGTTTTCCTTCCAACTGACATTGGTGTTTAACAAGATGGTTTGGATTTCTCTAAGTGCATCCCGGTGAACTTCATTAGGGAAATAGACAAATCCTTCCATGTAGTACAGCTTACCTTTGGCTTGATCTACCATCAAATATCCAAGGTAAGTTCCTCCCATGCTCAGGTTGTTGGTTTTCCAGGTGCCCCTGATTTCAATGGTAAAATTATCATTTATCACCATGTTTCTGAAGGCAGGAGGAATTTGTTTTTCACTGGTCATAAAGGAAGTCTTGTCCTCAGGGTCGGCAAAAATATGCTGTGCTGCGATAGAGTCTCTGAGGCTCAGGATATTTGCTGGAAAGGTTTGGTCTTCGGATTTGTAATCGGTTTCGAAAAAAAACAGGCTGATATCCGGGCGATTTTGCGTTGGGGTAGGAGATCTCAACCAAAGAAAATCATCGGTGGATTTTGCAATTTGATAGGAGGCAGGGGCTTGGATTTCGATGCCAAGATTGGTTCGTGCCTCATGCTCGGCGGCAGAATTTTTCCGGGCAAACAGCGGTTTCTCCAGTCTGCCACGCTCACGGACCTCAAACAGGTTTTGGAGCTTTTCTTTATTTTTTTTCAGATTGGCGATCAGCTCTTCCTCATTGTTTCCAAAGAGATAAAGTACTTCCTGACCGACAGCATACTCGTCCTCCATTCTAAGCGAATACAGGGTAGGATCTTGGCTGGCTTTTTCTTTTGACTCTTTGGTAAACTGAGCGTTGATGACTTGACTTCCACCGCTTTTATCATCAAATGTGGTCACGTAGATCAGATTGGTGTACATTTTCAGCATGCGGGTCATAGCTCGGGGATCAACCCGATGGACCTTAAACATGCTTTCTGATCGGAACATTCCGGGAAGGTCTGCTTCGAATATGCTTCTTAATTCCTCACCGACAGGTCCTGCCCATTTGGTAGAATCAATCGCCAGGACAATCTCCCCAATCGATCCCCGGGCTTTGGGTTTTGATGAATTTCCGTTTCCTCCCAATTCACCTTCCCCGCAGGAAAAGAGAATAGCAGACAGCAGGATCAGAATTGAATAGTTTATTGCTTTCATAATTTTTGAATTAGCCTTGATATCCACCTAATTGACTAAATATAGGGGATTCTTGTTTTTATTTATTAAAAAATAAGTTAAATGAAATTAATTCCAGTCCACCTTTCGATTAGCCGACGATTAATTTTTGGCCAGGTTTGATGCTGTTGGAATTCAGATTATTCAACCGTTTGATTTGTTCGACTGAAAGGGAATGTTTTTGGGAAATGATCCAAAGCGAATCTCCGGGACGGACGGTGTAGGTTTTTTGTCCTGAATTTTGAGTGTTTTCGGCAATATTTGAGGAGGAGGCAGCTTTCCCGGTATAGATATAGAGAGTTTGACCAACTTTGATCAGGTTGGAATTCAGGTTATTCCAATCTTTTACCTGAGTGACGCTCACCCCGTATCGGGTAGCTATTGATCCGAGTACGTCTCCGGATTTTACACGGTAAGCAATTCGCTCCGAATTGGTAGCTGCCGCAGCTTTTTCTACGGGAACGACGACTGGAGTTTCAGCAGAAGCCAACAAAATAGATGGCTGGGCTCCCAAGGAATCACTGATCCAGGCCAGGTTTTCTTTTAAGAAAAGCGCTTTGGACTTTGGTATTTTCACCTCCATGTTGCGGTTGGTCTCGGGAATGTTTCTGGCTTTTATTGAAGGATTCAACTCTTCCAGATCATCGAGGCAAAGCGCGGTAAGTTCAGCCAATCTATCGAGTCTGAAGGCTCGTTCAAATCTGATTTTTTCGTATTCGATGGGATAGGTTGGCTCTTCCAGGTTGAAATTGTGTTCTTCCAGGTGATTTAGGACATACAGGAATGCCTGAAATTGAGGGACATAACTTCTCGTTTCTTTGGGAAGGTAATCATAGATTCCCCAAAAGGTCTTTTTCCCTCCGGATCTCCGAATTGCTTTTCTGACATTTCCAGGTCCGCAGTTGTAGGCTGCCATGGCCACTTCCCAGTCTCCAAACATCCGATAAAGCGACTTGAGGTATTTGGCTGCTGCTTCCGTGGAAAGCTCAGGGTCCATGCGGTCATCCACGTCGGAGTTGACGTACATTCCATACATTTTTCCGGTGGCAGGCATAAATTGCCAAAGTCCCATGGCACCAACTCTGCTTTTGATTTTTGGATCGAGACCGGATTCTACAATGGATAAGTATTCGATCTCAGTTGGGATTTCGTGTTTTTTGAGGGTTTCTTCGAAGAGGTGAAAAAACTTTTCCTTCCGGGCAAGGACCATTTTGGTGTAGTCTCTGTTTCGGACGGTGAAATACTGGATAAAGGAAAAAATCCGTTCGTTCAACTCAAAAGGCATGTCTGTTTTCATGGCCTTTACCCGTTGATCTACTTCCTCATAGGTGAAATCGGGAATATATTCGTAATGGTAGTTCGGTAGCACTTCTTCTGAGATCAGTGCAGCGGCTTCAAGGGGAGATTCCTGAGAAAAAGCTTCGGTCAGAGGGATCAAACTTGCAAAAAGGACAGGTATGATGGTGCTGCTAAGAATCTTTTTCATCAGGCTAATTTTTAAGTGGTTAATCCGGTCAAGTAATGGCTGAAAGCATAGAGTTCAGCTTCTTTGAAGGAGTTGGAGATGACCTGAAGCCCAATTGGCATGCCAGATTTATCTTTTCCGTTTGGAATTGAAATCGCCGGAACTCCTGATACCGAAGCCTGTACCGTAAAGAGATCTTCGAGATACATGGCAACAGGATCACCGCTATGCTCACCAAACTTAAACGCTGTAGTAGGCGTGGTCGGCATAATAATATAGTCAAAATCATTTAAAAGATTTTCAGTATAATCTTTTATCAGTCTTCTGACCTTCTGAGCTTTAGTGAAATAAGCGTCGTAATAGCTTGCCGAAAGCACAAAGGTACCCAGCATGATTCTTCGTTTTACCTCTTCCCCAAAGCCTTCGCTTCGCGTTAACTTGTACATGCTTTCCAGATTATGTGCATTTGGAGAACGGTAGCCGTATTTGACCCCGTCAAAACGGGATAAATTGGAACTCGCCTCAGCGGTAGTCAGGATGTAATAAGTCGGAAGGGCGTATTTCAGCAAGGGAAAATGTACTTCTTTTACCTCATGACCTTCAGATTTCAATTTTTCCAAAACAGCCAGGGTGTTTTCTCTAATCTCGGGCTGTAGTGCTGGAGATTCAATCGTTTCCTGTATATATGCCACTTTTGCTTTTTTGTCAAAATGCAAAAGTTCGCTGTAATGAATGACGGGTTTTCTGGAAGAGGTGCTGTCAAATTCATCATGGCCAGCCATGATTTCCATGACGAGCGCATTGTCTTTCACCGTCTTTGAGAAAACTCCGATGGTATCAAAAGAGGAAGCATAGGCGATCAATCCCCACCTCGAAACTCGGGAATAGGTAGGCTTCATGCCAATGACGCCGGTGAACGCAGCGGGCTGGCGGACAGATCCTCCAGTGTCCGTACCCAGTGAAACGGTACAAAGATTGGCTTGAACTGCCACTGCCGAACCTCCTGAAGAGCCACCCGGCACCCGATTTTCGTCCAGCGCATTGCGTACTTTTCCATGTGCTGAGTTTTCGTTGGAACTTCCCATTCCAAACTCATCACAATTCAATCGGCCAATGATGATCGCATCTTCATCGATCAACCGTTGGACCGCCGTGGTGGTAAACTGAGAAATATATCCTTTGAGGATTTTGGAGGAGGCGTTGGACTCGTGTCCTGAATAGTTCAAAACGTCCTTGATTCCGATGACCATCCCGGCAAGTTTGCCGGCTTTGCCCTTGGTAAGTTTTTCATCGATCAAGTCAGCCTGCTCAAGAGCGGACTGCTTATAAACTTCAACGAAGGCGTTGAGATGCGCCTTCGTTGCAATGTTTTGTAAGTAATGGATGACGATCGCCCTGCAATCTGTCTCTTTCTTTTCGAGCGATTTTTTTATTTCGTCGAATGAACTAAATTTTTCCAATAGTATTGGCTTAAGGGATTACTTCTTTTTGTCTTTCAGCCCATCTTCAAGATCGTTCTGAATTTCTTTTGTGGCGTCTTTGAATTCTCTGATGCCACGGCCCAAGCCTCGGGCTAATTCAGGGATCCTTTTAGCACCAAACAGGAGGAGGATAACGAGGATGATCAGGATCAAAGAACCTCCGCCCATGTTTTGAATGAAACCTAATGTAGTCATGATGGTGTGTGTTTAAGGATATACAAGGATTACAAAGATACAACTGTCTATGGCATAGCCAAAGTTCTGCCTTTCTACAATAGCTCTTTTTTATGAACGTACGATATTAATTTCTATTTGGATGTAATCCATGTTGCAGGGTCCATAATCTGCAATCCTTTCCAGGTTTGGAAGTGGACTTCTGACTCTCCTTCTGCATTTACACCCACTTGCCCGATTACATCCTTCGCTTTTACATTCTGGCCAGACTTCACGGAAATAGTCTTCAACCGGCTGTACATCGTGTAATATTCTCCGTGTTTGATGATCACCGTGCCACCGTACCCCGGCATGGTGGTGATCTTGGTCACTACACCGTCAAATACCGATCTGACATTTGAATTGGGCTGGGTTCGGATGTCAATCCCGTCGCTGTCCAAGGTGATTCCTTTTAAGGTTGGGTGCGGATAGGTGCCGTATCCCTGCGAGACAAAACCGGTTTCCACAGGCCAAGGCAGCCTTCCTTTGTTTCCTGCAAAGGAGTTGGAAAGCGCAGCTGCTTCAGGAGTCATCGGCATGGAAGTGCCGGCCTTTTTGGTGGTGGTGCTGTTTTCTTTTTTGGATTCGGCTTCAGCCCTTCGGATTTCCTCCTCGATGACCTGTTTGATCATCCGGTTGAGTTGATCCTGTTGTTTTTTGGTGGCGGTAATTTGCCGTTGGATGTCACGTTCTTTTTTGGAAAGGGTATTGACCACGCTTTGCTGACTTTTTCGAAGTCGTTCCAGTTCGGCCCGTTCCTTTTGCTCTTCTGATAGCACAGTGACTTTATCCGCTTTTCTCTGATCCAATAACACCCGCTGTTCGGCCAATTCACTGCTGAGCTTTTCGATTTGGGCCGCCTGTTGTTTTCGACTGTCACTGTATTGTTTCAGGTATTTCAATCGCATATAAAGCTGATTGAAAGTGCCTGAACTGAACACAAAAGCCACAATAGAAAGCCCCCGGTTCAGCTTGGATGAGTTGTAAATCATCCTTGAATATTCCGCTTTCAGATCTTTCAGCTGGAATTCAAGTTCCGAGATTTTCTTTTCAGTTTCGGTGATTTCCTGATTGATCAGGCGGACTTCCCGATCCAAGGTGTTGACCAGGCGGTTTTGGGTCTGAAACTGCCGGGTAATTGCATTCAATTCCCCGATTGAGGTCTTTTTGGTTGCGGTAGTTTGCTTGAGAATCGCATCAAATTCCTTCAATCGGGCCTGGACTTGTGCTTTTTCCCGCTCAAGTTCCTCCCGAGTTTTGGAGGTTTGGGCAAAGCTTTGGAAGCCAAAGACCAGGAAAACTAAAAAAAGAAAGGAAAAGAAACTTCGTGTCCGCATGGGGTTTAGAATCTGAACGGAAAGCTAAGCGCTTCTGAGTTGGGCTCGATGGAGGTCCATTCGATGTGAATGATGGTATTTTGACTTCCTTCGGGAAGCTGATACGCCAATTTGAACAAAACTTCCACCGGAAAAGGCTGGGATGAAACGTCCTGGAATTTCGGGAAACTGGCCAGTACCGACCCCCGGTCATCCAGCGAATTGCTGACTAATTCCGAGACTTTTCCATGGGTAGTTTCCACCTTTGAAAAATAACGGACATTGTCCCGGACTTGGGTCAGTTCGAATTTTTTGCCAACTCGGAGCAATCGATCCTGGTAGTCGAAAGCAAATGGGACATTGGCCCAAAGGACATTCTGGAATAAATCCAGGGAAAGTTTGAGTCCGTAAAACTGTTGGAACTCAGCGTAAGTCAGATTGATGTCGTCCTGGCCCACCCGGTCTCGTATCTGAATCCGGTCTTGGGTAAACAGGCCTCGGATGGCTTCCATTCCCATCCCGGGAGACATGGTAAACCAAAGGACACTGTCTTTCTTTGCCCGCACACTGAGTGTTCCCCGGGTGATTTTGCCTGATTCCTCTTCGATGACAATCTTGGCCTTTGCGCTCAGGTAATCGTATGAGGCTTCCACCGGTTGGAATTCTTCCATCTGACCGTCCCCTTCGTAGAGCACTACCTTTTTGGCACAACCCGCCAAGAGGAGTACCAATCCAGTCAAAACACCTGCAAAAAGTCTATTCATGGTATTTTCCTTCTTTTATTTTTTGAGCGAGTTTGTCTGAGGCTTCCGAGCTTCCCTCGGCTTTTTTCCACCAAGTGATGGCTTCGGATACTTTACCCAGGTGATACAATATATCCCCGTAATGTTCCAGCATGACTCCGCTTGGCTCTTTTTCATTTTTGATGGCCTCATCCATGTACTTGAATGCTTCCTCGTAGCTCCCCATCTGAAACAGAACCCAGGCATGAGTATCCAGATAGGTGGCATTTGTCGGGTGTTTTTTCACCACTTTCTCGGACATGGTTCGGGCTTTTTCCAGATTTCGCTTTTCCAGCGACAGAAAATAAGCATAGTTGTTCAGGACCTGCTCATCGTTGGGATTTAGGTTCAGTGCTTTGTCAAAAAACACAAAAGCAGAGTCCTTTTCACCCAAATTGTAAAGGGAATTGCCCAGCGAACCAAAGGCTACTTGATCCAGCTGAGGATTTTTACCGGAATTCAACTCCAGGGCTTTTTCCAAAGAAACGACAGCAAGGGAATCTTTCTTGCGGGCGGATTTCACTACGCCGTCATAGAACCAAAACTCCGGAGCTTCCGGAAATTCATCCACTCCCATGGTGGTGTAAGTCTCCAATTCCGCGAAATCAGCATTTTCCCCGAATGAATTTAAAATCACCTGCTCGATGACCGGAGCGTTTTTTGGCTGGATAGCGAGGGACTTTTTGAAGTAATCCATGGCAGAATCCATTTCTCCTTTGGTTCTTTTCCGCTCTCCGATGGCCTCCATTACAGTAGCGTCGTTTGCATTCAATTCCAGCATCAGGGCTTCCATTTGATCCAGCAGAGCATCCCGTTGGGAGGTTGGCATCTCCGAAAGCATGGATTTGTAGGTTTTAGCCTTCACTTCTCCATCCAAGTCAGGACTTTTGAAAGCCGAAATCAAAAATTCATTGGCTCGGGCAAGTTCCCCTTTTTCTTTGAGCAAGGTATAGGCTGCCATCTGGAGTTCTGGCTGGTTGGGGTACTTTTCGATTTCTCCCAAGACCAAAGTCAAAGCCTGATCCAGGCGGGCATTGTTGTAGAGGATTTCGACCAGGTTGAGTACGTAAGCCGGATTTCCGGGAAAGGCATCAATGAGTTTTTCGCCTTCTTCAATGGCGCTTTGCAGGTCGTTTTTGCGGAGGTAAATCCGTTGTTTTTGAACCGTGAATGGCTCACGGACACCGTAGTACGCTTCAGCCCTGTCCAGGACTACCAAGGCTTTGTCAAATTCTCCCGCATTGAGGTAAATCGAAGCCAGATCCAGATTGTATTGCTGATTGTCGTCTCCATCGGAAGTCAGCCGGTCCAAAATTTCAGCTGCTTTGAGGGGTTGGTTGAGATTGGTGTAGATCTCCGCCACCATGAGCGCATAATACTTGTTGTCTGGATCTGCCAAAGCAGCCTTTTCCGCGTATGGAAGACCTTTTTGCGCCTGATTGGATCGGACGAGAACTTCAGCGATTTTATAATTGATGGCCGGCTCTTCCGGGGTAAATTCCAAGGATCGCTGTAGGTAGAAATAGGCTTTTTCGAGATCACCCAAAACCAAAGCTTTCTCCCCTTCGATGAAATACCGGCTGGATTTGGCTTGGTCTTCCTGGAGTTTGGCTTCTTTTCTGGAAAGCTTCTGCTGTGCAAATCCGGAATGCCAACCCAGGAAAAATAAAGAAATCAGTAAAATGAATGGGGAAAATCTCACGGTGAATTGGGAATGCAGCATCAATTCACAAACATAATGCCTTTTGCTCAAAATGACTGGACTATTTCGCCCCGGAGTCTTTCTAAAATCCCCAAATCAACCGGTTTTTTTCCGCTTAAGGAGGGCAGACAATTGTTCCTTTTCCAGAAAAACTACCAAAGCCAAAAATGCCAAAATTAGGCCGTTTCTCAAAAGGAAACCCAAAATAGGGGAATCCACTTCCAGATAAAATCCCGCATAGCTCAGCACAAAGCCAATAACCAGGTAAAATGCATCTCTGCCTGTTTGATAGGGTATCCGGTAGAACTTTTGCCCAAAGCCATAACAAATCAGCGTCATCACCAAGTAGCAGCTTAAGGTGCTTAATGCACCGCCCAGAAATCCCCAAACAGGAACCAAACCTACGATGACCGCTACGCTGACGAGCGCACCGACCAGGGTAATCCAAAAACTGTATTGGGTTTTGTCAGTCACCTTAAACCAGATCGAGAGATTGAAATAGATGCCCAGCAAAAGATATCCCATCAGCAAAATCGGAACGATGTGAAATCCGCTCGCATACGCTTCCCCTTTCAGAAAAAGCGGTCCAATCCAATTCAAATTGACCGAAATTGCCACCATCAGAATCGTGCAGAAAATGACAAAAACATGCATGACCTTGGCATACAGCTGGGGGGAATTTTGATCGCTGGATTGTTTGAAGAAAAAGGGTTCTGCGGCATACTTGAAGGCCTGAATCACCAAATTCATCAATATGGCTAATTTGAAATTGGCACCGAATATTCCCGCAGCTTCTCTCGAACTCAAGCCAGGGAAGTAGTTTTCCGGCAAAACGTATTCGAAAAGCAATCGGGATACGAGTTCATTGGTCACACCCGCCAATCCCATGAAAAGCAGCGGGAGCGAGTAGTTCCACATCGGTTTGATGAGCTCTTTTTCCAGCGTAAATCTGAAAAAACCGGCTCTCCACCAGACATAAGGGATGATGAGTCCGTTGGCCAGCAGGTTTGCCAAGAGAATGTATTCTACTCCCCAAGTGGAATTGTAACCCCAGAAATTCTCAGAAATACTTCCGTTTTCAATCCAGTTCGGAAGCCAAACGATCAGGAGGATATTGAAAAATACATTGAGGAGAATGTTGATCAGTTTGGCACCGGCAAAGGCCAATGCCCGGTTTTCCAGTCGGAGTTTGGCAAAAGGAATGGCTAAAATAGCGTCAAAAGACAGGATCAAAGCTGTCCATCGGAAAAGGTAAGCCTGTCCGGGGTACTGCATGACCTCAGCCAGCCAAGATGAGGCTAAATACAAAACCGAACCCAATACTAAAGTGGAGGTGATCAGCAGGGATTGGGTGTTGGAATAGACTTTTTGGGGATCGAGATTTTTTCCGGTGGAAAATCTGAAAAAAGCCGTTTCCATCCCATAGGTAAATACAATGTTCAGAAAGCCAATGAGCGCATAGATTCCTGTAAATGCCCCTAAATCCTCCGTGTTGAGGTAGGTGGTGTAAAGGATAATCAGTAAAAAATTGATGGACCGGCCCAGAATGCTGCTCAGCCCATAAATGGCTGTCTGGCCGGCAAGTTTTTTTAAGTTGCTCATTCGGGAGTCAGGAGCTTATTCTCCTTTGAACACCGGCTTCCGCTTTTCCAAAAAGGCCGTGGTGCCTTCCTTATAATCTCCGGATTTGACACATCTGGCAAAGCTGTTGGCTTCGGTTTGGTAGCCGTTTTCGTCAGATAAATAAACGGCATTGACACAATCCACGATCATCCCGATAGCCAAAGGAGCCTTGCTCATGATTTTGGAGATGATTTCTTCTGCTTTGGTCATAGCCTCAGCCTTGCTGGGTAGGACATGGTTGACCAAACCCAAGTCTTTGGCTTCTTGAGCCCCGATCATGTCTCCGGTCATCATGAGTTCATTTGCTTTTCCCCGGCCTATCAACTGAGTGAGTCGCTGAGTTCCCCCATAACCGGGAATGATTCCAAGATTGACTTCCGGCTGTCCAAATTTAGCGTTTTCGGTAGCGATCCGCATGTGGCATGCCATAGCCAATTCGCAGCCTCCGCCCAGCGTATAACCATTCGTGACGGCAATGACTGGTTTGTGGCAGTTTTCGATCATGGCAAAAATCTCCTGACCATTTTCAGCGAATTTTCTGGCATTGACTTCATTGAGTGAAGCGATTTCGCTGATGTCCGCACCTGCGATGAAGGCTTTTTCTCCCGAACCTGTTATTATCGCGGCCTTGATGGACCGGTTGTCGGCTACTTCCTCAAAGATCCCTTTCAATTCTTCCAGTGTGGCATGGTTGAGGGCGTTCATTTTGTCCTCCCGATTGACTGTCAGGTAGAGGACTCCGTTTTTTTCTTCGGTCAGGATATTTTTTGATTCTGCCATAAGGGGTTCGGGTGTGAGAGAGCAAATATACGTTCACCGTAGCCATTGCCAAATTTGCGTTCTTAGAAATATCCAAAACGCTCCAAATCAGGGTTGGGTAAAGGATTTATTAATGAGTAGAATAAGGGAATTTTAGACTTTTTTCAGAAGCCTGTCAGCCGTTTTTCCTTACTTTTGCGGCAGTTAATTGTAAACTAAAACAACTACCCTATGTCCTCCAAGAGAAAAATTACCGTGGCTTACGGCGATGGAATCGGTCCGGAAATCATGAAAGCTACCCTTGCAATTCTTGAAGCAGCCGGCGCCCAACTCGAGTACGATGTAATTGAAATCGGAGAGCAGATTTATCTCAAAGGAATCAGTTCAGGCATGGAGCCTAAGGCTTTTGATTCCCTTCGTGAAACCAAGGTTTTCCTCAAATCTCCCATCACTACCCCACAGGGAGGAGGATTCAAATCCCTGAATGTAACTACCCGAAAATCGTTTGGACTCTACGCCAACGTACGTCCGTGCAAGGCCTATTCTCCTTTTATCAAAACCCACTTCCCAAAGACCGATCTGGTGATCATCCGGGAAAATGAAGAAGACCTGTATGCAGGCATTGAGCACCGTCAGACCAATGAAGTCTACCAGTGTCTGAAAGTGATCTCTCAGCCAGGTTCTGAGAAAATCATCCGATACGCTTTTGAATACGCCAAAAAATACGGTCGTAAAAAAGTGACCTGCATGACCAAGGACAATATCATGAAATTGGCTGATGGGCTTTTCCATAAGACTTTTGACGAGATCGCTAAAGAATACCCGGACATCCAGACCGATCATAAAATCATCGATATCGGAACTGCTCTTATCGCTGACCGACCTGAAGTATTTGACGTAATCGTGACCCTCAACTTGTATGGTGATATCATTTCTGACGTAGCAGCACAGGTGACCGGATCAGTTGGTTTGGGAGGTTCGGCCAACGTGGGCGAAGAAGTGGCCATGTTTGAAGCCATTCATGGATCGGCCCCTGATATCGCAGGAATGGATATTGCCAATCCGTCCGGATTGCTCAATGGCGCAATCATGATGCTGGTGCATATCGGTCAGCCTGAAGTGGCCGAGAAAATCTCCAATGCCTGGATGAAAACCCTGGAGGATGGACTCCACACCGGAGATATCTATCAGGAGGGACTTTCTTCCAAAAAAGTCGGAACTCAGGAGTTTGCTCAGGCAGTAATTGACCGCTTAGGCCAATTGCCTTCATCTATGGCTCCCGCTGAGTTTGAAAAAGGTGAAATCAAACCGATGGATACCAAACTCAGACCTAAGGTAAAAGCGAAAAAAGAACTGACCGGTGTGGACGTATTTATCGACTGGGATCAGGACGGAAGAGATCCGAATGTGATCGGAGAGAGACTGCGTCAAGCCAATGCCAATGGACTTCAGCTGCATCTGATCACCAACCGCGGGGTGAAGGTTTTCCCGGAAGGCTTAAGAGAAACCTTCTGTACGGACCACTGGAGATGCCGATTCAAAACTGACGACGGTAGCACCGTGACTCATTCCCAAGTCTTGGATTTGCTTCAGCAGATTGAGAAGCTCGGCTTTGACTTTATTAAAACCGAGCACCTGTATACCTTTGATGGGGTGAGAGGATATTCCTTGGCTCAAGGGGAGTAAAGGTGATTTTTTGAAAAACAATCAGATGGAGTTACTTAACATTGTGTTAGGCCTAATTTCGGTTTTAGTAGGCCTATTCGGTTTGTTATACTGCATTTGGTTACTGTTCACTGGCCTGATTTATAGTGAAAAGCAAAAAGTGGGTAAATCCATTAAGGTTTTATTCATTACTGCCGGTATTGTATTATTTATTCAAATCATTCAGTTTGGTTTGGCAGCAGTATAAGGTCCCATATTACATTAAGATTTAATCTAGAAAGGGGGAGAGGAAACTTACCCCTTTCTTTTTGGTCTGATTCCTCTAATTTCAAATCTCAAACTTCAAATCTACCAATGCTTCCTCGCGTTCTCATCATCACCTATTACTGGCCACCAAGTGGAGGTTCGGGTGTGCAGCGTTGGTTGAAGTTTGCCAAATATTTGCCGGAAGCAGGCTGGGAACCGGTGATTTTTACGCCGGAAAATCCCGATTTTGACCTTCGGGATGAAAGTTTGCTCAAGGAAATCCCGAACCAGCTTGAGGTGATCAAATTTCCGATTTGGGAGCCGTACCAGCTTTTTTCCAAACTTAAAGGCAAGACTAAAACCCATCCGGGTCGATTGATGGAGCAAAAGGAAAAGGGATTTTTGGAGAAAGCTGCGATTTGGGCGCGCGCCAATCTCTTGGTGCCAGACCCGAGAGTGTTTTGGGTTAATCCTTCTGTGAAGTTTCTGGCGGATTTGGCAAAAAACGGTCAGTTTCAGGCCATCATCACCACCGGGCCACCGCATAGCATGCACCTCATCGGTAGAGAACTGAAACGGAAAACGGGACTGCCTTGGATAGCCGATTTCCGTGATCCTTGGTCAGCTTGGGAGTTTCTGGATACGCTGCCGATGACTTCTTTGGTGAGGAAAAAGCATGTGCAACTGGAGCAATCCGTACTCAAGGAAGCTGATGCGGTGCTGACCATTTCCCCGACTTTTCAGCAGGATTTGGAACGGCTTGGCAGGCGCAAAATTGAATTGCTGACCAATGGCTACGACCCGGCGGATCTTCCTCCGGATTTTTCACCCAAAATCAAGGAAAAGGGAAAACTGCACCTGGTTTATTCCGGAGTCATCGATGCGATCCGAAATCCGGTTCCTTTGTTGGAAGCTTTAAAAGCTGAATTTCAGCAAAGTGGCGAGGAAGTGAAATGGACTTTTGTCGGAAAAGTAAGCGAACAAGTTGAGGCTTTTGTAAAGGCTGATTCTTGGTTGAAGGACAGGATTGAATTTGTCGGTTACGTGTCCCATCAGGAGGTTTTTGGCTTTTATGCCAAAGCTGACGCCTTGGTTTTGATCCTCACAGATACCAAAAACGCCCAGGGAAACATCCCTGGCAAGTTGTTTGAATACCTGGCTACCGAAGTTCAGGTGTTGGCTTTGGGAGATCCAAACGGGGATTCCGCCCGGATTTTGAAAGATGCCGGAGCGGGAGAAGTGATCGCACATTTGGATTCTCAGGGAATCAGAAACCGGCTTCGCAGTCTAATGGAATCAGAAATCAAGGGAACAAATTCTTCTGATTTGGAAAAATACTCCCGCAAAAATCTCAGTATTCAACTGGCCAAAATCCTCGATGCGCATACCCTTTCTTGATCTCAGTCGGATGGAAAATTTGAAAACTCAAGAGTATTGGCTCAAAGGGGGCTTTCTATTCCTATGAATTCGTATTTGAATGTAGAGGAAGTTGAAATAATTAAAGATTTGATTTTAGGTTTTTTTAAGAAGTAGGGATTTTTCATATTGGGATTACTGTCTTTTCCCTATTTTCCCTCATGACATTCACCCAAGAGCCGATTTTTATTGCGGCCACCCTTTGCCTTGCTGTCTTTTTTGCAAACTGGCTGACCCGGTTTCCCTGGGGAAGAACAATCGGAACTCCTATTCTGGTCATCGTGCTGTGTGCGCTGTTTTCCAACCTTGGAATTATTCCCAGTGCCATGGACGGGAGTCCGGTTTATGACGGAATATTTGTGTATTTGGCACCCTTGGGGATTTTTATTGCCCTGTTGGAGGTAGATCTGAAAAGTGTGAAAAAGGCAGGTTTGCCCTTGCTTCTGATGTTTTTGCTGGGTTCCCTGGCCACGGTGATTGGAGTCTTGGTCGCCTGGGTTGCAGTCAATCCGGCAGCCGAAATCGGAGACTTGGCCCCGGCCGTGGCGGGGATGTACACCGGCACTTATATTGGCGGTTCCATTAATTTTAATGCCATTGCGCTGCATTACAAGGTGAACGAAGCAGGTACCCTCTTCGCGGCGACTACTGTGGTAGACAATCTGATCGGCACTCCCTGGATCATTGCGACCTTGATTTTGCCTAAGTACCTGCAGAAGTTTTTCCCGAGAAAAAAGCTGGCCTCAGCCCAATCCGGAGAAAAAATAAACCCCATCGAACACATCTCCGTCCCCTCATTGGCTTCTTTATTGGCTTTGGGACTTTTGGGGATGACAGTCAGCAAGGTGTTGGTTTCCTATTTTCCGCAGGTTCCCGAGATCATCTTTCTGACCACTTTGGCTTTGATTCTTGCCCAGTTTCCCGCGGTCCAACAGTTGTACGGCAAGCATACACTGGGCTTTTTCTTCATTTTGATATTTCTATCGGTGATCGGGACTTTGTGTGATTTTAGGGCTTTGGCAGGGATTGGGAGTTTGGCAGGGACACTGATTTTGTTTGTAGGAACAATGGTGCTGGTGCACGGGATCGTGATTTTTGGGATCGGTGCCCTTTTCAAAATGGACTGGGATGTGATCGCCGTGGCTTCTCAGGCGAATGTGGGTGGAAATACGACGGCGATCGCTGCAGCAGAGAGTTTGAATCGGCCCGATTTATTGATTCCCGGGGTTCTGGTTGGGAGTTTGGGAAATGCCATCGGTACTTACATAGGTTTTGCGGTGGCAGGAATGCTTTGAAAGGACGGATGACCAATGTGGGAGGACGGAAGACGGAGGACCGGAGACGGAAGCGGGTGCAGGATGATCGATGATCAATTACTATTAACCATTAACCCTTAACTTTTAACCAATAACTCCATAACCCAAAACACCATGGAATCCAGTATCATCACCCAACTCTTCCTTCCGCTGGCCTTGGCGGTGATCATGTTTGGCATGGGACTTAGCCTCACTTTTGGAGATTTCAAACGGATTTTGATCTATCCCAAGGCCGTGGCAATAGGGCTAGTCAATCAACTGGTTCTTCTTCCGCTGATTGCTTTTGGTTTGATCAAGGTTTTTGGATTGCAGGCAGAGTTGGCAGTGGGCCTGATGATTTTGGCAGCTTGTCCCGGCGGGGCTACCTCCAATCTGATTACGCATCTTGCCAAGGGCGATTCGGCGCTATCGATCACTTTGACGGCGTTTTCTTCCCTGATCACTGTTTTTACCATTCCTTTTGTGGTCAATTTTGCCATTCTGTATTTCATTCCTGACGGCAAAGAGCAGCAGCTCGACGTCTTCGGAACGGTGATTTCGGTTATTTTCATCACCATACTTCCTGTGCTCATCGGCATGCTGGTATTGAAAAAGGCGCCTCAGCTTGCCCAAAAATGGGATGCTCCATTCCGTAAACTATCTGCGGTATTCTTTGTGGTCATCTTGCTTGCCGCAATCCTCAAGGAGCGGTCAAATCTGTTGGAAAACTTCGCGCAGGCCGGACCTGTGGCCTTGGCGCTCAACCTGGCCACCTTGGGCTTGGGATACTTGAGCGGGATGGTGTTGGGATTGGGGAAAAAGCAAAGTACCACCATCGCCATCGAATCCGGAATTCAAAACGGAACCTTGGGAATCACCATAGCTGCAACACTTTTGGTCAATTCCACAATGGCTATCCCTTCTGCCATTTATGGCTTGCTGATGTTTGGGACGGCTGGTTTGGTGATTTTTTGGGAGAATCGGAAAGGAAGGTCGTAAGAGGCTGGAGCTTTGGGTAAGTGAATGAGTTTCGGTGAGGGGGGACACTCACCGAGCCGGAAGAGCTTAGGTTTCGTAAATCGATTTGAGCTTTTGGGTTTCCTCAGCGGCTTCTTGGATGATTTTGGGTAAAAGAAAAAGTGAAACCCAGGATATCAACAATGCAGAAATGGTAATCCAAGCCATGATTCCCTGAATACTCAATTCCATGGGAATCTCTGTTCCAATCAAAAAGCGCATACCCTGAACGGAGATTTGGATGATCAAGTTGAACCCTCCAAAGAAATTCAGGCCATGCTTGAATGTCGCGTAGTTTTTATAGTTTTTCCCAACTCGATGAAAGTAAATCAAGAAAAGAACCACTGAGATCATCAGCCCGATCACTGCCCAACCCGGGGCAGTCAGTCGCTCTCCAAACAAAGTAAAGTTTTGGCTGGTCAGGTGAAAAATCCAAGCCAGTAAAATCAGGTAAATCACCCGGTAGGAAGTCAATAAGCTCCTTAAACTTGTCCAATATCGGTTCCAAAACTTCTTTCGGATACTATCCCGATAGGAATCTGCCAAGTCCGCAAATCCAAAAATCCCGAATTCAGCATGGGTTTTTCGAAAGGCATCATCCAAACTCAATTTTGGGTTTTCGGCTATCAAAACTTCGATACGGCAGGCCACATGATCCAAAATCTCATACTGCACGTCGATTTCCTCATAGCCTTTGGAGGAGATGAGTTTTTTGAGGGAAGAGATTTGATCTGGGGAGAGTTTCATTGCCATTGGAGTTTTCGGAATTGGCGGAAGAGGTTGGTATAGCCCGAGCAAAGGATAAAGGAGAAACAGGCCGTCATGAAAAACAGGAGCTGCTGAGGATTTGCCCCGGTCCAAGTCAACCACTCGAGTCGGAGAAAAAACTGGGAAAGGGAGGCGATCAGGAATAAGACATTTGCCGAAGTCAATACCCGGGAATTGCTGAGGTATTTGTTTTTCCAAAGTCTCAAAATGAACCCGCTGTAGCAGGCGATCAAGAAGGCGGTTTTAAGTGCTGTTTCAGCAAATTCAGGGGTATTCTTAGAAAAGAGGTTGATGAAAGTACCAATCACAAAGGTTATTGCAAGGGTTTTGACTAGGACGCTTAGGTTGCCAATATTGCCCAAAAACTCACGGAAGGAGTTGGCATGAGCTTGCATCAACAGCTGACGCTGGAATTTTCCCGGATTGATTTCGGTCAGTGTCTTTTGAAGCAAACTTTCAAAATCTTCCTCATTTTGGAGCCCGTTCTCAATTTTGCAAGCGATATGATCGGTCAGTTCTGCTCTGATGTCGGTGGAATAGACTTGGTTGGAGCTGATTTTTCTCCGGATTCGATCCAATTGACTAGGTGAAAGTGTTCTCATAGCAAAGCGGTTTTGGATTTGATTTTCCATACTTCTAGAAGAGAAAGCATATATAGGATCAACAAAGCTGTAATCACTGCCGCTATGCCGGGCGCCAAGTCCGAAAAGGGTAATTCTATTGATAACAGCCTTGGAAAGTAGATCAAAACTTGGGCAAGCATGACGGGCAAATAAAATCGCTCAGAAATGGGCGTAGAAGCACTTGATGTAATTAGAATGCCCATTTCCTTAAAAATGCTCTTGATAGGTCGGGTTTTTTGTCTGACTCTCCAGTCAAAGACAAAACTCATGATCACCAACAAAATCAAAGGGGATAACAAGAGGATTCCGATTTCTTGTTGAGACTTAGCTTGATTGGCTACAAAAAAGATGATTGTCAAAATCCCCGCGGCATAGATCCATCGGTAGGTGCATAAATAGCTTTTGAGGACCTTCCATTGTGTTTTGCCTATGTCTTCTCTGACCGATTTGTTGAACTTGGATTGAAGTGCATGGCAATAGGCATAGCTGAACTTTTGGTCTAACTCAAAAAGTTGATTGTTGAATTCCTTCTCGGAGTAATCTTGAAGGTGACTGACATAATGGTCATAGATTTCCGCAAGGACTTCAGCTGAGGAAATTTCCTTGTGGAAAATTGATCGCTGGATTTCTTTGAACTCTTGTTCTGTGAGTTTTCTCATTCTCCTCAAAAATTAAAATCCCAACTCAGGCTTCAATCCCGGATTGATTATCCGTTGCATATTTTCTACAAAAGCCCGAAGCTCGGCCAACTTGGAACTGACTTCCTTTTGACCATCCTTGGTCAGGCTGTAGTATTTCCGCACCCGATTGTCCACCTGCTGGATTTCGGTGGTGAGGAGTCCCTCGGCCTCCAACTTGTGCAAGGCAGGGTAGAGGGCACCTTCGGTGATTTTGATCTCCCCGGCTGTGAGTTCCTTTACTTTCTGTGTGATTTCGTAGCCATACATCTTTTCATTTTCCTCCAGCAGCTTGAGGATAATGGTTTGAAGGCTTCCTTTGATCAGCGCGTTGCTCGACATGATGTTAAGTTTGATCCGAATATATCAAAATCTTATATACATAAGAAACTGAGGTATATTTTTTTTCAGCACTTTTGATTTCAATTTGCAGGCATGAATTTTTGGAAACTCCTCGGGCTGGTTTTATCGCTCTTTTGGTCAGGTTTTGCCTTTTCCCAAACCTATTACAATGAATTCGGGAAGCGGATCGTCTATTCGGAGTACGAGGAAAAAATCCTGAACGGACCTTACTTTGGCGTACCGGGGGAAAAAGAAGGGGATATGAAACTGGTGCATCGGATGCCTGTGGGCTTGACCGATGCGAAACTTTTTTATCAAAAGTTGGGTCGTGAAGCGGATTTTGCTGCAGGGAAACCCTTGATTGTGGTTTTTTATCCCGGAAAAGATGAATGCAATTCCACAGGCTTGGCAAACGACCCCAAAAACTTGGCAAATGACCACAAATCCATTCTTCGATACGCCGAAAAGCATCAGGCATCAGAGCCGGTATTTGTCTATGAAAATCCGCATGGATTGGAAAAGTATGAGGGGATTATAACTTGGATTCCGGATCCGGAGGGTATTTTTAAAGCGAAATTCTTTCCCTTTCCTTTTCCTTGCAGAAGCTTTGTGGTGATCAGTCCCAAAGGAAACTATCGAGCCATCCTTGGCGAATTTCCCACTTCCCAAATCGACGTCGCCCTCAAAAAACTGTAGCATGGAGAATTCAAACGCCCAGCCCATCATCCTAAAGGCTACTTCATCCGATCTTGGTGATTTGCTCCACATGGCCCGAACGGCTTTTTTGCAGGCCTTTACCGCAGGGAATAAACCCGAAAATGTGGCCGCCTACCTGGCTGAGGCCTTCACTTTTGAGCAGTTTGAAAAGGAGCTTAATCATCCTGCCTCGACTTTTTTTGTGGCCGAGCTGGAGGATGAAATTATCGGCTACACCAAGGTTAATTTGGTTCCTGCCCAGACTGATGTACATGACCCGGACAGTCTGGAAATTGCGCGCCTGTACGTCTTGGAAGATCATTTGGGAAGTGGCCTGGGGAAAATGCTTCTGGATACGGCCATTGACTTTGCGAAGCAACATCAGAAAAAATACCTCTGGCTTGGCGTGTGGGAGCTCAATCCACGGGCAATTCGATTCTATGAAAAAAACGGGTTACGTATTTTCGGAAGCCATCCCTTCCCCTTTGGAGATGAAATCCAGACCGATTTCTTGATGCGAATGGATTTTTGAAAAATCAGATTCCTTCTTTTCAATCGAAAGAAGCGGATTATATTTAGCTTGATTTCAATTCCTCACTATGAAAATCAAGACTTGGACTTGGGTGCTTGCCATAGCTCTTTTTGGGACCTTCATTTATCTGCCCTCAATACATTTTCAGTACACGCTTGATGATGGGATTTATTCGCATTTCAACCGGGTAACCGTAAAAGGACTGGAGCAATGGCAAGAGGTGTTTAAATACGGCTCGATGAATTTTATCGAAACCAGCCCTACCAATACCGGTATTTATCGCCCCTTTACGCTGCTGACTTTTGCTTTTGAAAACGAACTGGTCGGAAAGTTTGACCCGGGTGTCAGCCATGCGGTCAACCTGATCCTGTACTTTGTTTTGTTGCTGATTTTGGGATTCTTTTTTCAGGATTTGTTGAGCAAAAAGAACCTCCCTTGGTGGTTTGCTGCTATGATTCTAGTGCTCTACGCGGTTCATCCGCTTCATGTGGAAGTGGTGGCTTCGGCCAAAAGCCGGGATACGCTTCTTTCTTCTGTTTTTGCCTTTGGAGCGATTTGGATCTGGTGGAGGAAGGCGGGCAATCTGAAGCCCCTACAGTGGGCTTTGGTGCTCGGACTGTATTTTCTTTCCTTGATTTCCAAAGAAGAAAGTATCCCGCTGATCGCCTTGGTAGGGTTGATCGCCTATTTTTTTCTCGGGAAAAAGCCAGTTCAGGCAGCCCTTTCGGCTCTTCCATTTGCAGGTGCAGCTGCGGTGTATCTGGTGATTCGAGGAATGATCCTGGATAAAACTGCCACGGTCTATGACTCCTACATCAACAGCGTCATGTACCTGGCTGACGGTTCGGAGCGGTTGGCGACCAATTTTTATATCTACCTGCAGTATGTCAAACTTCTCTTTTTCCCCCATCCATTGTCTTGGGATTATTCGTTCAGCCAGTTAAATGTGCAGCAGTTTTCCAGTCCAATAGTCTGGTTGAGCATGGCTTTTTTTGGAGTATTGATCTACTTGGCTTTCCGTGGATTCAAGAATCGAAGTTTGTTGAGTTTTGGATTGATTCTGTATTTCGCCACGTTTTCGATTTTCGCCAACTTGGTTCCGGCTTTGACCATTGGGTCCAATTTGGGTGAGCGATTTATGTTTGTTCCTTCACTGGCCTTTGCCATGGTGATCGTATATCTGCTTTTTCTTTTGGGTGAAAAATTCCTTCCCCAGCGATCTTATCTAGTTCCACTGATTGTTCTTTTGCCGGTAGTGCTGGGATTTACCTGGAAAACTATCGACCGGACCAAAGTCTGGGAAAGTAACCTGACCATCACCCGGGCAGATGTCATCTCCGCCCCAAAAAGCTGGCGAACCCACACATTTTACGGCGAAGAACTTCGAAGAATAGCCGGAGAGCTGAAAAAGGAAAATCCGGATTCGGCCAAGGTGTTATACACTGAAGCTCGCAAAGAATATGAGACCATGATCGGCATTTTGGGAAAAGACCTGCCGGTATCCCAATATCTGGGAGCCTACGCCGAGGTGCTGATCAATCTGGGAGACAGCGCCCAAGCCATAGCAGTCTTGGAAGAAAACATCAAGAAAAATCCCAAAGCTTTTTACCCACTCTTTCAAATGGGTAGGTTTGCTTTTGAGCGCAGTGATTTCGAGCAAGCAGAATCCTACTACCTCTCAGCCTTGAATGCAGATTCACCGAATATGGGCCCACTTTACCGAAATCTGGGCCTGACTTATAGCAGACAAAGTAAGCGGGAACAGGCGGTGGTGGCTTTGGAAAAATCACTCGAATACTGGGATGATCCCGCTATCCGAAATGCGCTGGGATTCCTCTATTCCGAATTGGGCCAATCCGAAAAGGCTGCTCAATACCTTAGCACGGAGGGGGTGGACAGTCCTGAGGAGATTTTGTTTGTGCAGTCCGTGCTGAGAGGCAATCAAGCGTTGGGCAAAAGTGACTTCAAAACTGCCTTGGTGGAATACCAAAAAATTGAGCCGATCTATGATCAGGTAGAAGGTGAGACCAAGTTCCCGACATTCTACGCAGCCTATGCCAAGTCCCTGATTGAAACGGGTGATACACTCACTGCCAAGGCCAATTTTCTCAGGGCTGCCAATGAAATGAAGTCCACCGACCCGGTTGTTTTCACCAATTTGGGGACGATAGCATTTATGAAAGACAAAGATTTTGCGCAGGCAGAGCAGTACTATCAAAAGGCGATTGATCTAGGGCATACCGATAAATTCAGCGCTTATTCCAACTTGGGAATGACTCAGATCGTCCAGCGGAAAGAAGCGCAGGCGGCAGCCAGTTTTGAAAAAGCCTTGGAATATGGAACCAGCAGACCGGTCTTGGGTAATTTGTTTTTACTCTATCAATCGCTTGGGAATACAGAAAAGGCTAATTTTTATCGAGAAAAGCTCGCAGTATCCAATTAATTATTTGGACACTTCGAGTCGATCGATTAGTGCTCCGTCGGCTTTATAGACAGACAGAATGAATCGTTCTGGAGTCAAAGAGACCGTTCCGTAGTGAAATCCCCGGTAGGTTTTCTCCGCAAACCAAATACGATTGGGTGCAAAATCCTCCAGATTGCCTCCCATCCCCCCAACTTGGACGAAGTGGATTCCTTTTTCCAAATCAATCTGATCTTGCCTAAGCGGGAATGTCCGCATGTAGGTATGCAAGTGCCCAAAGAACATCACATCCACATTGTATTCTTCCAAAAGACGAATCAATGGCTGGAATTCTCGGTCACCATAGGTGCTTGAGGACTTCCAGGTATTTCCATAATCGTCCTCATCCGAGGAGTAAGGTGCGTGATGCATGTAGACAAATTTCCAAGTGGACCTGCTTTTGGCTAGTTCATTTTTAAGCCATTCGTATTGGGCACCACCGGGTTGCAGCTGATCTTTTCGGTTGCTGTTGAGGACAAAAAAATCGCCCGCACCATAGGAATAGCTGAAGTAGCCGTCGGGTTGGGCTTGAGGATGATACTGATTATACCAAAAGAGATCACCTTCGCCGTTGCCTGCGGTGGGGATCATCGGGATTCGGGTTGTTAAGGCAGCGCTACCGGGAAAATATTCCTGCGTCCATTGCCATTTATCTTTTTCTTTGCCACCGTCGGTCACATCGCCCATGTGGATGATAAAATCTGGTCGCTCATCCCAGAGCTGCAGGCCGATTTGCACATTGATTTGTGGTCTGGCTTCGGTATCGGAGACTACCCCGAAGACGATTGGCACTTCACCTTGCGGTTTGGTTTTAAAGGTAAGAATGCCCGAATCCAGCTTTTCTCCCTTTTCATCTTCAGCCACTACCTGATATAAATAGGGAGTGCCGGGTTCCAGATTTGGGATAGTTTGGCTAAAAATGTTGCCTGCGGTGGTGTTGACTTCTATTTCAGAGGAGAGCGGGAGATTTTTACCATATCGAATCGTCGCAGTGGCTTTTCGATCTGTCTCAAAAGTAATTCTCATCCCATCATCAGTGGGGAAAAGGTAAGGTTCTGCCAGAAAATGAAAGGTTTCCGGAAATCGTAAACCACTGTCCCGCGTGTACTGGTGAGCCGTGAATTTTTCTTGGATTTGCTCGGGACTGAGTACTTCGGAGTAGATTGCCAGATGCTTGAGCCAGTGATCCAGTTTTATGTAGGGTTCCGCTTGGAGATAGCTTTGGATAAAAATATCACCTGATTCACCTCCCATTTTCCAGCTTTTTATTTCGGTTCCATTTTCGAAAAGGATGATTTTTTCATTAGTAAATGTCACCACCAAGTGCGACCAATAGCTTTTCCACGGCTTCATTCGGAAAGTTTCTTGCCTGATCTGAAAGGATTTATTCCAGATTCCAAAAAGCGATTGGCTCCCCAAAAACACCTCAAGACCAATGGGCTCATTGACATGATTGAGCAGCCAGAGCTCAAGTGAAAATTCCCCCGTTGCCTCCAGGTCAAAGTGATACTGTCCGCTAAGTGGCTGATTGATTTGGTTAGAAAGTAGTTGAGGCTGATGAATTTGGTAAGGTCTCAGGCTAAGACTGTCCTGAAACAATGGGTTGGAGGCATTTCGGGGAAGTCCGGGGTTGGGATAAAGCCAAAGGTCCTGCTTTGCTGTTTGGCCAATAACGCAGCAAGGAAGTACGCAAAGAAATAGGATTTGGAGTGAAATTAGTCGCCGCATTGGTTTTTTGTTTACCAATGCTAAACATTTCTAAAGAAGTGAAGATTACCTCCGGTTTATGAAATAATTATTTTGACCTACAGGAATTTCTTAGTTAAAAATGTTTCTTTAGTGGATACTTTCAACTATGGAAAATTCTACCTCACCCAAATTATACAGTCTAGCAGCAATTGATTTAGCCACTTTTTTCGGAGGTCCATTGGCAGCCGGTATTTTGTTTCGAAGAAATGCCATCGCCCTTGGTAAATCTGATCAAGGACATTGGCTTTTACTGATTGGTTTACTTTCCCATCTCGGAATTTTTGGTTCTTTAATAGTCATTGATGAAGCTATTCTGGATCGCATTCCCAATTTTTTGTTTCCAGCTCTTTACACGGTTATCATTCATTTGGTAGGCCAAAAGATCCATGGGGCGTACTTGAGTCATCACAAAGAAAATAACCTTCCTTTTTTTTCGCGATGGAAGGCTGTAGGGATAGGGGGCCTAGTCCTGTTAGTGACTTCAATTGTTTTTTTTGCTTTTGTATTTGTTCAGGAAGACCCCTTGCAGGAAAAGTACCTGATCTATGAACAGCAGTTTATCAAAAATGAGGAAAGATCTATGCCTTTTTACGATCATCTTCAAAATTCAAATGATAAGGAACTGGTGGATTTTATTATGGGTACTTATATGCCTGCATGGCAAGAAAATCTCGCCCTGACCCAAACCACCCGGCAATCAGAAGAGTGGAATGCAGAAATGGATCTTCATTTTGAAAATCTTGAAATTTATTCAGAGAAACGGATAGAAATGGCTCAGGCTTTCCTCAGAAGCCACAAAGCCGGTACCGATGATTTTTTTGGAGAAATGGAGTTTATTCAATGGGAAATTGACAGCCTACTCAGAGAAATCAATCCATAATTCATTGATTTCAGTTCTGATGGTACAAAAAAATACCAGCGTATCTGCGATGATTCACGGTGGATTTAAGTAGTCTTGAATTGATCCGGAGACTCGGCTATAGCTCATGCTCCACCTTCCAAAGGCTATCTTATTGCTCCTCGATTTGCTTTTTCTTCGTCAGACAAAATCTCATAAGCGTCACTAACAGCCTGCTCTGCGTAAATTATCTAATTTTTTTTTAGGTCATTTAGCTTATTTCTGATAGCTAAATCCGAGTTTATTCAAGCCTTCCTGGACTTCAGGAGCATTCATAAAAAGTCGCCATCCCAGCCCACTTCGGTAATTTTCGATCATCGAAACCATCGGCCCTTGGTCGATTGCCAAGTAGCGCTGAGGGAAAAAGTTATGTTCTGGGCTCATCGCATCGTAGAACCCGTACGGACCAAAGACCTTCTCTCCATAGTTTTCGTAGAGATTTCGGATCACTTTCATAGACTCCTCCGGAGTGTACACGATCGACGAAACAGCAGCCGTTGGGGAGATGACTCCGGTGTCATTGCCGGGATGGTGCGCGTTGTAAAAGTTAATGGAATAGGAGGCAGTCAAGCCCCAAAGATCCTCTCCGTATCCCTTGAAATTCTTCGGATTATCGATGCACCAAGCTCGGTTGATCAGGGTTTGATTTACATTTTCCTGCCAATAATCTGCGTATTGATCTTTCAGCCCACGGGGATTGAGGCTGAGGAAGGAGTAATGCGCCCAAAATAAAGGGCCACCCAATTGCTCTGCCCCATTGTGCCTAAACTGAAGCGGGAAGCCGTAGCCTCCGGCATTGTTTGCCCGGATCCCACCCGATCGTGCCCAACCCTTGTGGTAAGCCTCCGGGGAAATGGAATGGGTCGGGGATGCGGCAGCAAGGACGTAGGTAATAAGGCACTCGTTGTATCCCTCGAGGGCAAAATTCATTTCCCAGCCAAATCTCGGTGACCAATGCCAATACAGCACCTCTTTACCTTGCGTGTGAAACGTCCAGTCCATTTCCTTCCATAGGAGGTCAATTCGGGATGCGATGGACTTTTCTGCCTCATTTCCACCTTTGAAATACTCTCGAACCACCAGTAATCCCTGCATCAAAAAGGCCGACTCGACCAAGTCTGCTCCATCATCTTTTTGGGAAAAAGGCTTCACACGACCTGTTTTTCCATCGAGCCAATGGGGCCAGATTCCATTCCATCGATCTGCTTTTTCCAGAAATGTCAGCATCTTTTCAAATCGGGCTACAGCTTCTTGTCTGCTGATCCATCCTCGTTCGATTGCTCCCAAAATACCGATCATCCCCATGCCCGTTCCGCCGGTAGTGATGATGTGGGAGTCGTTGTCAGGGTAGTCTCCATCCATATGTATCCGTTCAGGAGCCATACCTGAGTTGGGTTCTGCACCTTTCCAAAAATATTGGAATGTATAGAATTGGACGGTATCTAGGAGCTGTTCGTCGGTTAGTTTGACTGTGGATCGAGTGGGTTTTTCAGCTCGAACACAGGAACCAAATAGGATCAAAATGAGGATTGGGACGATTTTCATCAGCAAATAAACAAGTCTTTAATACCTAAAATAATGATTGTATCCCAAGGTTTCCTAGGGTAATTTTGAAATAAAAAATGAGAAAGATTTTTCTGTTAGTTTGTTTTTTTCAGAGTTTACTGGTTTTCTCTCAGGAAAAAGATCCAATCGTCATCCTGATTTCTTTGGACGGATTTCGATACGATTACGTGGAGCGGTTTCGGCCAGAAAATATTTCCAAATTCATCTCTGAAGGAACGCGGGCCCAATCCATGGTTCCATCTTTTCCTTCCAAAACTTTCCCCAACCACTATACCATCGCCACCGGCATGCGCCCTGAGCGGCACGGAATCGTGGACAACACCTTTTACGATCCTGAGAAAGACGAAGTCTATGCGATCGGTAAGCGGGAATTGGTGACGGATGGATCTTGGTATGGTGGTACTCCGCTTTGGGTTCTTGCTGAGCAAAACGGCATCAAAGCAGCCAGTTATTTCTTCGTGGGTTCAGAAGCTGCTATTCAGGGAGTAAGGCCTAGTTACTATTTCGACTACGATGGCCGTGTGAATAATCTATCTCGCATTTCCCAAGCTTTTGAGTGGCTCCAAATGCCGGATTCCATTCGTCCGCGAATGATCACCATGTATTTCTCAGACATGGATGATATCGGACATCGATATGGACCAAGCAACGAGGAACAGATTGCCAAGCAGCTGAAGAAGTTGGATTCCGAACTGGGAGCCTTATTTGAAGGGGTAAAAAGCCTGGATTTGGAAGTAAATATCATCCTCGTCTCAGATCATGGAATGGTGGATGTGACTTTGGAAAATCGCGTACTATTGGATCAGATAGTCGAAGGGATTGACGCCCGGATAGTCAATAGCGGGGCTTTGGCGCATATTTATCTAAAAAACCCAGCAGAAAAGGAATCCGTCAAGCAACAGCTTAAGACTAAAAAAGGACAATTCAGGATTGTAGATCCCGTTGATTTGGAGTACTATCGAGACCTTTCTGCCCATGCAAACCGGATAGGTGATCTGATTATTTTGGCAGACTTGGGCTATTATTTGGCAAATGATCAAGGTTATCTCGATGTGGTAGCGAGAAGGATGCGGATGGATGGATCCACTGCCCGGGGGGAACATGGCTTTGACCCAAAAGAAAAAGAAATGCATGCCATCTTCTATGCAAAAGGACCTCAGATCCGATCAGGTTTGACCCTCGATTCATTTGATAATATTCATGTATATCCATTGATCTGCCGAATTTTGGGCCTGCCAATCCCGAAAGATATCGACGGGAAATTGGAAGTTTTACAACCTATCCTGAAATGAACAGAATCTCAATCCAATCCCGAAGGGAAGTTGATTTCTTGGTGAGGAGATTTTACCTAAAAGTCCGTGAGCATGCGGTTTTGGGGCCGGTCTTCAATCAAATCGTGGAAAACTGGGATCATCACCTGGTTCACTTGTCGGATTTTTGGGAGATGATTCTCCTACAGACGGGTCCGGGTGCAGGAAAATTCAACCCTACAAAAGTCCATCGGGAAGTGGATGCTGCGGTAAATTTTAAAATTGATCAGGTACATTTTGGCAATTGGTTAGAATTGTGGTTTGCTACCATTGATCAGTATTTTGAGGGAGAAGTAGCCGATTATGCCAAAGAACATGCAAGGAGAATGGCTCATATGCTTTTTATGAGAATTTGGGAAGTAAAGCCGCTGTAAATCAAAGCTGGTGGAATAAATCGAAGTAATTTGGAATTTTTGCACCCGATGGGGTAAACATGGTTTCTGAAGCAGCCCCAATCCTGTTTTCATCTGATTCGGGAAGTTTTTTCTAGATCCAATCCTGCGGATAAATTCAGGGAAAAATGTATTTTCCCAAGCCGTAAATGATTGTGGACCATTTGCCTGAACCTCAGCCGACGGCTTATTCTTGGTATTCCATTTTATTCAAACTTGAAAAGTAAATCTCGTGTCTCTTTAAGTTTACCTATAAATCACCTCATGAAAAAGTTCAGCTATCTTTTCTTTTTTGCCGCCTTCTCCTCGGTATTCCAATTCGAATCGTTTGCTCAAGGCGGTCTTTTCAAGACTGAGGAGCCACTTTCGGTAGAATTGAATTTTTCGATTAAGCAACTCCGTGCGGAAACCAATGACTCCACCTACATTGATTCAAAAATGATCTATGAGGTGTCCCCTGGAAAAACCGACACGCTTGATATCGAGATCAGAACTCGTGGCAATTTCAGATTGGATAATTGTTTTTATCCGCCGATGCGGGTCAAGATGAAAAAAGATGCTGTTGAAAACACATTGTTCAAAGGAGACCGCAGTCTCAAACTCGTTCTCCCATGCTCCAAATCCAAGACTGCCGACAACTATCTCGGAAAAGAATACCTATCCTATAAGCTCTATGAAGAGGTGACCAAGTATTATTTCCAAACGAGGCTCATCAAAGTGAAACTGACCAACACGGATGATAAAAAGGGAGAAGTGGTGGAATTGCTCGGGTTTTTTATAGAGGATGATGACGAGGTGGCAGATCGATTTGACGGCGAGATTTTGGACGGAAAGAAAATCATCCCGACCCTCATGGAAGATTCGGCCACCGTCCGTCATGACTTTTTCCAGATGATGATCGGCAATACGGATTGGTCAGGGCTTTACCAGCACAATCAAAAAGTAATGAAGATCGATGAGAGGACCGTTATTCCACTTGCCTACGATTTTGACATGACTGGATTGGTCAATCCTCCTTATGCCCAGGTGAATACTTCTGTAGGTATTGAAAAAGTAACTGACCGGGTTTATCGGGGCTTTTGCCGTAATCCGGCTTTAATGGAGACTGTCCGACAGGAATTTTTGGCAAAAGAGGCAGAGATTTTCAAAACCGTGGATGAATACAAGCAATACTTTTCAGAGGCTGATCTGAAGACAGTCAACTCCTTTTTGAAGGATTATTTTGACATGCTCAAATCCGATAAAACCTTTCAGCAGAAAATCCTTGACTCCTGCAGAAAAGCTGAAGCCTCTCAATCATTCTGATCAGGATTTCTTTTTTGCATTTTTTACTAAAAATCAAACTGAAACCTCACGAAGTTGCGAAAACTGCAACTAGTTAAGGCTGGCAGGAATGTATTAGAAAATAATACTAAAATCAGTGCACTCTAAATTGATTCGATCTTCTCATTATACCATCGGCTGAATGTAAATTCAACTTGTTATCCCCAACTCATTATACGAATTAGGAAAAAGGGTGACTTTTTGAACAATTTGATTTTTTTAATTCAGTTTCGAATAGAAGGGGTCGACTCCTTTGACGTCAGATTTTTGCAGAATTATTTTTTAATCTTTTCCATTTTGAGTCAATCCGGAGGGAAATGTCACATCGTATTTAAGACTGTCAGTTAATTCTTTCGATTTATGAAGGGCCGAATAAGAAAATCCAAAATTTTGATCTCTGTATTTCATGAATTTGGAATTCCGATCACCGGGACTCGAAAATTCAGACAGTTTTATTCAGAGATTCCGGTTGACAGATTCTATGTGGAGGGAATTCTCTTCGAGTTGGAAAGCCGATTGGGAGTCCTTCTGGAGGATGAGCAGAATAACAGGATCAATTCCCCATTAGATGTAATCATGGCTTTTAAGAGTAAGGTATTAGCCTGAATACCCGTTGATCAAAACGAACTTTTGGGTAGATTGGGGAAATCATTTTCCTCTTGAAAAAAGCCCTTCCAATCGCAATCGTTTTTTTGGCTCTGAATTCCGCAGCCTTTGGTCAAGTCTCCTTGTTTGACGGCAAAAGCTTATCTGGCTGGTACATGGACGTACCCGATTTGCAAAAAGACAGCAGCCTTCAAAGGCCCTTTATCGTCAGAGATGGCCTTTTGGTGAGCTTGGGTACGCCGGGAGGTCATTTGATTTCGGAGAAAAGTTATGAGAACTACACCTTGGAGTTTGAGTATCGGTTTGTGGGAGAGCCCGGTAATTGTGGAGTATTGGTACATGCATCCACTCCACGAGCACTGTATGGCATGTTTCCCAAGTCGATTGAGGTACAGATGATGCACGGCAATGCCGGAGATTTTTGGTGTATTCAGGAAGATATCCAAGTCAATGACATGGAGAAAAGACGTGGGCCAAAGGAAAATTGGGGAGTTAAAGAAGGGAAAGAACGAAGAATACTCAACCTGACAGACGATTCAGAAAAACCACTTGGCGAATGGAATCGCATGAAAATCAAATGCGAGAAAGACCGGGTGACAGTTTGGATAAATGGTGTGTTAGTCAATGAGGGCTATGGTGCAACCGCCCAAAGCGGACAAATCGCCCTACAGGCTGAGGGCGCCGAGGTGGAATTCAAAGGATTGATCTTGACTCCGATCAAGCCTTGATTAAGCAGTCGGTGCAGGATTGGGTTGCGGTTCGCCCTTGGTGCCGGGAATAAATCGAGGTACTTTTGACTGATAATCTTTGTATTCCGGATACTTGGAGGCGCTGATTTCTTCGCTGAAGTTTGAGCTGCCTTGGAAAAGAATCAACAGGAGCATGGCACCTACCACGGACCAATTGAGCCACTGTCCGGATACCGCCACCGAGAAAAAGTAAAAACAGACCCAGATTCCCTGCTCGCCGAGATAATTTGGGTGACGGGAAATGGCCCAAAGCCCTTTGTCCAAAAAGCCCTTGGCGAAGTCTCCATGCAGCAGTTTTCCTTCTCGTATCAGTTTCCATTTTTCACTTTGAAACTTCCAATGTTGCTCATCAGCGACAGTTTCCAGTATCAAAAAGAACAATACCCCCGCGGACACGACCAAATCCCAGATTCCGAGCGGAATCCCGTCAAACTGCATCGTCACGAGCATCGGAAGGGTGAAAAGAAGAATTAATACATTTTGATAACCTGAGATGAAAAAGAGGTTAAACAAGGTCCACTTCCAGCGGGGCTGAAACTCCGGTTTTTTTCGCAGAATCTCCCAGCGGTAATCTTCTTCTCCCTCCCAGAATTTCAATCGGTAGGCACCTTTTCTGGCAAAATTATAAGTCAAGCGAATCCCCCAAGCTGTCACCAAAAGTGCCATTAAGACCATTCTAGGGCTGAACTCTCCGTAGTAGGCCATCACCCAGGCGTAGATGATCGGCAAGATGCTCCAGTACTTGTCCACTTGACTGTTGTTGTTTGTAAGCTCACCAATGAGGAAGCAATAGGCAATGGAAAAGCCACAGATTTTCATCAGGATACTGAGCGTTTCCCATTCCCGTTCTCCCAGAGGAATACCGAAAAAATAGGTGAACACGGGCACGACCAGCAAGGTGAAAATGAGAATAGTGGCTGTTTGGAGGATTTTCATGTCGGTGGATTTGGTGTGGAAATTAATCCATTATGAAAAGTTTCCAAATTCGTCTTTCACTTCTTTTGATCCGATTAAATTAGGTAGACCTCAAATTCCGCTTGTCCAGTTCGAGCGGATAAGTCTTACAATTCAAGTCAGGAAAATTTTCTGCAAGGGGATTGATGACTACATTCATCGAGGTTGGATCCACTACCGAAGGAACTCCAAAGCACAGCATGCCGGATTTCAGCAGATTTGTTCCAAACTCCATGGAGCTTCGGACAGCCGGAATCCGATTCCAGTCCAGCGGTAATTCTTCTTTTTTGGGAATAAAAATCAAAGATTCGGGTATGCTGAACTCCATGACCGAGTAGAGTAGGTACCGCTCTGAAGAGAGCAATTCCGGATCAATGGTCAGTCGCTCAAATAAAGAGGCCGAAATACTCGATCCGGCGTAGAGGGCCGGAAAGCCCGGGAGGTTCCACCTGCCCCCGTAGCGTTTGGCTCCCTCGCCACTCAAATCACAGTACTGGGTCAGTGCTAGTCGGTAGACCTTCATTCCGGTTAAATGGCGATGCCGTGCTGGAGTCGCATGATCTCAGCCTTGAGCAGGTCAATGCCCGTCGATACATCGATCAGATCAAGTGGAGCGCGATTACCGAGGGTAAAAAGTGGCCGCTCCATCCATCTTCGAAAACCCTCCCTTCCAAAATAATTAATGCCAGTGGCATACAGCTCTGCCAATTGAAAAAGCTTTTCGGATTGGCCTGTGTCAAATACTTCCTTGCGCTGGAGCGTCTTGGCTGAGACACCCAAGGCATCGGCCAAGGTCTCATAGTCGAGTCCTGAGAGCGCCTTGAAGCTCTCGAAGGAGTTTTTGTCAAGGCCATTGCGAAAGGTATCTATCCGACTGAGCGGCTCATCCAGATCATCCAAATCTACTCTCAGGATGTCCTGAACGGATAAATGTGCCTTTTGGTAGACAGCTACGGCAGGCTCGCTTACTATGGATGATTTCTTGGCCATGACAATTATCGGTAAAATGTCCTCTAAGATAACGTAAAATGTCTAATATTGATTCTTTTTTCTCACTTTTTTATGCACATGTAAGGATCAGGACGGGCAGAGATTTTCTTTAACCTTCTGATAACTTTTTTAACACACATCTCACCGTCTTCCTGCCTTCGCGTCTAAAAACTTAATCCCCTGCATTCCAATACGCCATCCGCTCCAGCTTGTCCACTTCGATGGAGTAGAAGCCGAACTCTTCCACCACCTTTCCCTCGATCCGGTAGATCGCCCGGCCTTTGAAAGGATATTTTTTGACCACAGGAGGAAAATGTACCGTGTCGATCCAATCGCCGTCCCGATCCAGAAAGGTGCCGAAGTTCATCACGTCTCCTTTTACTGTGCGGGTGTATTTGACCGTGACCAGATAGCCCAAAATCATCACTTGCTTTCCCAGATACTGCGTCATCTCCCGGGCTCTGATGCCTTGGATACTTTGGTCTTTGACCAGGTGAAAAGGAGAGTCTAATGGGAATTCCAGAATGTCGATCTGATCCAAAATCTCCTGCCGGATATCTGTCTCGTCCAGATCGGGGACCTGTGGAGGTTTTTTGCCGAAGCTGATCTCAGCCGCAGCCGATCGGAAAAGCTCATTCGTACTCACCACCGCCTTTCGCTTGTTCTGAAGAAAGTGCGCTTCCCAGAGCAGTTCCTGCTTGGTCTTGCCGGTAAATCGGAAGCAAGTCATCCGAATCAGGATCAGCAGCTGCTCCAGTCCGATCTCTACCCGGGCCACAAAGTCCGCCA
>CAYONF010000028.1:35158-42975 GCA_964405255.1 uncultured Limnohabitans sp. | reverse complement strand
TCGGTCGAACCGTCACTGGAGCAGTTGTCCAGCACGAGGACTTCCATGGCATAGGAAATCGGATGGAGGTAGAGTCTTTCCAGCGTACTGGCCAGTAAGGCACCCGAATTAAAAGTGGGGAGGATGACGGAGAGCAGCATAAAAGTGACTATGGAACTGGTTAAGGTAACGTTTTCGAGAGGTTAGGATGTACCGGGTATTGGTTTATTGGTCCTTCGATGTTCAGAGTTCAGGGCTCAGAATTGGAGGGATGTCGGGCAGGTTCCGTTTGGCTTGATTCTAGCCTTCCGTAAACTTTGGGATCAGGTGCACAGCAAACGTTTTGACGGTTACCCGATTCGATGGTCTGCATCGACGAAGCTCAGGACGAATACTACCTCCCTCGGCTGAGCCCGGCACCTGCCCTACCCACTGAAACCAGCTCCGGAAGTTCGTAGAACAAAGGCAGCCGAATCAAGCAATCCGAAAACCGATCAGCATGAGGCAATTCTCTGGTTAACTGATCCGGAAAATGATTTTTTGCAAAGCCGGATCGATGAAGGCTTTGGTAATGAAAAACCGCCAAAATTCCTTGTTGATTTAAGGCCTTGGCGTAGGCAGTCCGGGTTTCCAGATTGGGAAACATCAGGTAAAAGAGGTGGGCGTTTGCCTGGAATGAGGAATGAGGAATGAGGAATGCAGACTGGTCGCCATCCATGTTCTCAATTTTTAACTCCCCATTCCTGATTAGCCCGAGATATTCCTGACTCAGCACCTTGAGGTGATGCGCTTTTTGGTTCAGAAATCCGTAATAGTCCTCCCAAATGGCTTTTCTTTGCTCTTGAATGCGATCCAGATTTTCCAATTGGGCCCAAAGAAAAGCGGCTGTCACTTCGGAAGGAAGGAAACTGCTGCCTACATCCACCCAGCCGTATTTGTCGATTTCTCCCCGGAAGAATGCTGCCCGGTCGGTACCTTTTTCCCAGAGGATTTCGGCCCTCCGGATAAATGAAGGGTCATTGATCACCAGCATGCCTCCTTCCCCGCATTGGATGTTTTTGGTTTCATGGAAGCTGAAACAACCCAAATGTCCGATCCCACCCAAAGGTTTGCCCTTGTAAAAACTGTCGATGGCTTGGGCTGCATCCTCCACGATATACAGTCCATGGCGCCGGGCAATTTCCAGGATAGTGTCCATCTCACAGGCGAGTCCTCCGTAATGCACCACGACAATGGCCTTGGTCTTGGGAGTGATGAGGTCTTCCAAAAGAATTTCGTCTAAGTTGGGATGATCCGGTTTGCTGTCCACAAAGACGATTTTGGCTCCTCTGAGAACAAAGGCATTGGCAGAGGAGACAAAGGTAAAGCTGGGAAGGATGACCTCATCGCCGGGTTGGATATCCAAAAGGATGGCCGCCATTTCCAGGGCATCGGTACAGGAAGTGGTGAGCAGGCACTTTTGAAAGCCATAGCGCTGCTCAAAAAATTCCTGACACCGATGGGTAAATTCCCCGTTGCCGGATAGTTTGCCCAGGTTTACGGCTTGCTGAATGTAGTTCAGTTCGAGGCCGGTGAGGTAGGGTTTGTTGAAGGGGATTTTCAAAGAGTGAGGAATGAGGAATGAGTTTAAAATTTAAAGTGAAAAGTTTAAAATGGGGAGTGAATTATGAATTATGAGTTATGAATTATGAATTATGAATGAGGAATTGGGAATGAGGAATGAGTTTAAAATTTAAAGTGAAAAGTTTAAAATGGGGTTGAATGAGGAATTAGGAATTAGGAATGATGAATTAGGGATTGGGGATTGGGGATTGGTTTAGCGTGAGTTTTCATTCCAGTAGTGATAGATGAATTCCCGTTGCTTTTCCGAATATCCCATGCCTTGGTAAAGCCTGCAGGCAGGCAAATTGGCTACTTGGGTAGGAATCAGAACTTGATTCGCTCCCATTTCCAAGGCCTTGGCTTCAACTGTGCCTACCAATCGCTTGCCCCAGCCTTTACCCTGATGACTGGGTGCTACGGCCAGCAGACCGATTTTGGCAATTTCTCCTTCCATGTCTAAGGTCACCATAGCCTCAGCAGCGGGACTGGCAAGGATTTGCTTTTGCTCCCAGGCTTTTTTGATCCAGAGCAGGTATAAGCTTTCAAATTCCCCGTTCACCAGCCTTGGATCTCTTTTGAATCTGGAATAAGCTCCACTTTCCAAAGCGCGCCGGATAATTTCTCCGCTCAATTCTCCCTGATACCAGTCAATCCCCTCCACTTTCAACTGCTCTTTTCCAAGCTTCTTGACAAAAGTGATTTTGGTATCGAGCAATTGAATGGATAGAGATTGGACGTGGATTTCTTTTGGGGAGAAAAGATAGACAAGTTGGAAATGTCTGGCATTCTCCAAAAACTCCTCCTCCACCCAATTTTGGGTAATCTGACACCTTCCTACAGGATAACCAAAGAGTTCGGAATCAAAGGGAAGGGGGGATATGGACGGTGAATTAGGAATGAATTGAAAGTTTAAAGTTTAAAATGGAGAGTTTAAAAATTTAGGATTAGGATTGGGAAATTAAATGCTTATCGCTCCTTGGAATCGATTCTTTTCTCAACAATATAAATCGGGCGTTTTTTGACGCCTTCAAAGGTTTTTCCCACGTATAGCCCCACCATGCCCAGCGTCACCAGAATAAATCCGGTCAGCATCCAGAGAGAAATGATCAAACTGGCATATCCGGCGACGATGATTTCCCCTTGCAGGTACCGGACGAAAGTGAAAATTGCAAAAAGGAATCCCGTCAAGGCGACCAAAAGTCCGAGTTTGACGGTCAATCGGATGGGTTTGTCGCTGTAGGCGAGCATAATGTCCAGAGCCAGATTGAACAGGCGCTTGAAATTATAACTGCTGCCCCGCTCCTCATTGGCGGCATGGACCACCTCGATTGCGGTCTGCCGGAAACCTACCCAGCGAACCATGGTGGGGAAATAGCGGATGCTTTCCCGCATGCCGATGATCTCCCGGATGACTTTCTGATGATAAATTCCAAAGTTGGCTATGGTCTCATCCTGATGGGAACCTGTCAGCCAGGCCAAAGTTCGATAAAATAATTTGGACGAAAGCCGCTTCAGGAATCCATCCTGTCGGTTTGCCCGTTTTGCCAAGACCACATCATAGCCTTCCTGGGCTTTGGCAAACAAGCCAGGAATCTCTTCCGGTCTATCCTGAAGGTCGCAATCCATCACCACGACCCAGTCTCCTTTTGTCTGATCTAAACCGGCGGTGATGGCATAGTGCTGGCCGAAGTTACGGGAAAGCTTGATCCCCACTATTTCCGGATGAAGCTTTGCCAATCGCTCGATTTCTTCCCAAGACCGGTCTGGGCCAGCATCTTCCACCAGGATGATCTCCATCTCCGAGGTGATTTTGCTGAGCGCCTCCTTGATTCTCAAAACGAGCGGTTCGAGCGTTTGCTCAGCGCGGTAAACTGGGGAGACGATGGAAAGGACCAAGTGGGATTTAATGGTTAAAGTGTAAAAATGAGGGGACGCTGTTGCTCATTTCGAGCGCTTCTTCCGGTGATTTTGATCCGCCACTGCGGAGAGAGATCATTTAAAGGGCTTGGTAAACGTGTGGAGACCTCTACCTATGGTCGAAGTAACAGGTGAATACTGAGTTGGAGGGGTCAAGCCACGTCGGCAAAGATCCGTTCCATCCTGCGGAAATACAGCATCCCAAAAACGAAGCAGATCAATGCCACGATGCTTCCCGGCCAAATCCACTCCCAAGGCATGGGACGATCGAGAAATGCTGCCCTGAATCCTTCGATCACTCCTACCATTGGGTTTAGGATGTACCAATTGATGTATTGGTCCGGAACTGCTGAGGTGCTGTAAACCACCGGTGCAGCATACAAGAGCAGCTGGACGACGAAAGTCAGGGCATGCTTCACATCCCGGTATTTGACTGCCAAGGCTGAAAGGAACATTCCAATCCCCAAGGAACACATCAGGAGCTGGACGGTGAGAAGCGGAAGAAATACGATCCCCCAGCCGGGCATTTGTCCAAAATAGATCAGCATCCCTATTACCACCACAAAGGCGATGGTGAAATCCAGTAGCTTGGAAAGGATTGCCGAAAGGGGAAGAACCATCCTCGGAAAATAGACCTTAGTGATCATGTTGGCGTTTTGGATCAGGGAATTGGCTGATTCGGTCAAGGTGCCGGAGAAGTAATTCCACGGCCAAAGTGCCAAATAGGAAAACAGCACATAAGGCATCCCGTCGGAATCCACTTTTGCCAAACCACCAAAAACCAAGGTAAACACCAGGGTAGTAAACAAAGGCTGGATGATTGCCCAAGAAACCCCCAAAACAGACTGGGCATAGCGGGCTTTGATCCCCCTGAGCGTCAGAAAATAGAGCAGGTCCTTGTATCTCCATAGCTCTTTGAAATCCACCATCTTCCAGCCTGAGGATGGCTCGATGACTTTGTGATGCGAAGTGAATTCAGGTTTGATAGGATCGGGATTTAAGGGTGAAATAATCGGATGGGGAAAAAGGAATCGGGTATAAGGCTAGGACAGCTGCGTTGATTTAGACGCAAACTTTTCGGTAAAACCATCGGAACTAAACTAAGCTTGTTGCTCCTTTGGATTTGATTTTTTGGTAAACCTCAAAGAAATTAAGTTCCCGGTTTTCAGGCTTCCAGAGTTCACCCAAGGCCAAATCTGTATCCAAATCGTCAAAACTTTCCCTACCTGCCCCGGTGTAGTGGGTGAGTTCTCCAAAATAGATTTTTTCTCCCACGGAGTAAAAATCAACCCGGCAATAATCAAAGTCTTCAGCGATCAATTCGCTGATTCGCTTCATTTCATGGAAATTGGAAATGGCTGGAATGGGATCCAATTTCTTACTTCCAATCATTTGTGCTCCTGGAATTTCCACCTGGTTTTCATCGGTAAATATCCTTGCTTGGTCACCAAACCTGTCTTTAAGGATCAGCAGCATTCTCACTTTTCCATTGAAACAATAAAACTTGATATCTGCGGGGATTACTCCATCATCATCCCGAATTACTTTTTCACAAATAATCCTTCTTGGAATATCCCGATAGGCCCAGGCATGAAAAACCTGACCAAAACTTTGTGACAGCCAAAACGCTGCAATATCTCTGACTTCTTGGGGATCAGTGCCAGGTGAAATGAGCTTGTTGAATCCAGATGCATGATTTGCTTTGAGAAAAAATTCGAAGTCCCAAGATTCATTCGGGATGTCTTGACCGGTTTTACTGACAAAATACTGGGGAATAAGGAGTTGATCCGCAAGTGCATTTCCCAATTTTTCACGGATGTAATCCCTCACTTTCACCTTGTCTGAAGTAATGGTCAACAGTGGATTGCGATCGAAAATCATCTTATGTACAATCCGCTGGTTGTGTGTAACTGGATTTTTGAGATCCAGCGGGTACCCAATAGCCTTCTGAAATGAATGATGAAGCTTTGGATACCCCCTTAATTTCTCCTTTAAGTCATATCCAAATTCCCATAGTCGCTGGGGAAAACCCTTTTGAAAAAAACGATTCATTGAATCTTCAGGAGAGAATCTTCCTCAGTTTACTGTAAAGCGAAAAATACATTCTATTGGACTTGACGGGAAATGAAGGTTGATGGTATCTGAGCATTTTACCGGTACATACCTCGTAGTAATGCCTTCGCTTCAGGGTATACTGACCGGTGGAAACCAGGTGATCTTTAACCTGTTCTCTAAATAAAAAGTAGTTGTCCCTTTTTTGATCCCTTTTTTCCAGAGAATTGGTAATGGAATTGACCTGGGAGAAGATTTTTGTCAGAAGACCCTCTGAAAAAACAAATTTTCCCTGTCGTTTCAGGATTTCAAACATGAGGAAATATTCCTGCATATTGGGGAGTGTTTCGTCCCACCCTCCCACTCGACGAATCCAGTCCGCGTTCCAAAGGTTACTGACATTGATTCCGAGACGAGTAGAAATCAACCCGGACCAAGTATCCCGGAAAGGAAGCATTTCCTCGACTCTGTCTTTGTCATAAATGGTAAACTTACCGATGACTAGGGCTTCATCTCCCTGAATACAGGCGAGTTGATCCGCAATCTTTCCGGGCAAAAGCTCATCATCTGCATCCATAAACTGGACCCATTGATTTTTGACCTGTTGCAAGCCCAGATTACGGGATGCCGGTGCCCCTTTGTTGATTCCACCCGGATGCTGGAGAAGTTTGATGGTAGGGTGCTTTTCGGCGAGTGCCAAACAAAGCTGCAGGCTGCGGTCTGAACTTCCATCGTCAATCAAAAAAATCTCATCTATTTCAGGTTGAATCAGCAGGGAATCCACTGCCCGCAGCAGGGTACTTTCAGCATTAAAAACCGGTAATACAGCACTGATCAAATCTACGGAACTAAAATTGGAAGAAAGCCAAATTTAGGAAATCTGCATTAAAATTATATTTCGTTTTTATAAATTTTTCCTATATATAATTATCCCGGCTTCCAGTTGGCATCCCAAACTTTTTAGTGAATCGGAAAATCACCGAACCCAAACCTGATGAATACGGAAATCCTGTACTCCACCTGAGGGAATTTTCTTCCTCCTGGACCTCAGACATCAGGTTTAAAGTATATCCGGGTTTCATTAAAAAAAGCATCATACACGGTCACTCCGTTATATTTTTCCATTTCCCAGCCTTGTAATTCAGAGCTGATGGTGGGCTGATAAGATGCCCGGTCAGAATTGTCAAAAAGTAAAATCCCTCCCGGTTTAAGCTTGGATTTGGCTTGAATGAGACATTGCGGCCTGACACGACCGTCAATAATCAACAGGTCAATGCTTAGATCAGGCAAGTGGTCTGCAGCGTGCGCATACTTTTCAAAATCGAGTCCCCCGGAGAACAGACCATGAACACTTTTGTAGCATTCCGGGCCTTCTTTTTTCTCGGCGGGAACCAGAACATGATGAACAGAAGGGAATATTTCCAAAGCGCCATGGATCACTTTGTACCAATCGGGATCATGCTCAATACTGTAGATGGAAGCTACTTTATCTGCCAAATACTGGGTGCTGCCGCCCGAACCAAACTCCAAAACTGACATCTCGGGTTTGATCAATGATTCCAACCGCTTAAATGCATAATGTGCTATCCAGGGTTTAGCGGCCAGAAAAGGAGGAATCATCCTTCTGTTGTAGGTATAATAGGCTGGAAATCCACGTAAGGCCATTCCAATGCTCTTTCCTGACACCAGGTAGTTGAAACACTCTGCGGTATATCTTGCAACAATCTTGAGAAGTGGCTTGACGTACTGCTTTGTCATCACTGAGATTACTTCCCGAAAACTAGGATCCCGATCAGATTGCCGGGATCTTCCTCCAGGATTTCCACTTTCACTTTCCGGTTGATTTTTTCGAAGGTTTTGTCAATCAGGAAATTGAGGTAATTGACATCCAGGTTTTTGCCGATCAGCGTCATTTCGATCACCCCCGAGTCGATGCCCATGGCATAATCTCCTGTGATGATGGCCTTTTCTACATTCCCCATGCGCTTGACGACTTTTTCCAAAAGGTCATCCAGCCCAAGGAATTTACTGACCATTCCTTTGATTTCATTAAAAAAGGGATGGTTTTGGTTTGCTTTATATTGCTTGGTTTTACCCTCATCCTCAGCCAAAAGCAAGCCTGCATCCGTCAGGCGGTTGAGTTCGATTCGCACAGAATTGGTGGATTCATCAAATTCCTTGGCAAGGGACCGCAAATACCCCGAGTTGGAATGAGAGAAAAACTTCAGGAGAAGTTTAATCCGGGTTTTGGAAGTGACGAGAGAGTC
>CAYONF010000028.1:17183-35058 GCA_964405255.1 uncultured Limnohabitans sp. | reverse complement strand
CGGTCAGTCCCGAGTCAGAACTTAGCGACTGAGTAAAAAAATTACTCGTTTAAACAAATTTAATTGAGCAGGCTAAAATTGCAAGTCCGCTAAAAGCAATTGGCATTTGAGGTTCCTACTTTTTCTGGTATTGAAGCAGGATAAAATTGTCGGTCCTGACAGAATCAATCCGCTCAAAATCACCAAAAGCAAGGTTCATGTAGGACGGAAAAACGATCTCCGTATTGGTCTTGGGAGTGAGTAAGGCAAATCTTCGGAGGTCCTCAAATCCCCCTAATCCAAACCTATTCAAGGCCTTCTCCTGGAACACACTCCTGGACGTCCAGCCTGTGGATATGAAAGGTACAGGATTGGTACTCGAAAAATGCAAACCCAAATTGTGCTCCTGATATCCTTCAAAAATCAAGGGCGTGTCGCGATCCAGCTCCGACAGGACACCGGAAAATTCGGAATCCATAATTTCCCTTCCCCTTGCTTCCTTGAGGAAATTCATCCCATGATACCCAAAAGCCAAAACGCAAATGAAAAATGAAAAAAACATCGGTTTTCTGGGAAGATTGGGTAAATATCTACTAACCAGCGGAAACATCAGGCTCAGGAAAAACAGGAAAATGACCCTTCCCTGAAGAATAAAAAAGTGATTGAACGTGAAGAAAAAGATCATCCAAAGCAGGAAATACTTGATCAGAACAGGTGATTTTCTAGCCGATAGAAATAAAAGCAGGAGAATCCAAAGGATCAGAAATGATTTAAAGGCCTCTACTTTTTGAAACTTCCAAAACCTTAAAAAGGAATTAAGTACCTGATCCACTGAAAAATACCGGGAATCCAGATCCGTCTTTTTGCGCTCCAATTCCTCTATGGAGGGATGTTCCCCTTCAAAATACCATCGGGAAAAAAAGAAAAAATCGGAATTGGATGGAATCTTGCCATCAATTATTTCCTCCCGGAAAACAGGATGGTCAAGTACTCCCGCTCTGATTTTATTGAATTTTAAAAACTCCGCGTATTCTGAGTTTTTCTCCCATATCCATTTTCCTCCCAAAAGCGCCAAAAACAAGAAAACAAAGGGCAAAAATTGCTTTCTTTTTACCTTGAAATAAGAAAATCCTCCTGTCATAAATACGAACAGACCAAAGCCAAGGCCAATCAGCACCGCTGATTCCCATCGAATCAGGATACTCACGACAAAGAGTAGCATGGCTAGGCTCCTAAAAACCAACTTGGATGGAGATTCCTCTGAAAACCAAACCGATAAGGCTGAAAATGCTGCGAAACCAGCTATAAGAGTGAATTGCGGGAAAATACAAAAATGAAGACTGATCAAAAGAAGTAAAAATGCCAAAAAACTCTTGGTAAGTAGATGATAAGACAGGGCTGAAATCCGGTAAATGAGCAGGAAATAAGAAAATGCAATCACAAAAAACCAGGAAACACCATACCAATTAAATCCCGGACACCAAGAATAAAACTTTGAAAATATCCAACTCAACAAGGGGTGGATGAACACCGCATAAGGTTCAGGTTTACCGGTGAATGCCCCGGACACCAGCCACATCATGATGACATCATCGTTGACCTGAAATCTCCAAGGCAGGTTCCAAATGAGAAGGACGCCCAGAGCACCCAATATAGACCAAAAAAGCAGGAATTGATTTTTGACTTTTAATCCCATACCAGTTGGAGCGAATCGCTCTGAAAAGTTCCCAGATCAGTGGAATGCTCAAATTTCCAGTCCAAGGGAGGATTTTCCAGTTGACAGTAAATCATTTCCTTGGGTTGCTGTTCAAAGAACGCATCCAATTGCCCTTTATCCCAAAATCCCGGAGAAAATGGAACTTGGTATCCAGCCAACCAAACCATCCCGGGGATCCGATAAGCCGCCAGAATCTCGTCGGTTCCTCTCTCCTTTCCAAATTGTTTTACCTTTTTGGCCCATTCTATATGCTCCGGATCCAAATAAATGGTTTCATTTTCGCTTCTCAACCAGCCCTCTTTTTTCTCCCAAAGCGGCTTTTCATGCCCGAATGGATGCCACCAAATTCCATTGAAAACGACAAGTAAAATAACACAAGCGAAGAAATAGGAAAAAGCAGTCAGATGGTTTTTGGCGACCAGCAGAAATGCAAGAATCCAGAAGACCCAATAATGAATCCCTATTCTCAGCCAGTACACATTGCTTCCGAAATGCAGGAGGAAAGGGAAAAAGAAAAGAACTATCGCCCAAAAGTGGTTTTGATCCTTATTAATTCCATCCCTTCCGGCAAAATAACCCAAGGCAGCACCTGAAACTAAGAGCAACAGGTGATTCCACTCGGCAGTGATGTGAGTTTGATATCCAATCCACCCCAATCCGACAAGACCCAATATCAAAAACATTGGATAAATGGAAAGCTGCTTCCGTTGATAAAAACCCAACAGAAAAAACAATCCGGAAAGCATACAAACCCAGAATCCTCCCACCAAGACACTTTTAATCAATGCTTTAATCTGATAACCAGGCCTTTGGGAATGGAGGTTTACCCCATCAACCAGACGATAAATGGCCGAATCGTCCAAATTCAAAAGAAAAACAGCTTCCAGAAAAAAAAGCGGTAGGATAAGCAGTAAAATATGCCCCAGCCCGAAAGGTCTAAACCCTCTTTGGGCCCAAATAGTCAATGGAAAAAAAAGAGGAACCAGGGATATTTTTACATAGGTAAGAAGGGCCAAAAGAATCCCCATTAAAAAAGTTCTATGCCATGTTTTGTTCTGGGAGGAGGCCAAGTAAAGCCAACTGCAGGAAATTACTACCACCAAAGAATTGTAGGAAAGTGAAGGAGGAAGGAAACCATAACCGGCAAATAATCCGAGACAAGAAATCCAAAAGACTGAGAATGCCTGATCTTTTTTGCCGGTCACATTAATCCAAAACCCTGTCAATGCAAAGGCGCCTAAAAAATAGAAAATCAGCCGAATGAGACGGAGCTCAACCAGCGAAAATGCATATCCTGCACTTCGGTGAAAGAGTTTGAAAAACAGGTCATAATTGAAAATTCCGGCAACATTTGACTGCTGAGGATCGGCGAGGAGGACATATAGTCCTTCATCCGAGATATCAAAGCCTCTGTTGATTCCAGCCAATACCAGAAAAACACAACAAATCACTGCAACAGGCAAAACTCTACTCATCCCCGAAAATAATAAGTTGGAATTTATGCATAGTCGGATTTTGGGGATTTGTGTGAATCCAAGTGTTGATCTTCCAAGGATTTCTGAACTAACTCCGACGCTTAGGATTTAGAGGGTTCATATCCAAAACTGAAAATTAACGAATGATTCAAAAAATCAGGATAACAAATTGGATAGGTTAAAAAAGACATTGAAAAATTTCAATTATGTGGAAAACTTTCTGGCATTAAAAACAAAAAATACCCAGTACTGGGTATTTTTTGAAAGTTGCAGGGAAGTAAATTTGATCAGGGTGATTAAGCGACTTTTCACATAACTTTTACTAGAAAATTATTAAGGGATTTTTTCCAGCATTTTTTCCCCCCTTTTTCCTTTCAATAAAATCGCACCTCACAATTAGGATGCGAGGTTTTAAACGAATCTACAGCACGAGTTGTCAGATTGGTATTGAAGCAGGAAAGTTTTTTCAGGTTGCTCAAACCTTCAATTGGTTTGAGGGAACGAAGACCGGTATTGGCCACATCCAATTCTTCCAAGGCCACGAGAGTTTCCAATCCTTTTAGGCTTTTCAGGTTGGTTCCGGATAGATTTAGCTTTTTCAACTCAAACAAATTGCTGATGGGCGCCAAATCTCCGATGCCGGTATTGGAAATATCGAGTTCCTGAAGATTGGACAACCCGGAAAGTGGGAGAAAATCCATCACCGGAATCTGTGAAAGTCTCAGCTTGGTGAGAAGTTTCATTCCACTAAGCGGAGAAACCGAAGAAACGGGGGCATCAAAAAGAGTAAGACTTCTCAAATTGGCAAAAGCAGTCAGAGGCTGTAGATCTGACACTCCTACCCTTTCGAAAATGAGTTCAGACTTTCCTGTCAACTGATGCAACTGGTCTACACTGGGAACATCCCCCAGCGTATTCTGCTTTCTCAATACATCTTTCCATTCGCTATTCAATCCCTCCCACCAGGATGTCAATTCCTCCGTGCGATAGACGATGGTCATGTCGGGTCGTTGGATCAGAATCTCGGGAACTTCCTCTTTGAAAAAATCACCGCCGTTTACATTCAGATAAGTCAACTTTGGCAAGGCTACCACGTCCTTGATGCTCTTGACCGGACTGAATTCCAAATCGATCAGCTCCAGCAATTCATTGGATTTGAGCACAGAAAGATCGCTGACTTGGGTGTTTTTCCCTTTGAGTCTCACAAGTGTTTTCACCTCACTAAGCGGAAGAAGTTCTGCAATGGGATTGTTTGAAAAATCAATAGCGGCAAGATTAACAAAGCGCGTGACAGGATTGAGACTTTCAATCTGTGTACTATCCAGATTCAGTTCAGAAAGAGTTACCGTTTGTGTCAGGATTTCGATTCCGGGACCCTCAGCGACAAGGGATGGATTATTCCTTTGCAGTGCGTTCTTCCAGGAAGGAGAAAGGCCCTCCCACCATGATTCCAGGTCTTTGACATGGTGAATAAGAAGGACTTCAGGATTTCTTCGCACAAATCCATCCGCGGCAATACCTGTCAGCTTGGTCTGATCCGCAGAAACTTTTTTGAGATTGGATAAAGCTTCCAATGGCCCGAGATCAGCCACTTGGGTATTGGTAATGTCCAAAAACTCCAAATTATCCAAGCCTTGCAATGGACTCAGATCCTGAAGGTTGGATGTCGAAAGATTGAGGAATTTCAATCCCTTTAGACCAGACAAAGCAGAAAAATTAATCATGTAATTCCCGCTCAGATTAAGGCTTTCAAGTTTTATAAGTTCTTTGACGTTTTCGACATTGTTGAATCCTGATTCTGTGAGGTTGAGTTGCAGGAGATTTTTGAATTCATTCAACACCGCAAAACTCATGATGGGCGTTTTTTCTGCACTCAGAGAGACTAAGCTTTTCAGGTTGAGCAACTGGGAAATATCTTCGACTTGGGTATTTGAGATATCCAGATGCTTCAATCGGTCAGAATATTTGATGAATTGAATATCAGAAGTCGGTGTATTTGCCAAATTGAGACTTTCCAGGAAGGTGACATTGGATATCGGCCCCAAGTCAGTAATCTGAGTATTGGAGATATTGACCACCTTCAAGTCTCTCAGCTCCGAAAGTGGGCTCAAACCGGAGAGGCTAGTTTTTCCGGAAATATCAAGGGAATCAATGCTGACAAATCGGTACAGCCACTCTAAGCTAGCAGAGTCTGCTGGAGCAAGCCCAAATCGGTCTTTGAAATAGGATTTCCAGGGCATGTCCAAGGAGTTCCACCAGACCGTCAATTCCTCATCCCGGCTTATTTTAGTGGTATAAATGCTGACGATTTTCAATTCCTGCGATTTCTCCTGAAGGTTGACCTCAACGAAGCGTGGCTTGGTGTTGGTGATTTTCTCTCCAGAAACGGAAGTAGCGGTAATCGTTCTGTCCAAAGAAGCGAGGAAATACACCTCTCCGTTGTCCTTTTGAGCTGGTTTTACTTCACGGATCTTGAACTTGAATTCGATGTTTTTGTAGAAAAACTCGATGTCTTTCATGTATGCGGTGACATCCTTGTTGGTCACTACTTTACGGTCCAACAGGAGGTCATCTTCTACTTGGACTTTTTCATCCCTAAAAATCTTCAGGTAGCTTTCCCGTATGATCACATCTTTATCTCTGGCGGAGGTTTCGGCATTGCCTATGGTATTGAGCAGGTATTCCAGAAATCTTACCTGATCTTCCACTTTTGCGGAAAACTCCTCTACCTGCTCTTTGGAATAGCCCTTGATGGTTTGGGCTGTTCCGGAAAAGCACGTCAAAATAAACAAGCCTGCTATCAGAATAAACTTACTCCTGATCATAGATGTATTTAAGTATAGTCTCTTTGTCTCCCGGGGCTAATCTGACCAAGTTTGAGATCAGCCAGCCGGTGTTGAAGCCTGGTCTGTTGAATTGACTTACTTCAAAATACCAGCCTTCGATCTGGAAGAAATGAAATTTCAAACCTGTCACCGTCTCAAACCGCAGGTTATTTTGTTTCATTTCATACAAGAAGATCGCCAAATAGTCAGGCTGATAGGTATTTGGGGTGAAGGATTCCGGGGCTTTTGAATCCTGAAAAGCCCTTCTCATGTTCATAAATCCCAATTCATGGCTGAGTGGATGGAGAAAGTCCTTCTGATTTCCGATTGGCTTGTTGAACAGACTTTTGAATGGCTGAAAGATCACTTTATCAATCACCCATTCGTAGCCAAGTCCTTCGGCTTGAATTTTCATGATAAACGTGACTTTCTCTCTTTTTCCCTTAAAGAAAAAATCAGTTTCCACTTCAGCATACCAACCCGGTTGGTGAAAAACCAAATATTGAGGATAAACCTCGGAAAGGACATTTTTGGAAAATTGGTCCTTCAGATCAGGAGATACAGAGGAAGTCTGATTGTCAAAAAGGATACTTAAGAATCCCTTTCTCAGGGCAAGGTTGCGGTAAAGGGAGTCTTGGGGGTAGAATCGGATAGTCCCATCCACTGATTCTTCGCCATTAAACCTTCTAAAAAATTGATTGAGCTGCTTGGTTGAGGCGGCAAATCTGCCATCATCTTTAATTGTCCCGGGACTGCCTAGGCCTTGCCCCGGGACATTGGAGATGATTGCGATAAAAAACGCAATAATCAGAAAGGTTTTTCTCATGCGGAGGTTTCAGTCACTCTCACATCACCGAGCATGACGTCCCAAAACTCGATAGTACGACCCGCAATCTGGGTTTGCTTTTTCTCCACGTAGATGGTGATATCTTTTTTGGTGGTGTCTTTGTAGTTCATACCAGTTTCAATGGAAGTACCTTCAAATCTCTGATAGATGGTAATTACCCCTACGTATCTGCCATCAGGCTGTCTTTCCAGATCAGAAATGTACTGGATATCGTACCAGGTGATATTTACCCGATCGTAGTTGAGCGCCATCAATCGCTCGAAGTATCTTCTTACTTTATAGTAAGCAATTTCTTGCGTGTTGATCGACGAAACTCCCATTTCAGCGCCTGGAGCAAAAAGCTCCTCAGCTCTGTCCATTACGCGGTTTGCTTCGGAAAATTGTGTTTCCTTGCTTCCGATAATGGAGATGTATTTAGAAAGGTCCTTTACTTTTTCCAAAGCCAGAGAATCGATCGCCTGCTTACGTGCAGGGCTGATATTGTCCTGAGCCATCACTGCCACTGAAGCGGACAGGAACAATCCCAGAAATAGAATCAATTTATTTTTCATTTTCTTAGTTGAGTTTCAGGTAGAATTATTTTCTTCTCAGTTCCAGTTCCGACACCTTTCCGCTTCCATCCATTCGGATGTCGGAGATATAGTTGAGGTTTTTCTTGGTGTCCTTGAGGTAATCCAGGTACTTCTTGATGGTAGTAGGTTCATCGTAGTCCTTCACTCCATTTTCCTCATGGATTACAATCAACACCGGAGTTTCCTGATTGGAAAACATAGCCAGTGTTTCCTGAATCGATTGGTTGGCAGAATTGACATTACCTGCAGCCGCTACGGCGTTAAAGTAATTTTCCAGTTTTTCTGCCGCCACTTCTTCAGCGGACTTGGTGGGTGCTGGCGGAGGAGTGGGCTTCACTACCTCTTCCACTGGCGCAGGGGCCGGTGCTGGGGTTACAGCTTTCTTTTTGCTTTTGCAAGCACCCATTGCCAACATGGCAAAAAGTGCCAGGACAAGGGTCTTTCTCAGTGAAAAAGCGAACAGGGACTGCTTCATCTTTTTGATAAATTAGATTTTTAATAGTTAGACTAGATGGTGCCTGAAAACGGGCGATATTTTGGGGAGTAAAGTAAATAAAAACAACGGAATCTAGGGCAATTCCTGTTCCTAAACGGGCTCGTTATTTTCCAAAAGGGTTAAAAAAAGATAAAAAAAGAAGAATGTATTTTTTCGGTTTAAGAAATGGGCGATTTGATAAAATTTACCTCCTGACGATGGTCTTTAAAAAAAAATTTAGAAAGAAGGATATCTTTTATTAGCCAATCCAATGGATAATTTTTTTGAAAATCCGGAGAGCTCTGCAATCTTTCACACCTAATATTTTAAAATATTCAAAAAATACCCTATATAGGGTATTTCCCGGAGGTGAATTTTAACCCAATTTTGAACTGTGTTAAGTTTTAAATCAGGCGAAAGCCAAATCAAAAGGCCTCCGGAATCCGGGGGCTTTTTTTTGATTCACATGGGGCAAATTCTTTTTGTTCAACCCCTCATCCTAAGGTTGTAAGCTGATGGAACCTTTATGAACGATCGGGCAAAGGAGATCCCTCATTTCGGAAATCAGCGATTGATTTTCCGGGATTCCAAAAAAAATGCAGGCTCCCCTTTTAATCAGCAGCCTTAAAGGATACCTGAACCCTATACTTAATTCCAAGGTAAATCAATGAGATCGCGACTAACACACAGGCAGAAATAAGAGAATTGGGAGTGGACTGCGGGAAAATAAAAAGAACAAAATTAATTCCGGCTTGGATCAACGCGTAGCTGATGGCAATTGACACGTGATCAAACTTGGCTTTGTTTACAAGCAGTTGATAAAGGTGTGTTCTGTGAGGTTGCGTGATGTTTTCCCTGTCTTTAATCCGTCTGGCCATGGTCAAAAAAACATCAATTCCATAAACCGCCAAAAGCAAAATGATGGTCCAACTATGCCCCACCAAGTACCACTGGACCATAAAATAAATCATAAGGTAAGCAATGGAGATACTGCCTATGTCTCCTGCAAACATCATTGCTTTTTTTCTGAGGTTGAAAATCAGAAAAACAAGAATCGAAAGGATGACATATCGAATCAGACTTTCCTCAAAAATCGGCATATAAACCTGAACTGATAAAATCGTCCCGAAAAATACCAATGCATAAAGCCCTGATATTCCATTGATTCCATCCATGAAATTGATGGCATTGATGATGCCCAAACTCACAAAATATAAAAAGGGCAAAGCTATCCAGTCTACTTGTTCAAAAACTCCCAGATCATAGAAAGCCATCGATAAGGCTAAAAACTGAACCGCAAATCTTAGCTTTCTGGATAGGGTAAACATGTCATCCAGCAAGCTGATTGTCGAAATCCAGACCAATCCAAGCACCATCCAGGTGTTCAGAAAATCAAAACTCATCCACCAAAAAATCACTGCAAGAGGGAAAAGTATTCCTCCTCCTCTAACTGTTATCCTGGAATGAGAAGATCGCTCATTGGGCCTATCAACAATACCAAATTGATTGGCAAGCCTATAATAAATCAAGCCCCCCAACAGAAGAACAAGGAAAACAATCGTATAATTTAGAATCATAGTTTGGCTAAATTACCAAAAGGTTCGGTTTCCAGCTCCAATTAACCAAAAGCAATACGAAGGAGGAACTTTCAATTTTTATTTTCTTGATTTCTGATCCAATTCTCTGCCTGTATCCAATCATCCATGGTATCAATGTTCACATAATAGGCCGGATCATTCTCGATATACGTCAGAATACGACCATAAAGCGAACCTTGTCGGATAATCTCAGTCTTGGTCAAATAAATTGATCCATCCCGATGATACGCAATTGGTAAATCTTGCCGACGGGAAATGATTTTTTCTTCACCGGTGGAAATTTTCAAATATCCATCTTCATTAGGTTCAAAAGCCCAATGGGGATTATAGGTAGCAGGAATGGGCAAAACTGTCACCAAAGCATCCCCATTTAAATCAATAAATCGCTTGACAGCTTCATCAATAAGATGGGGTGGGCGAAATGGTGTAGTAACTTCCAGCAGACAAACCGCATCATATTCTTCTCCCAACTGACTAAAATAGTCTAGAGCATGCTGAATTACCGGCAGAGTCGGGCTCGAATCCAAAGCCAGATGGGCAGGTCTAAGAAAAGGAACTTCAAGACCCAATTCCTTGCCTATTGCTGCAATATTCTCATCATCAGTAGAAAGTACGACTTTCGTCAATCCCCTAGCCTCAAGTGCTCTCGAGGCGGTATAGGCTAGAAGTGGCTTTCCATTGAGGTGTTTGATATTTTTTCCCGGAACACCTTTTGAACCGCCCCGTGCGGGAATAATCCCCAAAATTCTCATAGAATAGTTCGTTTATTCAAGTTCATCAATAGCGCGTTCAGTCTACGATTTCTTTTTTAGAAAGTAGACGATTTTGTTCATCATTGAAAGAGTCACACCATTAAATGACTACCTGATCAAGATAAAGGTCCCCGCTTTTTCCACCTTTTCTCCGGAGCGACTGGTGAAAACTCCACGGTAGACATAGTTTCCGTTGGGAGCAGGTTTACCCAAATGAGTGCCATCCCAACCTTGGTCCTCCAAGGATGTTGCATGGTATATTAGCTCTCCCCAGGTGTTGAAAATGTAAAAATCCATGGAGGCAATCCCCCGGTAATAAGGCCTGAAAAACTTGTTTTTAAGACCATCAGGTGTAAAGGCATTCGGAACCATCACGATGTAATCATCAAAAACCTGAATGATGCGCTGATATTCAGAAATACAGCCAAATTCATCAATGGCCTGCAAGTTCACGGTGTAAGTTCCCTTTTTCTGATATTGGTGGACAGGGTTTTGTTGCGAAGACTGAGTACCATCTCCAAAGTCCCAATTCCAAATGATTGCTTTGCCCAAAGACAGATCTTCAAATTGCACATCCTCCTGTATCTGGACTTCTGCATTAGTCAGTAAAGTCCCATTGCCCAAGTCTACCTCATATTGGAAATCAGCCACCAATTCCTCGTCGGCAATGATGACGCGAATGCGTTGAGGTTGATTCCAGCAACCTTTCCCTTTGACCGAACTGCTCACCCGATAATCACCGGAGACCGCCACTGCATCTAAATCCCCGATTTGGAGAGCTGATCCACTTGGGCTCAACACGTTGTAATCGTAAACACCCGGATTGAAACCTTCAATGTAATCGGTCAGATCCACGGTACCTTGTGGGTCACAAACCACTGAAGGATTCGAAACCCTCAGGGTAGGAATTTCATTGACCGTAACCTTAACGGGTTTAGGTGAAAGACCGCAAATACCGACTCCTGAAGCCATGATGTAATAGGTATATGGAGTGGCGGAAGCTGATAGCCCTACAATAGTCAGAGAACCATTGGAATTTGGAGTGAAAGTCACTCCACCGGATGTACCCGATGGAATAGGATTGCTGCCTGCGGCATCAAAATACCAGGTATAAAGCGGGTTGGAAATATTTGCAGGCAAGGATGGGGTAAGCTGTGCGGTCTCTCCTGCACAGATCACCTGATCCTGAATACTGATAACAGTGGGCACTTCTACCAAGTTGACCGGGTTCTGGACATCAAGGATACATCCTTGCGAGTCACTTATGGTAAAACGATAGGTACCCTCTCCCAACGCATTAACAGTCACTGTTCCAGGACTGGCTAAGGAAAGGTTACCAGCAGCGTTTCCATTTCGGGTATAGGTGATCGAATAAGGAGGATAGCCTCCGGAAATATTGAAGGAAATGCTCCCGTTATCCAAGTCACAGCTGGGATTATTTTGCTGGAATCCAGATGTCCCCAAGGATCCTGAAGGACCGGTAACCTGAATTCCTGAAACGGTAGTAATACATCCTTCAGAAGTACGTACAGCAACCGCATAAGTACCGGTTGGTACTTGGAAAATAGGGTTGCTTACAAATGTACCACCATTGAGGCTGTAAGTGTAGCCTCCTGAACCTCCCGAAGCAGATACCGTAATACTTCCACCATCACCAAAACATACTTCGTTGGCTACCTGAACGGAAGCCACTGGCAAGGCAGAAACCCGAACAATTCCTGAGCCGGTAAAACCAGGACAGACACCAGGACCTGAAGCAGTCACAAAATAGGTAAAGCCAGTGCCGGACACCGGAAGATTGGAAATTGACAATTCCCCGGTAGAAGGATTGACTTGGTAAATACGTCCATCTGCTGCAGGAGTCGCGCTACTGGTGATCGGCTGAGTTTTGGCTGCATCAAAATACCATTGGAAGGTTGCACCGGGAGCAGCGGGATCCAAATCCGGCAAAAGCTTGGCTACTTCACCTTCACAGATCACCTCGTCGGATACGAGGATTTGGGAAGGCCCATCAACAAGGGTCACAGTATTCGTTTGGACCTCACAACCTTCCCTGTCTGTAATTCGGATTTGGTAAACTCCAGGCCTGTATCCATCCAGTTGGAAATCAGTTTGGCTCGAGGTCTGGGTTCCTTGACTGACGCCATCTTTGATCACGTCTAGTGTGTAAGGCAAATAGCCACCGGATAATGAGAAGATCAATTTTCCATTTGGAGCACCGCATCCAGGGTCAATCTTTGTAAGAGGTGAAACGGCAAGAGGACCGGAAGGACCCTCCAGTATAAAGTTGATGGTTTGAGCACATCCTGCAGGAGTGGCAACCACCAAATTGTAGTTTCCGGCAGGCAAGTTGAGCGCCTCCAAAGCTGACTGGCTTAAAATTGGCCCGCCATTTAACTGATATGTATAGGAAGGAAGCACACCGGACAGAAGTCTGATTTTGCCGTTGGTATCACCAAAGCAGGTCACCGGATCTGTTTCCAAACTTACTGCCGGAGTATCAAAAACACTCACGTCCACCTTGATTTCCTGCCCAGTGCAGACCACATAGAAATAATAGTCATACACTCCTGCTGGTAAGCCCTGGATTTGAAGTCTTGGATTAAGCCAGTCGGAATCGTCGATGGTATAAACTATAGCAGGATTGCCAGGATCAGGACCAGATTGGAGCAATCCGCTCTGATTGGCACCTGAATACCAGCGAACCTCGGTAGGAGCTGCTGGAGGAAGTCCAGGATTAGGAGCAATATGAACCGGTCTAATTTCTACCGGCGTGCCTGTACAGGAATTGATCGGGGGTACTACTGCATAGACGGGATCAGAAGACTCTTCAATTTCAAAATCAAAAGAAGCTTGACACCCTTCACTATCCTGGATTTGAAGGAAATAAATTCCGGGAGCCAAATTAAGTGCCTCAGTAAGAGTTCCCGGTACAATAGGACCGGTTGCTGAACCCCTTCTCCAGATAACCGTATATCCTCCCCAACCTCCGGAAATCTGCAAGTCACGGATAGCACCATTATTTTGATCACAAGAAGAGCGCTCTATGGTTGGGGAATTGATCCCGATAGGTGCTGTCGGACTGGCTATCGACACAGTTTGAGTAAACGTGCAGGAGATCGAGTTTCGAATGGCAATCTGGTAATCTCCTGCGGGGAGATTGGTGTAGGAAAGATTGGTGGTGAAAGGAGAACCATTTACGCTTACTTCAAATGCCCCATTCCCTCCTGAAGGATTTACAGTCAAGCTACCGTTTGAGTCCCCGAAGCAAACAATATTTTCTGCAATAATGGAGGCAGTGATCGGAGGGTACACGGTCACCTCGCCTTGTTTCACCACTGTACAAATCCCAGGTCCAGAAATTTCAAGAAAATAGGTAAACGTACCAGCTGAAAGCCCAGTCAGAGACAGGGCCCCAGTCGTGGTGCTGATCTGGTAGATTATTCCATCAGAAGCTGGTGTCGCGCTGGAAGTAATGGGTTGAGAAAGTGCCGAGTCCTTGTACCATTTCAACACTGGATTAACCGGAAGAGCAGTATTGAACACAGGAAGCAACTCCGCAACCTGTCCTACACAGATTTCCTCCTCCATCGGAGCCAAATCAACCGTAAAACCGTCATCATTGGTCAAGGTAAATAAATTAGGCAAGCTAAGTTGGCAGGAGTTTGCATCCCGGATTACCACGCTGTAAGCACCCGGAGCAAGATTTCTCACCTCATAGGTATCACCTGTCAGGCTAAATGTGAAATCCGTGAGAGGTTTAGAATTGATCGTCAGCTGATAATCCTTCACTCCGCCGGTGATTTCAAATCGTACATTCCCGTTGATTTCCCCACAGGTCGGATCCTGTTGGACAAGGTTGATGAGTGCCAGTGGTTCAGGCTGGGTTACCTCAATTTGGAATTCCTCAAAACATGGGGATCCATTTTCCTGAACTCTGATCGTATAGTTCCCCGCGGTCAGGCCAGTGAAAGTACCGGTAGAATTTGAGGTACCTGCAGGCAGAAGCGTAAACGTGTTTGGCCCGGAGGGATCTACTGAGATGAGGCGGATTTCACCATCATTGCCATTAATACAGCTGACCGGTTTTTCCTCAAATACTGCTACAGGGACTTTTCTTACCTCAACCTCCACTTCGATTGGATCAGCTGGACAAACTTTATCCCCCGAAACAGTCAGAAAATAGGAATAGGGGTCGCTGTCAAAGGCCAAGCCAGTTATGCTCAATACACCGTTGGTAACATCATAAGTTATTCCCCCTACCACATCTCCATCGTTGATTGGAATCAAGGCGGTAGGATTGGAAGGATCTGGAAATGACCAGGAATAGATTGGGGTTGCACCAATGGTATTGCTTACCACTATAGGCGTAAGAACCGCAGGTTCACCTTCACAAATCTGCTCGTCCTGAGCATCAAACTGAGGTACAGGAGTATCGGCAATAGTAACACTGAGATCTGCCTTACAATTATTGAGATCTGTGACCTGAATGGCATAGGTACCAGGAGCCAAATCTGACAGCGTGAAGTCTGTGGGAGAATTGATGGTGACTCCAGATAAAGAAGAAAGTGGGGCCCCATTTACTTGCACATTGAATCCACCTGCGGCCAGTGGTGTACCCCCTGAAATCGAAAATCTCAGATTCCCATTGTCCTCATCACAAGTGGCGTCCACTTTCGACACCTCAGTGGCTGTCAATAGCGGAGGTTCGGTGATTACTAATCCGTTTTGAACCGACTCACAGCCTTTGGCACTACGGACAGTCAGGACATAGGTAGCAGGGGCAAGACCATTGAATACCCCATTGTTTTTCAGAAATCCTGAAGAAAATCCATTACTTCCTGTCAGACCAAACTCAAAATCACTGAGATTTCCAGAAGTCAATTGGGCACTTATGGAGCCATCCGAACTCCCATTACAGGTGACTTGAGTGAGAACTGCCGGAGCTAAAACCGGATTTGGATTAACCAAAATCTGCGCAGGAATATACCCCTGTGGACAAACCTTACTTCCAGTGACCTCCAAGTAGTAAGTGTAGGCGGTTGCTTGGGGAGCCAATCCCGAAACAGACAAATTAGATGAAGCATCAATGGTAAAGGTCGCCCCAGCCACAGTGTTGCCAGAATTGATTTGAACGTAATTGTTTGACGCATCCCTATAGTACCAGCGGAAAGTAGGGGTACTGGAGGACTGATTGATATTCTGAGGAGAGACTTGGGCAGTCTGACCTTGACAGATTTCATCATCTGTGGCATCAAATTGAGACACGGGATCTCCTGCTACGGTCATGGTGATGGACTGTATACAGCCTTTGCTGTCAGTAGCTGAAATGATATATGGACCCGCAGCAAGATTGGAAACCGTGTAGGTACTTCCGGTGATTGTAGCCCCTGTCAATGGTGCCCCGTTCAGGGCAAGGGTATAAGTAGGATTGCCTCCCGTAAGGTTAAATTCAAGACTTCCATTGGGGCTTGCGCAGAACGCATTGGAGGTACTACCGGCAGTAAGAGTGAGCGGAACGGTAGGTCCCTCTACAACCAATGGACTTATCAATTCCGAGCAGGTGGGATTTTGAGTAAAAATCTCTACTTCATACGTTCCCGGAAGTAATCCGGTGAAGGTATGGGTAGTGGCGTTTGTGATTTGGGTTGCAACTGGGGTTGAATTACCGGCTAGGTAAAGATTGTAGGTTTTTTGTCCGTTACCTCCTTGGGCATTGACCAGGATCTGACCTGCCGTGGCCCTACACCAATCCGGTGTCACAGTGGTACTAGTCTGCAATTCAGGGAAGACCGTCACTGTTGCCACGGTAGTCACATCTCCGTCATAAGGACAGAAATTCCCTGCACCGCTTGCAGAATTATCTCTGAAAAGTGTTTCTACATAGAAAGTATAGGTCTTTGGATTCAATCCGTCCGCTTCTAATCCGGTGAGGCTGAGCGTACCATCGGCAGCAATGGCCACTGTGGTAGTTGATCCATCAATAGACACAGTCGTGCCATTTGTCAGTTGCTGGGACCTGTTTTCGTCGGTGTACCACTGAAACGGCACCGGCAAATTGTTGGGATTGTATTTTGCATCGAGCGTAGGAGTGACTTCAAACACTTCACCTTCGCAGATTTCATCCACATAGGGATCAAGTTCCAAAGGAAGTCCTCGCTCAAGGTCTAGGGTATGAAGGACAAATTCTTCTTCGCAATCATCCGCGACAATGTCATCAAAGTTATCCGAACAGATATCTCCAAGAGATTCAGAGCTTGGGTTAACTACCCGGACTCTGTAGGTACCCAAGTTGATATTTTTGAGATCAAAAGTAGCCGTGATGTACCCGTTTGCCTGTACGACCTCTGAAACAAGCACCGGGGTGATGAGATTATTGTTCTCATCCAAAAACTGGACTTGATATTTATCCGGATCAGGGGCCAGGTTACCAATTACGATTCCGTTGATTTCACCATCTCCCTGACCATCACAGGTTACATCGACCTTAGTTCCAGAAGAAATAAGTACTGGAAGTGGGTTAATCGTGATGGTAATCGGTGTACCGTCTGACTCCAACCCGAAGTTATCGACGATTTTATACCAAGCAGTGACTGTTCCGAAAAAAGAGGGATTGGTGCGTACAAAGCGGATCGTGGCCTGATTAAACTTTCCTACTTCCACTTCATCCTCAAGTTCTGCGATAAACTCCCCTACCTTTACCCCACCCACAATGGCATCCAGACGCTTAAAGGTCTCGTTGCAACGCTGGGCACAATAACCCGAAAGTCCGCATTCGTAGGCATCAGCTGCAAAGTCATTATCCCCTGCTCCTGGATTTGTATCAAAAAGCTGAATACACTGGATAAATGCAGTATTGGAAGAAGGTAATTCGACGCAAAAAGGAAAGTCGACCTCCAAAGGTTCATCGATACAAATCTCCCGAAACAAGGGCGGAGGCAGTGGCTTTGCTGAATCCTCAATACTGGAAACCTGGACTGCCACATTTCGGATCTCCTGTGTACTGAAATATCCACTTCCGGTAGAAGCTGCAAAACCCACCTTCAGTGTCGCTGGAGCTGGTTTATTACTGTAAATCAGACTATTAAAAATGTTAACTGGGGTAGGATTACTTCCTACCAGCATATCCACTTTGATCCGATAAGGGGATAAGGGATTGCCCGTAGGCTCCAGATCGATGAATACTTTGCGGTATCCTGATGGCAGAGTCACTGCACAATCCACATCTTCAGGTTTTAAGCCGGAACCGATCTTGAACATCTGGCTTGTACCTAAAAATTCACTGGGATTGGTAGCAAACAAATTCCCTGAACCATTGTCTACCCTGGCTTGTAATCCGCCATAAGCTCCAGGAGTGGGATCAAAGTCGGTTATTAATCCATCAATAAACTGGTAACTGTCTAATGCAAGGTTGGTAGAATTTGCTGCAGGTGAACCGTTCCTTCGGGTTGGATCTGCGGAATTCAGAGGGCCTCGAATTACAATCGAGTTAGGATAAAACTTAATATCGGAAGCAGGTGTGTTGAAATTAAACTGATTGGGATCATGAAACCCACCATATTTCTTCTCCTGAAAATTGCCATAGTTTCCCAATACGTCAAACCCAATCCCCATATATCCGCCAGTGACTCCTCC
>CAYONF010000028.1:0-17083 GCA_964405255.1 uncultured Limnohabitans sp. | reverse complement strand
GGCCCTAGAATAAGCGGATTGAAGTTTAAAATAGTATTCCCCTTAGCAATGGTAAAAGGTAAGGTATTGGGATTGGCAGTGGAACCGGTAAATGGCTGACAATACGGAAAGCCCGCTCTGGGAATCCGAACCTGTGCGAAAGATTGCGTGGTAATCGTAGCCGTCACCACTGTCCACAAAAGAATGAACAGCAGGAGGAAACGATTCGAAAGATATCGACTAAAGTATTTTACCATGCAATCAGTCGGTGACAAAACTAGGTATTAGCTGATCCAAGAATTGTAACCTATTTAGCAATCATATATCGTACCCAATTTACTCCAAAAGCTCAAAAAGCAGTAAAAAAAGCCGAAAGAACTTACATAAGGAGGTAAGATTCTTTCGGCTTTTCAGAATTAAAAACACGGGTTACTTTGATATCACGGAAATGTCGACAAACTGCTTTTGCCGATCGATTTCCCAAAACTTCTGAGAGCAAAGAACATCCAAAAACTGTCGGTCACTATTCCCTTTTCCAAACAAATTCTCTTTTTCAAATTGGGAAACCGAGGCAATTTCCAATGCCTTCCGGATCTCATCCTTGGAATATCCGCAGTTGATGATGTCTTGGTGTAGCGCACGGTTTTGTTGACGGGTACCGATGTTGACCACCGGAATCCCATAATACGGGGCCTCCCGGATGCCTGCACTGGAATTGCCCACCATAAAACTCGCGTTCTTCAGCAACGTGAGAAAATATTCAAACCGGATCGAAGGAAAAACCCGAAATCGGGGATTGTCTCGAAGTCTCTTGTACTCCTCCAAGATCAGTGCAGAGCCCAGGTCATTGTTGGGGTATATCACCACCATATGCTGCTGTGATTCCAATAAGGCTTCCACAAACTGACTGGCATAGCCAGCCATATGATCAAATTCGGTAGTCACCGGATGAAACATCGCAATCCCATAATGAGCAAATGGAATCTCATAATATACCTTTACCTGCTCAATGCTGGGTAGCTTTTCGGAAAGCATCAAGTCTACATCCGGAGATCCAATCTCAAAAATTGCCTCCGGCAACTCCCCCATTTGGATGAGCCGTTCTTTGGCTTTGGCATTTGAGACAAAGTGAGCATGGCTCATTTTGGAAACCGAATGGCGTATGAGCTCATCGATCGTTCCGGAGACTTCTCCCCCCTCGATATGTGCCACACGGATATTGTTGAGTGCTCCCACGATGGCACCGGCCAGTGCCTCAATGCGATCTCCGTGGATCACAATCAAGTCGGGACTGACTTTCTTGACAAAGCCCGAAAAGCCTTCGATCGTCTTTGCCAAACTAAGGTCCATGGTGGTTTCATGGGTATGGTTGACAAAAGGAAAAATATTGTCGTATCCGCACTTCTCCACTTCCAGAAGGGTGTACCCGTATTCCCGGAGCATATGCATCCCTGTCACAAAAATATGGACTTCAAAGGCTTGATTTGACCGGCTAACTTCAATAAGGGATTTGAGCTTGCCAAAATCCGCCCGAGTTCCGGTAAGAAATACGATTTTACGCTTAATTGATGTCATCCCACACTACCTGTACATCCACTTCAAGGTCTTTAAGCGCTTTTTTGCCCAAGACTGATTCATAATGTTCTGCCAAAATCCCCCCTTTTCCAGGACGCTTTACCCAAATGTTTTCTTTGGTAAAAACCTCCCCGGCTTTGACAGGCTTTATGGTACAAATCGTCGCAAAGGCGAAGTCAATGGTAACTTTCTCTTCATCAGCAGGTCCTTTTCTTCCTCCTCGTTGCTGCTGAAGGATGGCTGACCCCTCGATCAATTCCCGGCAGGCCTGCTCGTCCATAGAGCAAACAATATCGGGTCCTGGACGATCCATCCGGTCAGTGAAGTGACGCTCCAGAATCGAAGCCCCCAAGGCCACCGCACCAAAACAAGCGTGGTTGCTGAGCGTATGATCACTTAGCCCTACGACTGCATTGGGGAAATTCTCCTGAATTTCCACCATCGCTCCTAGCCGAACCAGATGATTGGGAGTTGGGTAAAGGTTGGTTGTATGAAGCAACGCATACGGAACTCCGTGCTTTTCCAGAATCGCCACAGCTTTTTGAATGCTCTCAATGGTGTTCATTCCTGTACTGAGTATGACTGGCTTTCCAAAGGCCGCAATATGCTCCAACAAGGGATAATTGTTACACTCCCCCGAACCGATCTTGAAGGCTGGCACATCCCATGAAATCAGCCGGTCAGCAGCAGCTCTTGAAAATGGCGTACTGATGAAAATCATCCCTTTGCTCTCTACGTAGTGCTTTAGGGCTAGCTCATCGGATTCATTGAGTGCGCAGCGCTCCATGATCTCGTAAATGCTGACTTTTGCATTTCCGGGAATTGTTTTTTTGGCTGAGCTGGACATTTCATCTTCGACAATGTGAGTTTGATGTTTGACAACCTCCGCACCAGCCCGGTGCGCAGCATCAACCATTTCTTTGGCTACCGAAAGTGAGCCCTCGTGATTGATCCCGATTTCCGCAATTACGAGAGGGGGATAGTCATAGCCTACCTTGCGGCCGGCAATTGAAAAAGAAGGATGATTCATGGGATAAATAGAAATTAGAGTTGAACCTCAGGATTTACGAATGTTCCAAGAGGGATAAAATCCTCTTTGCCTGGATCTCAGGGAGACAGTTTTCTTCAAAAAACCGCTTACCACCCAGGGATACCTTCTCTCGGTAAGCCTGATTTTTCATGGCATAGGTGATGACCTCCGAAAATTCGGACTTATCCTGAACATAGTGCATATGTTCACCGTGGACCGGCACGGAAGGAAGATCAATTTTGAAAGGAAAACCGATTACAAAGCAACTGTAATTCCAGTATTCGGCCAGTCTCCAGCTGACCGCATCAAGCACGGCAGGATTGCTGAATCCGATCACGGATCGGGAAGAGCGCTCCGCAAACTCCTCAGGGGTATAGCGCTTATCCATCACAGATGGAGGCAATCCGCACAGATCACCATCCGTACGGGGATTCATTCCCCCTTCAAACTGAATGGTTGGATTACTCTGACAAGCCTGGATAAATGCAGATCGAACCTGATTGGCCCAAGGTTCTTTCTTCCAGATACTTCCGGCGAAAAAAACATAATTACCGGTCTTTTTTTCATAGGGAAGATTCACAAAGTCAGGTCTTCTGTACAAAATGTACCATTGCCTAGCGAATTCTTTTGGTCCTATAGCCATTATTCCGCGAAGTCCAAAAATCTTCAAAAAATCAAAGGAATTGTCTATGGAGTAGTGTGGATAGATCGGTCGCGTTTTTGGCCAATTGTAGTCGGACCTCTCCAGCAGCTTATTGGTAGCAAAATAAAGATCAGACAGTTGGTAAGACTTTTCGTCCACCCCGATGGGATCGTCGTTTTCAATTACCGCTACTTTTCCCTTGTATTCGATGACCAAAAAGGGTTTGTTGTTGAGGTGAGAAAACTCAGGCCTTGGGCTAAACTGAAGTTTACTGATTTGCTTCAAACCCAAGAGGTAATAAGAGCAATAGTAATTGGGTACGTTGAGAATGGTGACCATGAAAGGCTTAGATCATGAAAGAAGACTTTTCCGGAAAAGAGACCTCTACTGCAGTGCTTTGGCTCCTAAAGAAAGTTCAAATATAGCCAAAAAGGGTAGTTAGCCTAGGGCAAGTACCCGGCTTCCCAAGCCGCAAAAGACTTAGGCAGATTTCTGAGGCAATAGCTTCAGCTGTAGGGAGAGGTTTCGGAGCATGCCATCCAGGCGGAAATGCTCAAGCCAGACTGCCCGGCATCGGGCCTGAATCCGGTCAAGATCTTCTTGAGTTTTACCGTCCAGGAAGTCAAGTATGTACCTGTCGGCTTCAAATCTATCTGAAAACGGAACCCTAATCACCATACCGGAATAATCAATGTGAGAAGCAAAAGGAAGCACACCATCGGTATCTATCCAAACAGGAATTCTTCCCATGGCCAAAGTCTGATAAAACCTCACCGAATAATTGCCCATGCCTCTGATGCAAAGGGTAAACAGGTTGGAATCGATGTTGTCAAAAAACTCTTTCTCAACCTGGAGGATGGATTCTTGGGTAGTTGCTCCTGCTTTGTAATGACTTCTCAGGACAAAGTCAGTGGTAATCTCTTTGGATTTGCCGAGACGGGACAATACTCTGCTTCGCTCATAGGCCGGTAAAAATCTGGGAATGTGAAGAAACGGTGATTTGCCTTTCTTCTTTTGCAATCTCATCGATTCAATTTTGAAAAAGTCCTTGAAGGTCTTTAGAGGATTTTGGGTGGCTTGCCCGCAAAATCCCAATGAAATCCTCCTTTGCGGAGACCACTGCCCAGATTTCCACCGTTCGACAGGATCGTAGGGAAGCAATGCCGGCAGTTCCACCTGATTGGGAAGTGTCTTGTAGGACCCCGGGGTAAAAATGTAACCATTGGTCACACCGGGATCCACAATCAGATCAGAATTGGAAAAAAAACCCAGATTCTTTCCAGCACTTGCTGCGAGGGCGGACGTCTCACGAATCAGATCTTTGCCTTGGGTCCCCTGTAGCCCCGATACAAAAGCAGGAACCATCACCCAATCACAGTCACGAATTTCAGAGACCAAAGAAAATAATCCTTCGGCCTGATCGGAGATTCTAATCCTTCCGTCATTGCCGATTGAAAAGATTTCGATCAATCGCTGGTTTGTCCAATTGTGATCGGGGACGTAGACTTTGGTTTCCAACAAACGGAATTACTTTAACTGGTTTTTGATGATATTTTTCTTTTTGTAGAAAAAGTCAATCATAGCTTTGGGAGCAAACTCTCTCATGACATTCAAGAGCGTCATATTTTCAGGAAAATATCGCTTGAAGGGTGTCTTCCTTAGGTATTTCCAGTAAAGTCTTTTCTCAGGATGCTTGCAGCCCCAATGCCAGGGTTTTTTTGACCCTACAAAATGGATCACCACAGGATTTTCCCGGGCATTTTCCATTTGTTCTTTGGAATAAGGAATTGGCTTTTTGTAGGAAGATTCATAGTAGATCCCCTGAAAATTGTACTCGGGTCCCAACAGGTAAATGTGATCTTTGCATATCGCATTTATCCCACACTGATCCGCAAACCGGATAAAACTTGGATTATTTCTGGCAAAGTCAAGAACCTTCTCGGGCAAATTCCCAATCCGCCAACGCTCAAGATTCATCAACATGATTCCGGTATTGCAATAGCCAATTTCTGGATTGATGGGAAGTTCGGGGTGGGATTTCCCACAAAAGTCAGCTACCACACCAATTACATTTTCACGGAGGTCAATTTCCCATAGCGGCCTCAATGGACCTGCCACAACCAAATCCGAATCCAGGTAAAGCGCCTTATTTCCTGAAACGATCTGAGGGATAAGAAGTCTAAAATAACTGGAAAGATCCAGGTGAAACGCAACCGGAAGCCCTAGAAACTGACTAATCTCCACAGGCACCAGCCTTATAGAAGACTGCCAATTCTCTACCAGTTCAATGATTTTGGCCTGATCATCCTCACTGACCTCATAGATTAAGGCAATAATTTCAAACTTTTCGCCTTTGTTGGTCTCAAAAATACTCTGAAGTGTGACTGCTAAATGGGCTCCAAAGTCACCTTTTAACGCGAAAACTAAAATAATTGGCTCCATAGTGGAGGTAAAATTAGTTATTACCTCTAACTAAAAAAAGTTCTTTGGCTTTGATTAACTGATTTTTTAAATGAACATAGAAATATTCCTCAGCATGTGGTCCTTTAGTCAGTTGATTGTACTGCTCCCAGCCCCGCTCGGCTACCTCCTCAAAGTCTTGAGGATGCTCCAAAATATCCCTTATTTTTCCAGAAAGGTCCCGGGCAGACCATTCATAGGCTATGTAGGCATCGGGGGTATAGTAATTTGGGAAGGTCTCTAAATGATCCATTGAAGGCTTTAGGAGCAATGCTCCAGCCTGAAAGGCCTCAAAATCCCGGTAACAAATCTCACCCCAACCAAAAGGAGAAAGGCAAATCCGGGTGGAGGAAAGTTCGGACATATAGGTACTATGGCTCACAATTCCTTCCGGAACTGTCTTCCAATTACGTCCCTCCTGCTGATATACCCGGTAAGTTTGAAGTCGATGAAGTCTGGGAGCGTCATGAATACCGGCAAACAGATTGCCACGAAACATCAGATCAATTTTTCTTCCTGTCAGGGCCGTGCCTCTATTCCACTTGGGGAAAGAACTGTTTCGAAGAAAAATATGGGCGTAACGAAGCAATTTGGATGAAGTCTGGGTTTTCCAATCGATCAATCCCAAATTCCATGACACACCCAACTTATCGATCTCCTCTTGGGAGTAACTGACCGTTGGAAAATCTACCTCATTTTTAAACTTGAACTCAGAAAAATAGTGATGACGAAACAAGTGCCTGCGATGAACTCCAAGGTAGAAAGACCTGTCCGCCACCAGCTGTCTGGCAAGGTAAAGATCCACCCACCTGAGAACTTCATGATCAAAAGGTCCCGTGGAATCACTTCCAGAAAGGTAGATCAACGGAATCTTTGCGTTGTAACAGGCCTTTAGAAAATCGGGGATTTTGATTTTTTTCGGTTCCAGGAGTTTGGTTAGAGAAAACCCCGAAACCATTCTTACCTCACTCTTTGAAGCCAGAAAATCATCCACTGAGTTAAAAAAAATCAGATGGATTCCCCTTTCTTTCAGGCTTTTTCGATGAGCCAGGAGCGGGAAAATCGAATTATGCCCCTCTCTGTGTGGGTAATAAAGGACTGCAACCTTCATCGAAAAATCAGTAAGTTAAGTTAGCGGAGAAACTGCTCACGGTACCAAAGGCTGAGAAAAAACAGCTGTCTTACCATCCCATAGTTACTTATGCCGTCTTTTTTGAAATCGGCACAAATCTTTCCGATTTGAAGTTGTTGAAAAAGGTCTGCCTCAAACAAAGGGCTGGAAGCCATGGATTCGAAGCTGTCTCTAAACTCTTCTTGCTTGAGAAAATATTCATTCCAAGGTACAGAAAGCCCGATTTTAGGATGCTTGGTGATGTAATCCGGCAAGTGTTTGCCGATTGTGTCAAAGAGTAGTTTTTTCCCCTTGCCTTCGGTATTGAAGTACTGGTCAGGGAGACTGGCTACCCCGGTGACCAATCGAGGATCAAGGAACGGATCCCGGCATTCAATGGAAGCCCCCATAGTGGTCCGGTCATTTCGATCGTTGAGGGTAAACAGGTGCGTATGCTGCTCCAGATACAGAAGTTGTCGAAGCCTATTCTGGGGATAGAGGGACTTTGCTTCATTCAGTATGCTTACCCGATAAGGGACCGTCAAGGGGGGAGGATTTACCCCATAACGCTTCAAGTCTGCCAGAAATGTTTCATTGGAATTGGACATCAGCTGAAAATCCTCATCTCCCTCAGCCAAATACCGTTTCATTTTTTTTAACCGATCACCTTTTAGGTAACGCTCGGGAACGTAACGAAGAGTTTGAAGAAGTTTATACCGCCAAGCTTTGTCGTGAACTTTATAACGGACATATCCACCCAATATCTCATCAGCTCCTTCACCGCTGAGCAGTACGGAGACCTTTTTCTTGGCATGTCTGGCAATCCCCAGGATATGTCCATCCTGGAGGTGCATGAGGGGTTCGTCATGATTTCGGATGGCCTCTTTGACCAGAGCCATCAGTTCGTTTCCCCGAAACTCGACCGTATTGAAATCCACCCCGAGACTCGCTGAGAATTTTCGGGCGACTGAAGACTCATCGTGCTGATAATTGGAAAATGAAATATTCCAGCTACTCAGACCGGTAAAACCTTGGGTGGCCTGGCTATAGAGTACTGAGCTCGAATCCAATCCTCCACTCAGGAGTGTACCCACCGGTACATCGGAGATCATCCGATATCTGATAGATTGGTGAAAAGTTTCCTCAAACCAAGCGCTGGGATCGGAAATCACCGGGTGGGACAAGGCCGCCTCTTTGAGTGAAAACCATCGTTTGGTTTGTTTCAGGTTTCCATTGCCATCGACCCTCATCCAATGCCCGGGAAGGAGGCGATGAACTCCCTTAAAAACGGTGTTCTCCCCGGCTACATAGCGGTAGTAAAAAAGTTCGTCCAGCCGTGAAGAATCGAGCTCCTTGGCAAATCCGGCTGCAAAAAGTGCTTTCGGCTCACTGCCAAAAACAAATCGTTGGGAATCCTGGGCGTAAAACAAAGGTTTAACTCCAAACCTGTCTCTGACGAGGAGAAGTTCACCGGATTTTTTGTCAAGAAAACAAAATGCAAAAAACCCATTGAGCCGGTGGAGGACCTCTATTCCATGCTCGATAAGCAGGTAAAGTAGAACTTCAGTATCGCTGTGGGACTTAAACTGATATCCTTTGGCTGACAACTCAGGAGCAAATTCCTGATAATTGAAAATCTCCCCGTTGAAAATCAGAACATAGCGACCGCAGGGAGAGTGATAGGGCTGGTTTCCGGCCTCTGTCAAGTCCAAAATAGACAGTCTTCGATGGACTAGTCCCACATTGCCGTCCACAAAAATACCGGCAGCATCAGGCCCCCGATGAGCTATACTTTGGCCAATGCTCAACAGTAAGCCGGAGGTAAGGGGCTGGCTTGACTTAGTAATTATTCCTGCAATTCCGCACATAAGTGAAGGTCTGATTAATCCAGGTGAGAGACAAAATCCCGGAGCTTGCCGGCTTGCTGTCTGAAGTCGTGATTTTCAATGATTTCCAGCTGAATATCCCCAAAATAGTTATTGGCTTCCTTGGTGATGAGTTGAATCAGATCAGAGGTAGCTGGCTCTTTGACCCAAATTTGAAGCTTTCCTTTTTCAAACTGATGAGCTTGGAAGTCAATCGTCCTGTTTTGGTTGAAATAAAGATTCTTGAAAATGTAATACAGCGTCAAACTGGGGTAAATCCGTTCTTTTCCAAAAATCTTCTTCCCTATTCTGCCAGTCACTTCTCTGATCACAGGCGACTGCATGCCACAGGGGCATCGGTATTCCTTGGGAGCCAGGGATATCTGGTCTCCAAGTTTATATCGGATCGATGGAAAAGAAAAGCTCTGAAGATTGGTTACCACGATGCCATTGTCACTGGGATCCTCTTCCACGTAGACTCCTTCCATGGTGATGTGCATGTTTCCCTTTGGGCATTCAAAAGCAATGATTCCGGATTCGGTTGAGCCATACTCGTTGGCTATGGGTCTGCCGTAAACCTCCTTAGCTATGGGTTGGTAGTGGGGGTATACTTTTTCGGAGGTACCCTTCACGAGTTTGAGTTCTCGGAAGGGGGGCTTTTGCTCCCGGATAAGATTGGCAAGTTCATAAATCATGGAACTATACCCTTCAATCACTTTTACCTGATCCAGTTTGGGAACAAGACGTTTTAGTTTTTCAGGATCGTAATCAAAAAGCCGAAAGCGATTTACCAAAAAATCCATGAACCGAAGCTTCAACCGCTTCCAAGGAGCTGTATTGTATCCCCAAAAGTAGAGTTTACGATCCCAGGGATTTGCCCCAAACCAGCTGTATCCTCTCCAGATAGCGGCTCTGTTGAACGAATCCCAAGACTCATCTCTGTGGAATGTCAGGATTTCCCCGGAGGTACCCGAGGTCTCCACAAAAAATCGCTTGGAAAATAAATTTGCCGGTGTGTGGATTTCAGCATTGGAATCGATCAGATCGCGCTTGGTGGTGATGGGTATTTTCCTAAATTCTTCCAAGGACCACCGGTGCTCCGGATCAAACCCTACCTCGCGGAATCTTTGCTGATAAAATGGACTATGGCGATCGGCAAAGAGGCAGAGTTGCCTCAATCTGGATTCATTTAGTCGTTGAAGAGCATCCCAATTTAGGTTTTCGGATGCTTTCAAAGCTTCGAAATGCCCAAAAATACTGGGATTCCGTCTTTTTGCTCCCTGGAAAAACAACCACTTGTGAAATCTGCTCATTCCCTGTACAATTGAAGGTATCGATTCCAGATCACCTGCATGTTTTTTCTCAGATCCACCTGCTCCTCGATCATTCGCCTGTTTGCCAATATGCCCGCTTCAAAGCGTTCTTTTTTATTCCAAAATTCCAAAATGGAATCTGCTATAGCTTGAGGTGATTTGACTGGAATCAACAGGCCGTTTTTACCCTGCGCTATCCAAGCTCTTGTTCCTTCCAAGTCGGTTACGATCGGAAAACATCCGCAGGCCATCGCCTCAAAAAGTGAAGCAGAGACCCCTTCTGTCTCCGGAACAGAAAGATAAATGGCAGCCTGCTGCAACCAATTGGGGAGTGTAGCATTGGGTATCCTACCCAAAAAGTTGACCTGGTCTGCGATACCCAGGCGAATTGCCTGCTCCTCAAGCAAGGAGCGAAGTTCTCCATCCCCTATCAAAGTGAGGCGAAGTTTTTTCCCCAGTTTGTTTATCAGATGAACCGCTTCCAGAATATCACTATGGTGATATACCGGACTGAGTGATCGGGTGACGATGGCATGAAAGGGATCCTTTTGATCCATGGAGCCAAACGTATACTTCGCAAGATCCAGTCCTTTGGGCAAGACGAGTATTTTTTCCTGATTGGCACCCGAGCGAAGCATGGCAGGCACCATGACTTGGCCCCAAGCATGGATAAGGTCTGCCTTTTGATAGACTATTTTCTGCAAAAAACGCTTGTAGACACCCGAAAACCCATTTTCCGGCCATGCATCAGTGATACCCTGTTGGGCAATCACACGCTTTTTTGTCCGAACAAACAGCGAAAAAAAACCATAACTCGTCGCCCGCTCAGCCAATACAAGATCGTATGATTTGGTAAAATTGCCTTTTAGAATCTTCAGTCCAAACCCTAGGAATCTGAGTATCCTCGTGATTCTTCCTCCACCGGACTGCACCTCAAGGGTATCAATTTTGATTCCTGAAACCTGCTCAATTCCCTGAATCCAGGTTTGGGCATCAGCCCTGTAGGTTTCTCCCAAAAAAAGAATGCGACTAGGGTAATTCATAAGCGGACTACAGGTCAAGATTTCCGATGACTGGTCTCGATTCCCAGCCCAATTCCTTTCTGGCCTTGGAATCATCAAAGGTCAATGACTCCTTGAGTTTGGCAACACGATAAGAATTAATCGGAAAAACAGGCACCAAATCACCAAGCTTTGCAATCCAATTGATCGATTTTAAAGGCAGGGATCGCACTTTTCTGCCATAAATGGAAGAGAGATAGGAATCCAATTCCGAAACAGAAGGATGATGCCCGTCTGTCAGGTTGTAGACTCCATTTTGATCGCGGATCCGTGTGAGTAAGGTGGCGATATCCTTTGCCAAAACCATGGATTTGCGATTTAGTCCCGAGCCAAGTCTAAAATAGTATCCTTTACGAATGGCACGAATCATGGCCCCCAAGTTTCCCGGCGTACCTTTCCCCCCAGCTACCAAGGGTAGCCTAAGAACTATCAGGTTGACTTTTTTTTCTCTTGCCCAGTGCTGCAAAAGAAGCTCTGCTTCGTATTTGCTTCTTGCATAGGGAGTTTGAGGATTGGGCATGTTCAATTCTGAAATCATCTCTCCGGATTCCAACCCATATACTGCCACAGTACTGATGAAAACAAAGGTTTTGGGAGGATAGGGATTAGCAGAAAGTCCTTTAATCAGATTTTGGGTTCCAAAAAGATTGACCTGATAAAATTTTCTTTCCTCCTCGGGGGTTTTGGGAATCCTATGCGCCAGACCTGCATTGTGAATCACCATATCCAGCAGGGGAAGCTCAGGAATTGACTCTGCCAAATCACAGACAATCTGACTGGAATTGCTTTTACCCAAGGTTATCACAGGGGTATGAAACTCATCCAAAATATATTTTCCCAAAAATCCGGTTGATCCCGTCAATAATATTCTCATGCCATTCTTTCCAAAGCAGCCAGATAAGTTTGGGAGAGTATTTCCCGATTAAAAGAACCCTTTGCCAACCGCAAAGCTTCTACTCCCATTTGTTTGGATTTTTCGGGAAAGGTGATCAAATCCGTGACCGCTTTGGCCAATGACCGGGGATCTTCCGGATCCGCATTTAATCCGCATTTTTCTTTTTCCAGCATATCCGCAATCCATCCTTTGGTAGTCTGAATTACCGGAACTCCTGCGGCAAAAGAATCAAAAAGTTTATTTGGAGAGTTGGTGTGAAGCACAGGAAGATTCCGAAAAGTCACAAAACTAAGCACAGCCAATCCAAACCACCTGACCACCTCAGTTTTGGGAACTAAGCCCAAAAAATAGACCCTATCTTGAAGTCCAAGCGAATGGGAAAGCGCTTCCAGGTGAGTTCGCTCTGCCCCATCCCCTACAAAAACCATCTGAAAATCGGATTCAACATAGGCCAAACCTTTCAGAATTTGTCCACAGTCATCCATTTCACCCAGGGAACCTGCATAAAGCAAAATCGGTAAATCCTCCCTAAACCCTTGCGGCATCCAGGGCTTTTCTTCCTTTTTTGAAAAAAGCTCTACATCAGAAGAGTTGGGAATGACTAGTGTGGGAACCCCAGAATAGACCGATTTGATCCCCTTCTCCATACCCACAGAACAGGCTACCGCCAAATCGGCATTTCGGTAAATCATCCGCTCAAAGGCCAAGGCAGACCCCACTAGCAGGGGATTCTTCAGTTTACCCATTTCAATGCCACCGGCTGGCCATAAATCCCTTACCTCAAAAACGAATTTTTTCCTTCGCAACCAGTGAGAAAGGAGTGCCGGTATAGCCACGGTGATCGGTCCAGAACTCGACAAAACCAAATCATGGGGCTCTTTCATAGCCAGAAAACAAGAAACAGCGGCGAATCTCACGGCATTCCAAGCCCTTTTTGCAAAGGAAGCTTTGTTGGAATCCGGACTATCAACCACTATCAAGCGCACCCCGTCCACTAGCTGACGTGAGATAAATCCCTTGGCCCGGATATCCGATTTATAGTAAGGAGAAGTCACTACAGTCACTTCATGGCCAGCAGAAACCCACCGTCTGGTGAATTCATAATACCTCGTGCTCCAGCCTCCCTGGGGAGTACCAAAGTATTGATAGAAGATTAGGATTTTCATGGGCAAAGTACCTTGAGCCTACAGCTTGACCAAGGTCTGATTGACTGGAACTTGGGTGGAAAGCTTTTTCTGCGGCAGAGCCTTTTTTCGGGTTTCCCTAACCGAAAGCATACTCAGGCCAATCATCAGGGGTGACACAAACGTACGCATCGCAGCATGAAAACTTGTGAATAAACCCACTGCAAAGAGCGCACATAAAATACCCAGTATTGCAGGATTGGGATGGGATTTGAGCAATTTCCATCCATAAAAAATCAAAATCACGAAATAGGCCAAACCAAAAATCCCATGCTCTGCCAGAAGTCGGCTCAGTTCGACATGGGCCACTACACCGTTCATTCGCTCGCGGAGGTATTTGGATGCAGCCACCCCTACTCCTAAAATGGGTTCATCCAACCAAAGCTCCAAGTCACCCATAAAGATGTCGAATCTACCGGAAGTAATGGAGTTAAAAGATTTCTGCTTCGTTCCCGTTATTGTACCCTGTGTTTCTCCTTGGTAGCGCAACAGCAACATCCCATCGGTAAGGCGATTGACCAGGTAAAAGGTGCCAACCATCAGAATCAGAGCTGGCAACAGGTATTTTCCGATTTTGACCAGACCAAATTTTCTAACCTGAAAAGGCGTAGCTGCTCTGAGAAAATACAGGATGACAAAGATTCCCAGAAATCCTGTCATCATTCCTCCCCGAGAAAAGGTCAATAAACCCTGTAAGGTAAACACCACCAATAGGCCAGAATCCATCCATCGGTATCCTGTCAGTGGCCATCGGTTGATCCAAAAGATAAAAACAAGAAAAGAAGCTAAGCCCAAACCGGTGGACACTTGGTTTGATCCAAACCCTCCACTGGTAGCCATATTTGCTCCTAATGCAAAGTCAACCTCCCCTAAATCCGGCGCTTTGAACAGGGCATGGGCCAAGACTGATACCATGGGCAAAATCATCAGCCGAAAGGTATTGAGAAGCATGGACTTGGAAATTGACTTCCCATAAAAAAGAAGAATTCCCAAAGCCACATTCATAGGTCCTAAAAAATTAAAGATCATGTCCAAAAATGAGACTTCGCCCGAAAGGTCGATCAGCAATCCGGGAAGAAGAAACATCGCCATCAGGAAAGCCGGCCAAGCGGTGGTTTTGTATTTGAATATTCCCAAAACCAAGAGCACAAACAGGAGGTATTTGCCCATTTCATAGGGAATGTACGGGGAGGTTTGGGACATCCGAGCTATCAACTCAAACGAAATGATGTATGCTACAAATGCCGTGTAAACCGATGGCGGAGTATTTGGCCGGAGGATAATCAGCAGAGAAGAAAAAAGAGTCAGATAAAACCAACCGATCAACGGAAATGGACTGACCAATGCGGAAAGACCCAACGCTCCATGGATTGCAATCCAAACTAAATAGGACCGGGAAGTAAGGAGATACTTGATCACTTTATTTGAAAAAAAGCAAGTTTTCTACCAAAGATATCATCTAATTTGACCATATCAGGCCAATTCTTTTTCTTAATCGCTGCGGCCAGTCTTTTTCCATACAGGGCTTTTCGATCAGCAAAAAAAAGATCCCTCCGATCAGCAACAACACACCCAATCCAAGCGAAAACTGAAAGAGAAAACTCAGCCTATAGGAATCCAAAACAATCATCCGGTCCGCAAACCTCATCATCAATCCAAACAAGGGCAAATGAAGCAGATAGAGGGTGTAGCACATCCCCCCGATAAGATAAATCAAAGGACGAGTCAATAAGTAATTAAATCCCACCCCTTTAAATCCTGAAACGAAAACTATAAAGAGCGAAAGATTAAACATCACCTGTCCTCCAAAATCGGATTGAGGTTTATAAAACCAAAACAATCCAAAAAGACTCAGCAAGGCAATGCTATCCCAGAGCCAATTCTTTTTTTTCAGCCAATCCGTTTTGCTTAAGAACAGGTAAGCAAAGGCGATTCCTACTAAAAAATGACTGAGAAAAGCCGGAAGACTTGCCATCATTCCATAAATGCCAACCCTCAGCAGGTAGCCACGAAAAGCAATGGACCCAAAAAAAAGAATCAAGCCCACCAAAACCGTTCTTATCCCCGATCCCCTAAGCGCCAAATAAGCCAAAACCGGAATCAGCAAGTAGAATTGCACTTCAGTCTCTAGGCTCCAAGTTACCGGCAGTATGGTCGAATAACTGTTGTAAATCAGCGTATGCACATAAAAAATGGTGGCGAAAAAGTGAGGAATGAGTTCTCCGAGTTTTTCACCTAAAACCAACCAGTGAACCAGCAAAAAACCGATGATCGCCGCCAAGAACGGTGGTTCTAAACGGGTAAGCCTTCTGATGAAGTAAGATTTGAGATCTACAGGCTTGGCTCCCCAGCGATAGGTCTTCCAAAATGGGATGCTTAGGATAATGCCACTAATCCCAAAAAACACTTTCACCCCCAAATCCATTCGTTCCAGCCACCATGCAGCATCGGACACCTGCTCGGCAGTAGTAGGGGTTTGTACCGAATCATGTAACTCTTTTACCAGCAGAAAATGGAAATGAAACACCAAGACCGTTCCGATGGCGATGAACCTAAATCCATCAATTTCCGGAATGAATCCTTTGGATGTGGTAGTACGCTTAAAAAGCTGAATGATTCCCATAGTCAGCCCGACGCAAGAAGTGCTCGGTAATCCTTCAAAAAAGATGATTTGCCAAAGTGCTGATCCACATAAACACTGAGGCTTTCTCCCATATCCCTACGCTCTTGGTCAGATGCCCTAAGCAACTGCCGCATTGCTTCTGCCAGAAGAGTTGGGTTTTTGGATGGAATGAGGAAACCCAAGTCAGGAGATGCAATTACCTTGGAACAATCGCCCACATCAGTACAAATCACCGGCAATGAAGCGAGTCCGTACTCCAGCAATGCTACCGGCAAACCCTCAGATTCTGAACTCAAAACACCGACATGGCACTGGGCTAGAAGCTTCTCTACCTGATCACTGGGCCCGTAGACGGTAATCCAACCGGCTAAACCAAGGGAATCAATTTCCTTTTCGATGGTAAGCTTCCATTCTGGATCAACGACCTCACCTACCATCAGGACTTCAAAATCCAACCCAGAAGCTTTAAGTTCTGATACTGCCTGGATTAGATTTAATTGGTCCTTTTGGGGTCTAAAATTGGCTAAATTGAGAAAAGTAAACTTGGGAAATCGCTCAATTGTGGGCAGTACCAGTGTCGCAAAATTACCAATAGTCATGATTGAACTTGACTTATAGGGAAGCAGAGACCTCCAATAGCCCTCCAGCGTTTTATTGACTGTCACGATTCGATCGATCCATTTGGATAGGAGGATCATTTCCTTTCTGGGATGAAGGTCTAGCTGATCACTGAGACCAAAATGATCGTGCCAGACCAACAAAAATCTCCCAGCCAAGATTTTAAGCAACACTGCCCAAAAAATCGAGGTGGAATGAGCGTGAAAAACCTCCGGTCTAAACCTACTCGACAACCTGATCAATCTCAGAAAAGCAAAAGGATCGGCAAAGGACTTCTTCTTTAAAAAATGAACCTGAACTTTTGAAGAAAGCTGAGCTTCCAACCCTCCTCCTCCACGGGAAATGATCAGATGGCTTTCCCAGCCCTCCTCTGCCATTGCTGAAGCCATGTTGACACTCATTCGCTCGGTACCTCCCATCGAAAGTGTATCTACCATTTGAAAAAAAACACGGGCTTTCATCAGATGAGCAGCTTTGTGATTTCTTGTTCAAACCGCTCCAGTGTATACTCCCTAGACCAGGTTTGGGCAGCTTGACATTTTGCCAAATACGCCTCCGGCTGTTCGATGAGCCCCAGGATCCTTTGGGTAATCTGGAGCGGATCTTTAGCGATGAGCTCTCCCCTGCTTCCAAATCCAATCATTTGAGGGACGCAGGACACTGCTGTGGTCATGGGCAAACAAGCCCAAAACATGGCCTCGGCCACCGCTTTGGGCCAGCCTTCAC